>NZ_JBFUDD010000003.1:0-619107 GCF_056404915.1 Asticcacaulis sp. P2_B1 | reverse complement strand
GCAAGCGGGGAGGATCAAGGAGACTGTGAACCTCCCCGCTTGCCGGGGAGGGGGACCGCGAGCCGACTCCGAGTCGATGCAGTCCTGAATGGCTCGTGGTGGTGGGGTCCTTGTCGCAAGCCAAAGCACAATAAAAGAGTTTCTAATGCCCGAAGCCCATCACCTGCCCAATCCGCTGACCGTTGCCGATGTGGCGCGGATCGACTTCACCAAGGGCGACGGCCTGGTGCCGGCGATCGTGCAGCATGCCGATACCCTGCAGGTCCTGATGCTGGGCTATATGAACGCCGAGGCCCTGACCGCGACCTTGAAGGGCGGGCTCGTGACCTTCTTTTCGCGCTCGAAAGACCGGTTGTGGCGCAAGGGCGAAACCTCGGGCGACACCCTGGAACTCAGCTATATCCTGACGGACTGTGATGAGGATTCCCTTCTGGTCTATGCCCGGCCGAATGGTCCGACCTGCCACACCAAGACGACCTCGTGTTTCGGCACGGAGACGGCGCCCGGTATCGGTTTCATGGGCCATCTCGCCGCAGTCGTGAAGGAGCGCGCCAAGGCGCCGCCGGCCGACAGCTATACGGCGCGGCTGATGGCCAAGGGTGTCGCCAAGATCGCGCAAAAGGTCGGCGAGGAAGGGCTGGAAACCGCCTTGGCCGGCCGGGCGGGCGATCTCGACGAACTGCATAATGAAGCGGCCGACCTGCTCTATCACCTCAGCGTGCTGTTGATGGCGCGCGAAACGACGCTTGAGGCCGTGCTGGACGTTCTGCGCGAACGCCATAACGGACGCTGATTGACTTCGCCTGGTGATTGCGGTCTGCTGACCTCTACACAGGGGGACTCAGATGAACTTTGCCGTACTTTTTCCAGCGTGGCAGCAATGGCTCAGTCCTTACGGGCGCCTGTGCCGCAAATCCTATTTTGCCAGTCTTGTTGTCTATTTCGCTCTAACGTTTTTTTTCCTGCTGCCAATCGGCTTGGCTTTGCGCGATTGGTCATTCTCGACCCGTCACGGGTCCGGCAGTAATGTAGCAATGTGGTTGGTAAGCGGCCTCGTCATGCTCGCGCTCGCCTATTGCATTTTTTGCCTGCACGCGAAGAGACTCCACGATCTGGGGCTGCCGGCGGCTATCGCGCTGGTTTTCATCATCGGCATGCCGGTGGGACTGGTTGCTGGAATTGTAAGCCAAGTCGGCGCTGCGCCCGAATGGCTGGATATCCTGGAGAAAGGTTTGAATGAGTTGGCACGGGACGCCAACATCGGCTTCGGCGCCTATCTCCTGCTGGCGCCGGGGGAGCGTGGTGACAATCGTTACGGCGAAGACCCGCTTTATACACCTTCCGACGGTTGGAAGTGATGATTAAACCGTTTCCATCTATACGCTGAACAGGAGAGCAATCATGGGCAGGTTGGCTTTGAAAGACCTTTTCCATCCCCGCGGAAGTATCAATCGCATGGACTTCCTGGTGGGTGGCATGCTGGTGGCCATATTCGGCGTGTGTCTTGGATTTGCCATCAGCACGATCATGGGCATGTTCAATGGCCTGCCCGCGCCGGTCGTCGTCCTCATTCAGATCGTCCTGACGGCGCCTCTGGCCTATGGTCAGTTTTGCGTGAGCGCCAAGCGTCTGCACGATCTCAATCTGCCGGCGGTTCTTGCCCTTTTCAGCTTTGTCGAACTGGTCTTTACCCTCTATGTCGGTTTCACTCCGCCTGCCCTGCTGCCGCCGGCACTGAGCCAGAACATCACGACCATAGATAACAGCTTGATGGCCGTCGTCGTCGTTTTCAGTCTCTTGCTGCTGTTTATCCCCGGCACCAAAGGTGAAAATCGTTATGGCCGCCGCACTGTTGCCGACGCTCGCCCCCAGGCCCATAACCTCGAAGGCTAATCCTGCATAGTCTTGCCGAGCTGGCGGCGGATGGCCGCGCGCTGCTCGGGCGTCAGATCGCCCTGGATGCCGCGCACCTCGGGCAACAGGTGATCGGTGATCGGATCGCTTTGGTGGAAGACGAAGTGGTCGAACATCGCCCTCCAGGCGGCATTCTGGTTGGACGGTAAGTCACGCAGGGACAGCATGGCATGGATCAGGACCTGCATCGGCTGGCCCGTGGCGGCAACGGCCGGGTCCCACCAGTAGTTGATCTGGACATTGAAGTCGCCGTCCGAGACGACGTGGTGCCACCACATATAGGGAATGAACAGGACATCGCCCGGTTCGAGATCAGCGACGGTCGCGGTCTCCAGCGCCTCCCGGAACCGCGGATGGACCGCAAAATCGGGGTTTTCGAGGTTGACCATGGCCGTCGGCACGCCGGAAATCGTGGTGTCGAACGGCCCCATATAGAGGTTCTTCGTCTGATCCGGCGGGAACAGGATAAAGCGCTTATGGCCGCCGACCATGCAGGCGAGATTGTCATAAAGATCGAAATGGACCTGGGTGGTCGAACGATTGCCGATCCAGATGCGCGGCTCTGCGGCGATGCCGGGCAGGACATTCTCGGCTTTCGCCGCCGGCAAGTGCTCGTTCAGCGGCGCCGACTGGATATAGATGTGCTCGGCGCCGGCTTGGCCGAACAGGCTGCGCAAACGGTCCAGCGTCAGGCTCATGGGTATGGCGGCGCGGGCGAAGTTCAGGGTTTTCTGGTCGTTGCCGTAGAAAAACTTGCCGTCGCCTTCGGGCGTTTGGCGAAAGGTCGTGGCCGGCTTGCCGTTGTCGCGCGCCTTCAGGTAATCGATCAGGCCGGATGCGGTTTCCGCGGCGGCGACGATCGGCCATGAAGCCGCGACACCTTTGAAAATAACCGGCTTATCGAGGCCCGCCACGGCCTCCGCCAGGGTACCGAGCGTGACATCTGTGCGGCTGGCGACGGGCGGGCAGGTCATGGTGGATCCAGGGATTAAGATGCATGGTCTTAAAGCACAGCCCGCCGGCACGCAAATGCCCCGAAGCAAGAGTTTACATAACGCCGTTGCGGCCCTAAACTGGTTAACAGAACGCGTGGAGGGACGGGATGATCAGTCTGGCATGGAATACGCGGGGACGGCTGGGACGCCGCGCCTATAAGGAAGCCACGGGCTGGATGAGCTTCAGCATGCTGGTCGCCATCGTTGCCGTCGTTCTTGTCATTTTCAACTTCACCCGCAGTCACGTCTATATCACCGGCGTGGTCGCCGCCGTGGTCATGGCGACCCTGCTCTACCTGCAATACCGTTATGCCCAGCTGTCGATCCGGCGCCTGCACGATCGCGGCTTGTCGGGGATCCTCTATTTTCCCGTCATGGCGTTCAGCTTGGTCGCTCTCTATTACGCCGGTTACGCCGTGGTCAAGATTCTCTATGCCGGCGGATTCTGGTCGCTGATCTATAATCTGCCCGGCCTGCTGGAGCCCTATGTCCAGGTCTTTTTCTACAAGGGCATCGGCTTCGGCCTGGCCTGCCTGCTGGTGCTGTACAATATTTTCGTGGCGTGGAATTTGAGCGCCGAGGGTCGCCCAAGCGATAATCGCTACGGTCCAGCAACCGAATAAACCCCGTGGCGAAATTGCCGCAAGGGAAGCCAAATCCGCGGGCGGTTAACCGTTTCCATTGCAACCTCCAAAGTCCTCAGGCAATGCTGCGATTGCGGTGGCGGCCGCGCGTTGCGTGCACCTGATTCGTCATCTCCCCAGCAGCGGAACCCCGGCAATGTCATCCTTTTTTGACATGATCTGCGCCTTCATCGTCTTCCTGATGGCAGCCGCCTTCCAGCATTTCGGCGCGTCCGATGGCACTGCCCTGGGCGATATGCCGACCCCTGCGCCCGTCGTCGCCCAAAGCCACAGCGAAAGCACGATAAGTCCAGATGCGGGGAGTCCGGACGCTATGAAGCCGGATTCGGAAGATAACCCGGTCGCCCGTCCCGAGGACGCCGCAACCCCTGCCGAACCGGTGATGGCGCAACCGCCCGCCGACCGCCACAGCGCCTGACGAAGCGGCCAAAGAAGCGGCCAGAGATTCACGCCGTCATCTGACAAAATCCTTTGCTAAAAAAGTCCGTTAAGGCTAGCTTTCGCGCGATGGGAGAACTGTGCCTGGCTCCCGGATCGCCGAAAGAATTCGGGTCACAGGATTGTTTGAATGAGATCACGACGCCCACCGCTGAATTTGACCGAGCCCAAATTGAAGAGCCAGAGCAAGACTGGGCGGGAAACCGTGAGCGAAGAAACGACCGAAGACGCGGCCGAGGATATTCTCGATGCGCCCCTCACCTCGGCGACGGCCGAAGCGCAACCTGAAACGGCCGGGAATGAAACGGCGAGCGATTTCGACATTCCAGAAACCAAGCCCGAGCCTGCCCTGCATTTCACGCCGCCGCCGGAGGTGACGCCGCCGGCGCGCACCACCCAGGCCAAGACGCCGAAAAAAGCCAAGGACAATGAGAGCCCGCGCCGCGACCTCAGCACCCTGAAGGTCGAACCCGAAGGCGTGATGAAGGCGACCGGCACCTCGCCCGGCATCTTCTGGGGCGCCGTCACCGTGGTCAGCCTGCTGCCGGCCTGCGCGCTCGCCGCCTTCATCCTGGGTGCGCAGGGCGATATCGGCGCCTTTGCGCTCAAACCCTTCAACCTGGCGGTCGTCGCCTGCCTGGCCCTGTTCCCGGTTGCCCTGATCTTCGCCTCGGCCTTTGCCTTGCGCAATGCCGCCGCCTTGGCGCGGCAATCGCAACGCACCGCGGCCCTGGCCGACGCTATGCTGGCTCCGGCGGCCTCGGCGGCCACGGAAACCGCCGCCCTGGTCGAGGCCCTGCGCAGCCAGGTCGACCACGCCGTACGCGCCGTGCGCCTGGCCCATGCCGATGTTACCGAACTGAGCAACAAGCTGAAGAGCGAAACCGACCGCCTCCAGGACGCGGCCCAGATCGCGCGCGCCGCCACCCAGGCGATCACGCGCTCGCTGGAGCACGAACGCGAGGCCATCGGCCAGGTCAGTTCGTCGCTGAGCATCCAGACGACCGGCATTATCGAAACCGTCGATCGTCAGGCGCGCATGGTCGCCGACGCTTCGGACCTGGCGCAAACCCAATTGCGCGAAGCCGAGGCGTCTTTGGCATCGACCGCGTCCGAAATGATGAGCGCTGCCTCCGACGTATCGGATACCGCCCGCCGGGTCAGCGAAGACCTCGATCGCCAGACGCAACGCCTGGAAACGGCCGGTTCGGGCGTGTCCGACCAGATCCGTTCGGTCGAAGAAGGCCTGTCGCAACAACGCGCCGGCCTGGTGTCGGCGGCGCTCAGCCTGCGTGCAGACCAGGAAGACTTCGCCGTTCATATCGAAAACCAGCGCGCGCAACTGACCGAAGCCCTGTCGATCACTCGTGTCGCCACAGTCGATCTCGGCGAGACCTCGGCGCGCGGCATCGACGTCCTGCGTGACATCGTCCTGTCGGCCCAGGAGAATTTCAGCGCGCTCAACGGCGCCGCCGAAAACGAGCGCACCGCCTTCGAGACGCGCATCCACGCCACGCTGTCGAACATTTCGATCATGGCGGCCGACGCCCGCGACGACCTGATCGACGAGACCCGGCGTTCGCTGGAGCAATTGACCGTGGCCGCCGCCGACGCCAAGCGAGCCGCCGATTTGGCGGCGCAGACGGCGCAAGCCCGCGTCGACCGCCTCAATGAAACGATCTTCGAAGCCAGCAAGAAGGCCGACGAGGTCTTCGATTCGCGCTTCAACGCAGCGCGCCGCCTGATCGAGGATTCGGCCGAACTGATCAACGAAGCCGGCGACCAGACGGCCGAAAAGCTCGATCAGAGCTTCGCCCATACGCGTCAAACGATCGATGAGGTCAACCAGGCCCTGACGGAACTGACCCAGAGCGCCGACCAATTGCCGCTGATGGCCCAGGATCGCCTGCACGATATCCGCAAGGCCGTCGAGGACGGTTTGGCGGCGATGACGGCGGCGGCGAAGAAGGCGACGCTCGAAACCGAAGCCGTCGACCTGGCCTTCCAGGACCGCGTCAAACGCAATTACGAAATGCTCAACGAAGCCGTCCGGCTGATGGGCGTGATTTCCGGCGAGACGCCTTTGTCTTCGTCCGCCGCTGCCGGCGCCGACACCTTCCGCGACCGCGATTACGGCCGCACCATCACCACGCCTCGCCGCGAGGTGACGCCCGCCCCCGTTATGCCGCGGCCGACCCCCACGCCGGCCCCAAGCCAGGCGGCGCCGCGCCAGGCCGCCGATTCGCGCCTGCGTCTGTCGCCGCTGGGCAGCGAAACGCGTCCCTCGCCCGGCCCGCAACCAGCGGCTCAGCCATTGAGTCAGCCTGCCCCCCAACCGGCACGCCCGGCTGCACCCAGCCCGCAAAAGACGCCCGACGGCTGGTCGTGGCGCGACCTGCTGAACGGCATGGAAGGCGGCAACCACAACGTCGCCGAAGCCCAGCCCAATGTCCGTACCTATGAGCCGCCGGCCCAGGAGGTCGAGCCGCCGTTCGACGCCGAATTCGATAGCCTCGACGCCGTCATGATCAACGAGGTCAACGCCATGGGTGTCGACGCCGCCGCCCTGCTCAGCCGCGGCCGCATCGAGGAAACCGTCTCCGCGATTATGGCCGAGGACAATGAAGGCGCCCGCATGGTCATCCGCCGCGTGGCGCCGGCCGCCATCCGCCGCCTGACGCGGCGCCTGGTCTCCGACGTCAATCTGCGCCAGCAGGCCAACGACTTCGCCACCTTCTACGACCAGCAGATCAATATCGCCCTGATGTCGAAGGACCCGTCGCGCGCCCTGACCGAGATATTGGCCAATGATACCGGCCGCGCCTATCTCCTGCTCGATGCCGCCATCAGCGACCTGATATGAGACTCACCACCCGCGCCGATACTTTCCCGATTGCCGGGCGCTTTACCATTGCGCGCGGATCAAAGACCGAGGCCCATGTCCTCTATGTCGAGCTCGAAGGCCAGAACCATATAGGCCGCGGTGAAAGCGTCCCCTATCCGCGTTACGGCGAAAGCATGGAGCAGTCGCTGGCCGATCTGGAGGCTGCGCGGCATAAGATCGAGACCGAGCTGAGCTTCGGCGAGCTTTACGACATCCTGCCGGCCGGGGCGGCGCGTAACGCCGTCGACTGCGCTTTGTGGGACCTCAACGCCAAGATCACCGGCATCCCGGCCTGGCAGACAGCCGGGCTGAAGCGGCTGGATCCTCTCAAGACCGCCTATACGCTCAGCCTCGATACGCCCGAAGCCATGGGCGCCCAGGCCTCGGTCAATGGCCGCAGGCCGATGCTGAAGCTGAAAATCGGCGGAGCCCATGACCTCGACCGGGTCGAAGCCGTCCGCAACAAGGCACCGCACGCGCGGTTGATCGTCGACGCCAATGAAGGCCTGTCGTTCGAGGAATTGCAGCAGATCGCGCCGGAGCTTCATCGCCTGGGCGTCAAGCTGATCGAGCAGCCGTTGAAGGTCGGTGAGGACGAGCAATTGCAGGGCTATCACAGCCCGGTGCCGCTATGCGCCGACGAAAGCCTACATACGCGCGCCGAACTCGATCGCTGTTCGCGGCTCTACAGCCACGTCAATATCAAGCTCGACAAGACCGGCGGGTTGACCGAGGCGTTAGCTCTCAAGGCGGCGGCTCTCGACGCCGGTCTCGGCATCATGGTCGGTTGCATGGTGGCGACCTCGCTCAGCATGGCGCCGGCGATGATCGTGGCCCAGGGCGTGGAATTCGTCGATCTCGACGGGCCGTTATTGCTGGCGAAGGATCGCGAGCATGGGCTTGAGATTACCGGCTCGATGCTGCATCCGCCGGTGCCGGCACTGTGGGGTTAATACCAACGATCATAAAGAATGATCGCTGGTATTTTTTTAGCTCAAACGCCGCATGGCTCCTCGCAACGGCTCGGGCGGGCACTTGCCCGCTGCCAACGGCCTATGAGGCAAGATCATGGGCCGTTGGGATAGCCACCAACTTGTCGCGCTCGATATAGAGCCAGACGGCGCTGGCAAGACCTACCAGGACAATCCCCGACATCAGGCCGTAACCACGCGCGCCGAAGGCGGCATAGACGGCACCCGAGGCCAGGGTGCCGATGCCCAGCATGAGCCCGCTGGTATAGGCGGCATTGAGCGTCTGGGCCAGGCCTTCATAGCCTTTCGGCGTCAGGCGGTGGACGAGGTCGAGGCCGGCGAGATAGGCTCCGGCGAAGGTCATGGCGTGCAGCAATTGCAGCGGCCACAACAGCCAGACCGGCGGCAGGGCCATCATGGCGGTCCAGCGTACGATACCGCAGAGGCCGGCCAGGATCAGCAGCCGCCAGGGTCCCAGGCGCCGGCGCAGGCCTTCGCCGAACGCCATGAAGGCGATTTCGCAGGCAACGCCTGTCGCCCACAGGTAACCGCAGGTCGAGGACGACAGGCCGCGTTCCTTCCAGATGATGGTCGAGAAGGCGTAATAGAAGCTATGGGCCGCCTGCATGCAGCCGACGGCGATGACCAGCAGGACGAAGCCTTTGTTGCGCATCAGGAAGAGGACGCGCGTCAGGCCGGAAGGCCGCGGTTGATCACCAAGAGGCGCGTCGACACGGGCTTCGGCGCCCAGGAGGTAACGGGCGCCGAACGCCGCCGCCAGGGCGGCGACGATCATCCAAATGACGATAGCGTCCGAGGGCAGGAAGACCAGCAGGAAGCCCAGGATGATATTGGTGACGATAAAGGCGGCCGAACCGGCGGCGCGCGGAATGGCGTAGGCGAAACTGTCGCGCCTTGCCAATTGTAGGGTCATGGCATCGATCAGCGGCGAGGCCGCGTTGACGCAACTAAAACCCAGGGTAAACAGCACAAGATAGGCGGCGAACCGGACCGGCGGGAAGGCCGTGCCGAGATTGATCAGGAGATAGAAGCTGGCGCCGCCCGCCGCCAGGATCATGATCGGTGTGCGGTAAAGGGTGAAGCGGTCGGCCCACACCCCGCTGAGCGGCCCGGTCACCGCGCGCAACAGCAAGGGCACCGCCAGGATCAGTCCGATCTGCCCGGACGTCATGCCGTGCGTCTTCAACCATAGCGGCATAAATGGCAAGGAGGCGCCCGTGCCGGCGAACAGCAGGGTATAGAACACCGCCTGGCGGAACGGAGTCGTGAGCCTAAAAACGGTTGTGAGTTTGGACATTTTGGGGCTTAGATGATCGGCATATTCAGCCGCCTGTATTTACCTAGAGACCATGACCGATTCTATCAATTCAAAGCCGCAGCCGTCCCGCGGACTTTATCCCGATATCGAGCCCTATGACAGCGGCCATATGCCGACGGGCGGCAAGCATCGCATCTATTACGAACAATGCGGCAATCCGGCGGGCGTTCCGGTCGTCGTTCTCCATGGCGGACCGGGCGGCGGCTGTTCGCCCAACCTGCGTTGTTATTTCAATCCCGACGGCTATCGCGCCGTTTTGTTCGACCAGCGCGGTTGCGGCAAGTCGACGCCGCATGCCTCGGAAGACATTTCGCTGGCCGACAATACGACCTGGGACCTGGTGCGCGACATCGAGGCCCTGCGCGAGCGCCTGGGCATCAAACAATGGGTGGTATTCGGCGGTTCGTGGGGTTCGACCCTGGCCCTGGCCTATGCCCTCACCCACCCGGATCGTTGCCTGGGATTGATTCTGCGCGGCATCTTCCTGGTGCGCAAGTCGGAGCTAAGTTGGTTCTATCAGGAGGGCGCCAGCCACGTCTATCCCGACATCTGGAAGAAGTTTATCGCCCCGATTCCCGAGGCCGAACGCGGCGACCTGATGGCCGCCTATGCCAAGCGGCTGAACGGGCCGGACAAGGCCGAGTCGCGGCGTTGCGCTTTGGCGTGGAGCGGTTGGGAGGGGGACACCCTGTCGATCGAAGGGCCCAGCGAGGCGGCGTCGAAATTCTCCGATCCGGAATTCGCCCTGGCGTTCGCGCGCATCGAAAGCTGGTATTTCACGAACGGCGGCTTCTTCGAGAGCGACACCTGGGTTTTGGACAATATAGACCGCATCCGCCATATTCCGGGCTGGATCGTCCAGGGGCGTTATGACGTCGTGACGCCGATGGCGACAGCCTGGGCGCTGCATGAAAAATGGCCCGAAGCCAAGTTCAACCTGATCAAGAAGGCCGGCCATTCGTCGAGCGATCCGGGCATATTGGAAGGCCTGGTTTCAGCTGCGGACGACGCCTTGGGGCTATTGGCGAAGTAGCCGGCGAGATTCGGAGTAGTTTGGGCCGAATTCCGAGAAAATCGGCACTCCGAATAGAAATTTTGCTGAATATAACAGGCTGTATATTACCGCTACACGGACGCAGTGAAAACGACCTTATATCGCATTCGGAGTGAATTCAGAGGCCCCCTCCGTCGCGGACTTCGCGCCCAAGAGCGCGAGAGCCGCGCCACCTCCCCCGCATCGCCTGAAGAAGGCTCGCAAGGGAGGAGATGGTCTCCAGCGCTGGCGCGTGAAAGCCAGAGATTTGGATGAGATGCTAGCCGGCGCGCGTCGCAGGTACTATTGTACCTGCAAGCGAGACTGCGACGCAGATCGCCAAAGACCTGGCTTTCACTCGAAGCGGGCGAAAATGGAGGCTTGGCGGGGCAATTCCTGATAGCGGTGAACCTTGACACCGAGGACGAGACCGAAGCCGGTCATGACCATGAGCATGGCCGAGCCGCCGTAGGAGACCAGAGGCATGGGAACGCCGACGACCGGGAACAGGCCCATGACCATGGCACCGTTGATCAGGACATAGAGGGCAAAGGTCGCGGTGGCGCCGGCGGCGGCCAAGCGGCCGTAGTGCGAGTGCGACAGGGCCGCCATGCGCAGCGCCATCAGGATGATCAGGCCGTAGAGCAGGAAGACCATGAAGCCGCCGGCGAAGCCCAGTTCTTCGCATACCGCCGACATGATGAAGTCAGTGTGCTTTTCCGGCAGGAAGTTGAGCTGGGATTGCGAGCCGAGGCCAAGCCCCTTGCCCAGGAGGCCGCCCGAGCCCATGGCGATCTTAGATTGGAGAATGTGGTAACCGGCGCCGGACGGGTCGGCTTCCGGGTGCAGGAAGGTCAGGATGCGTTCACGCTGATAGTCGTGCATGGCGAAGGTGAAGACGAGAAACCCGGCGATCGGCGCGATGATGGCGCCGGCGGCAAGCACCCACCTGTTCAAGCCGGCCAGGATCATGACGGTCAGGCCGGTCAGAGCGATCAGCACGGCGGTGCCGAGGTCCGGCTGTTTCATGACCAGCAGGACCGGCATGCCGATGAGCGCGCACGGGATCAGCAGTTTCCACGACCAGCTGGCGTCCTTGGCGGAGCATTCGTGGTAGAAGCGCGCCAGGGCCAGGACGATGGCCAGCTTCATGAATTCAGAGGGTTGGACCGCAATCGGGCCGATATCCAGCCAGCGCCGCGCGCCCATGTGGATCGAGCCGCCCAACATGACAGCGATCAGCAATAGCAGCGAAAAGCCGTAGATATAGTAGCTGAGTTCGAGCCATACGCGCAGGTCGAGCAAGGCCAGGCCCAGCATCCAGGCGACGCACAGGGCAAAGGTAATCAGCTGCTTATAGGCCCAGGGATCCCACTTCATGCCGTCGGCGCTGTAGAGGATCAATATGCCTATGCCGGTCAGGACGACGAGCAGCGACACGAACACCCAGTCGATCTGAAGGAGCTTGCTGTCGTAGCGTTCGCGTTGTCCGGGGCGTGAAAGGGCGCTGTCAACCATGGGTCAGTTCCCTGTCGGTAGAGTTGGAACGGGCGCGGGAGCGCCGTTGGCGTCGGTCGGGTCGATGGGGACATCGATCGGGCCCGCCGCCGCGACCGAGGCCTCTTCTTTATTCAGTTCGGTGGCGTTGAAGGTGTCGGTCACCGGGCCAACGATGCGTTTTTGGATTTCCGGGTCCTTGATCAGGGCCAGGCGCATCAGCTCGCGTGCCTTGGGCACGGCCGCCGAGGCGCCCCAACCGCCGTGCTGGACGATGACGCTCATGGCGTATTTGGGATTGTCGGCCGGAGCGAAGGCGACGAACCAGGCGTGGTCGCGCTTCTCCCAATCGAGGTGCAAGGTAGCGCGTGAGCCGCCGGTAATGGTGTGCGCCTGGGCCGTGCCAGTCTTCCCGGCCATCATAATGGGGCCGAGATTGAGTTGGCCGGCGCGCGCGGCGGTGCCGCCGGAGGCGGCGACAACGTCGGCCATAGCCGCACGGACGAAATCGACATTGGCAAAATTCGCCGGCAAGTTTTCGAATTCAGGATAGGCAACGTCCTTGCCGCCGATCGATTTGACCAGTTTCGGCATGACCGCCTTGCGGCCATTGGCGAGGCGGGCGACCATGACGCAGTTTTGCAGGGCATTGACATTGGTGAAGCCCTGGCCGATGCCCATAGACGGCGTTTCACCCGGCAGCCAGCGCACATTATCCGGTTGGCGCTTTTCGAAATACTTCTTTTTCCACGCCTTGTCCGGCACGACGCCACGCTTTTGGCCATCGATACCGATGTCGAAGAGTTGCCCAAGGCCGAAATTGCGTGCGGTTTCGGCGATCTTGTCGGGACCGACGGCCAGGGCGCATTGGTAGAAATAGACGTCGCACGACGTGACGATGGCGCGGTGCAGATCGAGCGTGCCGTGGCTGGAATCGCAGTGGAAAACGTGGTTGCCGAAGGGAAAGACGCCGTTGCAGGTGTGGGTGGTCTTCGGGTCGTAGCCGTTTTCCAGGGCGGCCAGGGCGACCATGGTCTTGAAGGTCGAGCCGGGCGGATAGGTCGCCGACAAGGCCTTGTCGAGCAGGGGTTGGTGATCGTAGCCGGAATATAGCTTATAGACGTCCGACGAGATGCCCGAGACGAACAGGTTGGGATCGAAGCCCGGCGACGAGGTCATGCACAGGACTTCGCCGGTATGGATGTTCATCATGACCGCCGAGCCCGACTCCTCGCCGAAGACTTCGATGGCGCGCTGCTGGATATCGGCGTCGAGATTGAGGACGATTTCCGCCCCTGGCGTCGCCGGCACCGAGCCGTCGAGGTCGACCTTGACGACCTTGCCCATGGCGTCGACTTCGACCTTCTTGCCGCCGGCCTTGCCGCGCAGCTCCTGTTCGTAGGCTTTTTCGATGCCCTGTTTGCCGATGCGGAAACTGGGGTCGTGCAGCAGCTTGGAGTCGCTGTCATCCGCGGTTTCGGCGTCGAGATCCTTCTGCGATACCTTGGAGACATAGCCGACGACATGGCTGAAGGCGCCGCCGTAATAATAGGCGCGCTGTTCGTTCATGTCGGCGACGACGCCCGGGATATCGTTGGCGTAGAGACTGACCTTGGAAAAGTCTTCCCAGTTGAGGTCGGCGGCGACGATGGTCGGGATCGAACGTTCGTTCTGATTGATATCACGCAGGATGCGGCGGCGTGAGGTCACGGTCTGCGGCAGGATATAGGTCAGCTGGTTCAGGGTGTCGTCGATGTTCGAGACTTCGTTGGCTTCGATCATGACGCGGAAAGACGGCCGGTTGCCGGCGATCAGCTTGCCGTTACGGTCGAGGATATTACCGCGCGGCGGCGGGATCAAACGAAAGTTAAACTGGTTGGCGGTGGCCAGGGTCTGGTATTTTCCGCCCTGGATGATCTGGAGATGGGCTAGGCGCCCGGTCAGGGCGAACAGGCCGAAGGCCACGGTGCCGCCCATGAGAAAGGCGCGCCGGGTGAACATGCCCTGGCGTTCATTGACATCGGTAAAGACGATGGAAGGTTCGGCCATTTGCTCCTCCCTTCCTAACTGAACCGCACGTCGCTGTGGACGTACTTTTCAAGCAGATAGAGGATGTAAGGGAACAGCAGAGCGGTGGCAAACGCCTGTTCGAACACACCCCACAGGCGTGGCACGGCGCCGGCGTCGAGTGTCATCAGGATCGAGGCGAAGGTAAAGAAGATCAGTTCGGTCAGCAGGAAGCAGCCGAAGACGACGATCCATTCCTGGCCGATGATCCAGGTGCGCACCAGAACGATAACGGCATAGACCAGCATGAGGCTGAGCGTCCAGAAGCCGACCGGCGCCCCCCAGAAGAAGTCGAGGAACAGGCCCAGTGCCGCCAGGGCGAAGGGCGCGAAATAGGACGGACGGATCAGGGGCCAGGCGAAGGCCAGGATCAGGGGCGATACCGGCTCGGGCAAATAGAAGCCGAAAGGCTGGAAAGCCGTGGCAAGAACGATGGTTAGAACGATACTGAGCAGGGCCGGAGCGATGATCCAATCCCACGGACCGATGATTTTCGACGCCATGCCGCCGCGCAGGCCGCGATTAACGGCACTGCCCGTCCCTCCACTGCTGAGTCCTCCGCCGCCGAACCCGCCAAAAGGCGTTTTCATCGCTTGCCCCCTACGCTGGAAGAAGTGGCGGGCGGGGTGAACGGCTTGAGCTCGGGCGTCGAGGCGGACGCTGGGGTGGCAGCGGGTTCAACAGGCTTGGACGTAGTGGGTTTGGGCGTAACGGGTTTGGGCTTGGGCTTTACCGGCGGCTTGGCCACGGTTGACGATGACGCGCCGGCGGCGGCGGGCGTCGTGGTCTTCACCGCAGCGCCCGAACTGGCGGAAGCCGCAGCCGAAGACGACGTGGTTGAAGATGTCCCCGTCTGGACCGCCGGCATGGGCGGCGGCGGCAGGATGTCGCTGACCGGCGGGCTGCGTAGCAGGGCGTCGGCATTGGGGAGCTGCGAGAAATCGTGGAACAACAGGACCTTGACGAAGTCGATCGCCGAACGGTTCGAATAGAGGCGAACACGCCACACGCCATCGACGCCCTTGACCGCTTCGCCAACCGGCAGGCCGCGCGGGAAGACGCCACCGTCGCCGGAGGTCAATATCTGGTCGCCGACGCGGACGCTGTCCTTGCCACGCACCCAGTCGAGCTTGGGATAGCCGCCGCCGTCGCCGTCCATCATGGCGCGGCCGTCGGAGCGCAGCATCATGACCGGAACCTTGCTGGTAACGTCGGTGACCATCAGGACGCGTGACACGTCGGGCGAGACGCCTACAACGCGGCCGACCAGCCCCTGGTCGGTGATGACGGGATAGCCGAAAGAGATCTTCTTGTTGGCGCCGGCATCGATCAGGCGGTTGTTGGAAAACGGCCCGCGCGACACGGCAACGGAGCGCGCCGTCACGGTTTCGACCGGCGGCTCGGTGCGCAGATTGAGCAGCTTTTCGTAGCGCGAATTGACGTCCTGGAGCTCGACCATGCGATCATGGTCCTGCTGCAGCAGCGCGACCTTTTTCTTGAGGATGCGGTTTTCGCGGACGGCGAAGAGATAATCGTCCAGCCAGTTGGTACCGTCGCCGACGACGTGGACCGGCGCCGACAGGATCTTGTCCGGCACGCCGGCGACGGTATCGAAGCCGTCGCGATTGGCGTAGGAGCCGGGTTCGACCGCTTCGCGGCGGTCGCCGAGGAACAACAGCGCCGCGACAACGCAGACGAAGCCGACTATGCCCATCACCGCCCAGGTCATGGGCAGTTTCAGATGTTCGAAGTGCTTGTTGTTGTCCCCGTATGACACGCTGTACTGTTCCTGAGGCCGGAGAGCTTTTTATATAGCCGTGATTCTAGTCTTTTTTGTTGCTCTTCTTCGACCTTATTACGACATGGTCGCGTCGAGAATGCCCTTCATCCAGCGCGGGTGTTCGAGAACACGGCCGCAACCGATGGCGACGCAGGAGAGCGGGTCTTCGGCGACAGAGACCGGCAGGCCGGTCTGATCGCGGATTTCGATGTCGAGGCCACGCAGCAGGGCACCGCCGCCGGTCAGCATGATGCCTTTGTCGGCGATATCGGCGGCCAGTTCGGGCGGTGTGGCTTCGAGGGCGACCTTTACGGCGTCGATGATCTGGGCAACCGGTTCGGCCAGGGCCTCGGCGGCCTGACGTTCCGAGATGCGGACTTCGCGCGGCACGCCCTGCATCAGGTCGCGCCCCTTGACGTCGATCGCCATGCCTTCGCCGTCGTGCGGGACGCGGGCGGTGCCGATGTCCTTCTTGATGCGTTCGGCGGTGGTTTCGCCGATTAGCAGGTTATGGTTGCGGCGCATGAAGTTGGTGATGGCTTCGTCCATCTTGTCGCCGCCGACGCGGACCGACTTCGAATAGACGATACCCGACAAGGAGAGGACGGCGACTTCGGTGGTGCCGCCGCCGATGTCGACGACCATGGAACCGGTCGGTTCGTGGATCGGCAGGCCGGCGCCGATGGCCGCGGCCATGGGCTCATCCAGCAGGCCGACGCGGCGGGCCGAGGCGTTGAGGCAGGAATCGTTAATGGCGCGGCGTTCGACGGCGGTGGCGCCCGACGGCACGCAGACAATGACCTTGGGGTTCACGAAGCCCTTGCGGTTATGCACCTTGCGGATGAAGTACTTGATCATTTCCTCGGCGACTTCGAAGTCGGCGATGACGCCGTCACGCATCGGGCGGATGGCTTCCATGTGGCCGGGCGTACGGCCCAGCATCTGCTTGGCTTCGATACCGACGGCGTGGACCAGCTTGCGGCCGCCGACATTGCGCAACGCGACAACGGACGGCTCATTCAGCACGATGCCGCGGCCCTTCATGTAGATCAGAGTGTTGGCTGTACCAAGGTCGATGGCAATATCGTTGGAAAAACCGCCGAAGAAGGACTTGAACATTTTGGGGTACTTACCTTGGTAGCGAAGAAGTTGGCGCTGGGTGTCGAGTGGTCCGGATAGATGTCCGCATCATCAAGGCACAACGGCTTTGAATCAACGGGCTGAAGATGCCGGAAAGCACTCACTTGCCCTTATCTGAAACCAAATTCAAGGGGGTTATGGGGCCTGTCTGAAAAAAGATGGATTCAACCCGTGGGGGAAAAGGTTAATCCATTGGATTCGCTTGTTATTTTACGAAATCACGAAGGCCATCACATAAATTGTCATCATTATTTCTTATAGCAATTTTCCGTGACGCGGAGCGGATTCGATTTCTGTTTGCAAGCGGGAATTCACAGGCTGTCGCCGCCGCCCTCGCCTGCCCTCAACCGCGGTCCTTGGCACGCTGATAGAAGTGCCGCGCCAGCAACATCAGGCCCAGCCAGACCAGGGCGAGCGCCGCCATGCCGACCGCCATTTTCCAGTTTCCGCCCTTCATCAGCGACGTGTAGGAGGTGCCGAACAGCGCCACCAGGGCGGTTTTGGGCAGGATACCGAGCGCGCACCCGGCAATGAAGCTGGGGAACGGCGCCCTGGCCGCTCCAAAGGCCATATTGACGACGATGAACGGCGCCGACGGAATGTTGCGGATGATGAAGGAGGCGGAAAAGGTGTTCTTGCCGATATAGTGCGAAAACTTGGCGAGATGATTGCCGCCGACCTTCTGCAATACGCCGGAGCCGGCGAAACGGCCGATATAGAAGTTCATCGCCGCTGAGATGACGGTGGCGACCCAGCTATAGGTAAAGCCCCAAAGCGGGCCGAAGGCGACGACGCAGGCGGCGATCAGGACGAATTGCGGCGCCCCGAACAGGGACGAGACGCAAAAAACGAGAATAACGATGACAATCGCCATCGGCGAATTCTGGTAGGCCTTCATCCAGTTTTCGAGGGCCAGCGTCAGGGACTGGCCCCATTCCGACTTGCCGATCAGGAAGACGCCGACGACCGAGGCCAGCAGCACCAGGCTGATCCACAGGGCGCGCACGGCCTTGGCATCGAGATGCGTGAAAAAGCCGGTCAGGCGCCGCCAGCGGTCATGCCAGGAATGTTCAGTTTGTTCGGTCATCACGGCGCTATATGCTTTTGCGGCGACAGTTGGAACAAGTCATGCCGTTTCGCAAGCTTTTTTGCCGCCCGGCCATGGACAAATGCGCGATGGCAGTTAAAGAGGGGGCCGTTCAAGAGAGGCCTGCGAATTTGGCCCCCTCCCCACTCCGGAGCAGATCCCATGGCGACCTTCATCGAATCCGATACCCTCAAGCGCGTAAAGCCCTCCCCCACCCTGGCCGTGACCGCCAAGGCGCGGGAACTGGCCCGGCAAGGCAAGAAGGTAATTTCGCTGGGCGCCGGCGAGCCGGATTTCGACACGCCGGAAAATATCTGCGACGCCGCCATCAAGGCGATCAAGCGCGGTGAAACCCGTTATACCGACGTCGACGGCATCCCCGAGCTGAAGACCGCCATCGTCGAGAAGTTCAAGCGCGAGAACGGCCTGGAATACAAGACGACCCAGGTCCACGTGGCGCCGGGCGGCAAGCCCGTCATCTATAACGCCATGATGGCGTCGCTGAACCCCGGCGACGAAGTCATCGTCCCCGCCCCCTACTGGGTCTCCTATCCCGACATGGTGCTGCTGGCCGGCGGCACCCCGGTGTTTGCGGTCGCGGGCATGGAAACCGGCTTCAAGCTGCGGCCCGAGACCCTGGAAGCCGCCATCACGCCCAAGACCAAGTGGCTGCTGCTAAACTCGCCGTCCAACCCGTCGGGCGCCGTCTATACCGCCGCCGAACTGAAGGCGCTGGGCGAGGTACTGAAGCGCCACGCACACGTGTGGATCCTGACCGACGACATGTACGAACATCTGTTGTTCGACGGCATGGAATACGCCACCATCGCTCAGGTGACCCCGGAGCTGTACGACCGCACCTTGACCATGAACGGCGTGTCGAAGGCCTATTCGATGACCGGTTGGCGCATCGGCTATGCCGCCGGCCCGGAGCCCTTGATCAAGGCGATGCAGAAGATCGAGTCGCAATCGACGTCGAACCCGTGTTCGATCGCGCAATGGGCCGCCGTCGAAGCGCTCAATGGCACCCAGGACTTTATCGCCCCGCGCGCCGCCACCTTCCAGAAGCGCCGCGACCTGGTCGTCGCCATGCTCAACAATGCCAAGGGCATCCATTGTCCGAAACCAGAAGGCGCGTTTTACGTCTATCCGTCGATCGCCGGCTGTATCGGCAAGGCGGCGCCGTCGGGCAAGATCATCATGAATGACGAAGACTTCGCCGGCGAATTGCTGTTGACCGAAGAAGTCGCCGTCGTCCACGGTGCGGCCTTCGGCCTGTCGCCCTTCTTCCGCATCTCCTATGCGACGTCGGAATCGGTGCTGACCGAGGCCTGTTCGCGTATTCAGCGTTTTTGTGCCGCGCTGAAATAAAGGGCGGAGGTTCTGCCGCCCTGCAATGGGAAGCTGGCTGGCTTTTCCACGCCGAATGGTTATAACAAGCGACGGATATGCCGCGCTGCGAAGTTTGAGTGACGCACCGCGGCATATCGAGACTTTATTTTTTTGCCTTTAAGTGCCTATTTTAATTCATGGTCGTGGCGGGGCGACCGGGTTGAAGGTCGTCAACCCATGTCCCATCACTATTTAAACAAGAGTTCCGGGGCATGAGCAGTACCCAAATGACATGGCTGATTTCGCCCGCGCTGCTGTTGGGCGCGCTGGTGGCATCGGCGGTCGTGGCGGCGGCTCTATCGTACCTGGTTATCAAGGGCGGCCCGGTCGATATCCCGCGCACCCGCGGATCGCATGACAATCCGACACCGACCAGCGGCGGGCTGGTCCTGATGGCCGCCTCCGGCCTGGTCATCTCCGTGATCATCGCCCTGTTCGGACACGATATTCCGGGCAATTGGCGCGACGGCGCTTTTTTGTTCGGTTTCGCCAGCCTGATGGGCCTGTCGGGCGCGGTCGACGACCTGATCGACCTGCCGGCCAAGCTCAGATTGGGCTTCCAGGTCGCAGTCTGTATCGGTTTCGCCTATTTTTACCGCGTCAACCTGCTCGATTTCGGCCCCGGCATGATCGTCCATCTTTGGCCGCCCATCGGCCTTTTGGGCAGCGCTGCCTGGCTGGTCCTCGGCATCAATACCATCAATTTCATGGACGGCTCGAACGGCTTGGCGCTCGGCACCCAGACTATCGCCCTGCTCGTTTTCGCCGGCTTGATCCTGCTAATGGCGCCGCTGAGCATAGTCGGATCGTTCCTCGGCATCATCCTGCTGATCTGCATCTGCGTCGCCGGCGCCCAGTTGGGCTTCATGCCGTTCAACCTGCCGCCCGGCAATCCCCAGCACGCCAAGGCGTTCCAGGGCGATGCCGGCTCGCTGTTCGGCGGTGCGCTGATCACCGGCGCGACCCTGGTTTTGAAGGCCTACGGCGTCGGCTCGGTGTGGTTCGGCGGCTTCCTGCTGGCGCCATTGCTGGTCGATGTCGTCCTGACCCTGGCGGCGCGCGCCCGCCGCGGCAAGAACCTGATGCGGCCGCACAAGGAGCATCTCTATCAGCTATGGCTGCAACGGCGCGACCCCAGCCATGCGCGCCTGGCCTTGAAGGTCTGGGCCTTGTGCGCGCTGAGCGGCGGGGTCGGCCTGGGCGCGCGCATGATCGACCAGATCTATCACAGCGATATCCGCTTTTTCTGTCTGGTCATCGTCATCCTGACCTACAGCCTGGCCTGGAATAATGTCCGCAAGAGCCTGCTGAAGGCCGAACCCGTCGTTGCAAAGGCCTTGCTGCCGGATGACGTCAGGCTAACTGAAGCCCCATAAGCAGGTCGTCCTTATAGGTGCCGTCGTCGAGCGCGACGCGGTTCGTCAGGCGGCCTTCCAGGACGAAGCCCATCGCTTCATAGAGGGCGATGGCGCGAACATTGTCCTCGCGGCAATAGAGCTCGATGACGCGGATATGCGGCATGTCGCGCCTGACCGTGGCGATGAAATTTTCGAACAATAGTCGACCGACGCCCTGCCCCTGCACCGCCGGATCGACGGCGATGGTCAGGTCGGAAAGGACGTGGGCCAGTTGCCGCACCGGCCGCGCCCAGCCGTGCAATTCGCCGACACAGGCGCCGTCGCGTTCGGCCAGGATCGACAGGCCGGTCGCCAGGCTGTTGGCCATATTGTGGGTGATATAGGCCTCGGTCACCTCGTCTTCACGGCGCAGGATACCGTTACCCTGCCGCGCCGCGGCCTTGTAAACGGCCAGGATGGCGGGAACATCGTCGGACGTGGCACGGCGGGTGTTAAAGGTCGTCGTCATCGGGTCTCTGGCGGTTGGCTTTGACGGTGGAGCGGATGGTCTTGGCGACAAGTCGGCGTTTGACGGCGCCGCGCGTCGGTTTGGTGGCGATGCGCGGCGGCGGCGGCGGTTCGGCGGCCTTTTGCAGCAGTTCGACGAAGCGCGCCTCGGCCGCCTTGCGGTTCATTTCCTGGGTGCGGTGGGTTTGCACGAACAGGATCAGCACGCCCTCTTGGGTGACGCGGCGGCCGCCCAGCTTGATCAAGCGCTGCTTGACGTCATAGGGGATGGTCAGGTTCTCGAAGATCGAGAAGCGCAGTTCGACGGCGGTCGACACCTTGTTAACATTCTGGCCGCCGGCGCCCGAAGACCGCACGAAGCTTTCGTGCAGTTCGTCGTCCGGAACCGAGATGCGGGGCGTGATAAAGACCATGGGCACGCTATGTTGGAAAACTGCCGCGAAGTCTATCAGTAAACCGGCGGCGGAAGGATCTTGCCGTCGATGTCACGATCCCATTCGCGCATGGCATAATCGTGGGAGGCCATGCGCTGTTCCGGCAAAAGCATGCGGTCGGCTATGGCCTCGTCGATAGCCTTGTAGACCGCTACTTCATAGCCGGCGCGATCGCCGTAGCGTTCCTCGATCGACGGTCGCGGGTCGTTGGCAGCCAGGCGCTCGGCCTTCGTTCGGGCGAATGGCAGAAAGCCGCCGTTCAAGCCCGCTAGCAGGCCGAACCTGGCATAGGCCAGAGGATTGGGCCTGGTCCAGGCGGTAAATGTGCCGAGCGGAACTGAGGCGCTGACGCCTTTCCAGCCGCCGCGTTCGTTACCGTCCTTGTCGACCTGCGGCACCAGCAGCGTGTAGTGCTGGCCGGCGACGGGCGGATCCTGGGTGATGATGCCCTGGGTCGCATAGTCCGGGCCGAAGTCGAGTTGCCACACCGGCGGCGGGCCAGACGGGACGTCGAGGCCAGGTACTTTTGGCATGACAATAGCGCTGGCCGGGCCCAGGCTGTCGCCTAAGCGGGGGTATCTCGATTCCGGCGGGGCGGTACCGTCACGCGTCCACGCCTGCAAATTGACCAGCAGGGCGTTCATCGCATCCATCATGTCGAAATTGAAATTGTAGTGCGGAAAGCCGGTGATTTTGGCAGTTTCGGCGTCCATACGGTAACGCGGGGCGTGCACTGTCGACGGAAAATAATACAGACGCTCGTCCGGGTCGAGGGGGAGTTCGGTCTTGCCGTCGGGCGTGACCGTCAGCAGCGAGCCGACACGCGCCCAGTATTCGGACGAGCTGAACGTCTCTATAATCTTGGGCATCGCGTTTTGCGACCGGGTATGGTCAAGAATGCCCTCACGGCGTTGGCCGTCAATATCGCTTTCCGGCGTATCGCTGAATGGGAAGAGATCGACCGGACGCAGGAAGGACAGGACCGAATTGCCAGCCTCACCCGGCATGGCATAGCGATGATCGAAACTGCCGCGGCCGGCGCCGGCGGCGGCAATGATCATGCCGTCATAAACGCGTTTGCCCTGATCATCAGCGTTGAAACCGCGATAGAGGTAGTCGCGCAGGAAGCGGGCGCTTTGCGAATAGCCGTAGACCAGCAATTGCGACGCGTCCCCGGGCCTTTCGGTCAGGACCGAAGCCGGGCCGCGCCCCTTCAAGGCATCGCCGAAGTCGCGGATCGCCGCCAACCCGAGGCCCATAATCCGGGCCGGCGCGGCTTCGAAGGTCACTTCGTAAAACTCGTTTTCAGCCAGCGGGCCGTCGAAATGCAAGGTGCAGGCATCGCGCGTCGACATCCCGGCGGCCATGTGGTCGAAATGGTAGGTTGTCGGGTCGACGGTAGCACCGTGATCGGTCAGGGAGGTCATGACCTTGACGATGGCCGGGGTTTGTGGACTGGCTGCGCAGTAATTGCCGGGAGCGTTCAGATCGAGCTCGTTATTCTTCAGGTCGGTGGCGTCGAACATGATGCGGACTGGTCCGTGGCCCGTGCCGGTCGGTACGCTGAGGCCCATGTGATCGGGGGCCAGGTCGCCCTGCCAGGCCACCCAGGCCAAAGTAAAACCGCGGTCGAAAGGCGTCGCGGCAAGGAATTTTGGCGAGCCGGGATCGGGCAATTTCCAGGCGTCGGCGTCGAAAAAGATGCCCCGCATCTGTGTGGCGCCACGGTTGGGAACCTCGATCAGGGTGGCGCCATTGGCCTTGGCCGGGTCCGCCGGGCGCAGAAGCAGGAAGGGGCCGGAGAATTCTACCTTGCCGTCGGCATTGGTCGGCGACAGGGTGATGTCGGCGATGGTCTGGGACGAGGCGGCCTTCGGGTCTACGGAGTAATGGACGATACCCCTGACCTCTTCATAGGCACCGGCCTGACCGAAGGTGCGCCCGCCAGCAAAAGGCTTTTGCTCGATGACTTCGACCCGGGTGACCTCGCTGTGGGCGGGTCCGCAGACGAGCCCCAAGCCGGTTACAATGACCAGTGCAATACGCCGCATAGCCGCCTCCATAATGCCTGGTGAGACGGTAACACGCCACTTTGGTGAGGGAAACCGGGTTTGGGATTTCGGTTGCTGAAATCTCCGCGGCGTCGGGAACTTGGCTTAAGTGCAGGCGATATTGGCCCCTATTTGACTCCGTCGCGCAGGCGTAGATCGAGCGCCAGGATCGGCGCCAAGCCGTCGAAGAGAGGCGCCGTCTTCAAACCGGCCGCGGACAGTTGATCGGACGTCCAGTTGTTGCACAGCCGGGCAATAGAGAAGTGCTCGGGGCTCATGAAAAAGGCTTCATCTGCGATGACGGGGGCTGCCACCGGCGCACCGGCCATGGTGGTAAAGGATGCGTCCATATGGGCAGCCATGGCGTCAAACCCGGCGCGCGACAAGGTGACGGCCGTGACGCCTTCATAGGCCAGGTCCGGGCGGCGGTCGCTGCCGAAGACGCGGATAACCGACGGATTGCCTGGCACGAACAGGGCACGCAAGCCGTCGAAGGCACGCGCCACGGAAAAACCTTTCGCGCTATAAAAGCCGAGATCGCCCCAGCCATAGACCTGCCACGGGGCGCCGTTGGCAGCGCGGCCGGCCTGGGCGAGGACGCCGCCATGGCGCGCGACCTCATCGGCCGGCAAGGCGATATCGGTATGGAAGCCGTTATTGAGAATATAGACGGTGACCGTGTCACCTTTGCCCGGATAAAGCGCCCGGTCGCCGTGGCGCGCGGTGATCACGCCCAGCAGCACACAGACCACCAAAAAGGCCGCGAAAACAGTCAAAGTCCGGCGCAAAATAAGCATGATGTCCCCCACCTGTCGCGATGGAGGCCATCATGGTTCGGCCGGCCTGTCCAATCACATTATCACGGATGCGTGATAATGACGTGATATGGATGTGATCAGTGCGCCAGGGTCGATTTCAGCATCCAGCGGTGCTTTTCGTGAGCGGTGATGCGGACGGTGCACAGGTCGGTCGTCGACAGGTCGCCGGCGGCATCGGCGACCTTGGCGGCGGCCTTCAGGGTGGCGATGGCGGTTTCGTGGCTGTCGATCAGATCCTTCAGCATATCGGGTGCGGAAAGCGTCGGGTCGCCGTCCTTGATCGAGGTCAGGTTGCCAAGCGCCCCATGGCCCATGGGAGCGAATTGATCGAGCGCGCGAATGCGTTCGGCGATCTCGTCGATCGAGGTCCAGATTTCGTTATATTGTTCTTCGAGCAGCAGGTGCAGGCCGCGGAAATTGGGACCGCGGACGTTCCAGTGATAGCCGTGGGTCTTCTGGTAAACGGTGAAGCTGTCGGCCAGGACCTTGGACAGTTCGTGGCCGACCTTCTTGTCGGTATCGACGCCGGATTCGCTCATTTCTAACTCCTCGAATGGGCCTGATGGGATGGCTCAGATATGAGAAGGCGGCTGTAAAGATACAATGATGGAAAGGCGTTCAGCCTTACTTTCCGTTGTTTGCACGGTAATCGCGTTCGGCCAGCGTCTTCATGTAACCGAGGACCCGGAAGTGGATGTGGCGGGTGACATCGGCTGCCCACCAGTTGAAATAGCCGGCCGGGCGGACATGCAAGCGATACCAGCTGGTGGCCGTTATCGTCGTCGTGCCGTCACCATTGTCGTGCAGGATGATCTGGCCCTGATCGACATCCATATGGCCGATTATCTCAGGGTGCTGGGGCTGTTTGGTGATGGCAAAGGTCAGTTTTTTGTTGGGCTCCAGTTCGACGATACGTTCTTCAAAGGCCTGGTCGCCGGTGAACTTGCAGTCGCGGCGGGCGCCGACCTCTTGCACCGGCGCGACGGAATGAGTCGGCGCCGGCAGGCCGATTTGCCACATCCAGTAATCGGGCGGATTGGGGTTGTCGGGATAGTCGACAACATATTTCCACACATAGCTGGGCGGGGCACTGACCGTGACGCTGTCGGTAATGGCTGAGGCGTGGTCGGGCAAGGGGCCGACCGTTTCGCCGACCGTCGCCAGCAAGATCAGCGGGGCGAAGCTCATGGACAGGGTGCGCGCGCGCTTCAGCTTGGTGGCAAGACGACCAAACATATAGCCGATGCCGTGCAAGGCCCACAGTAGGGGCGCCGCCATCAGGATGCAGATAATGCCTTCGTGCATGATGACGCCGGCCAGCACAGTATTGGCCAGCCACATCAGCGAGATGAAACCGAACCCGGATGCGACCGATTGCCGGCCGCTGCCGCGCATCAGCCCACCGACAAAGCCCTGGGCCAGCGGCAGGAGCAGCAGCAAGCTGCCGATATAGGACCAACCTGGCACCGATGACCCGTCGTACGCCTCTTTGTAACGCAAGAAAAGCGTCACCGCATAGGGTATGAAGATCAGAACCCAGCCGGTCAGCAATCCCCAGGTCAGGCCGCGCCAGAAATGCGAAGGCCCTGTCGGCGCCGGCTCCGGTGTAGCAGCGGCCGAAGCCGGCGTAGTGTCGTCTTGTTCACTCATCGTCCCCTCGCATAGTCAATTAGCTTAATGACGAAATGTAGCCGCGCACATCCAATGAGTCAACCGTCATACTTCGTGAACATTTTTTACAGGTTTCCATATTGCATCCGCGACGGTTTGGACTATTTTATAGCTACCTTATGCTGAAAGTGAGCATAAGGGGCACGCAGGAGAGCCGTCATGGCCGATACAGTCGCCCCCCTGGCCTTTACGCCGCAGATCGAAGCGGAAACCGCGGCCATCTATGCGCGGCTCAAGGGCAAGGTATCGCCGATCGAATGGCAGTTACAGGCCCCTCTGATCGCCGCCATCAACCGGTTGAAGCGCGAGATGAACGCCGTCATCCTGGCGCACAATTACATGACGCCGGATATTTTCCATGGCGTCGGCGACTATGTCGGCGACAGCTTGGGTCTGGCGCGTGAAGCCGCCAAGTGCGATGCCGACATCATCGTCCAGGGCGGCGTCCACTTCATGGCCGAAACCTCGAAGATTTCGGCGCCGGAAAAGACCGTGCTGATCCCCGATCTCCGCGCCGGTTGTTCGCTGGCATCAAGCATTACCGGCGCCGACGTCCGCCTGATCAAGCAGCGTTATGCCGGCATTCCCGTCGTCACCTATGTCAATACCACGGCCGATGTGAAGGCGGAAACCGACGTGTGCTGCACCTCGGCCAATGCGGTTCAGGTGGTCGAATTTGTCGCCAAAGAATGGGGCGTCGACAGGGTCATCCTGATCCCCGACGAATTCTTGGCGCGAAATGTGGCGCGGCAAACCGATATCAAGATCATCGCCTGGGCCGGGAAATGCGAGGTCCATGAGCGCTTCGACGCCCAGGATATCGCCGATGTCCGCCTCGCCCACCCCGGCGCCGTCGTTTTGGCGCACCCGGAATGCCCGCCCGATGTCATCGCGGCGTCCGACTTCACTGGTTCGACCACGGCCATGAGCGACTATGTTACCAAGAACAAGCCGAAACAGGTCGTGCTGATCACCGAATGTTCGATGGCCGACAATGTCGCTTCCGATGCCGAGGGCGTCGAGTTCCTGCGGCCGTGCAATCTGTGCCCGCACATGAAGCGCATTACCTTGCAAGGCATCTACGACTCACTGCGCTTCCGCCAATTCGAAGTGACCGTCGACCCCGCCATCATTCCGCGCGCCGCCCTGGCCGTCCAGCGCATGATCGATATGCCGCCTTTGGTGACGCCGGCGCGCTACGACATGGTCAAGGCCCGCCATCACGTCGATGTCGAGATGATCAGCTAATTTTCCTCCCTCCCCGGGATTTATAGGAGGCATATCCATGCCGACCGACATTCATATCCACAAAGGCCCTCTCGTCATCGGCGCYGGCTTGGCGGGCTTAAGCGTCGCGCTCAATACCGTCCCGCACAAGACCCTCGTCCTGGCGCCGGTGGCGCTGGGCGTCGCCTGTTCGTCGGCCTGGGCCCAGGGCGGCATTGCCGCGGCCCTGTCGCCGGAAGATTCGCCGAAAGACCACGCCACCGACACCATCAATGCCGGCGCCGGTATCGTCGACGCCCTCGCCGCCAAGACTCTGACCGAGATGGGGCCGGACACGGTGCGCAAGCTTAACGCCATGGGTGCGCCGTTCGACCACAAGGCCGACGGCTCCTTCGTCCTCAACCGCGAGGCGGCGCATGGCCTGGCCCGGGTGGCCCGGGTCGGCGGCGACCTGGCCGGCAAGGCGATCCTCGAAGCCGTGGTGCATCAGGCCCTGTTGGCGCCGCATATCGAGATCTGGGAACAGGCGTTTGCGCTCGGCCTGATCAAGAGCCGCGACGGCGCTGTTATCGGCGCCGTGGTGTCGCATGCCGGCCGGATGGTCGACGTCTACGCCCCGGTCGTTATCATGGCCAGCGGCGGCTCGGGCGGCCTGTTTGCCGTCACCACCAACCCGGCCAATCTGCGCGGCGAAGGCATGGCCATGGCGGCCCTGGCCGGCGCGGTCATCGCCGATCCCGAGTTCGTGCAATTCCACCCGACCGCGCTCAATTTCGGCCTCGATCCGGCGCCACTAGCCACCGAAGCCCTGCGCGGCGAAGGCGCTACCCTGATCGACAAGGACGGGGTGCGGTTTGTCTTCGAAGACCATCCCGATGGCGAATTGGCGCCGCGCGATATCGTGGCGCGCGCTGTGCACAAGGCCAATCTGTCCGGCCGCGGCGCGTTTCTTGATGCACGCACCGCGATCGGCGAACATTTCGCCCACGAATTCC
This sequence comes from Asticcacaulis sp. P2_B1, assembly GCF_056404915.1. Lineage (NCBI taxonomy): Bacteria > Pseudomonadati > Pseudomonadota > Alphaproteobacteria > Caulobacterales > Caulobacteraceae > Asticcacaulis > Asticcacaulis sp. P2_B1. The sequence continues at coordinate 590,865 of NZ_JBFUDD010000003.1, read as the reverse complement.
CCACCGTCTTCGCCTCATGCATGGCCTCGGGCGTCGACCCGCGCATAGAGGTCATGCCGGTAGCGCCCGCGGCCCACTACCATATGGGCGGCATCGCCACCGACATCTTCGGCCAGACCAGTCTGAAAGGTCTGTTTGCCGTCGGCGAATGCGCCTCGACCGGGGTGCACGGCGCCAACCGCCTGGCCTCCAACAGCCTGCTCGAAGCCGCGGCGTTCGGTGAACGCGTCGGTATCGCCGCAACGAAAGGCCTCGACGAAGAGTGCTTCGCACCCGACACCGCCCATGCCGTCAAGCCGGTCCTCCCGTCGCAACTCAGCGCCGCCGACCTGAAAATCCTGCGCGACGCCATGAGCCGTTATGCCGGCGTGGTGCGCGACGAAGCCGGTCTGAACAGCCTGCTCAGCCTGATCGACGGCCTCGACGCCCGCTATCCCGGGGCGCTCGCCCTGGTCAATGCACGCATGATTGCACTTTGCGCCTTGCATCGGCGCGAGAGTCGCGGTTCACATTACCGTAGCGACTTCCTGGCGACAGCAAAGACCGGCGAGCGCACATTCATAACATGGGCCGAAGTGCTCAAGGAAACGACCCAAAAAACGACCAAGGAACCCGCCTGATGTATATTACCGGCCTCCCCGACCTTCTCATCGAACCGATTATTCGCGACGCCTTGAGGGAGGATCTGGGACTGGCCGGCGATGTCACGGCGTCCGCGGTCATCGCGCCGAAATCGCGCTTCAAGGCCGAATTCAAGGCGCGTGAAGCCGGCATCAGCGCCGGTATCGACTGCACCCGCCTGGCGCTCAGCCTGATGGACCCGCAGGTGCGTTTTGAAACCCTGTTACCCGATGGCAGCGAGGTTAAGGCCGGCGACGTCATCGCCCGCATCGAAGGCAAGGCGCGCGCTATCCTGGCGGCCGAGCGTGTCGCTTTGAACCTGCTGTGTCACCTGTCGGGCGTCGCCACCCTGACCTCAAAATATGTCGCTACCGTCGCCGGCACCAACGCCAAGATCGCCTGTACGCGCAAGACCATCCCCAATCTGCGCGCCTTGCAAAAGCACGCCGTCAAGTGCGGCGGCGGCCATAACCACCGCTACGGTTTGGACGACGCGATCCTGATCAAGGACAACCATATCGCCATCTGCGGCGGCGTCGCGGCAGCCATGGAACGCGCCAAGGCGGGCGTCGGCCACACCATGAAGATCGAGATCGAGGTCGACTCGATTGCGCAACTGAAACAGGCTCTGCCCTATGGCCCGGATGTGCTGCTGCTCGATAACTTCACGCTCGACATGTATGCCGAAGCCGTCAAGCTGGCGGCCGGGAAGACGATTCTCGAGGCCTCAGGCGGAGTCAATCTCGACACGGTCCGCGCCATCGCCGAAGCCGGAGTCGATGTGATTTCGATCGGCGCACTGACGCACAGCGCGCCCAACTTCGATATCGGGCTGGACGCGGTTTAGGTTGAAGAATGCCGCCATTTGATATACATTTCTCACATGTATATCATGGAGGACGTTATGCGTGTCGCCAAATGGGGAAATTCCCTCGCCGTGCGTTTGCCGGCCTCTATCGTCGATGCCCTTGACCTCAAGGAAGGCGACGATGTCGAACTGGCCTTCGATCAGGCGAACAAGGCCACGATCGTCCGCCAGCCATCGCGCGAAGAGTTGATAGAGCGTTTGCGCGCCTTCCGCAGTCGCATGCCCACGGACTTCAGCTTCGACCGGGACGAGGCGCATGAACGTCGATAGCCGATGTTTCATCGACACCAATGTCCTGCTCTACATCTTCTCTTCCGACGCCGATAAGGCCGGCCAAGCCGAAACGGTATTAAATCTCGGCGGGACTATCAGCGTGCAGGTGCTAAATGAGCTGACCAATGTCATGCGACGTAAGTTTGGGATGACGTGGGACGAGGTTGATACTGCCTTGGCCCTGATCAAATCCCTGTTGGACGTTAAGCCGCTGACCTTGGCCATACACGAACGCGGCCTCGCCCTGGCCCGACGCTACACTCTGTCAATCTATGACAGCCTGATTGTCGCAGCCGCCTTGGAGTCGGGCTGCGATATCCTGTGGTCCGAAGATATGCAGCACGGCATGGCGATCGAAGGGCTGACGATATGCAACCCGTTTATGTCTCCGCAAGCCTTATCAGCTTAGCGAGAGACGACCTATCTGCGTTCCAGCCCGCGCAATGCCCAGCGCATAAATGAGGCGGTTGCGGAACTCGAGGCCGGCGAAGGGCAAGCCCACGATCTAAGCGAAGGCCAAACGCAGGAAGATTAAGTCCCACCCTTGACGAAGCTGCGTTTCTGCACCCATTCGCTCAGCGGCTTGTCGACTAGGGCATCGAAGACAAAGGCGGTCGCGATGGCGATCATCACGCCCAACAACCATAAACCCCACTGCAGCGGCGCGCCGAGACCGAAATGCTCGATCAGCTTGGGACTGATGCCGAACCAGACGGCGCCGACCAGGGAGTGGGTCAGGAACAGCGCGAACGAGGCGCGGCCCATGCGGCGCGTGACGAAGGATTCCGGGAAGGTCACACCGCCGGATACGCCCAGAACCACGGCCAGCAGGACCAGGATCAGGGTATCGGCGACGGCTGAACGCGGCAGCAGGCACAACACGACAATACCGGCAAAGGCGCCCAAAAGGCTAAACCAAAAGGTGCGTTGGCCGACGCGTAGATCGGCCGTCATGCGCTCGATCAGATTGCCCATCATGAACAAGGGCACGGCGCGCAACAGCCCCCAGGCAAACGGCAGGTCGACAAACGGGTGGTGAACAATGGCCAGGGATAGCAGGTGCGCCACGACCAGGATGGCCGCCGTCATCGCCGCCATCACCGCCAATGAGCGGTTGAAGATCAGCGGCACATAGACGCTGAACAGGGCATAGCAGATCAACAGCGCCGAGATGGTCCAGGTCGGCACGTTCCACGCCGGTTGTTGTACTATGCCCCAGCCATGAACCAGGAAGGCCTGGGCGAAAAAGGCGATCCCGCCATATTTGTCGGCGTGCTTCGGCAGAAAACCCGCGGCAGCCGAAACGAGGACAAAGGCGCCGAAAGCCAGCAGGACCAGGACATGCGACGGCCACAGGCGGGCGAAGCGGCGCAGGAAGAAGTGCGTTCGCCGCATATGCGACGTCACCAGACGCTGGCCATAGGCGCGCGACAAGATATAGCCCGACAGCAACAGGAAGAAATCGGTCGCCAGCCAGCCCTGGCTGAACACCGGCGCCAGATTGGCCAGGGGCACGGGGGAATTGGCGCCGTAGTGGAACAGCAGAATGAAACTGGCCGCCAGGAAGCGCAGGACGTCGAGGCTGGCGCCACCGGGGCGAGGAGAAACGGGCTGGGTCACGCCATGGTTATAGCGCCATGTCGTTAAAATTTTGGGGTAACCGTCTTACGGTTTCACCGGCGCCACCACCGGAGCGTCATGCTTGGCCCCAGCGACCTGGCCGGGCTTCATGAACTTGACCAGGACGCGCTGGCCGATCAGGAACGGCGCCTCACCCGACGACACCACGACCTCGACGACGCGTTCGTCGGTGGCTTCGTTCTGGCTGTCGGACAGCAATTTGCGGGCGCCGAAGGTGGCGGCGATGCGGATGACCTTGCCGACATAGGTCTTGGTCGGGTCGTTTTCCGAAACGATTTCGACGTCCTGGCCGACATTGACGCTGGGGATCGAGCTTTCGACGATTTCCGAGCGGATGATGTGCGGAATGGCCGGTTCGAGATCGAACATGTTGGAGACGTTCAGCGTCGAGGCGCCGGCGCCGGGGTTGGCATAGCGGCGGATGATCTTGCCGTCCATCGGCGCGCGGATGACCGTCAGTTCTTCGTTATATTGCGCCTGGGCCAGTTGCGCCTGGGCGGTTTGGATACCGGCCTGTTGCGCGGACAATTGCGCCTTGGCGCTGTCGATCGCGTCCTGGGCCTGGTCGAGCTTTTGCTGGGCGACGAAATTGGTCGGAGCCAGCTTGGCCAGACGCTCGTATTCCCGTTGGGCCGTGCGGATATTGACCTCGGTCAGTTGCTCGGCGCTTTGCGCCTGAGTGACGCCGGCGCGCGCCGTCTGGACAGCCAGGCGTTGGGCGTCGTTTTCCTGACGAGCCAGGATCTGGCCCTTGGTCACGACGTCGCCTTCCTGGACATAGACCTCCTCGACCGTGCCGGCGGTTCGGGCGGCGACCTGGATGATGCCGCCTTCGACATCGACCTTGCCGTTGGCGATGGTGGCGTACGGGCTTTCGGGGACCTTGACCGCCGCGGCCTTGCCGCCGCCGGGTCCGCCCTTTTGGCAGGCGGTCAGCGAAACACCGGACAGGGCCAGCAGGGTCAGGGCGATGGCGGTCGAGGTCGTAAACGTGCGAGACATGATGTTTCTCTGTTTTTTCATAATCTTAAGCAAATGAAGGCGGTTCGGAGATCATATGATCGCTGAGGATCTTCCCGTCTTCCATGTGAATGATACGGTCGGCATAGGCTTCGAGGCGCGGGTCGTGCGTCACCACGACAACCGCGGCGCCGCGTTCCTTGGCCGCGTCGTGCAGCAGCTTGATAATCACCTGGCCGGACACCGAATCGAGGGCCGATGTCGGTTCGTCGGCGAAGATCAGGGACGGCATCTTGGACAGGGCGCGGGCGATGGCGACGCGCTGCTTTTCACCACCGGACATTTCCGACGGCCGCAGGCTGAGGCGCGGCCCCAGGCCGACGGATTCGAGAACGGCCCGGGCGCGTGCCTTGGCCTCGGCCTTCGGCACCTTGCAATATTTCAGCACCTGTTCGACCTGCTGGGTGGCATTGAGCGACGGGAACAGGTTGAAACCCTGGAAGATGAAGCCGCAGTGATCGAGACGGAACCTGTCGATCTTGCCTTTTTTCTTCTTCCACAGGTTTTCGCCCAGCGCCATGACCTCGCCTTCGTCGGGCTTCATCAGGCCCGACAGGGCGGCGATCAGGGTCGACTTGCCGGAGCCGGAAGGCCCCATGACCATGGTGACCTGACCGTGATAGGCGGTGAAATCGACGTTCTTCAGCACCTGCTGCTTGGTCTTGCCGATCTTGTAGCTCTTGCCGAGCTGCTTGGCGTCCAGCGCCAGTTTGGGGGTACCGGTCATCGCAACAGATCCGCGGGTTGGCTTTTCTTGAGAACGCCGAGCGAGAACAGGCCCGACAACATGGCGATGAGCAGGAGAACTACGGCCACGGGAATATCGATATAGAGCGGGAAGTCCATCGGGATGGCGATCATCTTGGCGATCAGGCTGACGGCGGCGACCAGGGCGGCGGTCATGAACAGGCCGAAAATACCGACCCAGAAGCTGATCTCGACAATGATCAGGCGCAGATTACCCATCGACACGCCAAGCGCCCGCAAAGAGGCGAACTCCTTGATATTGGCCAGGATGGCGGCCTGCAGGGTCTGCCAGGTGATGACGATGCCGATAAAGACGCCGACCAGGACCATGAAGCCGAGGATGATGCCGATGCCGCCTTCTTTGAGAATGCCGGCCTCGTTCGACTCCGACAGCTTTTCACGGGTCCAGGCGCGGTATTGACCGTTGCCGAGCTGGTTGAGCTCTTTGACGACGTCGTTGGCGCGTTTGGGATCCTTGATCTTGACCAGCAGCGAGCCGACACGCGGACCTTCCTGGACGACATAGAGGAGTTTGGCGGTCTGGCGCGAGACGAAGACGGTCGAGTTGAACATGTTGGGATAGCCGGTCGTCAGACCGCGCACGGTGACGGTGCGGCCGTTCATCTTGGCCTTTTCGTTGAGCTTGGTGCCCAACTTGCCGACCGACGACTGGTCGATAATGACGGCATAGGGCTCGGAAATGGCGCTGAGCAGGTTGCGGTCGAAATCGGTCGGAATGGTCAGGGAGTTCGGCGTTGGATCGATGACGATCACCTGGACGCCGTCGCCCTTGGCGGTCTGACCGTCCTTGGGGAAGTTCTGCCAATAGGCAAAACTGCCGTCGAGCGGCATGGTCTCGACCACGTCGGGATGCTGATAGACGATGGGTATCATGCGCCGCGGCAGGCCGTTATTATTGCCGAACAGGCCTTCGGCGTCGGGCGGCAGGACCATAATCTGGGCCGGCGAACGGTCGATGGTCGCCGTGAATGCCTTGCCGGCGCCGAGGAACATCCCGGTCAGGGCCAAGACCAGCAAGCCAGCGACAGACAGGGCGATGATAGCGGCGAAATAGCGCCGCCACTCATAGATCAAGGTCGAAAAAGCGAGGGACATGTTACCACTTCTAAAGCGTGTGAGGGCAACATCTATAAGTTTTGCATAAAGGTCTAATTAAATCGCCGTAACGTGCATTACCGATTTGACATGTAGCCCAAACGTGACGTTCCCGGCGTTATAACGTTCGATATCGGACAGGCTCCGTCTGCATAATCGCGAGGCCTTGAGTCGCACGTAACGCAATCGGCGGCACGGGCCGCCCTGCAAGGATGGCGATGTCTTAGATGTCCTTGCGCGCGGCGACAAAGTAGGCAATCCCGGTCCACAGCGATATAATCGCCGCGCCGAGGAGCGCCAGATAGCCGATATTGAACACCAAATCGCTGTATTCCGGCGGCAAATCGAAGGCGGGCCAGCTTTCGGCGACCAGCAATACGCCCAGCGCCACCAGTTGCACCGTCGTCTTGATCTTGCCCAGGAAGCTGACCGGGACGCTGATACCCTTGGCGCCGGCGGCCTCGCGCAGGGCGCTGACGGCGAATTCACGGAACAGGATGAACGCGGCCGGCAGGGCGAAATAGGGATTGCCGGTATTGATGCAGAACAGACCGAGGATGGTGCCGCAGACGAGGATCTTGTCGGCGATCGGGTCGAGAATGGCGCCCCAGCGGCTTTCGGCATGGAGCTGCCGGGCTAGGATACCGTCGAACAGGTCGGTAAAGGCGGCGATGACGAAGATATAGACGCCCCATCTTTGCAGGGCGAAGAGGACTTCTGAGGTGACATTGAGGAACGGGATGCCGCCGACGGCGCCGGCCAGCAGGACGAACATGACGACCCCGCCGATGAGGCGGATCATGGTCAGGATATTGGGGATGGGATTGACGTTTTCGCCGGTCATAAGGTCGCCGTTCTGTACTGTGCTAGCTTGGCGCGCATTCTAGACAACAAAAATAAAGGGCCAAAGCGTTTTATCGGATTTGGGGCGGATTGTTGCGCGCCGCTACGCCCCCTCGCCATGGAAGAAGTCGTAGATCTTCTGCGCCAAAGCTGCCGAGATCCCATCGATCTTCATTAACTCCTCGACGCGCGCCTTGCTGACCTCACGCCCCGAACCGAACGCCTGCAGCAATGACCGCTTGCGCCGCGCGCCGATGCCGTCGATCTCGTCGAGCGGATTTTTGGTGATGGCGGCGTCGCGCTTTTGCCGGTTGGCGCCGATCGCATAGCGGTGAGCTTCGTCGCGTAACCGTTGCAGATAATAGAGGACCGGCGATTTGGGCTCCATCATGAACGGCAACCGCCCCGGCATGAAGAAGCGCTCCATTCCGGCGTCGCGGTCCGGTCCCTTGGCGACGCCGACAATATTGATGTCGTCGAGCCCGAGTTCGGTCATCACCGCCAGCACGGCATCTAATTGCCCCTGCCCGCCGTCGACCAGAACCAGGTCCGGCTTGCCGAATCCTTCGGCGGCGGCCGGATCGTCCTTGGCCTTGACCAGCCGCATGAAACGACGGCGGAAGACCTCGGCCATCATGGCGTAATCGTCGCCCGGCACGGTGTCGAGATCGCGGATGGTGAACTTGCGATACTGCCCCTTGATAAAGCCTTTCGGCCCGGCCACTACCATGCCGCCGACCGCGTGGGTGCCGCCGAGGTGCGAGTTGTCGTAAACCTCGATGCGGATCGGCGGCGCATCCAGCCCGAAAGCCTCCGCCACCCCGATCAGCAGTTTCGACTGCGCGCTGTGCTCGGCCAACCGCCGGCCCAGAGCCGCCTTGGCATTGTTGAGCGCGTTCTTGACGACCTCGCACTTGTCGCCGCGCTGGGGCCGGCTGACGACGACCTTGCGATCGGCTTTCAGGCTCAAGGCCTCCATCATCAGGTCGGGTTCGGTCAGGTCATGCGAAATGAGTATAAGCCGCGGCACCTGACGGTCCTGATAGAACTGACCCAAAAAGGCGTCGAGGATCTGGCCTTCATTGTCTTCGCCATCGACGCGCGGAAAATAGGCGCGATCGCCCCAGTTCTGGCCGGCGCGATAAAACACGACCTGGACGCAGGCCGACCCACCTTCCGCAAATACGGAGAACACGTCGGCCTCTTCGTCGCGTAAATCGACCGAGGACGACATCGAGACATGGCTCAAGGCGCGGACGCGGTCGCGCAACCGCGCCGCCGTTTCGAAGTCCATCTCGTCCGACGCCTGCATCATCTCCTTCGACAGGCGTTCGATAACGCTGCGGCTTTTGCCGCGCAGGAAGTCGTGGGCCTGCTTGGCGAGATCGGCATAGTCGTCAAGGCTGATCACCCCGGTGCACGGCGCCGAACAGCGCTTGATCTGGTGCAACATGCAGGGCCGCGTGCGCGAAGCGTAGACGCTGTCGGTGCAGGTCCTGAGCAGGAAGGCCTTCTGCAGGGTGTCGAGCGTAAAATTGACGGCGCCGGTCGAGGCGAACGGGCCGTAATAGTCGCCGGGAATCGAATGGGCGCCGCGGTGCTTGGTGATCTGCGGCGCTTCGTGATCCTTGCGCACCAGGATCTCGGCGAACATCTTGTCGTCGCGCAGCAGGACATTGTAGCGCGGCTTCAACGCCTTGATCAGCCGCGCTTCCAGCAGCAAGGCCTCGCCTTCGGTATCGGTGCGCAGCAGGACCATTTCATGGGTCAGGAGAACCATCCGGCCAATGCGCTGAGTGTGGAAACGGCCTTGCGCATATTGCAGGACACGCTTCTTCAGCGATTTCGCCTTGCCGACATAGAGGACTTCGCCGTCGGCGCCCAGCATGCGGTAGACACCCGGCTTGTCCGGCGCCAACGACGCTTCGTGCTTGATCAACGCCTGGCCGATCAGTTTTTCGGCAGGCGATTCCAGGACGATTTCAGGCCCCAATTCAGGGGCAATTTGCGGATCGGGAACTTCGGACACGAATCAAACTCTATACGCCAGGGCGGCAGCGATACAAATGGTCTCGCCAGACCCTGTCAGTAAGAGTTTGTGTAGTCTGTTACAAAACGACTTCACGGGTCTGTGATTGTGATTTGGTGTTTTTGCCGCAATGCAGTAAGGAAGGCCTGATCATAGACGATTCATAGAGACTGATGACGGATTCGACGACCACCCTGTCCGCGCCGAAAGCGAACGGCGAAATCCGCGCCCTGACCGGCTTGCGCGGTATCGCGGCCATCTATGTCGTGCTGTTCCACGCCAACGGCTTCTATCGTTTTCCGGTCGATATCCTGCCGTTCATCCGCCATGGTTACCTGGCCGTCGACCTGTTCTTTATCCTGAGCGGCTTCGTCATGGCCATGACCTATGCCAGCCTGTTCGAGAACGGCTTCTGCATCCACAAGTTCAAGCATTTCCTGCTGTTGCGGCTGGCGCGCATCTATCCTTTGTTCGCCCTGATGACGGTGATCACCGCCCTGCTGATCGCCACCGTATTGAGCGACACCTACCGTTTCGAAGACCTGCCGCGCGCCCTGCTGTTCAACTTCACCCTGACCCATGTCTGGGGCTTCTCCAATTCGATCGTGCCGCCGTCGTGGTCGATCAGTACCGAATGGCTGGCCTATCTGCTGTTCCCGGCCGGCGCCTGGGTGGCGTTGCGTGGGGCGCGACGCTGGAGCCTGCTGGGCCTGGCTGTCAGTTTCGCCGTCCTGGCCGCTATCGCCTTCGGTCCGGAATGGATCGCCAAGACGGCGCTGCTGCGCCGCCACGGTCCGCTCGATGTGGTCAGTTCCTATGCCCTGGGCACCAGCCTGCGTTGCCTGGCCTCCTTCTATATCGGCCTCGTCGCCTATCGCTTCCGCGACCTGGTTCCCGCCCGCGCCGCCGTTGTCCTGATGGTCCTCGCCATCGGCCTGCTCTGCCTGCAAAAGTCCGATCTCGCCCTGGTCGGCGTCTTCGCTGTACTGATCATGGCGCTCAGCCACGATCAGGGACCGCTGGCGCGCCTGCTCGGCATGAAATGGGTCTACTGGCTGGGCGTGGTTTCCTACGCCCTCTACCTGATCCACGACCTGGTGCAGAAGATCATCTTCAAGACTCTGCCGGCCTGGGGCGTCGACGTGCTGCACCATCGCGGGGCCTGGGTCGTGGTGTCGATCACGGTTTCGATCGCCCTCGCGGCGCTCTGCCACTATACCTACGAAAAGCCATCGCGCCGCTGGTTCCGTAACTTTATCAATCGCCCGGCCGCCAAGCCCGACGCGATCCTGACCCCGGCCGAGTAGTCACCAGTTCGGATCGACCGGATGGCCGAGCAGCGCCTCCTGGATGCGGCGTAAACTGCCGCCGTTCATATTTTCCGGCAGTTGGTCAACCGCGAAAAAGCCGACATTCTTGATCTCGTTATGCGACGTCATGGGAACCGGTTCCCAGTCGTCGACGCGATAGATCAGCACATGGTCGCCGCGAAAAAAGCGTTCATTGCTGTGCACCGACAACAATTGCGGCGCCCCCACCGGATTAATGCCGGCCTCTTCGCGCAGTTCCCGCGCCACCGCATCCTGACAGGTCTCACCCGGATCGACGCCCCCGCCCGGCAGCCACCAGCCGTCGAGATAGGTGTGCTCGATCAACAGAACACGGCCGGTCTTGTCCAGCACCAAACCGCGCACGCCCAGCGTCTTGCCCCGCGTCATGCGCGAATAGGCAAAGAAGAAGGGCCGGCTGTAGGGTTCGACGACTCGTTTCCAATCTCGCATGTGCAATAGGTGGCCGTTTTGCGACCATTTCGCAAGGCGATAAAGCGTCCTATTTTCCGTCTTGTTTCGAAGGCCCAAGACGTTTAACAGGAAGCTATACCATCGGTCATTGGCATGACCGATGGTATAGCATTTGTTGAGCTCAGTCGCCGCATGGCTCCTCGCATAAGCTCGGGCGGGCGGTCGCCCTTGCCAAGCCGCGATGATTTCAGATATGCGGCTTGGTTTATATCCTGTTGGAGTGTTGTCATGATCGCCGTTGCCATTCTTGCTGCCTTTGTCGTGTTCATGGGTGTTCTGAACATCATCGATTTTGGCCGCATTGACTAAGACAGCCTTAGTTACCGGCGCCGCCAAGCGCATCGGTCGCGCCATCGCCTTCGCCCTGGCGCGCGAAGGCTACGATATCGGCGTCCATTACGGCCAGTCGCGCGACGACGCGCTTGAACTGGTGGCCGAATTACAAACCATGGGCGTCAAGGCCCAGGCCTTGCAGGCCGACCTCAGCCAGGTGGCCACCGTCGCCGAACTGGTGACCGCCGCCCGCGCCGCGCTCGGTCCCTTATGCGTTCTGGTCAACAATGCCTCGGTCTTCGCCGACGATCGCGCCCGCAATCTGACGGTCGAAAGCTGGCAAACCCATATGGACACCAACCTGCTGGCGCCTGTTTTGCTCAGCCAGGCCTTTGCCGCCCAGGACGATCTCCCCGAAGGCGCCTCGATCATCAATATGATCGATCAGCGCGTCCTAAAGCCCTCCCCGCCGTTTTTCAGCTATGGCCTATCCAAGGCCGGCCTGTGGCACGCGACGCGCACCCTGGCCCAGGCTTTGGCGCCGAAGATTCGCGTCAACGCCGTGGGACCGGGCCCGACGCTGAAATCCGTTCATCAGAGCGAGGCCGATTTCGCCCGCGAAGCCCGCTCGACTTTGTTGCAAAAGCCGACCTCGCCCGAAGAGGTTGCCGCCGCGGTCATCTATCTGCTCAAGGCGCCGAGCGTCACCGGTCAGATGATCTGCGTCGACTCAGGCCAGCATCTCGGCTGGAAAACCGTGGACATGATGGACCTTTGACGGACCGCCTGCGTCCGGAACCGAACTTTGTCAGGTCATATCCACAGATAAGCCAGATGAGTGGAACGCTACCGCGTTCCCGCTGTGGTGCGGCCTGTATCTCTTCTGACGCGAAGCGTCGTCGATGCATAAGAACGGACGCTTCGCGTCGAGGATAATAACCACAGGAACGCGGTAGCGTTCCACTCATCTGGCTTATCTGGCTTATCTGTGGATAAAACCCTTGTGACCTCAGCCACAAACACGAGGCGTTCTTTTTTACCCTACCGCCGGCGCCGCGTATTGCCCATCATGCCGCGAACCAGCGACCCCATCACCGCAATACCGATCGAGCGCAGGATCGGCACGGCGACCGAGGTCACCGCCTTGACTGTCTGCTGGGTCTGGCGATCATGCTGCTTCTGGGCTTCCAGCTTGGCGCGTTCCTCGGCCTTGGCGGCCTGAACCGCTGCCTGAGCCGCCTGCTTTTCTGCGGCCGACGGCGGCGGCGGAGGTGCAGCCGCCTGGGCCGCCGCCGTGCGTCCAGCGAGTATCTCATAGGCCGACTCGCGGTCCTTCAACGTGTCGTAAACCCCGGCGACCGGCGAGTTGGCGATAACGGCGGCGCGTTCGGCATCGGTCGCCGGCCCCAAGCGCGAATTGGGCGGCCGGATCATGGTGCGGTCGGCGATATTCGGTATGCCCTTGGGATCAAGCAACGACACCAGCGCCTCGCCTGTGCCCAATTGTTGCAGGACGTCCAATGTATTGAAGGCCGGATTGGCGCGAAAACTGTCGGCGGCGGCGCGCAAGCCCTTCTGCTCCGACGGCGTATAGGCGCGCAAAGCATGTTGCACGCGATTGCCCAGCTGACCCAACACCGTATCCGGCACATCGGCCGGGTTCTGCGTGATGAAATAGATGCCGACGCCCTTGGAACGGATCAGGCGCACGACCTGCTCGATCTTTTCCTCCAAAGCCTTCGACGCCTCGTTGAACAACAGATGCGCCTCGTCGAAGAAGAAGACGAGCTTGGGCTTGTCGGGATCGCCAACCTCCGGCAGCTGCTCGAACAGCTCCGACATCAGCCACAGCAGGAAGGTCGAATAGAGCTTCGGGTTCTGCATCAGCCGGTCCGATGCCAGGACATTGACATAGCCCTTGCCGGAAATATTGGTGCGCATCAAATCTTCGAGGCGCAAGGCCGGCTCGCCGAAGAAGTTGGCGGCGCCCTGGTTTTCCAGGGTCAAAAGATTGCGCAAAATGGTGGCAACCGTCGTCGGCGACACCTGACCGTAGGTCTGGCCGATCTCTTTCGCGTGGTCGGAAACATAGTTCAGCATGGCGCGCAGATCGGGCAAATCCAACAACAGCAGGCCTTCCTTGTCGGCCACGGCGAAGGCGATGTTCAAAACGCCTTCCTGGACGTCGTTGAGCTCCAGAAGGCGCGACAGGAGCAACGGCCCCATCTCGGAAATCGTGGCGCGGATCGGGTGGCCTTTTTGACCATAGAGGTCCCAGAACACCACCGGCGCGGCGGCCGGCGTCAGTTCCAGGTTCATCGCCTTGGCGCGTTCCAAAAGCTTGTCGTTCGGCGTCCCCGCTTGCGAAATACCCGACAGGTCGCCCTTGATATCGGCGGCGAAGACCGGCACGCCGACGTCGGAAAAGGCCTGGGCCAGGATCTGCAGCGTCACCGTCTTGCCGGTCCCCGTGGCGCCGGCGATGATGCCGTGGCGGTTGGCGCGGTTATAGAGCAGGATTTCGGGCGCGGTGGCCTGGCCGACAAAGGCGCCGGGAGGGCTGAGGGGGGCGTCGGCCATGGCGGGAATCCTTATGAAGAGAGTCGGTTATCGTTCTAATGTATCGCTGCGGCCGGCGCCAGACGCCTCGTCATGGCCAGTTTGAGATAACGCCGCACCGGCATTTCGAAAAAGGTGAAGCTCAGCCAGGCCAGGCCGATAGCGACCGCGAAAAAGGCGATGAAGAACAGCGGTGAGCTGAACACCGCCAGGCGCACAGCGTCGGAAAAACGCGCCATGACCAGCATGACGGCCAGTTGCAGTGGAAAGTGCAGGAGATAGAGCGAATAGCTCGTGTCGCCGATCCAGGCGATCCTGTGCAGGGCGGCATCCTGCAGGAATCGCGCGCGCCATGTCCCCTGACGCAATCCTAAGAACAGCAGGCTGAGCGGCAGGACGACATAGACGAAGCCGTCGGTGCTGAAGACGAAATTGAGCGGCACGGGCGCGGTCACCAACCATCCGGCCCCGCCGGCATAGGTCAGGAGCCACAGTGGCGGCAGCAACCAGGCCAAAGCCATTTCGATCCGCCGGCGCCAGACGCCCCACCGGGCGCCGCGCAAGGTTTTGACCGCGTGAAACACCAAACCGCCGAGAAAGAAGCTTGGGACGCCGCGGCCGAAATCGCTGGCTTCGGCCGCGAAGACGAGCTTGAACAGGATGCCCAGACCGATCACCGCCACCAGGATCAGCGGCCGGTTCAGGCGCATCAGGCACAACAGGAAAAACAGCAGGTAGAGGAAAACCTCGACCGAAATCGACCAGGAGGGACCGTTAAAACTCATGGCGGCATAAGGCAGCCATTCGTGGACCATAAACAGGTTGAGGACGAAATAGCCCGGCGTATTGCTGTGATAGATGAAGGTGTGGCCATAGAGCAGAAGGAGCAGCCCCTGCCCCGCCGCGACGAAGATCAAGGTGGCGAAATAGAGCGGGTAAAGCCTGGCGAAACGGGCGATGAAAAAGGTTCTGGCCGTCGTGTGGCGATCGGCAATGGCGGTGGCGTAGAGCCAGAAAAAGACATAGCCCGAGATCGAAAAGAACAGCTCGACGAAGAACTGACCATAGACGTAGAGCGGCGCCAGAAGCGTGGCGAACGGCAGGTGGGCGACGTCGAAGCCGCTACCGTCACTGATCAGCAGGAAGTGCTTGTAATGGAAGACGACGACCATAAGCGCCGCCACGCCGCGCAGGATATCCAGTTCATAAAACCGGGGCTCGGCCCCAAGGTCTGGCATGTCGCGGGGGGCAGGCACGGCCAAGACGTCAGGTCTGTCGTTCGACGCTGTAAACGGCCAGGGCTTCGAGCGCCGCCCGCCACGGGCCGGGCTCGAACAGACTGAGCGCCGCGCGCGCCTTGTCGGCATAGCCACGGGCGGTGGCGCGGGCGGCATCCAGGGCGCCGCTGCTGTGCATCAGGGCCTGGGCGTGCTGGAAATCGCCGGCGACCTGTTCGCGCTTGCCGATCGTGCGGGCCCAAAAGGCGTCTTCCTTGCCCTTGGTGGCGCGCATGGCCAGGATCAGCGGCAAGGTCGACTTGCCCTCGGCGAAGTCGTCGCCGGCATTCTTGCCCAGGTCGGCCGCCGAGCCCTGATAATCGAGGACGTCGTCCTGGATCTGGAAGGCGAGGCCGAGATTGAGGCCATAGCTGTAAAGCGCCGTGATGCGGTCTTCCGGGGCGTTGGCGGCGACCGCGCCGCTTTCGGAGGCAGCCGAAAAAAGCGCGGCGGTCTTGGATGAGATGATTTCGATATAGTCGGCCTGGCTGAGGTCGAGATCGAAGGCTTTCATCAATTGCAGGACTTCGCCCTGGGTGATGATGGCCGAGGCCTTGGACAGGATATCGAGGGCACGCAAAGATCCGGTTTCGACCATCAGTTCGAACGCCCGGGCGAACAGGAAGTCGCCGACCAGGACCGAAGACGGCGCGCCCCAGATCAGGTGGGCAGCGACCTTGCCGCGGCGCAGTTGCGACGAGTCGACGACATCGTCGTGCAAAAGCGTGGCGGTATGGATGAATTCGACCGCGGCCGACAGGCGATGATGATTGTCGTTATGGGTACCGCACAAACGCGCGGCGGCGACGCACAGCAACGGGCGCAGGCGCTTACCCCCGGCGGCGATCAGGTGATCGGCCAGGGCGGGGATGACGGCGACTTCGGATTGCATGCGCGCGGTGATCAACGCATTGACCTTCGCCATGTCGGCGTCGGTCAAAGCGACCAAAGCCTTGACGTCGGGCTTCGGCGCCGCCTGCGCGGCTTCCGCGTGCGTCCGCACTGTATCGATATTGGCCGAATCCAAACGCGTTAACTCCTAACACCCTGCCGTTTAGGCCATAAACCGCCTTTGCGTCTTAGTCTATGCCTCGCGCGCCGATTATGCGATAAAACCGGCTGCGTTTTGCCGTGGGCATTTCGTAAGATCACGCTAAATTCAGGCTTTATGACGAACGCCACAGACCAAACCGTAACACATTCTGACACATCTGCGACCTTTTCGCACCTGTTGGGGGGGCGCGTCAAAGTGATGCAGCCCGTGAAAGGCTACCGGATTGGCATGGACGGCGCCCTGCTGGCGGCGGCCTGCGCGGGGTTATCACCGCGTGGAAGGGCGCTGGAACTGGGTTGCGGCGCCGGCGGAGCCCTGTTGTCTCTACAAGCGCGCTGCCCGAACCTGGACCTGAGCGGCATCGAGCGCGAGGCGGACTATGCCGCCCTGGCGCGCGAAAATGTGATCTTGAATGACGGCCGGGCCACCATCATCCCAGGCGATATCGGCCGGGGCTTCAAGAGCTTTGGCCTGGAACGCTTCGACCTGGTCTTCAGCAATCCGCCCTATTTCGACGATCCTGGCTTGCTGCGAGCGCCGCACGAAGCCAAGCGGCCGGCCTGGATCGCCGACGACGGTCTGGGCGCCTGGCTGGACTTTGCCCTGGCGGCAGTGAGGGACGGCGGCGATATCGTCTTTATCCACCGCGCCGACCGGCTGGGCGACCTGTTGACAGGCCTCGCGGCCAAGGCCGGCTCGTTTGTGGTCCGCCCTATCCTGCCCTTCGCCGACAAGGACGCCAAGCGGGTCATCGTCCGCGCCCAACGCTTGGGCAAGGCGCCCCTGCGCCTGTTGCCGGGCTTGGTGCTGCACGACGAGGGCGAACGCAAACACACCCCTGAGGTCGAGTCGATCCTGCGCGGTGAGGCGGTGCTGGGGTGGTAAGTTCTCCCGGGCGCAATCCGGCGCGCCGTAGTCGCAAGATCGGCACGGCGTCGCAAGGCTTCAAAAGCCGCAACGCCTTCGCCATCCCGACACGCGACGGCGGCATGAAGCGTTTCTACGAAAGCTTGGTCAAACCCGTCGAGCTCAAGCTTTCGATCGCTCAGCACAGCTTTGTCGTCCTTGTGGAGCCCGTCTTTGCGGATTTCAAATACTATGTCTCGTTGACCGACCTCATCGAGGTGCTGAAACTCATTCCCGAAGCCGATCGCCGTGACATCAAGATCGTCGTCTTCCGTCAGCCCAAACGCAAGGAGGGCATCTTCAGCCCGGTATGGGGCAGGATGGCCTACTGGGCCGATTATGGCGATCATAGCGGCACCACAGTGGTGATCGAAGCCCAGCCTCTGGACTACCATTATCGCCTCGACACCTCGATAGGTCCAAATTTCGCTCGCGAACTGGACGCTCTACGCCGCGACGGCCACCGCATAGAAACAACCAAACGCCATATCGACGTCACCTGCCCGCCCGAGGCTATTCGCAACACCCAGCTGTTCCGCACCGTACCGCACGAGATCGGCCACAATGTCGACTACCTGACCAAGGTCGACCAGGCCGAGGGCGACTATGATGACCTGCGAGCGCTCTATTTCGCCCGCCCCCAAAGCGAGCGCGAAGCCTTTGCCGACCGCTATGCCGAAAAGGTCATGGCGCCGCATCGAACCAATGCCATCATCCCCTTTCCGCCACTCAAGAATCAAGAAGACAGCGGACTGAATCCGGATTGGTTTTATTCGCACTGATAAGCGTCGCAGAGTGGGTGAATTGAGGGACGTCAATCCACGCCCATATATTGGACGATCCGTCGAGCGCCCGACATACTCAGATGCTGTCCGTTAAAATACAGCACGCCTTGCTCAGCCTCGTAAACATGGCAGAAGTTTGCGTCGCACAGGACGTCGGACGGCTTGAAACTTCCTATATCGTGCGCTTTAGCGAACGCGTCGAGTTCCGCCAATATCGCGGCGTTTTCTCTCAGATATTGCGCCTTCGGCATGCCCACGGCGCGAGGATCGCGACCCAACCGCATCGCCATGCCCACCTGTGACGGCGGATCAAAATGATAGATTGGCAGCGGGTAGATGACAGTCACGAACTTGCCAGCTTCCTGAAGCTTCAGCGCACTAGCCTCCATTCCAGACAACATGGCGTGTGGATCGACGTCGGCATAGCGTTGATAATTGGCGGTTAAGTAGATAATTTTAATGGAGGGATCGGCCCTTAGATGGGCAAGCATATCCTCGTTATGCGCCTGACAGGTCGGATTATAAGCAATACTGTAACCCAAAGACGGCGGACAGGCTGAGGCGGTGAGCTGACGGACCCCCACCCCTTTCGCCGCCAGGTCTTGCCCAAGCACCGGAGCCAGCTCCGCGCCTTCACTGTCGCCCCATATGGCGATGACGGGCGCCGCCTTATCGCCATAGACGCAGGTCTCGCCATAGGCGATGCGGTCATTCTTGGCCAAGTGGCAATGGTTGCGATCATGGTTGAAATCGTCGCTGGCGGAAAAAGCAGCGCGCTGCTCTTCGTTAAAACGCTGCGGCAAACCATTGGCGCCGAAGATCAGCAACGCCGAGACGATCGACACCACCATGACCACGCCCGCCCACAACCAAACCCGCCGCGTGGCCTGCAAGGACGGCACCTCCACAAACCGCCGCGACAGCCACGCCAATCCGAAGGCAAGCCCCAGAACCGGCACGGTGGCGGCGTCGCCGAAAACCATGCGCCCATAGACCAGCAGCGGCCAGTGCCAGAGATAGAGTGAATAGGACAGGTCGCCCGTAAAAACGAGCGGCGGGGCGGCAACGATGCGGTTACCCCAGGCGCCTGAACTGACCAGCAGACAGGCCGTGCCGACAACTGGCAACAGAGTCATCACACCGGGCCAGGCGATACCGTCATGGATAAATACCAGGCTCACGACGATCAGGGCCAGCCCGGCCAGCGACACGCCACGCTTCACCATCTCCGGCAAGGCCGGCACCGCTAAACACAACGCCCCAACCAGCAGCTCAAATGCCCGCGACGTCGGAAGATAAAACGACGCCTCCGGACGCACGCGCATGCCAACTTCAGTGAAGATCAGCGACCCGGCCGCCAGCACACTCAGAATGACCCACAACCAACGCCGGGCAAAACGATGGATCGCCAGCAAAACCATTGGATATAAAACGTAGAACTGCTCTTCGACCCCCAGCGACCAGGTATGCAGCAAGGGCTTCAACCCCGCCGCCGTATCGAAATAATCCGCCAAACGGGCAAAGGCGAAATTGGACAGGAACAGCGTCGTGAAAAACTGGCTGTAAACCTCTTCCTTCAGCAGCTTCGGCGGCAGGATAGCCAGGCCGAGCACCAACGATACCGCCAACACGACATAGAGCGCCGGAAATAGCCGCCTTACCCGGCGCCGGTAGAACTCACGCAGCGAAAATCCGCCGCCGTCCATACCTTTCAGCAGGATTTGCGTAATCAGATAGCCCGAAATAACGAAGAAGATATCGACCCCGGCAAACCCGCCCGGCAGCAGCCCATGCGAGGCATGATAGACAACGACCGCCAGGACGGCGATCCCGCGCAGGCCCTGGATATCGCCGCGTTTCTCGCTCATGCGCCCTTGGCCACGCCGTCAAGATAGGCCTTGGTCCGATCCAGTAAATTGTCCTTCAGCGCCGCTCGTCGGGCCAGCAGGTCAGGACTGCCGGCATCGTAATCCTTCATCAAACGCCACACGAACGCGCCGCTTTGCACGTCTTTCAGCACGTCCTGCATGGCCGCCGTACTGGTCGCATTGATCACCCGCGGACCGGTCAGATAGGCGCCATATTCGGCCGTATTGGAGATCTTCTCGAACCCGCCCGACATGCCCAGTTCCCACAGCAGATCGACCACCAGTTTCAGCTCATAACAGGTCTCGAACCAGGCGACTTCCGGCGGATAGCCGGCATCGACCAGGGTTTGGAAGCCATGGCTCACCAACTCCCGCGTCCCGCCGCACAGCACCACCTGCTCGCCGAACAGGTCGCTTTCGCACTCGGCCTTCATGGTGGTTTCCAATATCCCCTTGCGACCGCACCCCAGCGCAGCGGCAAAAGACAGGCCCAGGGCCTTGGCACTGCCGGTGGCATCCTGATGGACGGCAAACAGGCAGAACACCCCCTCACCCGCCACATAGATATCGCGGATGCGCGGACCGATCCCCTTGGGCGAAACCAGCAGGACATCGACATCGCGGGGCGGCGTCACCAAACCGAAATTGACCGACAGACCGTGCGCGAACACCAGGGCCTGGCCGGCGCGCAGGTTAGGCCCCACCTCATCGCGGAACAAACCCTGGTGCGCCTCGTCCGACGTCAACACCACGATCACATCGGCCCAAGCCACACCCTCCGCCACGCCGACCACCTCGAACCCGTCGGCCTCGGCCTTGGCCCGCGTCGCCGAACCCGGCTTCAAGGCCACCTTGATCTGGCTCACCCCGGAATCGCGCGCGTTCAGCGCCTGAGTGCGGCCCTGGCTGCCGTAACCGATGACCAGCACCTTGGCCGCCCGGATCAGGCCAAAATCACAATCGCGGTCGTGGTAAACAGGCAGGGACATGGCGCCGGGCTTTCGCTATACTCGCTTCAGAATCGTTATCTGTATAAAGCACACACCCAAAATCATGAACGCGTTTGATCATCCCGAATATCAGTATCTCAACCTGGTGCGCGACATCATGGACAATGGCGTGCGCCGCGAAGACCGCACGGGGACCGGGACGCTCGGCCTGTTCGGCCGCCAGATCCGCTTCGACCTGTCCAAGGGCTTCCCGCTGCTGACGACGAAAAAGGTCCATTTCAAGTCGATCGCCGTCGAGCTCCTGTGGTTTCTGCGCGGCGACACCAATGTCAAATATCTCCACGACCACGGCGTCACCATCTGGGACGAATGGGCCGACGATAAGGGCGATCTCGGCCCGGTCTACGGCAAGCAGTGGCGCAGCTGGGCGGCGCCCGACGGCCGCACCATCGACCAAATGTCCCAACTGGTCGAAAACCTGAAGGTCAATCCCTATTCCCGCCGCCATGTCATCTCGGCGTGGAACCCGGCCGAGGTCGAGGACATGGCCCTGCCGCCGTGCCACTGTCTGTTCCAGTTCTTCGTCGCGGACGGAAAACTGTCGTGCCAGCTTTACCAACGCTCGGCCGACATCTTCCTGGGCGTGCCGTTTAACATCGCCTCCTATGCCCTGCTCACCCATATGGTGGCCCAAGCGACAGGCCTGCAGGTGGGCGACTTCGTCCACAGCTTCGGCGACGTCCACCTCTACAGCAACCACCTGGAACAGGCGGCGACGCAGCTGACGCGTACGCCTTTTGCCTTCCCGACCCTGACCCTGGCGCCCAAGACCGACCTGTTCGGCTTCGACTATGCCGACCTCACCATCGAAAACTACGAGTCGCACGGCGCCTTGAAAGCGAAGGTCGCCGTATGATCAAGAAAATCCGCCTGGCGATGGTCGTCGCCATGAGCGAAAACGGCGTCATCGGCAAGGACGGCGGCCTGCCGTGGCACCTGCGCTCGGACCTGAAAAAGTTCAAAGAAATTACCACGGCCAAGCCCATCATCATGGGTTCGAACACCTGGGATTCGCTGCCGAAAAAGCCCCTGCCCGGCCGCCTCAACCTGGTGCTTAGCCGCGACCTCAAGTTCGAAGCTCCGGGCGGTGTCATCTGCTCGACCCTGTTCGAAGCCCTGGAAATCGCCCGCGAACACGCCGTCGAAGAGGATGCCGAAGAGATCTGCGTCATCGGCGGCGCCAATGTCTTCGCGCAACTCCTGCCCAAGGCCGACCGGCTCTATCTCACGGTCGTCCATGCCGAGATCGAAGGCGATACCCATTTCCCTGCCATCGATTTGACCCAATGGACGCTACAATCCCAGGAAGACTTCGCCCGCGGCGAAGGCGACGATTATGATTTCAGCCTGAAGATTTTCGACCGCAACCGTTAGGTGGACACCATGCGCGCCACGATGATCGTTCCCGCTCTCCTGGCCCTCGCTCTGCTGACCCCGGCCCTGCACGCCTCGACCGCGCCGTCGTCGGTCCCGGTCCTGGCCAAACCGATCGCCTGCGATATCGGCACGACCTGTTTCATTCAGCAATATGCCGACCACGATCCCGGCCCGGGCGCCAAGGATTATATGTGCGGCCACAATGTCTACGACAAACATGACGGCACGGATATCCGCCTGCTCGACAAGGCGGCTGAAGCGCGCGGCGTCGCGGTCCTGGCCGCGGCCGACGGCGTCGTCGTCAATTTCCGCGACGGCGAACCCGACTGGGCCGTCGGCGAGTTCGCCCAGGCCAAGGTCAATATGGACAAGGCCTGCGGCAACGGCGTCTTGATTCAACACGCCAATGGCTGGGACACGCAATATTGCCACCTGCGCCAGGGTTCCGTCGTCGTCAAAAAGGGCCAGACGGTCACCGCCGGCACCCAGCTTGGCCTGGTCGGGCAGTCCGGCGATGCACAATTCCCCCACCTGCACCTGTCGGTTCGCCACAACCGCCAGTCCGTCGATCCGTTCGCCTACGGCCAAACCTCATGCGGCAAGGCGGCGTCCCTGTGGGCGCCCGGCACGGCCGATCAGATGCTGTATCACGACCGCCAGATCTTGAACGCCGGCTTTGCCCAGCAGGCCATCGCCGCCGACGATATCGAACGCGGCGGTTTGGCCACGCCCACGCGCTCCAGCCCGGCCCTGGTTGTCTATGTCCGCGCCATCGGCCTGGGGCAGGGCGATGTCCAGACCCTAGTCCTCTATGGCCCCGACGGCAGCGAAATGGCGCGATCAAGCGTCCCTGCCCTCGACCGCGACAAGGCGCAATACCAGATGTTCGTCGGCAAGAAACTGACCGCCTCCGCCTGGCCCTCGGGAAGGTACCGCGGCGCCTACAGCGTCACCCACGATGGCAAGGTCATGCTGAGCCGCGATATAGGGATTGCTCTTGCTAAATGATCCGGTTAAGAAAATTGCGCAAGTAACGCAGTTATGGCATTTCAGCCTATAATGATTGTCCGTTTGCACGGGATCACACAGACGGCGGTTTCCTCTAGCCCTATGAGCCGGTCATGACTTTTTACTCCGTCAGCCCCGAAACACGCGTCAACACGTATACAACCGGTGATCAATCGGAAGAGGCCGTTATCGCTCTGAGCGACGGCGGATATGTTGTCACATGGAAGAGCTATGGCGAAGATGGTTCAGGCTATGGCGTGTATCTGCAGCGTTTCGATCAGATGGGTATGAAGGTCGGAACGGAGGTCCGCGTCAACAGCCATACCAGTGACGATCAGCTCCAGAGTTCCATAACCGCCCTGAGGGATGGAAGCACTGTGGTCACATGGACAGACCGAGCGTGGGATGGAACATCAGAGTGGCGCATCTATAAGCAGGCCTTTGATGTTTCAGGCAATAAATCGGGTTTAGAAATCCTGGTTTCTGGCAGTGTGGACAGCGTTCAACACGCCAGTTCCGTCACAAGTTTGCCTGACGGCGGCTACGTGGTGGTTTGGGATCGCGGTGGACTAGATAACTCTTGGGGGATTTTCCTTAAAAGGTTCGACGCCTCTGGGCATCAGATTGGCTCCGAAACTGAGATCGACTACAGTGCCGATAGTGAACGCTCCCAAAGCCTGGTCACGCCCTTAAGTGATGGCGGTTTTGTTGTTGCTTGGCTGGCCTACGATGAGGACTATACGAGTGCTTACATCCACCTCCAAAAATTTGATGACAATGCCCAAAAGGTCGGCACTGAAGGGATCGTTGGCGAAAATGGTGGTATAGGACCAGAATTTAAATCCGCGACCTACCTGAATAACGGCGGATATCTGATAACTTGGGCTGGCGGACAAGTTATCGACAACCTTGACGTCTATATGCAGATTTTTGATAGTTCCGGTGGCAAGATCGGATCAGAGATTATGGTAAATAGCTATGCGGCCTATGATCAATATGGTAGTTCGGCGACAACTTTAAATGACGGTGGGTTTGTAATTACTTGGAAAAGCTTAATTCAACCTCGTACACTCGGCTACGATATTTACGATATCCGTGCGCAGCGCTTTGATGCCGCCGGAAACAAGGTTGGTTCTGAAGCGACCGTTAATAGTGCTACTGATCATTATCTCTCGGACAGCTCGGTTACAGCGTTAAGTGACGGCGGATTCGTCATTTCCTGGACCGATTATATCGGCGACAGCTCTTATTCGGAAGTATACGCTCAACGCTTCGACGCGTCCGGTGCAAAGTCCGGCTCCGCTATTCGATTTGACAGCAAGGCCACTGGCGAGCAAACCACTCATTTCGTTACCGCATTGAGCAACGGCGGGTTCGTCATCACTATGAGTAGCGTCGGCCAGGACGGATCTGGCGGAGGCATTTATCAAAAGGTCGTTTCGCCGGCGGATGATCTTTTCTCAAATGTCATGCTTAGCTACGACAGTGTAGCTGTCGAGATGCTACGATTGGCAGACGAAGTTTACGGCCGCCCCAAACCCCTTGATCATGGTGCCGAAGGCTTGGGGAGTTATCCCGTAGCTCAGTATGCGCAAGAGAGGAATTGGCATACCGTATCAGCCGACCAACTTGGCATAAGCTCTTCGGGTGGTGGCAATTCTGGCCCACTCAGCTACTCCTTTTCAGATGGCTTCTACCAGGCGCTCGGAAATAACGCCTTCTGGAACCTGACCTCGGCCATGGGTGGCGATCAACCCGAAGCAAACGCCTTGGTTTTGTCCGGCATGGTTGACGGTCAAATGACCTTGTCCATCACCTTTAGAGGGACCGATCAATACGCGGATATCCTGGATTACGTTGACTTCCAGACCCATTACGCCAAATGCAAACCCCTGATCGATGCGGTCCTTACATACCTGAATAATAATCCGGACATCACGCAAGTCCTCGTTTCCGGACATAGCCTCGGTGCCGCAATGGTGGAGTATTTCGGGCACGACATTTTTGCATGGGACAACGAATCCGGACACACGTTCATGGCCTTTACGGACGGCTCGCCCGGGTCGGAAGCCGCGGCCAATCCTGCCAGCGTTGTGAACTTTATAGATACGAATGATCCCGTTCCCATGCTCGGCGATCTCATTTCGCTGCCTTGGGCGGAAAAGCTTGCAATAAAGGAGGCATTTAACTTAGCCGATCCAGTCTTGGGAGCAGCGATCGCATTTGTGTTCGATACAGTTCAGCCCAAACCGAGAGAAGGCAGCGATGTATATATAAACAGCGACGTGTCCTTATCCAATAATATATTGTATTATTTCTCACTTGCGGAGCACGGTAGCAATCTATACGTTGAGAACGTAATTAAACTGCTTACATTTGCACAGGACATACATAGTCCGTTTTACAGTACCGGCCTCGCAGCAGCACTCCGTGACAATACTGTGTACACCGGAGCTGACCTTCACATTTCGGTGGGGTCGCCCATAGGATACGATTCAAATCAGGACAGAGACAATTTTGACGCCCGCTATCCAAGCGTCTTTGGGTCATCGATGCACGGCTACAGAGATGACGACTACGTGCTTGGAACGATCAGTGATGACAGCATTTATTTGAACGCATTGGACGTGGTTTCTGCGAACGGTAAAAGGATATTTGACGGCGGAGCTGGCAGTGACAGGCTCGTTCTGCCTTTTACCAAGGGCAGTTTTACCTACGACAGCAATTTTGTGAACGGTGAAACAAAATTATATTGGCTTGGAGCGGTCGGCTTTGTGGGCTCACTATACCGCATCGAGACCCTGGTCTTTCACGATTTCGTAAGCTTTATTGATGGACATGGTGCCACGGTCGAACTTCCGCATTTCAGTTCGAGTTTGACCGCAGACAACACCTTGCCGACCTTCACACTTACCGGCAACTACGACTACGCCGATGCTGGACACGGCAATATGAATGTCGTCGGCACAGCGGCCGGCGACATCATCTACCTGGGAACCGGCAACAAATCCGTCGACGGTGGCGAAGGCGACGACATCCTTATCGTCAAGGCCGACGATGCCGGCGACACGCTTCGAATCGACGGCGGCGCTGGCGCCGACATCATCTACGGCGGTCAGGGCATCGAGACCTATATCGTTGACGATGCTGGCGACCAAGTCAATGCTTCGACGTCTGCCGGCATGCACACGGTCGAGGCTTCGGCCAATTTCCAACTCAGCGAAAATCTGCAAAATCTCGAACTCACGGGCGGTGCCATCATGGGCTCTGGCAACGCCTTGGGCAACCAGATTACCGGCGACGATCTGTCCAATATTCTCGACGGCGGCGGCGGTGCTGATACCCTAATCGGCGGCCTGGGAGATGACCTCTATTTCGTCGACAACAAAGGCGATGTTGTGACAGAAGCCGTCGATGCCGGCACCGATACCGTCATTTCTTCCATCAGCTACACCCTCGGTCTCAATCTCGAAAACCTCATCCTCACCGGCTCCGCGAAAATCAACGGCGCCGGCAACGCATTGGACAACATCATAACCGGCAACACAGGCGTCAATTCGCTCAACGGCTATGCCGGCAACGATACCCTGGACGGCGGCGCCGGAGCCGACACCATGAAGGGCGGGCCCGGCGACGATACCTTCTATGTCGACAACACCGGCGACGTGGTCATTGAAAACAGCGGCGAAGGCAACGACCACGTCTATGCCTCCGTCACCTGCAGCCTGGCCGGCCAGCAGATCGAAAGCCTGACCCTAACCGGCGGCGCCAATATCAACGCCACCGGCAATGGCCAGGCCAACAGCCTCACCGGCAACGCCGGCGCCAATGCACTGAACGGCGGCAGCGGTAACGACATCCTCGACGGCGGGCTGGGCGCGGATACCATGACCGGCGGGCTGGGCAATGACGTCTTCTACGTTGACAACAGCGGCGACACCGCCATCGAAGCCAATGGCGGCGGCACCGACAGAGTCTATGCCACGGTCAGCTATAATCTGGGCGGTCAGTTCGTCGAAAACCTTACCCTGACTGGCAGCGACAATATCAACGCCACCGGCAACAGCCTCACCAACACCCTCACAGGCAATGCCGGCAATAATGTGCTGGACGGCTCCTATGGAGCCGACACCATGACCGGCGGACTGGGCGACGATACCTTCTATGTCGACAATGCCGGCGACATTGTCGTCGATGCCGCCGGCCAAGGCGCCGATATCATCTATTCCTCGGTGACCTATACCCTGGCCGGCCGCTTCGTCGAGAACCTGACCTTGACCGGCTCAAATGCCACCAATGCCACCGGCAACAGTCTAGACAATATCCTGGTCGGCAACGGCGCCGCCAATCGGCTGAACGGCGGCTTCGGCCACGACGTCCTGACCGGCAAGAGCGGGGCCGATACCTTCGTGTTCGACAGCAAGAGCGGCGCCGACACCATCACCGACTTCTCAACAACCCAGGGCGATACGATCGACGTCAGCGCCTATACTCACGGGACGGCACACGCCGCCTATATCCATCAAGTTGGCGCCGACACGACCATCGATCTCGGCGGCGGCAATATCATCACCGTCTCCAATATGACTGCGACGAATGCCGCCTTCCTCAGCCATATTGTCTGGTAACGACTACGGAATAAAGCTGCCGACACCCTGTTTGAGGATATTGCCGAACATGCTGCCCTTTTTCTTCTTCTTGCCGTCGTCGGACGAGGAGGAAGACGACGACGAACTGGAATTGTCGCTGGCGCTGTCGTCATTGCCGCCGCCGAACATGGCGCCCAATCCGCCCGAAGCCCCCCCCGGCATGGGCTGCCCCAGGATACCGCCCGTCGAAGACCGGTAACGGATCTTGGTTTCCCACTGGATGTTCCACGCCACCTTCGGGTCGACCGGACGGGCCGGATAGACCATATTGGTCTCGCCGCCATAGGCCGTGATGCCGAACATGCTGCCGCCGCGTCCACCGTTGCCGGTGGCGTTGACGACTTCGGCCGGAACCGTACAGGTCGTCGCCGTCCCGGGCAGCAGGATATTCTGCGCCAGCAAGCGGTCGATATCGCCCGGTGTCAGATAGTCGGGCGCCATGCCCATCCATCCGGTTTGCGACGCCGCCGACGTCCACATCACCACTGTATCCTGGCCGCCGCCGATCACCGTCGCGACAAAGCCCTTGGCGCCCGGGATCTGTTGCCAGACCAGCGGCACTGCACCTTGCGCGTCCTTGTCATTGCCGGTGACATTGATCGGCGCCAAAAAGTCCTGCGATGCATTCAGCGTGAAATCGATCTGCGGCGTGTAATTGCCTTTTATCGTATGGGCCCCGACAAGAGAGCTCCCGCCGTCCAGCCCCTTGCTGTTCTTCTCGTTCGGCCACTCACCGAAGCTCTTATAGGTGTCCGGCGAAGGCGGATGGACGGTATCGAGCGTGATCGATGGCGCCATCTGCTTCATCATCTTCTGCGCCGCGGTCGGATCGGTGATCTTGGACAGGTCGATGACCAGAGGCTGGTTTTTCGGCGCGTGCTCACCACAACCCCAGAAGATCAGGATCTTGCCCTTGGGCTGCTGCGGCTCCTGCCGCTCACCCGGCGTATAGGGCTCATGCGTTCCGCTGGTGACGACCCGCTTCCAGTAAAGCGGCAGGTCGTTACCGACGCCAAGCGCCGCCGGCGGCAAGTGATCGGCGGCCGGCGCGGCCTGAGGCGTATTGGATCCCAGCGCCAGATAGAGGCCATGCGACGTACCGCCCTTCATCATACCCATGATCGAAGACATCGACGGCTTGCCGCCGCCCGACATCCCGCCCAGGCTGAAGCCCGAACTGGTCGAGGCGTTCATCCAGTAGACCGACACCGGACCGGTGACGACCTGCTTGGGCGCCGCGGTAGCCCCGATGTTCAGGCCACCGATCGCGACGGCGGACACGATAAGCGCACCGCCACGCAGGCGCCCCTTGATAGACGATATTTTGAACACAGCCAGCTCTCCCTGAATGGCTTCGGGAACAATCTTACGCGCAATCTACAGGCTTACAGACTGTGTTCAATATGCCTAAATAGGCGATCCGGCAAGACGCCGCAGTGTCGCAGGCGGTAGAGTTTTAGTGCAATTCCCCCAACAAGCTACGCGTAAAACCCTCCGCTTCATGCAGCCGTCCCGTCCTCACCTTTTCCGGCCATTCCGCGTCCGACAGTATCGCCCGCCCGACGGCGACCAGATCGAAATCCCCGCGCTCCAACCGCCGCAGCAAATCATCGATCGCCACCGGCTGCGAAGCCTCGCCGCCGAAAGCCGCGATAAATTCCCCCGACAAGCCGACGCTGCCGACCGTGATTGACGGCACGCCCGTCAGTTTCTTCGCCCAACCGGCAAAGTTCAAATCGCTGGCAGTGTCGTCATTTGGAAACTCCGGCTCCCAGAACCGGCGCTGCGAACAATGCAACATATCCGCCCCCGCATCGACCAGAGGCCGCAACCACGCTTCCATCTCGGCCGGTGTATGGCTGACCTTGTTGTCATAGGCGCCCGGCTTCCACTGCGACAAGCGGATGATGATGGGGAAATCCTCCCCGACCTCGGCACGGCAGGCGCGGATGATCGCCGCGGCGAACCGCGTGCGGTCGCCAATTGTCGCGCCGCCCCATTGATCGTCGCGCCTGTTGGTCTCGGCCCAAAAGAACTCGTCGATCAGATAGCCATGTGCCCCATGCAATTCCAACGCGTCGAAGCCCAACTCCTTGGCCGCCTTGGCCGAACGCGCGAACGCAGCGATCGTATCGGCGATATCGGCGTCGCTCATCGGAGCCGCGACCGGCTTGCCGGCCAGGCTCAGGCCCGACGGCGAATCCATCGGCGCCGGGCGATAGTCAGGATTGTTCCCCAAGGTAATACCGGTATGCCAGATCTGCGGCGCGATCTTGCCGCCCTTGGCGTGGACGGCCTCGACCACCCTGCCCCACGCGGGCAAGGCGGCGCCGTAAAAATTCGGGATATTGGCTTCGTTCTTCGACGCCGGCCGTTCCACCACCGTGCCTTCGGTTAGGATCAAGCCGACCCCGCCCGCCGCACGCCGTTCGTAATAGTCGACAACCGCCTGGTTCGGTATCCCGCCCGGCGAAAAGTTGCGCGTCATCGGCGCCATGACGATGCGGTTGGGCAGGGTCAGCGACTTCAATGTGAACGGCGAAAACAGGGTATCGAGGGACATGGGCATCTCCGGGAGGACAGATGCAACTGATGTAGTTACCATTTACGCATACGGCAAGGGCGGATTATTCGGCGGGCTCCCGTCAAACTCGAATAGAATGCGGCGCCTTCTCCGCCACGGGCTGATTTAGATTGTCTTTCTGAAATATCCGGTTACCTTGCCCGGCACAGTACTTTTGGGGGGACTACCATGACCGTTTACACAGGCACGCCGGGCAACGACACCTTTACCGGCACAACGAAGACCGACACCTTCAATGATATCGGCGCGGGAGACACCATCGACGGTGGCGCAGGTACCGATTACATCACCATTGACTTATCGTCGGCGACAAACAACGTTTCTTATGACACGGTTCTGGCCTCAACTTCCGGCGGTACGTCGCCCATTGCCGGCATGATGATCAAGAATATCGAGCACCTGACGTCGCTGGCGACGGGTTCCGGCGATGATACGCTTACCATATCACGTGTGCAGACCGACTTTATCTGGCACGCCGGCGCCGGTACGGACACGCTGGTGGCCAATTACAATGGTGATACAGTTGGTATCACGGCCTATTTTACCGGCAATGATCTGCACGTCAGGACGTACCAGTCCTTCAGCAATAGTTACGTGTGGGCAGTGGGCTACGATGTCGAGGCCTTCAATCTGACCGGCGGTAACGGCGGGGATGATTTTACCGGCGGCACCGGGAATGACACGCTGAAAGGCGCCAACGGTGACGACACGCTTAATGGGGGCACAGGGGTCGACAAGATCGACGGTGGCGCGGGCACCGACTACTGGCATTACGAACGCGCCGAAGCGACGACGGCCATTTCCATCGATATCGGGAACGCCGCCACCAGTTCGGGCATCGTTCTGGCCGATGGCACAAGCGTAAAAAATGTCGAGGTTGGATTTTTGACGACCGGTACCGGCGACGACGTCTTGACGGGCGGCAGCGGCAACGACTTCTTTTTCAGCGGCGCCGGCCACGATAGTCTCACCGGCGGTGGCGGCAATGACGAACTCCATGGCGAGGACGGAAATGACACCATCTCCGCTGGCGACGGATATAACTATGCCTACGGCGGTAACGGTGACGACACCATAACGGGTGGAGGCGACATCGACCACCTGTTCGGCGATGACGGTAATGACAGCTTGTCCGGCGGCGCCGGCAATGACGTTCTGTTGGGACTTGCCGGCGATGACATCATCGACGGCGGTTCTGGGCTTAACTATCTGCGCGGCGGCGACGGCAATGACACCATTACGGGCGGCGACATCGAAGACGCTGTGTTCGGGGATGATGGCAACGATATCCTTAACGGCGGCGTCGGCGCCGATTCTATCGACGCTGGAACCGGGAATGACACGTTGGATGGCGGTGACGGAGCCGACGAAATGATCGGCGGAGCAGGCGACGACACCTACACCGTCGATAACGGCGGCGACACGGCTGTAGAGCTCAATGGCGAAGGCACTGACACGGTCAACAGCTCGATCACGTTCAGTTTGTCTGGTATCTACATCGAAAATCTCAACCTGACGGGAAGCGATGCCATCAATGCCATCGGCAGCGGCCTGAACAATATCCTGAACGGCAATACCGCCGCCAATACGCTGAAAGGTTTTAGCGGTAACGATACCCTGGATGGCAAAGGCGATGCCGATGTGATGCTGGGCGGCTTCGGCGACGATACCTACTGGGTAGACAATGCCGGCGATGTCGTCACCGAACTGAAAGACCAGGGCAACGACACGGTCTTCAGCACCGTCACCTTCTCGCTCGCCAATAGCTTCGTCGAAACCCTGCAGTTGACGGGCACCGCCAATATTAACGCCACCGGCAACAGCAAGGCCAACTCCCTGATCGGCAATGACGGCAACAATGTCCTGAACGGCGGCTATGGCAATGACAGCCTGACCGGCGGCACGGGCGCCGATACCTTCCTCTTCGGCACGGCCAGCGGCGCCGACACCGTCACCGACTTCACCTCATCTCAGGGCGACGTCATCAATGTCCACGCCTACCACGCCCAAAGCACCGTGATCATCTCCGAATTGGACGGTAACACCACATTCGACCTCGGCGGTGGCAATATCATCACCGTCCTCGGCGCCACCGCCCTCGACGTTGCTACGCATACCGTGTGGTAACGGAACCTGTATATTGAGCATCCGGCGTCGCCGCCGGATGCAAAACCCAATGACAGTAAAGGTTTTTGTCCACAGATGACGCAGATGAAGTGGAACGCTACCGCGTTCCTGCTTTCACGATCAACCGGCCGCATCTTCCGCTGATACCGGCTAATTCGGTTGCCATTTTGAAAGATTTGGCTACCGTGCCGGGCACAGTAAGCGTTGGGGGGCACTACCATGACCATTTACACCGGCACGCCGGGCAGCGACACGTTTGTTGGGACAACCACGGCCGACACTTTCAATAATATCAGTACAGGCGACACCGTCGACGGAAGTGCTGGAATCGACGCCATCACGATCGATCTATCGACGACGACAACCAATATTTCCTATAGCGCTATTCAGGCCGCCACCAGCGACGGCACATCGCCGCTTGCCGGCATGATGATCAAGAATATCGAGCGCCTGAAGTCTCTCACCACCGGCTCGGGCAACGATACTTAACCCTGGCCTTTACTCAGGGAACCTTCGCCTGGCATGCAGGGTCGGGCATGGATACGCTGGTGGTGGATTTCACGGGCATTACGCGCGCCGTGACAGCCTATTTTTCCGGTTCGGATTACCATATCGGCGTCGAAGCGCCCCACGACGCGAACGGCCCCTACGGGGCGCCGACCTTAGCCTACGGCATAGAACGGGTTGATTTGACCGGAGGTTCCGCCCGGGACAGCCTATACGGCGGCGCCGGTAATGACAGGCTGTTCGGCGCCGAGAGCAACGATTACCTCGACGGCGGCGCGGGCAAGGATACGCTGGATGGCGGTCTTCACGACGACCAGCTCTATGGTGGCGCCGGCGACGACAGGCTCTTCGGCCGCGACGGTTACGACACGCTCAATGGGGGAGACGGCGTGGACGCGATCGATGGCGGCGCCGGTCTGGACACATGGCAATATGATCGCTCGACTTCATTGATAGATATCTTCATAGACGCCACGGCGGCAAAGACGATCAGAGGCATTACCCTCGCTGACAGCACGACGGTGAAGAATGTGGAGTGGGTCGTGCTGACGACCGGGGACGGTGCCGACCATTTGATCGGCGGCGACGGCAATGACAGCCTGTCCGGCGGTGACGGTGGCGATTTCATCCATGGCGGCGCCGGTGATGATGTCATTGACGACAAAACCGGCAGAGGCAACTTTTATGGCGATGAAGGCAACGACATCCTGACTGCTGGCGACGGTAATGATGTGCTGGACGGTGGATCCGGTGACGATGTGCTCAACGGCGGCGCAGGTCAGGACGATCTCGAAACCGGCGGCGGAATCGACATCGTCGATGGCGGTGCGGGCATTGACTATCTCAACCTTGATCGCAGCGCTTCCGCCTTGAGTCTTAGCGTGGACGTGACGATCGCTGCAACGAGCACGGGTCTGACCCTTGCAGACGGCACAGTCATTAAGAATGTGGAATTGGCCACGGTCATCTGGACAGGCACCGGGGACGACACGGTGATCGGCAGCGGGATAGACGAGGACATACAGACAGGCGGCGGCAATGACACCGCCTACGGCGGAGATGGAAGCGATACGGTATGGGGCGATGCGGGAGCAGATACGCTTCACGGCGATGGCGGCGAGGACATTATTCGGGGTGGCGCCGACAACGACATCTTGGATGGCGGCGCGCATGATGACTATCTTTATGGCGATGCCGGCGATGACATTCTGCTCGGCGGGACAGGATCGGACTACCTGACAGGAGGAGAAGGCAATGACAGGTTGGACGGCGTCGTGGGCGAAGACCTGATGACCGGTGGTTTGGGCGACGACACATATGTAGTCAATGACATTACGGACCAGGTCGGCGAAAGCTTCGCTAGCGGACAAGACGCTGTCGAGGCCTCCATCAACTAGACGCTAAAGGCCCCCTGACCGGCAGCGCGGATCTCACCGGTACAGGAAATGAATTGTCAAATGTGCTGAACGGCAATTCCGGCGACAATGTCCTCAACGGCGGCCTCGGCGCCGACACCCTGAAGGGCGGCCTCGGCAACGACACCTTCACCGTCGACAATATCGGCGACACCGTCGTCGAAGCCAATAACGAAGGCAATGACACGGTCAACAGCGCCGTCACCTTTTCGCTGTTTGGCACCTATGTCGAAACCCTGAACCTGACCGGCAGCGCTGCCAGCAACGCCACCGGCAACCAGCACGACAACACCCTGAATGGCAATGCCGCCGCCAATACCCTAACTGGTCTAGGTGGCAACGACGCGCTCGATGGCAAGGGCGGCGCCGACACCATGGCCGGCGGCCTGGGCAACGACACCTACTATGTAGACAATACCGGCGACACCGTCACCGAACTCAAGGACGAAGGCAACGACATCGTCTACAGTTCCGTCAGTTTCAGCCTGGAAGGCTCCTTCGTCGAAACCCTGCAACTGACGGGAACCGCCTGGCTCGCAACCGGCAACGGCCAGGATAACATCCTGATAGGCAGCAGCGCCGATAATCGCCTGATCGGCGGCTTCGGCCACGACACCCTGACCGGCGGTTTGGGCACGGACGCCTTCTGGTTCGGTTACAACAATGGCGCCGACACCATCACCGACTTCTCCGCGGCGCAGAACGATCGCATCAATATCCATGTCTATACGCGCGGCACGGAGAACGACACACTGCTAAGTCAGGTCGGCGGCGACACGATTATCGACCTCGGCGATGGCAATATCATCACCGTCCTCAGCGCTTCCGTCGCCAATGTCCAGGCCCATATCGTGTGGTAGCGCCTCTTCTCCTCCCAACGCCCTTGCGATGGTGATCGCAGCGGCGCGAACGGGGCCTATGCATACATGACCTGAGTGGCAATGACGCGGCCGCCCCCCACGCATTTGTAAATGCCATGACGCCGGAAAGGTGTTATCCCTGCCGAAACAGGGAGACGCGCCATGGCCCATATCATCGGGACTGACGGCGACGACAAAGGCGCCACGGCGCTGCATGGCACGACCGGCGACGATGTGATCGACGGCTTGACCGGCAATGACGAGCTCGACGGTGGCATGGGCGCTGACCGCATGCGCGGCGGAACCGGCAACGACACCTATTATGTCGACAATATCGGCGATGTCGTCACCGAATATTCCAACCAGGGTACCGACCGGGTCTTCAGCTCGGTCACCTTTACCCTGGGCTCCAGCGTCGAGAACCTGTCCCTGACCGGAACCGCCAATATCAACGGCACGGGCAATAATCTTGCCAATGTCCTCGTCGGCAATACCGGCGCCAATGTCCTCGACGGCCTGACTGGCGCCGACATCATGAAGGGCGGTCAAGGCAACGACACCTATTATGTCGACAATGCCGGCGACGTCGTCACCGAATATTTCAACCAGGGCACCGACAGGGTCTTCAGCGCGCTCACCTACACCCTGGGCGCCAGCCTGGAAAACCTATCCCTGACGGGCACCGGCAATCTCACCGGCACGGGCAACAATCTCGCCAATGTCCTGGTCGGCAATACCGGCGCCAATGTCCTCGACGGCCTGACCGGCGCCGACATCATGAAGGGCGGTCAGGGCAACGACACCTATTATGTCGACAATGCCGGCGACGTCGTCACCGAATATTTCAACCAGGGCACCGACCGCGTTTTCAGCGCGGTCACCTTTACCCTGGGCGCCAGTGTCGAAAACCTGTCCTTGACGGGGACGGATGCTACCAACGCCACCGGCAACAACCTCGCCAATATCCTGTTCGGCAATACCGGCGACAATGTCCTCGACGGCCTGACCGGCGCCGACACGATGAAGGGTGCTCAGGGCAACGACACCTATTATGTCGACAATGCCGGCGACGTCGTGAAGGAATATTTCGCGCAAGGCATCGACACCGTCGTCACCTCCCTCGCCTATGTCCTGGGCGCCAGCGTCGAAAACCTGACACTGACCGGCACGGACAATATCGTCGGTGCCGGCAACAATCTCGACAATGTCCTTACCGGCAATGACGGCGACAATGTCCTGGACGGCGGCGACGGCAAAGACGTCCTGAAAGGCGGCGCCGGCGCGGACATCCTGCGTGGCGGCCATGGCGACGACACCTATTATGTCGCCGACGCCAGCGATACCGTGCAGGAATATGCGAATGAAGGCATCGACACGGTCGTCAGTAACATCACCTTCAGCCTGGGGTCCACCCTCGAAAACCTGACTCTCGGCGGCACCGACAACATCGGCGGCACCGGCAACGACCTCGACAATATCATCACCGGCAATGATACCGGCAACCTGCTGGACGGCGGCGGCGGCAATGACACCCTTTACGGCATGGGCGGCTACGATACCCTGATGGGCGGGGCCGGCCAAAATGTCATGTATGGCGGCGCCGGCAACGACACCTACTACGTCTTTAGCTCCGACGACGTCGTCATTGAAATTCCCGGCGAAGGCAGTGACAAGGTCATCTCTTCCATGTCGGCGACCACGCTCGGCGACAATGTCGAAAACCTGGTGCTTGCCGCCGCGGCCGTTACCGGCACCGGAAATGCGCTCGACAACGCCATCACCGGCGACGGACTCGACAATGTCCTCTATGGCCTGGAGGGCAACGATGTCCTGAACGGAGTCGGCGGCCGCGACACCATGTCCGGCGGTAAGGGCGACGACACCTACTATGTCGATTCCCCGAGCGACACGGTCATCGAACTGGCCGGCGAAGGCACGGATACGGTCTTCGAAAGAGTCGACGCCTATACCCTGGGCGACAATTTCGAAAACCTGACCCTGATCGACTTTGGCCCCGGTGCCGGCTCCATCACCGCCTATGGCAACAGCGTGGCCAATATCGTCATCGGCAACGGCCGCGACAATGTCCTCTTCGGCGGCGACGGCAATGACGTCATCAATGGCGGCGCCGGCAACGACCAGTTGCACGGCGACAACGACGATGACAGCCTGACCGGCGGCAGCGGCGCCGACACCTTTTATGTCGGTAACCACGATATCATCACCGACTTCAACAGCGCCCAGGGCGACAGGATTATCCTGCTGCCCGTGGGCGACATGATGAGGTTTTCCCTCTCGCAACAAGGCAGCGACACTGTCATCGACCTGGGTCAGGACCAGACCGTCACCCTGCGCAACCATCTCGCCACAGATCCCGCCCTGCTCTCCGCCATCACGCTCCCCGGTTATGAGCGATTGATCGTCGGCACCGACGGGGCCGACAACCTGAACGGCAATACGCCGGGCAATGCCTATATAATCGGCATGGACGGCAACGACACCTTGACCGGCGACGGCTTCGACGTCCTGATGGGCGGCGCGGGCAACGATACCTACTATGTCAACGCCAATGGTTACGGCTTCATCGGTGTTCGCATCGGCGAAGCCGTCAATTCCGGCACGGACATGGTCATAGCATCGGGCAGCTATACCTTGTCGGATAACATCGAGAATTTGCGTCTGACGGCCAGCGGCTACGCCATCGGCAACGACCTCGACAACATCCTGACCGGATCCGGAGGCAATGACGGGCTGGATGGCCGTGCCGGCGCCGACCGGATGACCGGCGGCCTTGGCGACGACACCTACTATGTCGACAGTGCCAGCGATGTCGTCGTGGAAGCGGCCTTTGCCGGCAACGACACCGTCGTCTCGGCCATCGACTATACCCTGGGCGCCAATCTCGAAAACCTCATGCTCATCGATGAGGCCTCTATCGGCACGGGCAACGGCCTGAACAATACGCTGACGGGCACGACAGTTTACGGCATGGGCGGCAACGACGCACTGTTCGGCAGCTTCATGTACGGCGGCACGGGCAACGATACCTACCATCAGGGGAACGCCAACGACGTCATCGTCGAAAACGCCAATGAGGGCCGTGACAAGGTCATCTCGACGCTCGCTGATACGACGATCGGCGACAATATCGAAATTCTTCAGCTCTACGGATCCGCCCTGACGGGTACCGGCAATATGCTCGACAACATGATCTCCGGCGACGCCCTGGACAACGCCCTTTACGGACTGGACGGCAACGACATTCTCAATGGCTATGTCGGCCGCGACACCATGACGGGCGGCAAGGGTGACGACGTCTACTATGTCGATAATGCTAACGATGTGGTCGTCGAACTCGCCGATGAAGGTACGGATACCGTTTTCAGCACGCACAAAATCTACAGTCTCGGCAGCAACGTGGAAAACCTGACCCTGGCCGAAGGGACAACATTCACGGCCCTGGAAGGCTATGGCAACCAAGAGGACAATGTCATCACCGGTAACAGCCGCGACAATCTGCTGGGCGGTAACGACGGCAATGACATCCTCACGGGCGGCGCTGGCGCCGACGCCTTCTATGTCGGCATATTGGGGGACAGTGACGTCATCACCGACTTCAACCCCGCCGAAAACGACCTGATCATTATTCGGCCGGTTGGCTTGTTGACGGCGTTTTCCATCTCGCAACAAGGCAGTGACGCCGTCATCGATCTGGGTCAGGGTCAGGGTCAAACGATCGTTGTGCGCAACGGCCTGGCCAGCGACCCCGCGCTCCTGGCGCGCATCATTGTATACAACATCGGGTTTCTTGTTGCCGGCGACGAGTCAGACAATGACCTCAGCGGCTCGCCTGTCCATTCGGGTTATATATTGGGGCTTGGCGGCAACGACACCCTCCATGGCACAAACATTGACACCATGGTCGGCGGTACGGGCGACGACACCTATTATACCAATAATGCCTACGCAAACATCTACGAAAGCGTCAATGAAGGCACGGATACGGTCATCACCAGCGCCTCATTCATCTTGAGGGACAATATCGAAAACCTGACCCTGACGGGCGCCGGCAACGCCACCGGCAATGTCCTCGACAACGTCCTGAACGGGTCGAACAGCAATAATGTCCTGGACGGCGGCGCGGGCAACGACATCTTGAGCGGCGGCGGCGGCGCCGACACCTTCCTCTTCACCACAGCCAGCAGCGCCGACACCATCGCCGATTTTTCGGCGTCCGAGGGCGATATCATCGATGTCCACGCCTACCACGCCCAGGCGACGGCCGTCATAACCCAGTCGGGCAGCGACACCCTGATCGATCTCGGCGGTGGCAAT
Organism: Asticcacaulis sp. P2_B1; assembly: GCF_056404915.1. NCBI lineage: Bacteria > Pseudomonadati > Pseudomonadota > Alphaproteobacteria > Caulobacterales > Caulobacteraceae > Asticcacaulis > Asticcacaulis sp. P2_B1. The sequence continues at coordinate 551,311 of NZ_JBFUDD010000003.1, read as the reverse complement.
ATCATCACCGTCATAGCCGCCACCACTACTGACGTTTCCGCGCATATCGTCTGGTAGATAATTGCTCCCCTCCCCGTCCCCGGCCTGTCCCCATCGCGCCGGAACAGGCGATAACCACCCGGGAAAGCCCGTCATAACGACCTGAAAGGCCAAGACGGCCCCAATTAAATGGGTGGAAATGGGTGACGCCGCGACAATAACGACCTGGAAGGACAAGGCGCCCCCCGCTAAATGGGTGGAAATGGGTGACGCAGCAGCCATAGCGACCTCTAAAAAGGCCCCTTCCCCCGCCCACATGTCGATATGACCGGCAAAACCCGCGATCCCATCCCCGAAATCAACGCGTTTAACGCCCCCTGACACGCCTCGAAAGCTTCCAAACCTCAAAACCAGCCGCCTTAAAGGCGCTTTTCACCGCCGCAAGCACCAGCGTTAGGCACTTTATGAAGCCAACTGCCGCCCTCACGATGATCTTCACATAGCGCATTTGGAGAAACCAACGACGACGCCGATAATCCGCGGTATCATGCTGGAAAGATAGCCAACGGCATCAACATGAAAACCATATATTGGCGGTTTATCGGCCTGGCATTTTTGACCATATGTGCCGTATGCGTCGCCCTCGTGTTCGTCCCGAATTTCCCCTACATGCCAACTGGCGGTGACCCGGATGCCGTCGCAGCCCGCGCGGCAGTCGCAACACTTCTGGTCACCATTGCCGGCGCCTGTGCCGCCTTGATAACCATTTGGCTGTCCATGAAGGACTACGCGGCCGCTCACACCCCCAGGCTTGAGGTGTGGTACGTCGACACAGGTCCCATCGAACCTTACAAACCCTTCGACGTGAATATTCACCTGGTCAACACCGGCAAAAGCCAAGCCCGGCTGCGTGCGGGTTTGCTAAGACGAGGAAAACAGAATTTCCGCAGCGAGGCCTATGTTCTGGTAACGCGCGACAAGCTGTCCCTTCCCCACCCGAAAAAACCGTCCTACGCCGCGGATCCCAACCCCGGCGACACCGTCGTCGAAGTGGGCCAATATCGATGCTGGCCGTTTTCGTCCCACATCATTCTGTCCGAAGACCAATACAACAGCGTCATAAACGAAAAAGGGCCATGGTCGCTTTACGTCATTGGCTTGATTAAATACGGCAATGGCGCAGCGGGAGGATCGGATGCCCATCAACGCACCTTGTTTTGCCGAAAATACGACCGCAAGACCAGGCGCTTCAAGACCGCAGACGACGAGGCCTATGAATACATGACCTGATTGATGAGGACCGGTAGCCACCGCCTGTCCTAACGCGATTGTAAATGCCGGGACACCGGAAAGGTGATACCGCTAGGCATACATGGGGGACAGCCCACGAGGCGGGAAGAATTTGGGGAGGAAACGGTCATGACGAATTATCTTCACCAACGATGACGTTACTCAAGTCAACACAATTACCAATAAGAGAAGCGATTCCGAACCCACCGTTGCTCGGCTCGCTGACGGTGGGTACATCGTTGTCTGGGCAGGTAGCGACACCTTAAACGCCGCTAACGAGATTTACGCCCAGCGTTACGACGTTGCCGGCAACAAGATCGGTACTCAAACCATCATCAATACCTACACAAACCACGATCAGAGTGAGCCTTCCGTGACGGGCCTGAGTGACGGCGGATTTGTCATTACATGGGCCAGTGATACTCAGGACAGCGACGGTTACGGCATCTATCAGCAGCGCTTCGACGCCTCGGGCAACATGGTAGGCGCATATGGCCGGGTCAACACCACGTTGGCCAATAACCAGGATCATCCCGTAAGGAGGGCGTTAGCGGACGGCGGCTATGTTGTCGCTTGGTCTAGCACGGATGAGGATTTTGATGGCTTCGGTGTCTATTTTCAACGTTTCGACTCGTCAGGGCATCAAGTGGGGGCGGAAACCCCTGCCAATACTCAGATTGAGGGCATACAGCTTGGTCCTGACATATGCGTCCTCGCCGATGGAAGCTATCTTGTTGCCTGGTATGTGATTCAAGGTCAGAATGGTGGCGATGAAGGCGTGTATACACAACGCTTCAATAGCGATGGCAGTCTTGTTGGTAGTCAAGCGCGGGTGGGTAATGAGGAATCGGGATCTGTTCCCAAGATCGCGGCCCTGACCGATGGCGGGTACATAGTTACATGGGAAACGGGCGGTACTGAACAACATGGCCCTGAGATTCATAGTCGCCGGTATGCCGCCGATGGCCACGCGACGACGGACGATACCGTCATTGTGACGGGTTCTCCAAATAACGATAGCCCTGATGTCTCAGCACTCAGTGACGGAGGATATGTCGTTGTATGGCACAATCCTGGACACGTCTATTTCCAACTTTTTAATGCCGCCAATCATAAGGTTGGACCAGAAAACTCTTTAGATGGTGGCGGTCCCGCTGTCGGGGCCCCGACAGTGGAAGCGCTGGACAACGGAGGCTTCGTAATAACTCTGGTGACTAGGGCTGATATCTCTCACACCAACATTTTCCAAAAAGTAATCCTGCCGACCGCCAACCTGACCGGCGACCAATATCTCTATGGCACAGCCGCCGCCGACACCATGGACGGCGGTTCCGGCGCCGATACCATGAGCGGTCTGGCCGGCGACGACACCTATTTGGTCGACAACAGCAATGATATCGCCTTCGAGCGTCCCGGCGAGGGCAACGATATCGTCCTGGCTTCGGTCAGCTACACCCTTGGCCTCGACATCGAAACCCTTACCTTGACCGGCACCACCGCCATCAACGCCACCGGCAATGCCCAGGGCAATAGCCTGATCGGCAATAGCGGCAACAATGTCCTGAAAGGCCTCGACGGCAATGACAGCCTCGACGGCGGACTTGGCGCCGACAAGATGGTCGGCGGGCTCGGTAACGACGCCTACACCGTCGACAACAGCGGCGACACGATCGTCGAACTCAGCGGCGAAGGCATCGACACCGTCTCGTCCTCGCTCAGCTTCAGCCTGGCCGGCAGCTATGCCGACAACCTCATCCTGACCGGATCGGGCAATCTCAACGCCACCGGCAACAGCCTGAACAACAGCCTGACCGGCAACAGCGGCGCCAATGCCCTCAACGGCGGCGCCGGCAACGACAACCTCGACGGCAAGGCCGGCGCCGACACCATGTCCGGCGGCTTCGGCGACGACAGCTTCATCGTCGACAATGCCGGCGATACCGTCATCGAGCTCAAGGACCAGGGCAATGATACCGTGACCGCCTCGGTTACCTTCAGCCTGGCGGGCAGTTTTGTCGAAACCCTGATCCTGACCGGCTCGGCCAATCTCAACGCCACCGGCAACAGCCAGGCCAATACCCTGATCGGCAACAGCGGCAACAACACCCTGAACGGCGGCTACGGTCACGACGTCCTGACCGGCGGCAGCGGCGTCGACATCTTCCTCTTCGGCACCAACAACGGCGCCGACACCGTCACCGACTTCACCTCGTCTCAGGGCGACGTCATCAATGTCCACGCCTACCTGGCCCAATCGACGGCCGTGATCACCCAGGTCGGCAGCGACACCACGATCGACCTCGGCAGCGGCAATATCATCACCGTCACCGCCGCCACCGCTGCCGACGTCCAGGCCCATATCGTCTGGTAAGCAACATCCCGGTTCCCTCGCGGCCAAGGTCAGCGAAGCAAAAATAGCGGGCACAATACGGTATTATATTATTACGATACCCACTCATTCCCGTCGTAAAAAACTTAAACAATTCAACAAAACACCGCCGCGAATGAGTGGCTAGTCTACTCATTCCCGCCACAATTCATCATGACCGTCAAACCAGCCCATCCAATACCTTCTGCGCCATCACCTTGAAGCGGCTGGCCATGGCGCCATCCGGCTCCAGCGCCGTCAGCGGCCGGGCGTCGTCGCAGCCCTTGCGCAGGTCGGGATCCAGCGGCACCTCCCCCAGGAAGCTCAAATGCAGGGCATCGGCCAAACGGGCCGCCCCGCCGCGGCCGAATATCTCGATCTCGCTGCCGTCCGGCGACGCAAAAAAGGCCATGTTTTCAACGACACCCAACACCTTGATGCCGGTTTTCTCGAACAGGGTCACCGCGCGCCGCGCGTCGGTCAAAGCCATTTCCTGCGGTGTGGAAACGACGACCGCGCCGTCGATCACCGTCCTTTGCGTCAGGGTCAATTGTACGTCCCCCGTCCCCGGCGGCATGTCGACCACCAGGACATCGAGCGGATCTTCCGCCGTGCCCCAGCGCGTCTGGGTCAACAATTGCGTCAGGGCCTGCGACGCCATGGGCCCGCGCCAGATCATCGCCTGATCCGGATCGACCAGGAAACCGACCGAATTGACTTTCAATCCAAAGGCTTCCGGCGGCACCATCAGCTTGTCCGAACCGAATTCCGGCGGCTTGCGCACCCCCAGCATGGTCGGCGCCGACGGCCCATAGATATCGGCATCGAGGAACCCGACCTTCAAACCCAGCGCCTGCAGGCCGAACGCCAGACTGAGCGAGATGGTCGACTTGCCGACTCCGCCCTTGCCGGACCCGACGACAATGACCTTCTTGACGTGGTCGGGACGCGCCGCAGCCACCGGCGCCTTGGGGCGGTTCTGGTCGATCGCCTTTTCCGACAAACGCGCCTGTGGTGGCCTGGGCGGCGCCGCGGCCATTTCGGCGGTCAATACCACCTGAGCCTTGGTCACGCCCGGCAACCCGGCCAGCAGCTTTTCGGCGGCCAGGCGGACCGGGCCATAGCGCGTCACCAGGTCTTGCGGCACTTCCAGCATGAAGCCGACGCGGTCGGGCGACACGATCAGGGCGCGCACCAGTCCGGCATCGCTCAGGCCCTGCCCCGTCGCGGGATCGATAACGCCATTCAGCGCCTTAAGTACATCATCGCGTTCCAGCATTTGGCTTCCTTTGCGCTCAGGCGCCGCGCGGGCTCCTCGCATCGGCTCGGGCGCACGCTTGTGCTTGCCAAACTTCAATGAAAAAGGCCATTGAAGCTTGGAGAATTAACAACAGGCGCACCACATAGGCGCTATGCCTGCTGGATTAAAGGATAAAATGACAGCTGACGACGCGCCCATCTATCTCCTGGCCGGACCGACCGCTTCGGGCAAGTCGGCCAAAGCCCTGGCCTGGGCGGAACGGCGCGGCGGCATCGTCCTCAATGCCGACTCGATGCAGCTCTATGCCGATATCCCCATCCTGACCGCCCGGCCGGGGGCGGACGATCTCGCCCGCGCCGAGCACGTCCTCTACGGCCATCTGCCCCCCCGGGATCTGTGGTCGGCCGGCGACTGGCTGCGCGCCGCCACGCCCTGGCTCGAAGCTGCCCTGGCTGGCGGCAAACCGGTCTGCGTCGTGGGCGGCACCGGCCTCTATTTCAACAGCCTGGTCTTCGGCCTGGCCGAGATCCCCGACATCTCCGAGCCCGTCCGCCTCAGGGCACGCGCCGCCTATGGCGAGATGGGCGAAGCCTCATTTCGCGAGATGCTGAAGGGTTTCGACCCGGCGGCCGAAGCGCGCATCATGGCCCGCGACCAGCAACGCCTCAGCCGCGCCTACGAGGTCTGGCTGGAGACGAGCGTGGCCCTGAGCGACTGGCAAAGGCAGACCACAGCAGGGCTTTCCGACACTTCCTATGCTTTGGAAGTTTTACGGCCGGACCGTGCCTGGCTCTACGCCCGCTGCGACGAACGGCTGAAACTGATGCTCGATCAAGGCGCCCTCGACGAGGTCGCCGACCTGATGGGACGCGGCCTGAAGGACGACTGGCCGGTCATGCGCGTGCTGGGTTTGCGCGAATTCGCGTCCCACCTGCGCGGCGAGATGACCATGGCCGAGGCCCTGCCCCGCGCTCAGCAGAAAACCCGCAACTATGCCAAGCGTCAGATGACCTGGTTCCGCAACCAGTTCGCCTAAAGCGCTTGCGGCCATGCCCGGAAAGCCATAATCTCGCCTCAGTTGCTTAACCCGGGGGTACCGCCATGTCACACATTGCTCGTCGCGCCTTGCTGAGCGCATCGCTTGCCGGCACAGCCGCTTTGGCCCTGCCAGGCGTCACCCGCGCCGAAGCCACGGCTGCGCCGACGACGCCGAAACCGACAGTGGATATGTGGGCGATTCCGCTTATCGATGAGATCGCCCAGTCGCCCGACGGCAAGTCCATTGCGGTCGTCACACAGAATGGCGATGTCAAGGGTGTGGTCTATTTCAGCATCGCCGATATGGCGCCCTCCAGCGTTGCCCTCGGCAAGACAAAGGTGCGAAACCTCGTCTGGGGCAGCAATGACACCATCGTCGTCGTCCGGTCCGCCACCATGGATGACATATCCGTCAAGTACGAAGTCGCCGTTGCCGGCAGTATCGACACCAAGACCTCCAAATATACCGACTTCTTCAACGACCACGGAAGACTCGGTTGGGTAGGCAGCCAGGTCGGCCGATTGAAAATCGACGGCAAATACCGCGTCACGTTCTCGACCGCCACCGGTATCTACAGTGTCGCCCCCGATACGACCGACGAACAGCAAATGTACAGCGGCAGTGATCTGGACGCGGGCTATGTCTTTACGCCGGATGGACGGCTGGTCGCCCTCGCCCATTACGACGATTTTCGCAAGATCTGGTCGTTGTTTTTCAACACGGCGCCAGGTGTGAAAAATCCGACGTTCAAGCAGGTCTATCAGACCAAGCATCTGGGTTTGACGTCGCCGGATTTGTTGTGTCTTGGTCGGGACGGTAAGTCGGTGGTTGTTCGCATCTATGCCGATGCCGAGGGACTAAGCGACGACCTTTACGAAATCAGCCCCGACGGGGTTTTGAGCGAATCGCTCGACCCCGGCGGCAACGGCAAGACGCGCGCGCCGTTGATCCATCCAGCCACATACCGGCTGGCAGGTTTCTGGCGCGACGACGACTGGTCGCACAACGATTATTCCGATCCTCTGCTGAAGAAGCTGAACGAAGGCGTGGCAACAATCGTCGGTGAAGGTTATCGCAGTGCGATCCTCGAATTTGGAGAAGATCCGCGCCAGGTCATAGCCTACAGCGAAGGTGCCGATGATGCCGGCAGCTATTACAAGATCGACTTCACCACCGGCGCTATTACCCAGGTGGCCGAAGATTATCCACATCTGCCGACAGAGTGGCTGAGTGACAAGCAGGCCATAAGCTACAAGGCGGCCGACGGTCTCGATATTCACGGCTACCTGACCCTGCCGCCGTTCAAGACGGCGCAGAACCTGCCCTTGGTGGTCCTGCCCCATGGCGGCCCGCAATCACGCGACCGCATAGCCTTCGACTGGCAGGCCCAGTGCCTTGCGGCGCAAGGCTATGCCGTGCTCCAGCCAAATTTCCGCGGCTCGTCAGGCTATGGGGCTGCGTTCGTCAAGGCGGGCCACGGCCAGTGGGGCCGCAAGATGCAGACCGACCTGAGCGATGGTGTGCGCTGGTTGGCCGGACGCGGCCTGATCGACCCCAAACGTGTCGCCATCATGGGCGCCTCCTATGGCGGTTATGCCGCGCTGGCCGGAGCGACGCTCGATCCGGGTGTTTATAATTGCGCCATCTCGATTGCCGGCCTGTCGGACCTCAAAGCGACCTATGATGATGCGGAAAATACAGCGGGCATTGGCTCCAACTCAGCGACCTACCTGAAAGATTTCATGGGGGCGCCCAACACGCTCGATGAAATTTCGCCGGTCAAACATGCCGATAAGGCCTCCTGCCCTGTCCTGCTCCTCCACGGTACGGACGATTCCGTCGTGCCGCTCAGCCACAGCCGCAAGATGGAAAAAGCGTTGAAGGCGGCAGGCAAGCCCGTCGAATTCGTCACCTATGCCGGCCAGGATCACTGGGAAACGGTCGGATCGACGCGTATCGAGATGATGAAAGCCGCCTTGGCTTTCCTCGACAAATACAATCCGGCAACGTAAAAACCGCCAGGGGCGCAAAGACACACGAGTCTTCAGTAGAATTAGGGGGATTTCCATGACCACAACCATCCATCGCCGTGCCATGCTCGGCACGTCGGCCGCTGCCGCAGCCCTGGCGGTTGCGACGCGTCTAAGCGCGGACGAATCCGCCGCGACGCCCGTATCGGCACCGCCGCCCATTGAGGCCTATGCCGCACCGCCCCTCGTCAACGACATCGCCCTGTCTCCGGATGGCAAGCGCGTAGCGCTGATTACCCAGAACGGCGACGACAAGGTCCTGGTCTATTTCGACGTCGCCGACCAGGTGCCGAAGAAGCTGGCCATCGGCAAGGTCAAGATGCGTGGGCTGTTCTGGGGCGACAACGACCACGTCGTCTTCATGTCGTCCCAGACCACTGCCCTGGAAGGTTTTGCCGGCCGTAAGCACGAATTCATGCTGGTCAACGCCTTTTCGCTGACCACCAGCAAATTGACCAATCTGTTTTCGCAGGAAGATGGCTTTTACAACATCGTCATGGGCGATGTGCACCGCATCAAGGTCGATGGTGCCTATCGCCTGACGGCCTCGAATTGGCGCATGTCCTTGCCGAGCGACCTGTGCCTGTTCAGCTTCGAGTTCGATAAGTCGCGCGGTCACCTTATCGCCGAAGGCTCCGCCGACAGCGAAGGCTTTGTCGTCGGCCCGGACGGTTATTGCGCCGCCTATTCCGATTTCGACCGCGATCGCAAAACCTGGACCCTGTATATCAACACGGCCGAAGCGGGAAAAACGCCGCACTTCAAATCCGTCTACAAGATGAAGGAAGCCCTCGATTTTCCGTCACTGTCCGGGCTCGGCCGCGATGGTAAATCGGTCGTCGTCTACCTCAACAAAGGTGAAGCCGCCGGCGAATATCACGAGATTTCCGCCGACGGTGTGTTGAGCGAACCCTTGGATCCCGACGCCGGCAAGGGCATGGGCAGCGTCGCCATCTACCATCCGACGACCTTCCGTCTGGCCGGATTTCAGCGCCACGACGACTGGTTCAGCTTCGATTACAACGATCCGCTACTGAAAAAACTGGACGACGCCCTGCCCCAGGTCATGGGCGAAGAGTACCGCGCCTATCCGGCGGCCTATGCCGAAGACCCGCGCAAAATGATCATCTATGGCGAAAGCGCCAACGACGCCGGCACCTATTATTTCGCCGACCTGTCCACTGGCGATACAGCGATCATTTCGGCCAACTATCCAGCCATTCCGGAAGAATGGATCACACAGAAAAAAGCCATCAGCTACAAGGCGGCGGACGGTCTGACGATCCATGCCTACCTCACCCTGCCGCCCTTCAGGGGCGAGAAGAACCTGCCGCTTATCGTCCTGCCCCATGGCGGCCCGGAAGCCCGCGACTATATCGATTTCGACTGGCAGGTTCAGGCCCTGGCCTCGCGCGGCTATGCGGTACTCCAACCGAACTTCCGCGGCTCGTCCGGCTATACCCAGGAATTTATCGATGCCGGCCACGGCCAGTTGGGCCGCAAGATGCAAACCGATCTGTCGGACGGTGTGCGCTACCTGGCCGGGCTCGGCACCATCGACCCAAAACGCGCGGCTATCATGGGCGCCTCCTACGGCGGCTATGCCGCCCTGGCCGGAGCGACCCTCGACCCAGGTGTTTACAATTGCGCGATAGCGATCGCCGGGTTTTCGAACCTGAAGTCGATGATCGATTTTGAAATTACCAACCATGTCGACCGCAATTCACCGGCAGTGCAATACTGGCTGCGTTTCTTCGGCGCCAAGGACGGTTATGACGACGTCTCGCCCGACCGCCAGGCTGCCAAGGCCGGTTGTCCGGTCCTGATGATCCACGGCACCGACGACACGATCGTGCCGATCGAGCAGAGCCGGCGCATGGAAAAGGCCCTGAAGGCCGCAGGCAAGGACGTGCAATTGATCACCTACAAGGGCCAGGATCACTGGGAAACGGTCGGTTCGGCGCGTATCGAGATGATGAAGGAAGCATTGGCCTTCCTCGACAAGCATAATCCGGCAGTCGTGCCGGGTGATAGAGGGCTGTCTTGACGGTTAACCTGCATCGTCGGGCATTACTGTGCGCTTCGGCGGCGGCTGCGGCCATGGGATCTATTCCGGGCGGCGCCGGAGCCGCCCCGTCTGTTGGCGAGGCATCCGCGCGGCCGCCGATAGAAGCGTATGCTGCCGGCCCGTTTGTCACCGGCGTCGCCTTGTCGCCCGACGGCAAGCGCGTTGCTCTCGCAACCCAGAAGGGCGACGATAACCTTTTGGTCCATTTCAATGTCGCCGATCGAAAATTCAAGATGATCGAACTGGGYCCGGGCAAGGTGCGTGACATATTTTGGGGCGATAATGACCGCGTCGTAGTGGTCAGTTCAGAGACCGCGGCTTTATCAGGCTTTGCCGGCGGCCGGCATGAATTTAGTTTGGCCACGTGTGTGGCCGTCGATACCGGGAAGGTCACAGCCTTGTTTTCGAAGGAACCTGGCTTTTTCAACGTTATCCTTGGTGATGTACACAGAATCAAGGTCGACGGCGCCTATCGCGTCACCGCGTCAAACTTTGACATGAAATTCCATGGCGGCCTTAGTCTGTTCAGCTTCGAGTTCGATCAACCGCGTGGAAAGCTAATCTGTAAAGGCGACGAGATAACGGAGGGGTTCGTCGTCACACCGGATGGCTCATGCGTCGCCTATTCCGACTTTGACGACAGCCGCAAAACCTGGAGCCTTTATTTCAATGTCGCGGCGCCGGGAAAGCCTCCCAGCTTCCACCCCATCTACAAGGTCAAGGAAGCTATCGACTTTCCATCGCTTGAAGGTCTGGGGCGAGACAGCAAGTCCGTTATCATTCGGATCAATACCGGCGAGGCGGCGGGGGAATATCGCGAAGTTTCCGTTGACGGCGTACTCAGCCCGTCTTTGGACGACAATATCGGCAAGGGCATGGGCAGCGAGGCTGTCTTTCATCCAACGACATTCCGCCTGGCGGGTTTTCGTCACCGTGACGACTGGTTCAGTTTCGACTATATCGATCCGTTGCTCAAGCAGTTGAACGATGCCCTGCCCGTTATCTTGGGTAACACTTATCGCTATTACGTTTCCGCCTATGCCGAAGACCCGCGCAAAATGATCGTCTATTGTGAAAGCGCCATTGATGCCGGCAGTTACTATTTTGTCGATCTTTCCGTGGGCGTTTTGATTCCCGTTGCGGTCAACTATCCGGATATTCCGGAAGAATGGGTTACGCAGAAAAAGGCGATCAACTATAAAGCCGCGGACGGTATGGACATCCACGGCTACCTGACCCTGCCCCCTTTCAAAAGGGATCAGGACCTGCCCCTGGTCGTTCTGCCGCATGGCGGACCACAAGCCCGTGATGACATCGGTTTCGACTGGCAGGCACAAGTCCTGGCGTCGCGCGGCTATGCGGTCCTACAACCAAATTTCAGAGGATCCGGCGGCTATACGCAGGCCTTCGTCGACGCCGGTCACGGTGAAATGGGGCGGAAGATGCAGACTGACCTTTCGGACGGCGTGCGCTATTTGGCAGGACTCGGCACGGTCGACCCCAAACGGGTGGCGATTCTCGGCGCCTCCTACGGCGGTTATGCCGCGCTTGCCGGCGCGACCCTGGACGCAGGTATCTACACCTGCGCCATTTCAATTGCCGGCCCGTCCGACCTGCAGGCGTTTCTGAACTTCGTAAGCGAAAACCATGCGACCAATCACGACCCGGCGATCCTGTATTGGCGGCGTTTCCTCGGCGACAAGGACCATTATGACGACATCTCGCCGGCCCGCCAGGCGGCCAAGGCCTATTGTCCTGTCCTGTTGATCCACGGCACGGATGACACGGTCGTACCGATCGATCAAAGCCAACGCATGGCAAAGGCCCTGAAGGCGGCTGGCAAAGACGTGCAATTGATCACCTACAAGGGCCAGGACCATTGGGAAACAATCGGCTCGGCCCGTATTGAAATGATGAAGGAGGCGCTCGCCTTCCTCGATAAGCACAATCCGGCGACCTGAGCTTTCAATGACCTTGGCGTCCGTGGCAGGCGTCGGCACTGTCTTTTCAGAACCTTGCGCGTATGGATAGAAAATTATAGCGTTAAACACCGGGGCTTTGGGGGCTTTTTATTGTGACATCAAGATTTAACCGTCGCGCATTTCTGGCGGCATCGGGTGCGGCGGCCGGTCTGGGATTCGCTGCGCGCGGTTATGCGGCAGACGCACCGCCGCCCATCGAAGCCTTCGCCCAGTCGCCCGGCGTCGACGATATCGCCATATCGCCGGACGGTTCGCGCATCGCCATCATGACCCAACTTGGCGATAACAAGAAGCTGATCTGGTTCAACCTCGCCGACCTCAAGCAAACCGTGATCGAGATCGGTGCGAGCAAGACCCGGGGCTTGGTGTGGAGCGACAACAGCCACGTTCTATCCATCAGTTCGACGACCGCGCATGTGCCGGGCTTTGTCGGCTGGAAGCAGGAGTACAAGGTCGGCTACTATGTCGATATCGCGACCGGGGAAAGCAACTTCCTGTTCGGCAATGATCCGGGCTTTTACAACATTATCGCCGGCGACCTGCACCGCATCCGCAGCGGCGACGGCTATGAGATGACCGCCTCCAGCCCATTTGTTCGCGGTGGGGGCAAGTTATTTCTCTATGCCTTTACGCCGAAAGGCCATCACGGCCGCCTCGTAACGGCGGGCACGGCGGAAACCGAACGATGGGTCGTCCGCCCCGACGGCTACGTCGTGGCGCGCAGCGATTATGACGAGCACAAGAAGGTGTGGTCCTTATTGTTCAATACGGCGGCGCCCCAACCCGGCGGCACCTACAATGCCGGCGATTTCAAGATCGTTTACACGGTCACTGCCGAACTGGATTACCCCGAACTGATCGGTCTGGGGCGCGAAGATACCAAGGTCATCGTCTATATCAGCCAAGGCGAAGCCGGGGGGGACTATCACGAAGTCGGGGGCGACGGCGCGCTGGGTGAGCCGCTCGACCAGGATAGCAAGAACAATCCCCTCGACCGCTACGCAGATCGTCGCGCCCTGTTTCATCCAACGACCTTTCGCTTAGCTGGCTTCGCCCGTCAGCGGGATTGGGAGATCTACGACTATTTCGATACCAAAATGGCGAAGCTGATCGACGCCGTTCCGACCTATCTCGACTTCGACTCCCGTACCCGCCCTGCCAGCTATGCCGAAGATCCGCGCAAGATGATTGTCTATCGTGAATCGGCCAACGATGCCGGCAGCTATCATTTCATCGATTTTTCGACCGGTATCTCGCTTCCGGTGATGCAGAACTATCCCGACCTGCCCGTGGCGTGGATCAGCGAGAAAACAAGCGTCAGTTATCAAGCCGCCGATGGCCTGACGATCCACGGTTATCTGACCTTGCCGCCGATGCGTGAGGCCAAGAATCTGCCACTGATCGTGTTGCCGCATGGCGGGCCGGAGGCACGCGACGACATCGGCTTCGACTGGCAGGCCCAGTGTTTCGCCTCACGCGGCTATGCGGTATTGCAACCTAATTTTCGCGGATCTTCGGGTTATGGCAAGGCATTTATCGACGCCGGCCATGGCGAATGGGGACGCAAGATGCAGACCGACCTGAGCGACGGCGTAAGATGGCTGTGCGCCCAGGGTACGGCCGATCCCAAACGCGTGGCCATTGTCGGCGCCTCCTACGGCGGCTATGCGGCCTTGGCGGGCGCCACGCTGGATACAGGTGTCTATCGTTGCGCCATATCGATCGCCGGACCATCGAACATGCAGCGCATGATCGACTTTGAGTCCGTCAATTCGGGCTATAATCGGAAAAGTTCGGGCGTCTTGTACTGGAAGCAATTCATGGGCAACCCGGCGCATTATGACGAGATTTCCACCGACAAGCAGGCCGCCCGAGCCGATTGCCCGATTCTGCTGATCCACGGCACGGATGACACGGTCGTACCGATCGATCAAAGCCAACGCATGGCAAAGGCCTTGAAGGCGGCAGGCAAGGAAGTCGACTTCATTACCTACAAAGGCCAGGATCACTGGGAGACCATCGGCTCGACACGCATCGAGATGATGAAGTCGGCCATGGCCTTTCTCGACAAGCATAATCCGGCGACGTAAACATCGGCCAGGGCATCGAAAAGACGCGAGTCTTTCAGTAAAGTTTGGGGGACACCATGACCACATATATCCATCGCCGCGCTGTCCTCGGCACGTCGGCGGCGGCCGCAGCCTTGAGCGCGGCGCCGGTCTTGCGCGCGCAGGATGCACCGGCGGAAGCAACCGCGCCTTCCCCACCCCCACCGCTTGAAGTCTATGCCGGCTCGCCCTTTATCGACCAAATTGCCCTGTCGCCCGATGGCAAACTTGTCGCCCTGGTCAGCCAGAAGGGCGACGACAAGGTCCTGGCCTATTTCGACATAGCCGATATGAAGATCAGCCGTATCAAGCTGGGGCCGGTCAAGATCCGCAACCTGTTTTTCGCCGATAACGACCACGTCGTTCTGGTCAATTCGACCACGACCCCCTTCTTCGGCCGGCAACGCGAGCTGTTTCTCGGCCGGGTTATCGAGCTGAAAACCGCCACGCTCAAGACGCTGTTTTCGCAAAATGACGATTTTGTCGGCATGGTGACCGGCGACTTGCACCGCATCAAGGTGAATGGCGAATACCGCGTCACTGCCTCGAACCTGCGCATAGGCGGCGGCTATAATTTTTGTCTCTTCAGCTTCCCGGTCGACGCTGCGCGCGGCCATGAACTGGTCGAAGGCACCAACGACACCGAAGGCTTCGTCATCCAGCCGGACGGCACGCCGGTCGCCTATTCCGATTTCGATGACAGTCGCGACGAATGGGTGCTCTATTACAATATGGCGGCGCCGGGGAAATCGACCAGCTTCAAACCCATTTACAGGGTCAAGCAGGCCCTGGACACCCCGTCCCTCGAAGGGCTAGGGCGCGACGGCAAATCGGTCGTCGTCTATATCTATACGGGGGAAGCCGGCGGCCAGTATCATGAAATCTCCGCCGACGGCACGCTGAGCGAACCGCTGGACAGTGACGACGACGGCAAGAAGGGCAGCGACGCCGTCTTCCATCCGACGACCTTCCGTCTGATCGGTTTCCGCCGCCATATCGACTGGTTCACCTACGACTATTTCGACCCGGTCTTCAAGAAGTTGGCCGCCGCTTTGCCCGAGGCCATGGGCGAGGCCTATCGCACGCGCATGACCGACTTCGCCGAGGATCCGCGCAAGATGATCGTCTATGGCGAAGGGCCGGACGACGCTGGCAGCTATTTCTTTATCGACTTTTCCAATGGCAACGTCGCTCCCTTGGCCTCCAACTATTCCGCCATTCCAGAAGAATGGATTAGTGAGAAAAAGGCGATCGTTTATAAGGCGGCCGATGGGCTGGACATCCATGGCTACCTGACCCTGCCGCCGCGCAAGGGCGACAAGAACCTGCCATTGGTGGTGTTGCCGCACGGCGGGCCGTGGGCGCGCGACTATATCGATTTCGATTGGCAGGCCCAAGTCCTGGCCTCGCGCGGCTACGCCGTTCTGCAGCCGAACTTCCGCGGTTCCAGCGGCTACACCAAGGCCTTTCTCGACGCCGGCCGCGGCGAAATGGGGCGCAAGATGCAGACCGATCTGTCGGACGGCGTGCGCTATTTCGCCGATCTTGGGACGATCGATCCGAAGCGCGTGTCCATCCTCGGCGCCTCCTACGGCGGCTACGCGGCCATGGCCGGTGCCACGCTCGATGCCGGTGTTTATCGCTGCGCCGTCGCCATTGCCGGACTGTCCGACATCAAAATGTGGGTCGATTCCCTGGTCGAAAAGTACGGCACGCGCACGGACGCGGGGGTCATGTACTGGACGCGGTTCCTGGGCGACAAGGAGCGTTATGACGACATCTCGCCGGCCCGTCAGGCGGCGAGCGCCTCCTGTCCCGTGCTGCTGATCCATGGCACCGACGATACCGTGGTGCCGATCGAACAAAGCCGGCGCATGGAGCGGGCGATGAAGGCCGCCGGCAAGCCGGTTGAATTCGTGACCTACAAGGGTCAGGACCACTGGGAAACCGTCGGCTCGTCGCGCATCGAGATGATGAAGGCCGCCATGGCCTTCCTCGACAAGCACAATCCGGCATGACAGGTTTCAGCTTGAACCGTCACGCGTGAAACGATAGGTTGTCGGTTAGAATTTTAGGGGGATTTCATGACCACATCACTTAACCGCCGCGCGCTATTGGGCTCCTCTGCCGCCGCGGCCGCCATGTACGCGGCGCCGGGTGCCCGGGCGCAGGACGCGGCGCCTCCGCCTATGCCGCCGGTCGAGGCCTATGCCATCCCGTTGGTCGACCAGATCGCTTTGTCGCCCGACGGCAAGCGCGTTGCCGCGGTGACGCAAAGCGGTGATGACAAAATCCTGATTTCCTTCGATATCGCCGACAACAAACCGACGCCCATCGTCATCGGCAAGGAAAAGGTGCGCGACTTGATCTGGGCCGATAATCAACGGGTCATCCTTGTCGACTCGGTGGCCCTGACCCTGCCGCACTTCGGCCCCTACATGCAGGAATTTTCAGAAGCGCGCAGCATCAATCTGGCGACTTCCAAGGTCTACACCTTCTTTGCCCAGCAAAGCAGCGGCGGTAAGCAGGTCGGTTCGATCATGGCCGGCAAGGAATCTCTCTATTATCCGATCGTCATCGGGGAAATGCAGCGCGTCAAACTCAACGGAGAATACCGCGTAACGGCCGCCAATTATCGCGTGGTCGACGAATACGACCTGTGTTTGTTCAGCTTCGGCGGCGACAATGCCATCGGTCAATTGATGGCAGAAGGCTCGACCGATACAGAGAGCTTTGTGGTGACGCCCGAAGGTGAAGTCGCTGGCTTCGCCGAATACGACGATTTCCGCAAGATCTGGCGCCTGGCCTACAACACGACGCTCGGCACCGGCCATCGCAAATTCCAGACGATTTATAAGGTCGAAAACATAGCCCTGCATTCGCCGACTTTGGTCGGACTTGGGCGCGACGGTAAGTCGCTGGTCGTTTACATAGATGCCGGTGAGGCCAGAGGCTATCATGAAATCGGTCCGGATGGGACATTGGGCCCCGTGCTGGATTCCGACCACGTCGGCAAGACGCAAGTGCCTCTGTTCAATCCTGTCACTTTCCGTCTCGCCGGTTTTGCGCGCTACGATAACGGTACGGTCTACGATTATTTTGACCCGCTGCTAAAAAAGCTGCACGATTCCATTCCGCAAGTCATCGGCGACGGCTATCGCTTCTACCCGGTCAGCTATGCCGAAGACCCGCGCAAGATGATCGTCTTCAGCGAAGGCGACGACGACGCCGGCAGCTATTATTTTATCGATTTCACAACGGGGGCAACGTCGAATGTCGGCGTCGATCACCCGGACCTGCCGACCGAATGGATGTCACCGAAGAAGCCGATCAGCTACAAAGCCGCCGACGGCTTGGAAATCCACGGCTACCTGACCTTGCCGCCGTTCAAAGGCAATAAGAACCTTCCCCTCGTGGTTATGCCGCATGGCGGGCCGGAAGCACGCGATTTCAGCGAGTTCGACTGGCAAGCGCAAGTCCTGGCGTCACGTGGCTATGCCGTGCTGCAACCCAACTTCCGGGGCTCTACCGGGTACGGCCAGGCCTTTGTGGATGCCGGCCATGGCGAATGGGGCCGCAAAATGCAGACCGATCTGTCGGACGGCGTGCGCTGGCTGGCAAGCCTAGGTACCATCGACCCCAAGCGCGTGGCAATCCTGGGTGCTTCCTACGGCGGTTACGCGGCGCTTGCCGGTGCGACGATCGACACCGGCGTCTACAATTGCGCCGTATCCATTGCTGGACCTTCAGATCTGGCGGCCATAGTCACTTGGGAAGACAACAAGACTGGGAATAGCGGGTCGGACACGGTTTTGTACTGGAAACAGTTCATGGGCCCGACCAGCGGCTGGGACGCCATTTCTCCGGCAAAACAAGCCGCCAAGGCCTCGTGCCCCGTCCTGTTGATCCACGGCACCGACGATACAGTCGTACCGATCGACCAGAGCCGTCGTATGGAAAGTGCGCTGAAGTCCGCCGGCAAGCCGGTCGAGTTCTTCACCTATCCCGGCCAGGACCACTGGGAAACGGTCGGTTCGTCATCGATCGCCATGATGAAGGCAGCACTCGATTTCCTGCAAAAGCATAACCCCGCTTAGGCCTGCTTACAGCGCCTTGATCTCGACCTTGTGGTCGTCATTGGTCGCCAGCGCATTGCGCAGCCCGTAGACATACGGGGCGGCGGTGATTTCGAAGATGTCGCCGTCCTGGGTCTTGACGCCGTCGGCAAACGAGGCCGTGGCCGTGCCGAAGCAATGGACGTGGACGTCGCCCGGCTGGCGGAACAGCTCATATTTGAAATGATGGTGTTCGAGATTAGCGAAGGTGTGAGACATGTTGTCCTCACCCGAGATGAACGGCTTTTCCCAGATGACTTCGTTGCCGCGCCAGATGCGCGAGGTGCCGCGGACGTCCTTGGGCAATTCGCCGGTCAGGATTTCGACGCCTAGCGAGGCCGGACGCAGCTTCGAGTGGGCCAGCCAGAGATAGTTTTGCTTTTCGGTGACGTGGTCGCTGAATTCGTTGGCGAGCGCAAAGCCCAGGCGATAGGGTGCGCCGTCGTCGCCGATGATATAGATGCCGGCCATTTCGGGCTCTTCGCCGCCGTCTTCGGCGAACGCCGGCGATTCCAGCGCGACATTGGGCCCGACCAGGGTATTGCCATTGCCCTTGTAGAACCATTCCGGCTGAGCGCCGATCGTGCCTTCGGACGGCTTGCCGTTGGCGACGCCCATCAGGAACATGCGCATGGAATCGGTCTGGGTTTCGGCGGCCGCCGCGGCCTTGTGCATCTTGTCGCGGCCTTCGGCGGATCCCAAATGGGTCAGGCCGGTGCCGGTGACGTGGAGGTGAGCGGCGTCCGGGTGATCGATCGGCGCCAGGACGCGGCCTTCCGCCAGGGCCAGGGCGACATCGGCATCATCGCCGAGGCCTTGCGCCGCGATCTGGTCGGCCAGGGATTTACCGGCGGCAATCGCTTTGCGCGCCAGTTCGTAAGTGCTGTCGACCCCCAGGATCACCTTGGCCGAACCGTCGGGCTCGCCCGCCAGAACCTGGCGATCGCCGGACGACGTAACGATCTGGATCAAACGTAAGGCCATGACGGCTTCCTCCTGGGGCAGTGTGTACTTAGGGTGATGCGCTTGGCGGCACCTAATACTCAGACAAATAGACGATTGAGCTAGCTCTTTACGCCATAAATTGGCTTTGTCAAACAGACAATTCAATGTCATGTGTGGACATATGAGAAAACCTGCGAATCCGACGGCGCCGGGCGACGCCGCACAAGACATCAAGGGTATCAGCCGCCGCCTGAAAATGAGCGGTCAGCGTCCTTTGCGGTCCGATGCGCCCCAGGCCGGTTCTTCCGGTCATATCATGTATCAGGGCCGCCTGCACGGCGCCCTGGCGCACCGTCTGGGCGTCGACATCCTGCGCGGCGTCTATAAGTCGGGCGAGATCCTGCCCAACGAAATCGATTCCTCGTCCAGCCTCGACATTTCGCGCTCGGCCTACCGCGAAGCTATCCGCATTCTCGCCGCCAAGGGCATGGTCGAAAGCCGCCCCAAGACGGGCACGCGCGTCACCGAACGCGCGCGCTGGAACCTGCTCGACCCGGAAGTCCTGGGCTGGATGTTCGAGACGGAACCGTCGCAGGACTTCATCAAGGCGCTGTTCGAACTGCGCCTGATCACCGAGCCGGCCGCCGCCGAGTTGGCGGCGCTGCGGCGCACGGATGAAGATGTCGAACAGATGCGTCTGTCGCTCGATATCATGAAGCGCGAAACCCTGACGACCGAGGCCGGCCGCCGCGCCGACCTGGAATTCCACCATACCCTGATCCACGCCACCGGCAACGAAGCCCTCGCCTCGCTCAGCAGCTCGATCGAGGCGGCGGTGTCGTGGACGACTCGCTATAAAGCGCGTCACAACGCCCTGACCCGCGATCCGGTGCCCGACCACGAACGCGTCTGGGAAGCGATCCAGCGCCAGGATGCCGGCGCCGCCCGCTGGTGCATGGAATCGTTGATTCGCATGGCACACGAAGACACCCAACGCACCTTTACCCCCTAGGCGCGAATCAGGCCCTTAAACTGGCGGACCAAATAGGTCTCAGGCCGATCTTGGTGAGCCGGCAGGTCTTCAATGTACAAAATCAGCGCATTCCGCGTTCCCTGAGCGTTATTTTGTACGATATTAGATTTTTGTATTGTCTGACTAATTCCGTCAGGTTATGACGGACGGCAAGATAAAACGCGTTGGGCCAATCCATCGCGAAGCAGGTATGGAAAAGCCGGCGCCAGACCCTGGCGTCATCGGTCACACAAGAAGGTGGTAACATGTCGATAACGAAAAGATTTGCGCTGGCAACCGCGTTCGGCGCCCTGGTGGTTGGTGCCTCGCTGGGCCTGAGCGCCTGCAGCAACAAAGCCAGCGACACGCAAAGCAGCGCCTCCGCCGCAGCCAGCGTCACGGCGACCCGCCTGCCCTTCGGCGCCCTCTCCGACGGCACCAAGATCGAAATGGTCGAGCTGAAGAATTCCAAGGGCGTAACCGCCCGCTTCATCACCTACGGTGCCACCATGCAAAGCCTGCTGGTCCCCGACCGTAACGGCAAGTCCGAGGACATCGTCATCGGTTACGACACGATCGAAGGCTTCGAAAAGACACCGAACTATACCAATGTCACGGTCGGCCGTTATGCCAACCGCATCGCCAAGGGCCACTTCTCGCTGGATGGCAAGGACTATACCCTGGCCATCAACAATAAGCCGAACGCCCTGCACGGCGGCGTCAAGGGCTGGGACAAGCGCGTGTGGACGATCAAGGACGTCACCACCTCCGGCGACGTCGCTTCGGTCACCTTCACCTATACCTCACCCGACGGCGAGGAAGGCTATCCCGGTACGGTCACGGCCGAAGTCACCTTCAGCCTGAACGAAAACAACGACCTGGGCATCACCTACAAGGCCACGACCGACAAGCCGACCGTCATCAACATGACCAATCACGGCCTGTATAATCTGGGCGGCATTCCGGCGACCCGTTCGGCCCTCGATGCCACGGTGAAGATCGAAGCCGACTCCATCCTGCCGGTCGACAAGACCCTGATCCCGACGGGCCAGGAAATGCCGGTCAAGGGCACGCCCTTCGACTTCACCACCGCCGGCGTCATCGCCGACCGCGTCACCTCCAAGGACCCGCAGATCGTCATCGGCAATAACGGCATCGACCACAATTACAACATCCGCGGCGGTTTGACCGCGACGCCGAAACTGGCTGTCACCCTGGAAGACAAGACGTCCGGCCGCGGCATGACGATTTCGACGACCGAGCCCGGCGTGCAGATGTATACCGGCAACTTCCTCGACGGCAAAATTGCCGGCAAGGGCGGCCAGAAACTGACCAAGTATCAGGCCGTGGCCTTCGAGACCCAGCACTATCCCGACAGCCCGAACCACCCGGCCTTCCCGACGACACGCCTGGATCCGGGCCAAACCTACACCTCGACAACCGTCGAGCATTTTTACACGGTACAATAACAAACGATGACCGATACCCCCAAACTTCGTTCGCGAGCCTGGTTCGACAATCCGGAAAATCCGGACATGACGGCGCTATATCTTGAGCGTTATATGAATTTCGGGCTGTCGCTCGAAGAGCTCCAGTCGGGCAAGCCGATCATCGGCATCGCGCAAACGGGGTCGGATCTTTCGCCCTGCAACCGGCACCACATCGTGCTGGCCGATCGCATCCGCGAAGGTATCCGCGAAGCCGGGGGTATCGCCATCGAGTTTCCGGTCCACCCGATCCAGGAAACCGGCAAGCGTCCGACCGCCGGATTGGACCGCAACCTCGCCTATATCGGCCTGGTCGAGGTCCTGTACGGCTATCCGCTGGACGGCGTCGTCCTGACCATCGGTTGCGACAAGACGACACCGGCCTGTTTGATGGCGGCGGCGACCGTCAATATCCCGGCCATTGCCTTGTCCGTCGGCCCTATGCTCAACGGCTGGTACAAGGGCGAGCGCACGGGCTCCGGCACCATCGTGTGGAAAGCCCGCGAACTGCTGGCCTCGGGCGAAATCGACTATCAGGGTTTCATCAAGCTGGTGGCGTCGTCGGCGCCGTCGACCGGCTATTGCAACACCATGGGCACGGCCACGACGATGAACTCCCTGGCCGAAGCGCTGGGCATGCAACTGCCCTACTCGGCTGCCATCCCGGCGCCGCACCGCGACCGTCAGGAATGCGCTTATCTTACGGGTAAGCGCATCGTCGACATGGTGCGCGAGGACCTGAAGCCCTCGGACATCCTGACCAAGGAAGCCTTCGTCAACGCCATCCGCGTCAATTCGGCGATCGGCGGCTCGACTAATGCCCCCATCCACCTCAACGCCCTGGCGCGCCATATTGGCGTCGACCTGAAGGTCGAGGAATGGCAGGAATACGGTGAAGAAGTGCCGTTGCTGGTCAATCTGATGCCCGCCGGCGAATATCTCGGCGAGGATTACCATCATGCCGGCGGCGTGCCGGCGGTCGTCAAGCAGTTGATGAACCAGGGCCTGATCCATGAAAACGCCATGACGGTCAATGGCAAGACCATCGGCGAAAACTGTGGCAAGGCGGTCACCGAAGACGAACGCGTCATCAAGCCGTTCGACCAACCGCTGAAGGAGCGCGCGGGTTTCCGCGTCCTGTCGGGCAACCTGTTCACTTCGGCCGTCATGAAGGTCAGCGTCATTTCGCCGGAGTTCCGCGAACGCTATCTCAACAACCCTGCCGATCCCGAAGCCTTTGTCGGCCGCGCCATCGTCTTCGACGGGCCGGAAGACTATCACCACCGCATTGACGACGAGTCCCTGGGAATCGACGAGCACTGCATCCTGTTCATGCGCGGCGCCGGTCCGATCGGCTATCCGGGCGCCGCCGAAGTCGTCAATATGCGCGCCCCCACCTACCTGCTGGCGCGCGGCATTCACTCACTCGCCTGTATTGGCGATGGCCGTCAGTCGGGAACCTCGGGTTCGCCGTCGATCCTCAATGCGTCGCCCGAAGCCGCCGCCGGCGGCAACCTGGCCCTGCTCAAGACGGGCGACAAGGTACGGGTGGACCTGTTGAAAAACACGGTCGACGTGCAGATTTCGGACGAGGAAATGGCGACGCGGCGTCAGGCCCTGGAAGCGGCGGGCGGGTACCAATATCCGGCCAGCCAGACACCTTGGCAGGCCATGCAGCGCCGTACGGTCGGTCAGATGGATACGGGCGCCTGTCTGGAAGACGCCGTGCCGTTCCAGAGAATTGCTCAAACCCAAGGCCTGCCACGGGACAATCACTGATCCCTTCTCCTCCCTTGCGAGCCCGCAGGGCGAATTGGGGGAGGAGAATAAAGGGAAAAGACCATGCTTCGTTGGTTCGCTTTCGCCGCCGCCCTGATCGCCCTGCCGGCTCATGCCGAGGACAGTTTCCCCGTCCATATCCAGGTCGATGCCGCCGCCAGCCAGGGCAAGGTCGAGCCGATCTGGCGCTTTTTCGGCGCCGACGAGCCCAACTACGCCACCATGAAGGACGGCCGCGACCTGCTGACGTCTCTGGGCGCGCTGTCGCCCGGTCACGTCTATTTCCGCGCCCACAATCTGCTGAGTTCGGGCGACGGAACGCCGGCCTTTAAATGGGGCAGCACCAATGCCTATAGCGAAGACGCCGACGGCAAACCGGTCTATGACTGGCATATTGTCGACCATATTTTCGATACCTACCTGGCGCGCGGCGTCAAACCCTATGTCGAAATCGGCTTCATGCCGGAAGCCCTGTCGACCCACCCAGAACCCTATCAGCACGCCTGGCGGCCGGGCCTCGATTATCGCAACATCAAGACCGGCTGGGCCTATCCGCCCAAGGATTACGCCAAGTGGGAGGAACTGGTCTATCAGTGGGTGACGCACTGCGTGGCGCGTTACGGCCGCACCGAGGTCTCCAGCTGGTATTGGGAAACCTGGAACGAGGCCAATCTCGACTTTTACTGGGGTGGCACGCGCGACGAGTTCTTCAAGCTGCACGACACGACAGTCCGGGCCGTACGGCGCGCCCTGCCCGAAGCCAAGGTCGGCGGTCCTGACGCCGCCGGCACACGCGACGACTATCTCGACGTCTTCCTGGCCCATGAAGCCGCAAGCGCTACGCCGGTCGATTTCATCTCGTTCCATGCCAAGGGCGCCCCCAGCTTCGTCGACGGCCACGTCCGCATGGGCATCGCAACCCAGCTTCAGGTCGCCGACCATGACTTCGCCAGCATCGCCGCCAGCCCCTTCAAGGACAAACCGATCGTTATCGGCGAGTCGGACCCGGAGGGTTGCGCCGCCTGTCAGGGGCCGTCCAATGCCTATCGCAACGGCACCATGTACTCGAGCTATACGGCCGCCAGCTTTCCACGCATCGAAGCCCTGGCGCAGCGCCGCGGCGTGTATTTGCAGGGCGCCCTCACCTGGGCGTTCGAGTTCGAGGACCAGCGCTATTTTGCCGGCTTCCGGCAACTGACCAGCAATGGCATCGACCTGCCGGTGCTCAATGTCTTTCGCCTGTTCGCCATGATGAAAGGAGACCATGTCCAGGCGACGTCCGATCACCAGGCGGCTTTGGACGCGGTTTTGAGCGATGGCGTGCGCAACGCGCCGGACGTCGGCGTCACCGCGACACGTGACGGCGACAAGATCGCGGTCCTGATCTGGCACTATCACGATGACGACCTCACCGGCCCAGGCGCCCAGGTGACGCTTGACGTCGCCCACATGCCCGCGGCCTTCGCCAAGGGCGCGATGGCCGTTCAATATCGCGTCGATGCCACCCATGCCAACAGCTTCGCCGTCTATCAGGCCATGGGCTCGCCGCTGGCGCCCAATGATGCACAATATGCCGCCTTGAAAGCCGCCAGCGAACTGAAGGGCGACAGCGCGCCGGTCGCTATGAAAAGCAAGACCGGCACTCTGAGCTTTGATGTCCCCCGGCAGGGCGTCACACTCGTGATGTTGACACCCGCCGGGTAAAACTACCAAACCATATGGGCTGACACGTCGGCGACACTCGCGCTCGTGACGGTAATGACGTTCGTGCCGCCGAGATTGATCTGGACGTCGCCGCCGACCTGAACGATGTAGGCCGCATGGGCGGTGCCGTGGGTGTAGGCGTTGACATTGATGCTGTCGTTTTGCGCCGCCGAGAAGTCGGTAATCGTATCCGCGCCGCTCGACGTGCCGAACAGGAAGATGTCGGCCCCGCCGTGCCCGGTCAGGTTATCGGCGCCAAAACCGCCGTCGATCGTGTTGACGGCATTATTGCCGATCAGGATATTGGCCAGGCTGTTGCCTGTGGCATTGACGACTGAGGTGCCGTTGATGGTCATATTCTCGACCTGCTTGCCGGCCAGACTGTAGGACACCGAAGAATAGATAATGTCGGTGCCCTCACCGGAGCCTTCCGTAACGGAATCACCGGCATTATCGACGTAGTAGGTGTCGTTCCCGGCCCCGCCCTTCATGGTGTCGGCCCCGCTTCCACCGTTGATGATATTTTCGCCACCATTCCCCATGATGATATTGGCCAAGCTGTTACCCGTGGCGTTGATATTACCTGCGCCCATCAGGGTCAGGTTTTCGATCTGCTGGCCGGCCAGGGTGAAGGTGACGGTTGAATAGACGATGTCCGTCCCGCCGCCTGCGCTCTCGGTAACGGTGTCGCCGGCATCGTCGACGTAATAGGTATCGTTGCCGCCAAATCCGGACATGGTATCGCCACCTACCCCGCCGTCGATGATATTGGCGCCGCCATTACCGGTGATCATATTGTTCAGACCGTTACCGGTCCCGTTGATGGCGCCGCTGCCGGTGAGCGTCAGGTTTTCCAGGTTCGCGCCGAGCGTAAATGTAACCGAGCTCTGGACGGTATCGGTGCCGGCAGCGAAATTTTCATTCACCGTGTCGCCGGTATTATCGACGATATAGGTGTCATTGCCGATGTCACCGGCCATGACATCAGCGCCGATGCCGCCGTCGAGCGTATTGTTGCCGGAGTTGCCATAAAGATTGTTCGCCTGGCTGTTGCCAGTGGCATTAATGGCGCTGCCTTGCAAGTGCAGGGTTTCGACGTAGGTGCCGGCGAGGCCGTACGAGACTGTGGCATAGATGGTGTCGTTACCTTCACCACTGGCTTCGATCACCTGATCGGTAACATCGTCCACAAAGAAGCTGTCATCCCCCAACCCGCCCTTCATGATATCGGTACCGCCCAAGCCGGCAAGGGAGTCATTGCCGGCCCCGCCATCCAGCGTGTTGGCGCCAGAATTGCCGTAGATGGTGTTGTCATGGCCGTTGCCGGTGGCGTTAATATCGGCAACGCCGCTGAGGTAAAGATATTCGACGAAGCGACCGGCCAGGGTGTAGGTGACCTGCGAATAGATGGTGTCTGTTCCCTCCCCGTTCATTTCGATGACATTATCGCCGACATTATCGACATAGAAATAGTCGTCGCCAGCCCCGCCCTTCATGACGTCGGCGCCACCTTGGCCGTCGAGGTGATCGTTGCCGTCCTGACCATTGATGGTATTGACCCCGCCATTGCCATAAATGATATTGTCGGCCGCATTGCCCGTACCGTTGATATTGCCGGAGTCCAGCAAGGTGAGATCTTCGACATTGACGCCCAGGGTATAGCTGACCGAGGTCTGGACCAAATCGGTGCCCTGGTTGGCGTTCTCGATGACCTGGTCGCCGATATTGTCGACGAAATAGCCGTCGTCGCCGAAGCTGCCCTTCATGATGTCGGCGCCCATGCCGCCGTCCAGGTTGTCGTTACCGGAACCTCCGTCCAAGGTATTGACCGCCGAATTGCCGTAGATGGAATTGTTCAGCGAATTGCCCGTTCCGTTGACGGCCGCCGAACCTGTCAGGATCAAGGTTTCGACATAGCGGCCACTCAGCGAATAGGTCACCGAGCTGTTGACCGTGTCGGCGCCTTCGCCGGTCAGTTCGACGACATTGTCCCCGGCATTGTCGACAAAATAGGTATCATTGCCGACTCCGCCGGTCATGGTGTCGGCGCCGGTGCCGCCATCCAGCGTATCGGCGTTGGCACCGGCTGGCACACCGTTGCCCGCCAGCGAAATATTCAACTCGAAACCTGATCCGTTGGGAATGACTACGTGGTTGTAAGCCGCGACTTCGACATAATAGGTGCCGGCCGCCAAGAAGGTGTAATGGAAAAAGGAGTCGGTCGTTGTCGTGCTGCCGCCGCCGCCATCCGTCAGGTTATTATCGTCATCACCACTGACGACAAGTGTGCCGCCGGCATTATAAACGCGCACAAAGGTATCGAGCGAGACAGTGTTGTCGATATCGAATGTCCCGACAACCCCCGCCGCCGTCACCGTGATGGCATACATGCGATAGCTGCCGTCGCCGGTCGAAACGACCGTGGCATGGTCCACAGTGGTTGAGTTTTCGATATTGGCGTCGGCGCGGCGCGAAAAATCGGCGTAACTGATCGCCAGCGCATTGGCGATGGTGTTGTGTACGGGGAGGCCGACATCGATAATGTCCCCACCATCCGATACCCCACCGTTCAGGGTATCCGTTCCGCCGCCGCCCATCAGAACATTGCTGCCGCCATTGCCGGTTATGATATTGGCGACCGAATTGCYCGTACCGTCGATGTTCGCGTTGCCGAGCAGGGTAAGGTTTTCGGAATTTGTCGCCAAGGTATAGGACAGGGTCGAATTGACCGTATCCGTACCTTCGCCACTGGCCTCGGTCACGACATCTCCGACATTGTCGACATAATAGGTGTCGGCACCCGCGCCACCGATCATGGTGTCGGCGCCAGCACCGCCATCCAGGGTGTCGTTGCCGATGCCCGCCGTCAGAATATTGACGCCGCTATTTCCGACCAGAACATTGGGGCCGTTGGTGCCCGTGGCGTTGATATCGGCGGATCCCAGCAGGACGGCATTTTCGATGTTGGTGCCGTTAAGGTCAACGGTGAAGACAGTGGCGATCGTGTCATTGCCCTGGCCCGCATATTCCTGAATAAAATCAGCGGCATTGTCGACAAAGTAAGTGTCGTCACCGAGTCCGCCGATCATGTTGTCAGCGTCACCGCCGCCATCCAGCAGGTCATTGCCGTCATTGCCGGTCAACGTGTTGGAAATTTCATTGCCTACGATCTTGTCATTGCCTGAGCCCCCGATGGCATTTTCAATCAAGGACTGGGTATTGCCCTGATAAAGCAACGCATTGGCGATATTGCCGGGCGCATAATTGACGCCGCCACTATGGGCGCGATTGTTCGCCAGTTGAGCCGTATTAAACGTCGACCAGCCACCGGCGCGCAAATCGATGCTCTGACTGCCGGTGAAATTGCTGAAGTCGTAGGTATCGTTGCCACTACCGTCCCAGACGGTGCGGAAGACCTTATTGCCATCCGGATCGCCTTGGCTCACGCCATTGATAAACATCTCCCCCGTCGTTTCGGAGACTGTGTAGACCGAATCCGTGGCATTGGTCGTAAAATTGGCACCGTAGAGATATTGCAGGGCAGCAATGTCGTCCTGCATGTAGGTTTGCGGCTGATTGAATTGATCGCCTTCGAAAACCACCGCGTTACCTGGATCGGAACGGTAGGTCATCAGCGACCAGGCCTGACCGTCGTGGTCGTGCGGCAAGGCGGCCGTCCCGTAAAATGGTCCCGGACCGTCAAGGTAGCCGCCGACCGTCAAATCGAAGCTCGTATAGTTGTCGTGGCCATGCTTCAACCCCATGGTATGGCCGATTTCATGCATCATGGTCGCCTGGCCCCAATTGCCGATATTGGGTGTCAGGTAAAAGGGTTGATTGGTCTGGCCGAACCAGATGTCGCCGTCTGAGGCGTCGCTGCCGGGGAAATTGCCCTCCGCGGAGGCCTCACTGGTGCTGGAAGTTTGTGAAATACGAATATTACCGTGAACCGTGTCGGTCTCCGTGACCTGGGTAAAGGTGAGACTGGTATAACCCGAAACTAGACCAAAGGCATATTGCGCGGCCAATTGCTGGGCGGCGTTCAGCGGAACCTGATGGAGCGGCAGGTCGGGATTGTAATAGGGCGTGTTGTAATGCGTATTGTCGACCGGGAAGCTATAGGTCAGGTCGGTAATCGACCATTTTGAACCGAACAGGACGGCGTCCGTGTCCTGATTGCCGCTGAAATGCCAGGTGCCATTCTCCTGATACTCAACCAACTTTTCGGTCAGTCCCGGGGCGGATGCATCGGTAATGCCCGTGCGGGCGGCGGCCGTATAGGTTCGCGGCAAACCGTCGTGCGGAGTTCCGGGCAGGACTCCGGGCGCGAACGCGTCCGTTGGACCGAGGCTGGAAACGAGCGGCACATCCTTGACCGCGTAGGTGACCGAAAGATCCTGAACCGGCATGACCGTCACTGGCGCCGGGGGGGCGAAATCCGCCAGGGGAATCATCATGGCTGCGGAATCGCCGCCGTCGATACGGGAAAGTCCGGCGGAGGCCGCTTCGAGATTGAAAAATTTGCGCATGGAATAAGCCTGAATGTTACGGGGGTTTTTGATGAAACTCTACCGATGCAATACATAGCTGCCCGCGCCGCCGCCCAAGCCCGCTGTTAAGTCACGTCCTTGATCTACACCCGATGGAGCGATCGCAAAAGATCATAAAAGTCGGCATTGAAAAGTTAGCCGCAATTTAGCCGCAAACCCTCAAAGACTTCCGTCTTGACACCGGTGTCACAATATTGCCTATTGCCATGAGGCCTCGGGTATAATTTGATGCCGCCTATATAAAATCAGGACGGAGACGTACATGGCAACGGACAAGGAGGCGGTCACCACGGCCGCCGCGCAGCGGGCTGGCAATTATCGCTGGGTCATATGCAGTCTGTTGCTGGCGGCGATTGCCATCAATTACGTCCATCGTCAGACGATTGCCGGCCTTAAGGAACCCCTGTCGCAGGAGTTCGGCTGGGATGAAAACGGCTATGCCAATGTCGTCTTCTGGTTCCAGGCCGCCTATGCGCTGGGCTATGTGGCGTGGGGCCGCATCCTCGACAAGGTCGGAGCCCGGGTCGGCTACACGGTCGCCTTTTCCATCTGGACCCTGGCCCACACCTTGACCGGCGCCGTCACCTCCGGCTTTCAGTTCATCCTGGCCCGCGCCGCTCTGGGTATCGGCGAATCCGGCAGCTTCCCGTCCAGCATCAAGGCCGTGACCGAATGGTTCCCGCAGCGCGAACGCGCTTTGGCAGCGGGCGTCTTCAACGCCGGCTCGAATATCGGCGCCATTATCGCCCCCCTCGTCGTGCCGATGATCGCGCTCGGTGTCGTCAACATGAATTTCGGCTCGGTCAAATTGCACATGGACGGGCTGGGCTGGGGCTGGCGCGGCGCCTTCTATCTCACCGGCCTCGCCAGCATGATCTGGGTCGTCGTGTGGTGGCTGGTCTATCGCCGGCCGACCGAGCACACCAAGGTCGGCGCCGCCGAACTGGCCCTGATCCAAAGCGACCCGGCCGACAAGGTGACGCAGGTGCCGTGGCTGAAGCTCGTATTCGTCAAGGAAACCTGGGTCTTCGCCCTGGCCAAATTCATGATCGATCCGATCTGGTGGCTGTACCTGTTCTGGCTGCCCGACTTCATGCATAAGCGTTACGGCCTCGATATCAGCTCGTTCGGTCCGCCGATCGTCGCCATTTACCTGCTTTCCGATATCGGCAGCGTGGCCGGCGGCTGGCTGTCCTCGACCCTGATCAAGCGCGGCCTGTCGGTCAATGCGGCGCGCAAGATCACCCTGTTTGTCTTCGCCCTGATGGTCCTGCCCATGCTGTTCGCCCAAGGCGTTCATGACCTGTGGACGGCCGTGCTGATCATCGGTTTGGCGGCAGCGGCGCACCAGGCGTTTTCGGCCAATGTCTATACCTTGCCGTCTGACCTGTTCCCGCGCTCGGCGGTCGGCTCGGTCATCGGTATCGGCGGCATGGCTGGGGCGATCGGCGGCATGTTCATGTCGAAATTCGTCGGCTTCATCCTGGAAACCACGCACAGCTACGAGATCATTTTCGCCATCGCGGCCTTCACCTATCTGGCGGCCTTCGGCGTCATCCATCTGCTGAGCCCGAAGCTTAAACGCAACGAGTTCATCCCCGAAGTACTGTAATACCGACGACCCATGAGTCACGCTCATGGGTCGTTCATATAATACGAAATCCTAAACCTTTCCGGGTAGCTTGACAAAAAAGTCAGCGTACTACGGAGGTTTTCATCATGTCGATCCGCGCCCGGATTCTCGCCCTGGTGGGCTGTTTCGCCGTCATGGCCATGGCGGTGACCGCCTTGGGGCTGGTCACCATCGCCGACTATAACCGCATGATGAAAAGCTACGACCACGCCTATGACAGTGCGTGGCGCGGCGAACGGCTCAATCACATGGTCAGCAATGTCGTGATGGAAACGCGCGGGCTCTACATCGCCCGCCAGCCCGAAGAACTGGCCGGCTTCGTCAAGGGATTGAACGAAAGCCTCGACGACATGGAAAGCCTGCTGAGCGAATGGAACACCATGGCTCCGCCTGTCGACCGGCCGCAGCTGACATCCATCAGCAACGACGCGACGCGCTTCATCGCCGTACGCCGCGAAGTGGCGCGCCTGGCCAGCTCCGGCCATGTCGAAGATGCCTACAATCTCAGCACGGGTAATCGCCCGGAGCGCATCGCTTTCCAGACCAAGGTCGAAAACCTGGTCCAGACGACGCGCACCAACCTCGCCGCCGCCAAGATCGAAGCGGGCAACTACAGCGACAAGCGCGCCAGCGACTTTTTCCTCACCGCCCTGATCGGGATCGTCATGATGATGGGCCTGACCGTGTGGATCGTCTCGCACTTTATCACCGGGCCATTGCGCGCCATTGCCTCGGCCATCGTGCGCACGTCGCAGGGCGATTATAATGTGCCCATGTCCGCCCGTGGCGGCACGGACGAAGTGTCCAGCGTTTGGCAAGCCCTGGCCGTGCTCAAGGAGCGCTCCGTCGAGGCCGAGCGGCTGGCGGCGGCAAAACGCGAAGCCGAGCATCGGGAAGAGCTCAAGCTGCGCGAAATCCTTTTGGACTAATGCCAAGGGCAGATCCCCGCCGTCGGCTTACAAAATGGCGGGCGGCGAGATTCGGAGTAGCTGTGGCCCTGTTCCAGGAAAACCCGCACTCCGAATGGCGAACCAGCCACGTACAAAAAGTAATATAATACCTTTGTTGAGGGGCGGCAGGTATGCATCGGCTAGACACCGGCCGAGCCATTTATGACCATGAACGGCCGGCGGTTTGACATTCGGAGTGTGGGTTTTCCTGGAATCGGGCCACAGCTACTCCGAATCTCTTTCGGCGGCCGACGGCAACGGGGCAAACCCATGCGCCCTTGGTTTAAGCCAGATCGCCCAAGCGGCGGTAAATGGTGCTGCGGTGGATATTGAGACTGCGGGCGGCGGCGCTGACATTGCCATTATGCGCGTCCAGGGCTTGGCGGATGCTCGACAATTCGATGTCTTCCAGGCTCAGTTGCGGCGCGGCGGGTCCGATCGGAGCGTGACCATCCATCTGGGCGAAAAACTCGCGGCCGTCATGGGTGCGCAGCCGGCTGGATGTCAGGCCTGAGTCAAAAATATCGTCGACGCGCATTTGATCCAACCCATCCCAGCTCCTGCCGACCAGGGACAGGCCGCGGCGGTTGGCGGCGACGACCACCCCGTCCTTCACCACCAATATGCCTTCGCGGGCGACACCCAGCAGGTTGGGATCGGTCTGAAACCGCAAGGTCTCGCAACCATCGAAGCCGCCACGGAACAGCCGGTGTTCGATCTGTTCGACAGCCATGCGCACCATGCCGAGCACGTGACCGTTCTGCTGTGAGGCCGGCGAGGAGATGTCGAGCACGCCGACAATGGCGCCGCGCGGATCGATGATCGGCGTGGCGGCGCAGGTCAGGCCTTCGTGACCGTGGAAATAGTGTTCGGCGCCGTTGACGACGACGGCGCGGCGCTYAGCCAGGGCCGTGCCGATGGCATTGGTGCCGGTGCCGTCCTCCGACCATTGGGCGCCCGGCCGTAAAGCCACCTGAGCGGCCTTGTCGGCAAAAGTGGCGTCGCCGACAGCGTCGAGGATCTCGCCCCGGGCATTGGTGAGGATAACGATGCCGGAAATTTCGCGGGCTTCGGTATAGAGAGCGTCGAGCTCCGGCCGACAGATGCGGCGCAGGGCTTCGTGCTTTTCCTGCAGCAGCCGCAGTTCGGAAGCGGTCGGCGCATCGATCGCCGGCAAGGCTTCGGCATCAAGGCCCATATCGGCGCAGCGGATCCACGAACGCAGCACCGCGTGGCCGATGTGGTCGACCGGCAAGCCCTTGCCCGCGAAAAAGACTTCGCGCGCCTTTTGAATCTGTGTCGGGTCGGGTGTGGCCAAACCGGGTTTCCTGCTGGAGTGTCGCAGTTTGCGACAGTCGACTTTTTGCTGTCGTTTCAAGCGACAGGGTAGCGCTGCAAAGCGAAAAAAGTCCATCGAAAATGCCGTGATTGGACTGAGACAAGGTGTCCCGCCCTTGCCCGAAATTGCCTCAGGGCGCAGCCTTTCTCCATAAGACGCGGCATATCGGCCGCTCAATACAGGAGGATATCATGACGAAATTCGAACGCCTGATCGAAGCGGGCACACCGTTCAAGACGCGCTACGGCAATTTCATCGGCGGCGAGTGGATCGAGCCCGTCCAGGGCCGCTATCTCGACAATATCTCGCCGGTCAATGGGCTGAAAATCTGCGAAGTACCGCGCTCGTCGGCCGAGGATATCGAGTTGGCGCTCGACGCTGCGCACAAGGCCAAGGACGCCTGGGGCCGCACCAGCGTCACCGAACGCTCCAACATCCTGCTGGCCATCGCCCAACGCATCCAGGACAATCTCGCCGTTATTGCCGAAGCCGAGACCTGGGACAACGGCAAGCCGCTGCGCGAAACGACCCATGCCGATATTCCGCTGGCCGTCGACCATTTCCGCTATTTCGCCGGCTGCATCCGCGCCCAGGAAGGCGGTATTTCCGAGCTCGATCACGATACGGTCGCCTATCATTTCCATGAGCCGCTGGGCGTGGTCGGTCAGATCATACCGTGGAACTTCCCCATCTTGATGGCGGCGTGGAAGATCGCTCCGGCGCTGGCCGCCGGTAACTGCATTGTGCTCAAGCCGGCCGAGCAGACCCCGGCTTCGATCCTGGTGGTGATGGAATTCATCCAGGACCTGCTGCCGCCGGGCGTGCTCAACATCGTTTCCGGCACCGGCCTTGAAGCCGGCAAGCCGCTCGCGACCAGCCCGCGGATCGCCAAGATCGCCTTTACCGGCTCGACCGCCGTCGGGAAGGCGATCATGGGCTATGCCTCGAACAACCTGACCAATATTACGCTGGAACTGGGCGGCAAGTCACCGAACGTCTTCTTCGCCGACGTCATGGCCGAGGACGACGCCTTCCTCGACAAGGCCATGGAAGGTTTCGCCTTCTTCGCCCTGAACCAGGGCGAGGTCTGCACCTGCCCGTCGCGGGCCCTGGTGCAGGAATCGATCTATGACCGCTTCATGGAGCGCGCCATCAAGCGCGTCGAGGCCATCACTCAGGGCGACCCGTTGCACCACGGCACGATGATCGGCGCCCAGGCGTCGCAGGAACAATATGACAAGATCCTGCGCTATCTCGAAATCGGCAAGAATGAAGGCGCCAAGGTGCTGACCGGCGGTGAGGCCAATATTCTCGACGGCGATCTGAAGAACGGTTTCTATGTCAAACCGACCATCTTCGAAGGCAACAATTCGATGCGCGTCTTCCAGGAGGAAATCTTCGGGCCGGTCGTGTCGGTGACGACCTTCAAAACGGTCGAGGAAGCCATCGAGATCGCCAATGACACGATCTATGGGTTGGGAGCCGGTGTCTGGACGCGCGATATGAACTTGGCCTATCGCACCGGGCGCGGCATCCAGGCTGGGCGCGTCTGGACCAATTGCTATCACCAGTATCCGGCGCATGCGGCCTTCGGCGGTTACAAGCAATCGGGTATCGGGCGCGAGAACCACAAGATGATGCTGGAACACTACCAGCAAACCAAGAATCTTTTAGTCTCTTACGCGCCCGCCAAGGTCGGCTTTTTCTAAGTTTCGGGGTCGAGGGGACATGTCCCCTCGCCTGTTCTAATAAAGATATGCCCGCCTCTTCGCAGAGGCGGGCATATCTTTCGTCGCAAGGCGGTTAGGATTACATCTTGTCGATCATATCCTTGTGGGATTGCAAGGTCGGCAGGGTGTCTGCGGCGAATTGCTTCAGAGCCGCATCAGTGCCGTTCTTGGAATAGTTATCGAACAGGCTGACAGCGTCGCCGTGGGCATCCTTCTGGGCGCTGATATAGGCGTTGTCGAAGTCGTCGCCCTTGGCCTTCGCCTTCAGGTCGTCGAGCTTCTTCTGGTGATCATCGTCGAGCGCGGCCGGCGCCGTGACGGCGGTGTCGGTGGCCAGGACCGTCTTGAAGGCCTTGCCGGCCTTGGTGTGGTCATCGACCATCTGCTGAGCAAACGTTTTGACGTCGGCACGGGTACCTTGCTTCAGCGCCAGCTTGCTGGTTTCGATCTCGAACATATTGGCGATAGCGGCCTTGGTGGTGAAATCCTGCGGGCTGTCGGGCGTCACAGCGTCAGAAATGGCGGCACCGGCATCGGAGACGGCGGCACCAGCGTCCGAGGCTACGCTCTCGGCGGTGTCGCTGGTTTTCGGGGAACAGCCGGCCAGGGCGCCGACGGCGGCAACCAGGGCAATTGCGGAAATGGCGGCCTTGATGGGGGATTTGAAGTTGGTCATGGAGGTATCCTGTAGGCGGGGTTAATCGTGGGGCGGACGCTATCAGGGCCGTCATAAAAACGCGGGGCGGTAATCGCCATGGCTTGCAAAGAGTTGGTAAGAGCCGCGCTTTCCCCTTCCCCTTTCGCCACGGACACCCTATATTGTTGGTGTCGGGTTTCGGCCCGACTATGGGGATAAACGCCCACGTAATAAGCGAACTGGACCCGGGTGCGATTCCCGGCGGCTCCACCATCCCTCTGCTTTTATGAGGATTTTTATGGGGCCGATCAGCATCGACAGGCGTGTAAAGGTGAAGCTTTCCCTCAGTGTGAGGCTCTGTGATCGCCTCATTTTTTAACTGCGAACGATAACTTCGCTCCGGAAATGGCTCTCGCCGCGTAATGCGACGGGTGTGAATTCCACGCCTACAACTCCTGGAGATTAAGCCCTCCAGGCGGGGCCCGGCAGGCGCCTTGCAACAGAAGCCTGCCACTTCACCACATTATGAGCGCCTGCAAACGCCCGACCGGGCGTCGGCGCTATTGCGCCGCCCTCGCGGAGGCCCTCGGCCGTGAGCGGGAAAATGCCGCCTGGCAACAGAAGCCTGCCACTTCACCCTATCTTAAAATACCATGGTTAAGGTCGCGGCATGAAAGCCAGCGATTTCAAAGCCGTGTTAACGCCTCCCGTCCTTATCGGGCTGGCGATTTTCGCCATGGTGATGTGGCCGTCGATCGTCCTTAACGACTCAGACTCCTGGTGGCACGTCTCGGCCGGCGACTGGATGATCGCGCACCGTGCCGTACCGCATGTCGATCCGTTTTCCCTGACCTATGCCGGCAAGCCGTGGACGGCCCATGAATGGCTGTCCGAAGTGCTGATGAGCCTGGCCTTTTCGCTGGCGCAGTGGCGCGGCCTGATGCTGCTGACCGCCGCGGCCTGTGGCTTGAGCGCCGGGCTGCTGGCGCACGAGGCGGCGCGGCACATGAAAGGCCTGCCGTTATGGCTAACCGTTTTGGGCGGCTTGACTCTGGCCGGGCCGCACCTGCTGGCGCGGCCGCATATCTTCGTCACGCCCCTGATGGTGCTGTGGTTCGCCGGCCTGCTCAGGGCGCGTGAGGAGAATCGCGCGCCAAAATGGTGGCTGCTTGCGCCCATGCTGTTATGGGCCAATATGCACGGCAGTTTCATCATTGGCCTGGCCATGATCTGCCCGTTCGCCCTTGAGGCCCTGCTGGGCGCCGCACCTGCGCGACGCACATCGGTTATCTTGGGGTGGGGCGGCTTCGGCCTTGCCGCGCTCATCGTCAGCCTGATCACCCCGTTCGGCCTCGAAGGCTTGCTGTTTCCGATCAAGCTGATCCTGATGCCCGGCGTCACCGGCATCCAGGAATGGTCACCCCTGGAGCTCAACAAGCCCCAGCCGCTGAGCGTCGCCGTCCTGGCCCTGGTCATCGTCTGGTTCCGCCAGAAACCCAGGATCGGCATCATTCGCGGGCTGACCCTGCTGGGCCTCCTCTATATGAGCCTGTCCAGCCAGCGCCACGAACTGATCCTGGGCATGATGGCCGTGCTGACCCTCGCCAAGCCGCTGGGCGACAGTTTCAATCAGACCATAACCCCTGCTGAAAAGCTCAACCGTCCTGCCTTGGCTGTCGTTCTCGCCGCCGCCGTTGCGCCTTTGGTCGCCTTGCGCCTGCTGGTGCCGATGAATGAGCCGATCAACGCCAAGAACCCCTACGCCGCTATCCGCGCCGTGCCCGCCTCGCTGAAGTCGCAGCCGGTGTTCAGCGCCTACAGCTTCGGTGGCTACCTTATTCATGCCGGCATCCGCCCCTTTGTCGACAGCCGCGCCGATATGTATGGCCCGGTTTTCCTCAATCACTATGCCGATATATCCTCAGGCAAACCGGCCGATCTGGCGCCGACCCTGCAGCAGTACGGCATTACCTGGACCATCCTGAAGCCGAACGATCTGGCTGTCCGGGCCATGGACCATATGCCGGGTTGGCATCGCCTCTATGCTGACGACCGCGCCATTGTCCATGTCCGCGACGGCGTGCCAATGCCCTAGCCGGCGCGCTAAATTTAGGCTTCACAGCAATTTGCTGTTCCGTTTACGGACGGGCGTGCTAAGTCTCACCGCAGTTGCACAATAAACACGAAGGTGGCTATGTCCGAAGAGCAGATCATCGTCGATCAGATGGATTATGCCGGCATGACGCAGAACGCCCTGCGCGGCGTCATCCGTCAGGCCCTGTTGCGCGCCGCCGCACCGGCCGGCCTGCCCGGCGAGCATCATTTCTACATCACCTTCCTGACCCGGGCGCCCGGCGTGTCGATCCCGCCCGACCTGCTGGCGCGTTACCCCTTCGAAATCACCATCGTGCTGCAGCATCAGTTCAAGGACCTGCGCGTCACCGACGATTTCATGCGCGTGACCCTGACCTTCGGCGGCGCCCCCAAGATCCTGACCGTGCCCTATGGCGCCATTACCCGCTTCCATGACCCGCACGCCCAGTTCATGCTGGAATTCGAAGTCGACGATCCGGCCGCTCTGACCCAGGACCTGGACGCTATCGACGGCGAGACCGAAGAGGCGCCGGAAACGCCGAAGGCTGATATCGGCGCTGACATTGCCGAGATCGTCGCCGAAGCTGAAAAGCCGGCGGCCGGTGACGACGCGCCCAAGATCGTATCGCTGGATCAGTTCCGCAAAAAATAGTCTGGTCAAAAAATAGTCTGGTGCCGTCGGAAAAAGACCGACTCATGTCGCAAGAATCGCCTAGAATTTCGGCATACTCCGCGCATACCGCGACCGTCGCCGGTTTAGGATAGGTTTCGCGGCAAAAATCGGCTTTGCGCATCGGGATTTGGCACAGAATGGCTTGGCGAATTGACTTCGTGACGGCAAGGCGAACCGTTATGGCGGCCTTGATCACAGTGCTGGCGGGCGCCCCCTTCGCCGCCGGGCCGGCCGTTACGCAACAGGCCGAGACGGCAACCTCCGCCGTCGAGCCGGTTCTGCGTCCCTTCGTCCCGCCGGCTTCGGTTTCAGCGTCTGCGTCGTCGCCCACCCCGCCATCGGTCTCGTCAGCTTCCAGCAGCGCATCGAGCGCGGCGCCGAAAAAGCCAAAACCCAAACCGGCGGTCACGACGTCGACCGGCGCCTCGTCGCCGAAACCTGTTGCACCGCTTCCAGGACAGCCCCTGCCCTATGGCACCACGGTCGCCAGCACGGCGCCGGCCAAGCCGGCGGTCGTGGCGCCCGCTCCCGTCCTGCCGATCCCAGCGCCGGTAACGCCCGGCGTCCATGGCGCCACAACGCCGATCAGCGCCGACGACATCGAGACCTTTACCGACTCGGTCGTGCGCACCCTGATGCAGCGCGACCACGTGTTGGGCGTCACTGTCGCCGTCGTCCAGGGCAATACGCCCATCCTGGTCAAGGGCTACGGCTATGACCGGCTATCGCCGGCGCGCCGTGTCGATCCCGGCAACAGCCTGTTCCGCATCGGTTCGGTGACCAAGACTTTTACCTGGATCGTAGCACGCCAGGAAATCGAAGCCGGCCGCATCAAGCTCAATGCCCCGATCGCCACCTATCTGCCAGCCGACATTTTCAGTGAGGACCGCCGTTACAAGCCGCTGACCCTGGCCTCGCTGATGGACCATACGGCCGGTTATGAAGACACGTCGCTTGGCCATCTGTTCCAGCTGAACGGCGCGCACATGGCCAGTATCGACACCTATTTCCGCCGCCACAAGCCACGGCGGGTGCGCAATCCCGGCGAATTCAGTTCCTACTCCAATTTCGGCGCCGCGATGGCCGCCAGCGCCCTGACCCAAACCGCCAAGGCCAAGGACGTACCGAGCCTGATGGAGGCGCGCATCTTCCAGCCGCTGGGCATGGATCATACCTCCCTGCGCGAACCCTATCCCACCGAGCTCAGCCAGGCCGAGAACCTGCCTGCGCCGTTGTCCGGTGTCCTGACTCAAGATCTGTCGGACGGCTTTATCTGGGACGGCGCCACCTATGAGGCGCAACCCTTCGACCACGCCCTGCCGCTGTCGGGCGCCCTGGGGGGTTCGTCGACTGCCAAGGACATGGCGCGCTTCATGGCCCTGATGCTCGGCAACGGCCAGATCGACGGCATCCAGCTCTATAACCCCGACTCGGCGCGCGCCTTCCGCACGCCGATGCTGAAAATGCCCGAGGGCTATAACGGCTGGGCATCGGGCCTGGTCATCCGCCAGAGCCCGTCGGGCTACACGACCTACGGCCATGGCGGCGCCACCTTGTGGTTCAATTCCAACCTGGTCATCGTGCCGGAGCTCAATCTCGGCATCTTTATCAGCACCAATACCCAAACCGGCGCCAATATGGCCGAAAGCTATCCCAATCTATTGCTCGACCATCTGGAAGGCGATCTGGTGCGGCCACCTTTGATGCCGACCGCCAACATGGCCTATGCGGGCCACAAGGATTATTACCAGGCGCTCAAAGGCCAGTACGTCGCGACGCGGCGCGCCTATGGCGGGCTGGAAGGCGCCATTACGCGCCTGATCAACACGGTCGAGGTCAGTGTCGACCAGGATGGCCGCCTTATCCTGACCACCCAGAACGGCATTTCAGCCTTTGTGCCGGCCAGTGCCCAGGGCTTCTTCAATCAGCAGGACAGCGAAGACCCCGGCCCGGCGCAACAAACCGGCGGGCTGCACTTCATCTTCAATACCGCCGGCACCCAGGTCGCCGCGTTCGAAACCCAGACCAATCTCGGCCGCTACGAGCGTGTCGGCTGGATCCATAGCCCCGAGACGGTGGGCCTCCTAACCCTGTTCATGATCGGCACCTGCGTCGTGGTGTGGATATCCCTCGCCAAGGGTCCGTCGCGCCATGAGCGGCCGACGACCGAACAGGCGCGCGCCTCGATCGTCTCGGCGGGCCTCGCCCTGTTGTGGATCGTGGCCATCTTCACCTTCAATTCGTGGAAGTCGCATCTGGCCGACAACCCGACATCGCTGTTTACCCATTGGCCCAGCGGTCAGGTGCAACTGGCGTCATGGCTGGCCCTGGTCGCGACGCTCGGTACGCTCTATCAGGCGGCCACCTACTATTTCGTCTATAACGAAAACGGCCGCTATGGCGAAGGCTGGGCCTTGTGGCAGAAGATCGCTCACGCCTTGCTGCTGGTCTATTGGCTGTTCTACATCGCCGTACTCGGTTTCTGGGGCGCGCTGGAACCGTGGAGCTGGTGAGCCAAGCTCATTGAAGTTTGATTTTTTCTGATCGATGGTTGGGACCTGGTTCTAAAAAGGTGCGGTCGTGGACGATCAGGCGTTCGACAAACCCAAATTGACGGCGGACGAGCTCAAGGCGCGCAAGGCCGCTCGCCGGGCCAAGAAGGCCGAACGCCGCGCTAAGCAGCGTGAACTCAATCCTCTACGCGCCGAGAAGATGCATAAGGCACGCATCGAAGCCGGCTTGGCGCGCAACGACAATGACAACCTGCCGGCCCTGAATATCGGCTGCTCCGGCTGGTTTTATTGGGACTGGAAGAGCAAGTTCTACCCCAGCCAGATGCCGACCAGCGACTGGTTTGCCTATTATCGCAGCCAGTTCAACACGGTCGAATTGAATGCGCCGTTTTATGCTTGGCCAACCGTCAATACCGTCAAAACTTGGC
Source organism: Asticcacaulis sp. P2_B1 (assembly GCF_056404915.1). Lineage (NCBI taxonomy): Bacteria > Pseudomonadati > Pseudomonadota > Alphaproteobacteria > Caulobacterales > Caulobacteraceae > Asticcacaulis > Asticcacaulis sp. P2_B1. The sequence continues at coordinate 509,597 of NZ_JBFUDD010000003.1, read as the reverse complement.
TGAAGCAGATCGAGGACACGGACTTCGTCTATACCGTCAAGGCGTCCGAACTAATCACCCATGTCCGCCAGTTCGACGACGTCAAAGGCCTGATCGAGGACTTCGGCTATATCGCTGATGCGCTTGGGCCGCATATGGGCTGTTTCCTGTTTCAATTACCGCCGAGCTATCACTACTCGCCCGAGCGCCTGGACAGCATCGTGTCTCAACTCCAACCCGGCCGGCGCAATGTCGTCGAACTGCGCCACGCCAGTTGGTGGAACGACGAGGTCTATGCCGCATTCCGTGCCCACAACATCATCTTTTGTGCCTGTAGCGGACCGGGCCTGCCAGACGACCTTGTCCGGACGGCGGACGAGATCTATGTCCGCTTTCATGGTGTCGATAAATGGTACCTTTACGACTATAGTGACGCAGAATTGCAGGCCTGGGCCGACAAGATCAAGGCCAGCGGCGCGAAGCGTGTTTGGATCTATTTCAACAACGATTACAACATCAACGCCATCAAGAATGCGCGGACTCTGACGTCGATGCTGACCGCTTAAGCGCATAGACCCGGATATGGATTTGCTCGCGGTTGCCGGGGTGGCGTTCGACCAATAGGCGGGCCACCTGGCTATCATCGTGGAAAACAAAGCCCTTGATGGCGTCGAGCAGGGCCTTGGCCAGATTGTCGAGGTCCATCCATGGCGGATCGCCAATATGTTCCATGCGGATTTCGACGGCATAATCGCCCCAGGCCGGGCGGCTGCCCTTCCATTCCTTGCGGAAGAACTCATAGACCAGGGGCTTGTAATAGCGCCCCTGAGTGGTCAGGCCGTCGATATAGATTTCGATACCTTCTGACGTCTCGCGCGCCTTGACCTTGCCGCTCTGGATCCAGTCGGTCACGGCACAATCCGGTAGGGCACGTCGACGTCGCAAACGGAAAAATCGGCGCCCCTGGCGGCGCGCGCCTGATCGATCAAGGCGGCAAACTCAGGTCCTTGCGTGTCCAACACCTCGATATGCGGCGGGTTCGGCATGTCGGCTAAGACCTGGACCTTGACCAGAGCGTCGGGGTGCTCCGGCGGCTCGCCGACCGCCAAGCTGTGCAGCACCTCAGGCCCGGAAATCACGCGCCCGGCCGGAGTATAGTTGCGGTCGAGACCCGGATAGGCGGCGAGCATGAAATAGATCTCGCTATTGGCCGAGTCGCGCGCTTCGTCGCGTCCCATGGCGAAGACGCCAGCGCATTGGGTCGCCCAGGCATAGAGGGTATGATCGTCGCGCGGCGGCCGGGCTGTCTCGCTAACCGAGACATAGGGCATGGCGCCGATAAAGCCTTCCGACAGCCCGGCAGGTCGGGCGGCGATCTTACGTGGCAGATCGATCGGCAGGCGGAAGGTGAATTCGGGGTCGAGATTGGGCAGTTCGGTCTTACCGCCGTCGTGATTGCCGGGATCGCCGGCCTGGGCGACGAAGCCCGCAATCACGCGGTGAAACAGCAGACCGTCATAGGTGCCGCGGCGCGCCAGCAGCTTGATACGCTCAACGGCCTTCGGCGCCATTTCCGGATGCAGTTCGACGAAGATCCGGCCCTTGGAGGTATCGACGACCAGGGTGTTGTCAGGGTCAGCTGGTTTCCAGTCATGGTAGGTTAGCGCGGTGTTCGGCTGTGCCGCGGCTGACGTCGCGGCCAGCACGGCCATCATCAAACTGGAAGCCAGGAAATGCTTCACGAGGTCAGCACATCGAGACGCGCCAAACCGCGCACGCCGGGCACGGCACGCCAGTCGGGTGCGGCATCACTGGCCTTGCGCAGATTAGGGAAGCGCGCGAATAGCCGGCCGATCGCCATCTGGCCTTCGATACGAGCCAACGGCGCACCGATGCAGATATGGGCGCCGGCGCCGAAGGCCAGGTGCGGATTGGGGCGACGGCGGACGTCGAAAAGATGCGGATCGTTGATGCGCTTGTCGTCGCGATTGGCCGCCAGCAGGCTGACCACCAGGGCGTCGCCCTTGTGATACGGACAACCACCCGAGACGCCGTCCTGCTTGGCGAAGCGCGCCGAGAAGGAGATCGGCGGCTCGTAACGCAGGATTTCCTCGACGGCGCCGCCGATCAGGCTCGGGTCCTCCGCGATCGCCTGACGGGCCTCGTCATGGGTCAATAGCAGGTGGATGCCGTTGCCGATCAGATCGGCCGTGGTCAAATGACCGGCAACCAGCAGGGCAAACAGGTTGAAGAGAATTTCGTTGTCGTCGATGGCTGCACCCTTGGCGCGCGCCGCCAGCAGGTCGCTGACCAGGTCGTCCTTCGGCTCGGCCCGGCGTTCGTCCATCAGGGCCTTGAAGTGGCTGAGGATGCCGCGGCGGCCATCCAGGGCCAGCTTTTCCTGCTCCGCCGACTTGGTCGGATCGAAGGCCAATTGGCCCGACTCGGTCCAGGTCTTCAGTAGGTCGAACATCTCGGGTGGCGAGCCGAGGATCCTTCCCAGGACGCGAATCGGGATTTGCGCCGCATAGTCGTTGACGGCATCGAAACTGCCTTTGGCCGCCATGGCCTCCAGCCGTTCGTCAATGATCTGGGAAACCAGGCCTTGCGCGCCGGCAGCACGCTTCAGAAAGGCTTCGGCGACGATGCTGCGCACCCGCGCATGGTCGGGATCGTCAAGCGTCAGCATGGAATCGTGGCGGCCGAATTCAGCGGCCATGGCGGCATTGAGCCGGCGGACATTGGCGATGACCGGGTTTTCAGGCGCTGCGTCGTCGAAATTGCGCGACAGGCTGCGATCCATCAGGGCCTCGCGGCCAACAAAATATCCGGTGAGCAGCATCGCCGGGATCATGCCGTCGTGTTCGACCGGACGCTCCGCCCTCTGAGGATCGAAAATGGCATGCGGATCGGCCCGCAGGGCGGGGTTCAGTTCGGAATATTCGAACAGCAGAAGACGGGGAACATGAACCTTTTCAGCGGTCTGTGTTTGCGTCTCGATCGGCATCAAATGATACTCCTCACGGCGCCGTCCGCGCCTTTATGACGACACTGTTACAAAATCACGTTCGCGGGCGCAACATAAACCTATGCCCGGTCAACGAAGCTGTCGATCACTTTCTTCTCGCCGGAGGTTTCAAAGTCAACGATCAGCTTGTTGCCGTCGACGTTGGTAATCATGCCATAGCCAAACTTGACGTGAAAAACGCGTTCGCCGAGAACGAAATTCTTGCTGGCCGGCTTGGCTGCGATCGGAATGCGATGTGGCGTCGGCCGGGGGGCCAGGCGGCTCATATCTACCCCGCCGACTTCGTCGTCTTTGCGTTTCGTATAGTTGGGTTGATAGCCGGCACGGTCCCAGCGCGATTCCTGGCTTTGCCAGCCGGGCGCATTGTAACCGGTCTGCGACGTCGCCTCGACATTCTCGATCGGCATTTCGTCGACGAAACGCGACGGGATCTGATTGGTCCAGCGGCCATAGACCTGGCGGTTGGCGACGAAACTGACCTTCGCCTCTTCGCGAGCGCGCGTCAGGCCGACATAGGCCAGGCGGCGTTCTTCCTCCAAGGCGCGCAGGCCGTTTTCGTCCATCGAGCGTTGCGACGGGAAGATGCCCTCCTCCCAGCCCGGCAGGTAAACCACGGGAAATTCCAGCCCCTTCGCGGCGTGCAGGGTCATCAGACGCACGCTGTTGGAACCGTTGTCGCGCTCCAGATCCATGACGAGAGAGACGTGTTCCAAGAAGGCTTCGAGATTGTCGAAGGCCGCCATCGAGTCGCCGAGTTCCTTCAGGTTATCGAGGCGCGTCTGGCCGGACGTCTTGTCGGCGCGCTGCATGTCGTAATAGCCGGTATCGGTCAGGACGGTATCAAGCAGGAGCTCGGCGCGAACCTCGGTGGCTAGGTGCGTCCAGCGGTCGAAGTCGCGCAAAAAGGCGATGAGCGGTGTCCGCGTGCGCGCCGGCAATTCGTCGGAATCGACCAAGTCGCGCACGGCGGTCATGACGCTGACCCCGGCGAGGCGCGCCTGCTGCAACAGCTTCTGCACCGAGGCGTCGCCGATGCCGCGCTTGGGGACGTTGATGATTCGCTCGAAGGCCAGGTCGTCGTCGGGCGACTGAATCAACCGCATATAGGCGATGGCGTCGCGGATTTCAGCGCGTTCGAAGAAGCGCGGACCGCCGACAACGATATACGGGATCTGCAGCATGACGAAGCGCTCTTCGAAGGCGCGCATCTGGAAGGAGGCCCGAACGAGGATGGCGATGTCGGCATATTTGCGCCCGGATTTCTTGAAGCGCTCGATATCCTCGGCGACGAACTGGGCTTCGGCGGCGCCGTCCCAGATACCTTGGACCTGAACCTTGTTGCCGCCGACCTGGTCGGTGAACAAAGTCTTGCCCAGACGCGCCGTGTTGGCCTTAATCAGGCCGGACGCCGCACCGAGGATATGCTGGGTCGAGCGGTAATTACGTTCCAGGCGGACGATCTTGGCGCCGGGATAGTCGCGCTCGAATTTGAGGATATTGTCGACCTCAGCGCCGCGCCAACCATAGATCGACTGGTCGTCATCGCCGACGCAGCACAGGTTGCGTGTGGCATTGGTCAGCAGGCGCAGCCATAGATACTGGGCGATATTGGTATCCTGATATTCGTCGACCAGGATATATTTGAAGCGCTGGTGATAGCGCTCGAGGATATCCGCGTGCTTGGTCAATATATCGAGATTGTGCAACAGCAGGTCGCCGAAATCGCAGGCATTGAGGATGCGCAGCCGGTCCTGGTACATCTGATAGAGCTTCTGGCCCTTATTGCCGCCGAACTCCGCCCCCTCACCCTTGACTTTTTCGGGCGTCAGGCCCTTGTTCTTCCACTGATCGATCTGCCAGGCGAAGCTCTTCGGCGTATAGCGCTTCTGGTCGATGTTTTCCTGTTCGAAAATACCCTTGAGCAAACGCACCTGATCGTCGTCGTCGAGAATGGTGAAGCTTGATTTCAACCCGACTAAATCGGCATGGCGGCGCAGTATCTGAGCGGCGATCGAGTGGAAGGTGCCGAGATTCTGCAAACCTTCGGCCGACGGCCCGATCAGCCGCTCGGTGCGTTCGCGCATTTCGCGCGCCGCCTTGTTGGTGAAGGTTACGCAGAGGATTTCCCACGGCCGGGCCAAACCCTGGCTGAGGATATGGGCGATACGGGTGGTCAATACGCGCGTCTTGCCTGTGCCGGCGCCGGCGAGGACCAGGACGGGGCCTTCGGTGGCGCGCACGGCGGCTTCCTGCTCGGCGTTCAGTCCCTCGAAAAAGGACGATTTAGCGCCGGCATTGACGCTGGCTTTTTGCGATGTGGTAAGAACAGGTTCCATGATTGTTCTCACTTAATCATAGTTGCCGGCTTCGCCAAGTTAGAATTATGCGATCGCATGAAAATGCTCAGACGCAGGCATCCTGTTGTCGCGTACCCTGGGCACGGATAAGCCCGCCCTGTCCGTCGAAAGCCACCCAGATGATATAGGTGTAGTTGCAAGGAAATTTGCTGACCACGCGGCTGTAAGGCGTGGCGCCGCGGGTGTCAGCGTGCTGATTGCGCTCCGTTGCAGCTGCGGCCGGAAGATAGCCGTTACGACGCAATTCCGCGTCGGTTTCGCTCGCGCTCATGCCGGCAGGCAAAAGAGCAGGAGACAAGTTTACCACCTCCCCGACTCGTTGGCCGTGGTCGATCTCAAGCGTCAGCTTGTCGAGCCATTGTCCGGTTGCAGGATAATTGGCCGCCGCTTCCGACGACGTAACCAAGGGCTTGCAACCGATCAGGCACAGCTCCAACATCACAGCCGTTAAGGCACACAGGCGACGCACAGACTTCCCTCCCCAGCCCGTTTGGGCTTTGGACAATAGAGCAGGAATTGACGCCGCCGCATCCTTCCATGATCTCCGAATTAAAATAAATCGGCACCATAGGTTGTGAGATCAGGCGCTAATCAATCCTTCTTGCGTTTTGTCCCCGACGCCTTGCCTTGCACATAGGCAAGCGACGACAGACGGCAAAAGGACGCCAGCAGGCTTTCACCACGCTTGGAATCGAGTTCCGCGATCAGGGCCGCGAGACTGATTCGACGGTCCTTGGACATCACTTCCAGGACCGCCCAGAACTCGGGTTCGAGCGCGACGGACGTAGCGTGTCCGGCAAGGTTAACAGATCTTTTTTTCAGGCCAGGCATTTATTTTCCTCCGGTTTCATGAAGGGGAGTCGCCGCAGTGTACGATGGTTTAGATTTTTTCTTATACGCAACCGAGGTAAGTGTACTCATGACAACCACTGGTATTATTTGACCTTAACATCACGGTGCAACTTAATCTGTGGTCTTTTATTGTTTTCCGTCAACTCTTTTTATTGAGGTCTTCGGATTTTAACAGATGACCATCGACTTTTTCGACTTCCCGCATACGCCTCTGCTTTTCGAGCCCGCGCGTCTTGGTTGAGATACCATAAACGACCCGATTTTCCACCGCCTGTAAATTTTTGCGTTGTTTTGTTTTGGCTTTTCGCGCCTTGTTGAGATTGATAATATCGGCCATGGACACGCTTCCCCGAACTTTACGCTACGATATCCTTGTAAACGCTCTCATAGTCGAGCCTGTTTCCAGATAACGGGCGTTACTGATTGCTCAGCACTGTGATCACAAATACAAGTAAAGAGCATTGCATTTACCGCCGGTCGACTATTGTCGGACGATTTCGCAAAAGCAAAAAAACCATGCAATTAGACGACCCGCAGTTACATATAAGTATATGCCTGTTATGCCCCCATGTCCATAGTACCTTACGGGAACGGCTTACCCCGGCGCGATAACGCTTGATCGCCTGAGGGGGATGCCAGGAGTGGCGGCCGTCGCCGCCGCGAAATAAATCAAATTTAACATGAACACGGAGCATCTGACCCTATAATGGCGGGATCGTTCATTGCTTGAAAGCCGTCCTTCATGACTCTTCTGCTCAACATCCTGTGGTTCATCTTCGGCGGTTTCGTTTCGGGCTGCCTGTGGCTTTTCGGGGGTGCGGTCCTGGCCTGCACGATCGTCGGCCTGCCGTGGGCCTTTGCCGCCTGGCGCATCGCCGGTTTCGTCTTCTGGCCGTTCGGCAAACAGATCGTCGACCGCGAGGGATATACAGGTGAAGGCGACATGGGCACGGGCTGCATGGGCTTCATCCTCAATGTCATCTGGTTCCTATTCGCCGGCTGGTATATTGCACTCAGCCACGTCCTGGCGGCCATTTTCGAAGCCGTCACCATTATCGGCATCCCCTTCGCCTACAAGGACATCCAACTGGCGCAACTGGCCCTGGCGCCGATCGGCAAGATGGTTGTCGACAAGCCGTAGTTTTTCGGGGAATAGTTGCATTCCAAACGCCTGCCTTTGGCAAGCGCAATTGCGCACTGCGCACGTTTGCGCGAGCCAAGCGGCGACTGAGCTAAAGGCAACACCCGGAGACACACTATGACGATCGGCAGACGCGACATATTGATTGGGGCCGGCGGCATTATGGCCGGCAGCCTGGCCGGTCATGTCGCTGCCCAGACCCCGCCGCCGGAAGCCATGGTGCCGGCGGACAAGCAACTGAAGATCCAGGGCTGGCCGGCGCCCGCCACGACTATCGACCTGTGGCCCGGCGTGGCGCCCGGCCTACTCAATCCGGACCTTAAGGAAGTGGTCATCGAGACCAGTACCGATCCCCAGGTTCATGTCCGCCACGTCAACGGCATCAGCCGGCCGCGTCTCAGCGTCTTCCCGGCCGCCAATCCCAATGGCTCCGCCATGATCGTCATCCCGGGGGGCGGCTATGTCGACAACTGGTTCGACCACGAAGGCTATGAGATTGCCGGCTTCCTCAATGCTCAGGGCATCAGCGCTTTCGTACTGTTCTATCGCCTGCCGAAGGAGGGTTGGGCGAAGGCCGCCGACGCCCCCGTCAGCGACGCCCAACGCGCCATGCGCCTGGTTCGTTCGCAGGCGGCGAAATACGGCATCGACCCTGAGCGGGTCGGCGTACTGGGCTTCAGCGCCGGCGGGCACCTGACGGCCAGCCTGGCGACCCGGTATGACGCCAAGGTTTATGACGCCGTCGACGACGCCGACAGTTTGAGCGCCCGTCCCTTCCTGGCGGCGCCGATCTATCCGGTCATCTCGACCGACCCGACAATCGCCCATATGGGCTCGCGCGACGCACTGCTGGGCCTCACCCCGACGCCGGAGCAGTTGGCGACCTATTCGCCGGACAAGATGGTGACCAAGGCTACGCCGCCCTGCTTCCTGACCCACGCCGAGGACGACGGGACGGTGCCGGTCGAAAACACCCTCGTGTTCCGCGCCGCCTTAAAAGCCGCTGGCGTGACGGTGGAGACTCACCTGTTTCCGGAAGGCGGCCATGGTTTCGGCCTGCGCCATGTCATTGGTCAACCGGCCCATGCCTGGGGCGACTTATTCCTGGCCTTCGCCAAGGCGCGGGGTTTGTACGCGTAGGTCTCACCGTATACTTATTCAGGGATACGACTCTCCAAATCGTGCAGGCATATATTAAAAAAAAAGCCGGGGCGCTGCCGGCAAACGTACAGCGCCACGGTTACATCTGGTTCATGAACCCCTTTTAATTTGATTTCGCAGCCGCCATGCCGCATTTTGTCGGTAATGAGTAGGAGCTATTATGCGTAATCCCCTTCCCTTAGCCGCCTTGGGCCTCGTCAGTGCGCTCGCCATCACCCTGGCGACAGACGCCTCAGCCCAGATGCGCCTTTTGTCGGACGGCCCCCAAGTCGAGCTGCGTGACATGGTTGCGCGGGTCGTCGTCACCCCCGAAAACCGCAGCGACGTCGATATCCGCGTCCGCTACGGCAAGGCGAAAGTGCCGACCCTGATGGTGTCGCACCGCGGCAATGTCACGATCCTGAACGGCCACCTCAATTCACCGGTCAGTTCGTCGCTGTTTAACTTCCGCATCAATATCAACGACCAGTCCAGCGAATCGCAAAGCGGTACCGTCTTCATCGCCGGCATGGGCAAGGTCAGTATCGCCGACCTACCCCTGGTCTATATCCGGGTACCGAACAATGCCGTGGTCAAGGATAGTTCCGACAGCTACGGCCACATCAATCCCAGCCAGAGCCTCGACCTGATCATGAATGGTGGCGGCGATTGGTCGGTCGATCCGGTCAATGGCCCACTCAATGTCATCAATAGCGGCTCGGGCAATCTCCATGTCACCTCGGCCGGCGACGCCATCGTCGACAATATGGGCTCGGGCGATATCGACTTGAATGCCGTGCGCAGCCTCAAAGTATCGCTGACCGGCTCGGGCAGTTTCGTCTCCAACCAAAGCACCAATACCGAATTGCAAAACCAGGGCTCGGGCGACGTCGTCCTCGGCCATGTCGGCAATATCAAGGTCCAGCTCAACGGCTCCGGCGACCTGTCGATGAACAGCATCAACGGCATGCTGATGCTGTCGAACTACGGTTCCAGCGATGTCCATATCGGTCAGATCGGCGGTCCGGTTACGCTCGACCTGTCCGGCTCCGGCGATGTCGATATCGACCGCGGACAGGCCAATGCCTTTACGCTCTCCGGCTCGGGCTCGGGCGACGTCGATTTCGGCGGGATCGCCGGCACCGTCAAGATCGACAGCAACGGCTCCGGCGATGTCAGCATCCTGAAGGCCACTGGCGCCGTCGTGACCAAGGTCAACGGCTCGGGCGAGATGCATATCGGGCATTAAGCCTACGCTATAGTCTACTTCCACAAATCGCCCGTCCTTGACCAAGGATGGGCGATTTCCGTTTAAGGGCCTTGCCGGCCATCTACGGCAGTTGCGGCGCCGAGCTCCAACATCCGCATCTCTAGGCGTGGGCGTAGCGCAAGGAGGCATCCACAGATCAGCCAGATAAGAACAGATATTCATGCCAAATTTTGGCACCGCAGGCTTTCCTCAGGCGCGTAGCGCCATCTGTACTTATCTGGCTGATCTGTGGATGCCTCCTTGCCTACGGCGTCACAAGTGCCTTTGCCGACCCTTATCCAGACGTCTGAGGCGGCCTTCCTGGCCTTATGCTGATACCAGCGGTCATGCTTTATGACCGTTGGTATGAGTCCTTCTTTGCCTGCGACAGCCTGCCGCATGCACTTCGTCCGAAAAACTGCCGCCTCATTCGTAAAATTTCTCAACAATCAACCATGGACGCACGACTCATATTGCGTCGCAGCAATTTCCATCAACGTTACCGTTTTGTAATTTTAACTCATTGAATCTATTCAATTATTACATCTGATTCATGACACGAGTTTAATTTGAAATCCGTCGATGGGAGGCGCATATGGTGTCTACCGAAACCAAATAAAGGAGATTTACACCATGTCTACCACCGTTGCTTCCGCTTCCGCCCTGGCTGCCTTCACCCTGTTCATGATCGTTGCCCTCGTCAATGTCGGCGCCAACGCGACCCCCGCCTCCGAGCAAGTCGCCGTCGCCGCCCAAACAGCCCAGATCAACGGCTAAGCCCTGATCTGGCGTCCCCTCTATCAGTACCCAGTAATAAGGCGCGGGATGATCCCCGCGCCTATTTCTTTGCCCGCACCGCGGTGTCATGACACCACTAAACATTACCCAATATTTCATTACAATATATTGATTTTGCTCAATTATTAAATCGACTTCATGACATGACCTTAATTTGAAATTCACCATGGAGAAGCGCATAAAGGGTCCATCGACAACCACCCACACGGAGCTTTTCACATGTCCACCCCGATCGTCACCGTTTCCGCCCTCGCCGCCGTCACCCTGTTCATGATCGTGTCCCTGCTCACGGTCAACACGTCCAACAGCACCCCGGAACTGGCGGTTGCCGCGCAAACCACCACCGTTAACAGCTAAGCCCTCAATTCAAGGAGATCCCATCATGAAAGCTCAAATCGCCAGCGCCTCCGGCCTGTTCATCCTCACCCTGTTTATGGCCGTGTCCCTGTGCACAGCTGGTATGGCCCCGGCCGATGCCACGACCTTGCCAACGACCGCCCCCGCCGCTCAGACCGCCAACTGAGGCGGTTCCACCATGAAAAGAGTATGAGGCGCGGGCGCTCCCCGCGCCTGTTTTTTTGCCTGATTTTAAGCCAGACCGCGCCAGGCGAGACCGCCGGGAAGGTCACAGGCGGCATAGTCGACCTGAAGAACACGGCGCCTGCCCTGAATGCGGGAACGCTCCGAAGTATGCAGGATCAGAGTCGCATAGGCCCAGACATCTCCCGCTCGGGCAAGGCAGGTCAGAGCTTCACATCTATTCGCCACCTTTGCCGCTTGATCCGCCGGCACAAGACCCAGCCTGTGCGAGCCGACCGCCACCTTCAAAGGCGCATTACCCTCACCACAATCATCCAGATGCAGGCGCAAGGTCACCATGCGCTCCAGGATCGCCACAGGCGGTTCGACATGCACGATGCCGTCCTTGGTCGACCACGGGCCGAAGCCGTCGGTCTCACGGCGCTCCCGGACGGCAATGGTGCGATCCTGATGCCAGGCGACGGTCCAGTTGATTTCAGACGTCTTGTCGAAGATAACGGCGCGCACGGGCACGGCGGCCTGCCCCAATAGCGAACATGAAAGCCGATTTAGGGGTTCGAGAAACGGTTGGACGCCGGTCGTCAGTCGCTTGCCCGGTCTCCCAGATACAAAGGGCTGCAGATATTCGCACAGGCACGCTCCGTCTTCTGCCGTCATAACCGAGGGGAAATGCGTAGCCCCATTTGCCGCAAATGCTATGCCACTCATGAGCCTTTGATCAGCGGCGTCGTCTGAGCCACCCGATCGATCTCTTCTTCAATCTCGTGAACCGTATGGGGCATACCCACTACTTCGCCAGCATAATCCTCAACACATTTTTTCGCCGTACCCTCTATGACACAAACCTGTTTCCAGATTTGATCCGTCCAATTCGCTTGATATTTGTCGTTCAAGGACCAGAATCTACGGGCTTTCATGAACTCCATGAGGCCGGCGACATCGGCCGGCGCGATCGAGTACTGTTTCGTTCCAAGGGTAGCCGTCTCACCATGACCGTCGAATATGGCGGTACCGTCGCCATGGATTTCAATCCGGTAGCTGGGTGCATGGCCGAAGATATCGCCACCGCGATCAAGCGTAATAACGGCCGTTTCAGCAGGATGTCCGGCGTTGACATCGGGAAGTGGCGCCGGCGTGTGGGCACAGGCGACGAGAGCAAAAAGTCCCGGAGTCAGCGCAAAATTTTTCATCACCCTTGCCTCTCTGCGAATATTATCATCCCGGATGGACCATGTTTTCCGGGCGGACGAACTGGTCGAACTCTTCATTGGTAAGATACCCGCCGCCCACGGCTTCTTCGCGCAGGGTAGTGCCGTTCTTGTGGGCGGTCTTGGCGATCTTGGCACAGATATCGTAGCCCAGGCGGCCGTTCAGCGCCGTCACCAGCATCAGCGAGTTTTCCACGCCGCGCTTGATATTGTCGAGGCGCGGTTCGATACCGACGACGCAATTGTCGGTAAAGGAGACCGCGGCGTCGGCGATCAGGCGCACGCTTTGCAGGAAATTGTAGGCCATGACCGGGTTATAGACGTTAAGCTCGAAATGGCCTTGCGATCCGGCAAAGGTCAGGGCGGCATTGTTTCCGAAGACCTGGATGCAGACCTGGGTCATGGCTTCGCACTGGGTCGGGTTGACCTTTCCCGGCATGATCGACGAACCCGGCTCGTTTTCCGGCAGGGCCAGTTCGCCCAGGCCCGAGCGCGGGCCGGAGCCCAAGAGGCGGATGTCGTTGGCGATCTTGAACAATGAAGCCGCCACCGTATTGATGGCGCCGTGGCTGAAGACCATGGCGTCATGGGCCGCCAGGGCTTCGAACTTGTTCGGCGCCGTGGTGAAGCCCATGCCAGTGATCGAGGCGATCTTGGCGGCCACACCCTCGGCGAAACCGATCGGCGCGTTAAGGCCGGTGCCAACAGCGGTGCCGCCCTGGGCCAATTGCATCAGCTTGGGCAGGGTCTGCTGGATGCGCTCGATGCCGTTGGTCAGTTGCTGGGTGTAACCGCCGAATTCCTGGCCCAAGGTCAGGGGCGTTGCGTCCTGGGTATGGGTGCGTCCGATCTTGATGATGTCTTTCCAGGCTTCGGCCTTGTCGTTCAGGGCGTTGCGCAGGACCTGCAGGGCCGGCAGCAGGCGATGGACGATCTCCTCGGCGCAGGCGACATGCATGGCGGTTGGATAGGTGTCGTTCGACGATTGTGACATGTTGACGTGGTCATTGGGGTGGACGGGCTTCTTACTGCCCATCACGCCGCCCAGCATTTCGATGGCGCGGTTGGAAATGACTTCGTTGGCGTTCATGTTGGATTGGGTGCCGGAACCGGTTTGCCAGACAACCAGCGGGAAGTGCTCGTCAAGCTTGCCTTCCATGACTTCGTTGGCGGCGGCGATGATGGCATTGCCGATGGCGGGATCGAGCTTACCCAGCGCCATATTGGTTTCGGCGGCGGCGCGTTTGACGATACCCAGAGCGCGCACGATCGGCAGGGGCTGCTTTTCCCAGCCGATCTTGAAGTTGCCTAAACTGCGCTGCGCCTGGGCGCCCCAATATTTGGCATTGTCGACTTCGATCGGGCCAAAGGTGTCGGTTTCTGTGCGGAAGGTCGTCATGATCTTGGGCTCCGTAGGGTGCGGCGGCGTCGGTTCGCGGGTATCGGCGGCGGGGCTTGTTGTTTCAGGAAAGGCGGCACCCTGGGAGAAGGTAGCAAGGGGCGACCGCTTCTTTTTCGATCCCGACAGCCAGTCGAACAGGCCCATGTCGCTTTACTCCAGATGACGCTGAGATGCCGCTTTCGATAGGATCACGGGGGCCAAAGCGCAATGGATTTATGCTGAAAAAGCGTATTTTGCGTGTTAGCATCGCCTATACGGAAAGCCGGGCCGGCCAATGAGCCCGGGAATGGGGAAGCACTGGGCACTACTACCAGGCACAAATACTGGGCACAAAAATATCGGGGACGGGCATGATCGATCATTATCTTATTCTTTGGCCTATGCTGGCCATGGCGGCACTGACCTTTGCCGTGCTGTCTCTGGTGCCGATGTTTCGCGTCGGCGATGCCCGCGCTGGCCGCGTGGCGCCCAACGATTTCAAGATGGGCGAGTCCGATAAGGTGCCGGAAGCAACGCGGCTGTATAACCGCAACTACATGAATTTGCTCGAATTGCCGGTGCTGTTCTATGTCGTATGCAGCATCCTCTACATGACCGACAGCCTGCGAACCGAAGAGCTGTGGCTGGCCTGGGGCTTTGTCGTCTTCCGCGCCCTGCACAGCCTGGTGCATCTGACCTCTAACGCGGTATTGCTCAGACTATCGATGTTTTCCCTGGCGGCCTTCAGCCTGATGGCGATGTGGATCCTGACCTTCTGGCATATCGCAGTGAAGACATAAGAAAAGCCCGCCGGACTGGCCAGCGGGCTCTTTAATCGCATCAAAGCGATCGGCTTACTTCGCGCCGAACAGACGCGCCCAGAAGCCGGGCTTCTTCTTGGTGGCTTGCTGCGCCCTTCCGGTGAATTCGTGCGCCTTGTCAGCGACGTCGCTGGAGAAGTCGTCGGCCTTCTTGCCTAGGTCTTCCATGACCGGCTTGGCGGCGGCAACGGCCTCGTCGAGTTTTTCCTTGGCCACTTCCATGGCGGCTTCGGCGCGTTCTCCGGCTTCCTTGAGCGCAGGTTCGGCGGCAGCCTTCATATCGGCGATGGTATCGACGGCCTTGTCCTTGGCGTCGTTGAACGCGACCGAGGCGCTTTCGAGCACGGCCTCGACCTTGGCGGCGGCCTTCTTGACGGCCGGTTTGGCGGCGGCTTTTGCTTTCGTCGGAGCTGCCTTGACGGCGGCAGCGGCCTTGGCAGGCGCCGCTTTCACAGCGACAGCAGCCTTGGCCGGCGCCTTCTTGGCCGCCTTGGCGGTTTCCAGGACAGCCGGCTTGACGTCATTGACCAGGGTCTCGGCCTTTTTGGCAGCGGCCTTTACT
The DNA here is from genome assembly GCF_056404915.1 of Asticcacaulis sp. P2_B1. NCBI lineage: Bacteria > Pseudomonadati > Pseudomonadota > Alphaproteobacteria > Caulobacterales > Caulobacteraceae > Asticcacaulis > Asticcacaulis sp. P2_B1. Next base: position 494,541 of record NZ_JBFUDD010000003.1, on the reverse strand, counting down.
GGCGCGGCCACTTTAGCGGCGGCAGCTTTCGGGGCAGCAGCAGCGGCTTTCGGCGCCGACTTAGCGGCAGGCGCCTTGGCTGTGCTCTTGGGCGCCGCCTTGGGCGCTTCGACGCCGGTTTTGGCGGGCGCGGCCTTGCGTGCCAGAGTCTTTTTGACGCCGGCATCGGCCGGGATGTCGCCAGCTCCAGATTTCGTGTCGCCTGAATTTGATTTTGTGGTAGCTCTCGCCATCTTCTGTCCCTAAAGGCCTAAGTCGCCACGACTCGCACCGTGAAAACGTAAAGCTAACCGACTTCGTCGCCTTAATCAATCATACCGCAAAGCAGCATGACCTATAATCCGCAACAAATCATAGCCCGTGGCCCGCGCAAGGTCGCCGAGACCGCCGCCGAAGCGATCGACAACGACGAAATGCTCGAAGGCACGACCTATTCCATCCTGGAAGAGGACGAGGACCACGATGTCTGGCGCATCGACGCCTTCCCGACCATGGAAGATGAAGATCAGCGAATTCAACAGGTTCTGAGCGATTTTCCGGCCTTGAACGTCACGGCTGAACAACTGGCCGACGCCGACTGGCTGGCCATGGCGCTGTCGGGCCTGCCGCCGGTGCGCGCCGGACGATTCTTCGTGTACGGCATTCACGATCGCGGCAAGAAACCTCCGAACGCGGTCAATTTGCGCATCGAAGCCGGCGCGGCCTTCGGCACCGGTCACCACGGAACGACGGTCGGCTGTTTGATCGCCTATAACGACCTGCTGAAAAAGCGCGGCTTCGATCACGTGCTCGATGTCGGCGCCGGCACCGGCGTGCTGGCCATCGCCGCTTCGAAGACCGGTACGGCGGTCGCCGTCGGCACCGATATCGACCCGATCTCGGTGCGCATTTCCAACGAAAACGCTAAGCTCAACAAGTCGAGGGCGCGCTTCATCTATGCCAACGGCCTCAACCATCGTCTGGTGCGCGGCGATGCGCCCTACGACCTGGTTTTCGCCAACATCCTGGCGCGGCCGCTGGTGGGGCTGTCCATGTCGATCCGCGGCGCCTTGAAGCACCAAGGCCTGGTCATCCTGTCGGGCCTGTTGCGCACCCAGGAACGCTTCGTCAAGGCCGCCTATCTCAGTCACGGCTTCCGCGTTGTCCGCCGCATTCATCGCGACGCCTGGTGCACCCTGGTCATGCAGCGCGTGTGATCACGCCTTGTTGAGGACCCTTGAGCCGGCGCGACGATTGTCATAGTCTCGCCCCAGCAATGGAGGGCCGCCCATGGCCAACTGGACCCAACCGCGACGCCTGATCAATGTCGCGGACTATTATGACGAGCTGTTCGGGCACTACGGTGTTTACGAACTCGGTTTTAAGCGCGGCGATTTTTTCATCCCGAAATATGTCGGCCGCGCCCGCGCCGGCTCCAGCTGCCTCTATGGCCGCCTGAGCAGCTATATCAACGAGGGGCGCTGCCACAATATTCACCTGCGCGGCAAGATCGGCATGGAACGGCACAGCGTCTACTTCCATATTTCGCGCGTCGGCAATCCGGCCTTTACCGAAGCCTATCTCCTATACACCCACGAAATCGGCCGGCATGGCGGTCTCTACGAATGGAACCGGCGTTACGAATATGCTGCGCTCCGCGAAGCCGGCTACAGCTTTCATGGTGAGGACGGCCGCTGATACCGTGGCACGGCGCCCACAGGTCCGTTGCAATTGATGACAACATCTTGCAATGGTATGATAATTGCGCATAATTTGCCCAACCATAAAAATGTTGGGAGTTTATCATGCGTCTTTTTCCTGCCTTTACAGCGGCTTGCCTGCTGGCCTTGTCTCCGCTGGCGGCCCTTGCCCAGACGCCGCCGACGCCATTCGTCGTCTATGACGACGGCATGCAGAACGATTGGCAGAACTGGAGCTGGGCCAAGGTCGAACTTCAGGTCGATGCCGGCGGCGTCAAGCCTATCCGCTTCCAAGGCGATCCCTGGCAGGCCCTGGCGTTTCATCACGCCGCGTTTTCGACGGCCGGCTATACTAAACTGACCTTTTATATCAATGGCGGCGTCGACGGCGGACAGTCGCTGGCGATCAAAATCCTGGCCGACGGCAAGCCGATCGACTCCACCTATGTCATCCAGGCCAAGGCCAAAACCTGGGCCGTAGTCCAGGTACCGCTGAAGGACGTCGGCGGCGACAACAAGACGATCGACGGTATCTGGCTCCAGGGCCAGGCGGACGCTTTCAAGCCGGTCTATGTCGACAAGATTCAGTTGGAATAGCCACCGACCGGGGTCTATAAGTTCGGGCACCACCGACCTGTGAGGCCCGCCATGACTGCTGATTCCGCACCCTTCCAGCACTTCGACGTCACCACCCAGCCGTCCCAGGGCGTGACGAATGTGGCGGCTGTGCGGGCCCAGATGAAGGTGCTCGGCCTCGACGGCTTTATCGTACCGCACGAGGACGAGCATCAGAACGAATACCTGCCCGACGCCAATGAACGCCTGGCCTGGGTCTCCGGCTTTACCGGCTCGGCCGGCGCCGCCATCATCTTCATGGACCGTGCCATCCTCTATGCCGACGGACGCTATACCTTGCAATCGCGCGAACAGACCGATCCGTCGGTGTTCGAGGTCAAGGATTTTCACGGCACATCCCTGGCTGACGAAATCCTGGCCGCCGCTCCGGGCCTGGTCATCGGTTACGACGCCCGGCTGATCAGCCCGGACAGCCTGGGCCGCCTCAGCAGCGCCGCGCAATCGGCCGGTATCACACTGCAATCCCTGTCGCCCAATCCGCTCGATGTCGCCTGGGGCCGTGCCCGTCCGGCCCAACCCTGCGCGTCGATCGTGCCCCAGCCTCTGGACTATGCCGGTGTGGCGTCGGGCGACAAGCGCGCCCAGATCGCCCGCAATATGAAGGCCAACGGCCTCTCCGCCGCTCTGATCACCGCACCGTCCTCGCTCGCCTGGCTGTTCAATATCCGCGGCGGTGATGTCATCCGCTCGCCCCTGCCGCTCGGTCAGGCCGTGGTCCGCGACGACGGCTCGGCGGAACTGTTTATCGATCCGGCCAAGGTCAGCGACGGCCTCCTGGAATGGCTCGGTAATACGGTCAGCGTGCGCAAACCCGACGAGGTGCTCGACAGCCTGGCGGGTCTGGCCGGCAAGAGCGTCATGATCGATGCCAGCTCGTCGTCGGCCTACTGGCTGGAGAGCCTGCGGGAGGCCGGCGCCAAACCATTCATGGCAGATGATCCCTGCCTGCTGCCCAAGGCGTGCAAGAACCCGGTGGAAATCGCCGGCACGAAAGCCGCCCATATCCGCGATGGCGCCATCCTGACGCAATTCCTTCATTGGGTCGCCACAGAAGCGCAGAATACCCTGCCGACCGAGATCGAAGTGGCGCAGAAACTCGAATCCCTGCGCGCCGCCAATGCCGGCCTGAAGGATCTGAGCTTCGACACGATTTCCGGCTTCGGACCGCACGGCGCCCTGCCCCATTACAAAGTCAATGTCGCCAGCGACCTGCGTATCGCCAAGGGCAACCTGCTGTTGGTCGACTCAGGTGGGCAATATAAGGACGGTACGACCGATGTGACGCGGACCATGGCGATCGGCAAACCGACCGCCGAACACCGCCGCATGTTCACCCTGGTGCTCAAGGGTCACATCGCCCTGGCGACAGTGAAATTCCCCGCCGGCACCACCGGCACCCACCTCGATATCCTGGCGCGGCAATTCCTGTGGGCCGAGGGCTTCGATTACGACCACGGCACCGGTCACGGCGTCGGCGTCTATCTCGGCGTCCACGAAGGCCCGCAGCGCATCGCCAAGGCGCTCAATCGCTACGCCCTGCAAACGGGCATGATCGTGTCGAACGAGCCAGGCTTTTACAAAGAAAACGACTTCGGCATCCGTATTGAGAACCTGCAATATGTCACGGAGGCGGTCATCCCCGAAGGCGGCGAACGCGCCATGCACGGTTTCGAGAATTTGACCTGGGCGCCGATCGATCGCCAACTGATCGAGGTCGCCATGCTGTCGCCGCAGGAGCGCGCCTATATGGACGCCTATCACGCCAAATGTGTCGAGCTGCTGTCACCGCTGGTACCGGCCGAGGTCAAATCGTGGCTGGTCGAGGTCTGCAAGCCGTTGTGACCTCACCTTGTTTGGGACGTCTCCTGGTCTGAAGCATGCGTTGTCCGCGACGACAATACCAAAATCGTCGCCGGCAGGAACAGCAGCAGCAACGGCACCGCCGCGATCAGACCGAAGATGATGGCCGTCGCTAAGGGCTGCTGAAGACCGGCACCACGACTCAAACCGACGGCCAGGGGACACAGGGTCAGGATAGCGATCAGAGCCGACATCAGGATCGGCCGTAGTCGCTTCTGACCGGCCTCCTGCAAGGTAGCCGCCGTGATCGGAGCGTCAGGCTCGATTTCGGCCAGATAGAAGATGGCCAGTTCCGTTACCATGCCGACCACCATGGTGAGCCCCATCAAGGCCGAGATATCGAGTTCGATCCCCGTCACCCATAGCCCGCATAAGACGGCGACGACCGACGACAGGACCGTCACCAGGGTGGCGATCGTCCAGCTGATGCGCTCGAACAGGACCGTCAACAGCAAGGCGCTGAGTAGCAAGGCGGCGGTGAACACCATGGCAAGATCGGCGAAACTCTTTTGCTGTTCGGCATAGAGTCCGCCATAATCGACGCGCACCGAAGCCGGCAGATGCAACGCTGCCACTGCCGCGCGGACCGCCTGCATGCCGGAGCCGAGATCGCGGCCTTCCAGACGGGCGGTGACGGCGACGAAGGGCGCAAGGTCTTCGCGCGTCAACTGGGTCTGGCCGGCGACGATCGACACGGTGGCAATCTGGCCGACGCGCAAGGCGTGGCCATCGGGCGCCGTCAGCGGCAGGTTAGTCAACATATCGGCGCGCAGGCGCAATTCCTGCGGGCCGCGCACGCGCACGGCGATCAGCTGTTCGCCAAGCCGCATCTGGGTCGCCTGGGTGCCGCCGATCAGGCTTTCCAGTTGCGACGATACAGCCTCCGGATCCAGTCCCTGCTGGGCGGCCAGGCCGGGATCGACCTGGATGCGGATGGTGTCGCCAGCGACGCGCTGGCCGTCGACCACCTCGACGACGCCCTGAATCTTGCCGATAGCGTCGCCGACCTTGACGGCCGAGGCGCTAAGCTCCGCCGGATCATAACCGAACAGCTTGACCTCGATCGGTTGCGGCACAGCGGTCAAATCGCCGATTAGGTCCTCCATCAACTGCGCCGTCTCGATGTCTAGACCCGGCACCTGGGCTGCGACCTTCTGGCGGATCTCGGCCATCACGTCTTCGATATTGCGCCGCGAGCCCGACTTCAGGCGGATGAAATAGTCGCCTTCGTCGGCCTCGGTCAGGCCGCCGCCCAGTTGTGCGCCGGTGCGGCGGGAATAGCTGGCGACCTCGGGCGTGGCGGTGATGATGGTCTCCACCTGGCGCAGCAGGCGATCGGTGTCGCTGAGCGCCGCGCCGGGTTGGGCGGTATAGTCGAGGATGAAACCGCCCTCGTCCATCTTCGGCATAAAGCCCGACGGCACGTGGGTCCAGGCCAGTGCGCCCAGGACGATACAGATGAGAACCAAGCCGGCGCTGAACCAGGCCGGGCGTTTGAACACCGGCCCGACGGCGCGATTATAGACGCGCACCAGTCCGCCCATGAAACCATTAGCCCTTTCCGCGGCATGGGCGTCCTTGTCACGCAGCCAGTTCGCCGCCAGTAACGGGATGACGAAACGGGCATAGAGCAGCGACACGACCAGCGCCGCAACCATGGTGACGGCCAGGGCCTTGAAGAAGCCACCGGTGACGCCGCTGATAAAGGCCAGCGGCAAGAAGACGATGATGGTGGCGGCGGTCGAACCCAGTAACGGCCGGCCCATTTCTGCGGCTGCGGCCAGCAGGCCCTTGCGGTCTTTCCCGGTCCCTTCCTGCATGCGGCGCATCATGTGCTCCAGCATGACCACGGCATCGTCGACCACGAGACCGACGGCAGCTGCCATGCCGCCCAGGGTCATCATATTGAACGACATATGTAGGGCGAACAGGGCCAGGCAGGTGGCGGCCAAGACCGCCGGCAGCATCAGGCCAGTGATGATCATCAATCGCGCCGAGCGCAGGAAGAGGAATAGCACAACCCCTGCCAGCAGCGCCCCCAGCAGGATCGCATCACGCACCGAAGCCGCGGCGCCCGTCACCAGTTCCGACTGATCGTAGAAGGGCGTGACGACGACGCTGGGCGGCAGGCCAGCCTGTTTCAAGCGCTCGTCGACCGCCTTGACGATCTTGACCGTGTCGCCGGTCGGCGACTGGTGGATATTGATCAGGACGGCGTCCATGCCGTTGGAGGTGATGCGGGTATGGTTGGGTTCCGCACCCGGATGGATCGAGGCGACCTGGCCCAGGGTCACGATGCCGGCGGCGTCCATGCCGCTCTTGATCGGCGCGTTGGCGAGATCGGCGGCCGAACCCAGGCGGTTTTCGGCGAGCACCAGATAAAGGCGGTGGCGATCTTCTATGCGCCCGAGCCCCGTCACTTGATTGGCCTTGCCCAAGGCCGCCGTAACATCGGTGATGCCGATCCCCAAGGCTTGCAGCTTGGCCGGGTCGATATCGACCTCGATCTCGCGTGCTGCTCCGCCCAGCACCTCGACCCCGGCGACTTCCGGAACACCGGTCAGGGCGGGCCGCACCTTTAGCTCGGCAATCTGGCGCAGGGCTTCTTGGTCGAGCGTTTTCGAGGTCAGGGCGATACCGAGCACGGGAAAGACCGTCGGGTCGGACCGGTTGACCTCGAAGGTCGTGCCGGCGGGCAGTTCGGACACTAAGGTGGCCAGGGCCGCCTGGGTCGCCAGCTTGGCCGACACCATGTCCTCGCCCCAACCGAAGCTGAGCGCGACTTCGGCTGAGCCGCGGCTGGTGGTCGAACGGATGCGCGTGACATTGGGCACGGCGCGCAAAGCGATCTCGACCGGGCGGGTGATTTCGGCCGCCATCTGGTCGGCATCGCGGTCGCCGGCATCGATGGCGACGGTGACGCGCGGATAGTCGATATGCGGGAACAGTCCGACCGGCAGATTGAGCGCGGCGATGATGCCGCCGATTGCCAACAGGACGACCGCGAACCAGATGGCTGGCGCCAGGCGTTGTAGGCGGGTCTTCATTTCAGGCGCACCTTCATGCCGTCGTCGAGCGCCGTACCGCCCTGGACGACGACCTGATCGCCGGCGCCAAGGCCCTTGGTGATGGCGATGCGGTCGCCACTCTGCGCGCCCGTTTCGACGTCGACGCGATGGGCAATGTCGGCCTTGACGACAAAGACATAGGGTTGCCCGCCGTCATCCAACAGGGCGGCATAGGGCACGGTCAGGGCGTCCGATGTGGAGGCGACGTTCAGATCGCCGCGCAGGGCGACGCCGCTGCCCAAACCGGTGCCGGCCGGCAGAGCGACAATGACTGGCGCCAGTCGCGTGGTCGGATCGACGACCGGGCTGACCGAGATAACGTGGGCGTCGAAGGTCGTTCCATTGGCGGTGACATGGATCAGGGTGGCCGGCTTGATAACACCTGTCAGGCTTGGGTCGACGCCGAAACGGGCGCGCAGATTCCCGGTCGAGGACAGGGTGGCGATACCGGTCCCGCCGGCGACGACATCGCCGGGATTTTGCGTCACGGCGACGATATAGCCGGCCTGCGGCGCCTTCAGGGTCAGGGCGTCGGCGCGCTGTTTTGCGGCGGCAATACCGGCATCGGCGGCGCGGGCCGCGGCGGCGGCGGTTTCGACATCGGCGTCGCTGACCAGATTGTCGCCGCGCAAGCGCTGGGCACGGGCATAGGCGGCATCGGCGGTGGCGGCATCCGTCGACGCCTTGACCGTATCCTGCTTGGTGGCCGAACTGGGCAGCAGACGGACGACCACCTGGCCGGGCGCCACCGCCGTGCCGACGGGCGCCTCAATCGTACCGACCACAGCCTCAGTCGGCGCGGACAGGGTGACCGTTCCGCCGGCGCCGCTGTCGGTCACGCCATAGACCGACACGGTCTGGTCGACGCCGCCATTTTCCGCAGTGGCCACGGTAACAAGGGCAACGGGATCGGCTTCGGCCTCCTCCGCCGGCTTCGAACAGGCGCCAAGCAGGATCAGCGTCGCCAGGGCGCAAATGGGCAGCAATCTCATAGCCAAAGTCCTTGTGGCGTGCCTGTCAGCAACTCCAGGCAGATGGTGAGTTCGGCAATATCCTGCTCGGCCTGGCCGATCTGAGCCTGTTTGTCGCGCAGGGTCTGGGCGGCGGCTTCGGCCGTGGCCGGTGACAGGTCGCCGCGTGCCGCGGCCCTGGCTGTGGCGTCGGCAAAGGCCTGGACCGCCGGCAGGTCGGCCAGCAGGCGGTCGCGTTGTGCACGCACCACCGCGATGTCATCGACGGCCGCGGTGATCTCCGCGCGCGTCTGGAACAGGCGGGCATCATATTCGCTTTTCAGCGCATCGCGCGTGGCGCGTTCGACGGCCATGCCGCCTTGATTACGATTCCACAGCGGCAAGGTAAAATCGATCGCCGGCCCCAGGGTGACATTGTCCGACGTATCGCGATTGCCGTTGATCGTCAGGTTGAGCGCCGGAAACTGATCCATGACCGCCTGACGGTTGGCGGCCTCGGAGGCCACATAACCTTCGCGCAGGGCGGCCAGGTCGCTGCGGCGGGTGAGCGCCAGATCGACCAACTGCGCGGCCGGCGGCGCCACCTCGGGCAAGGCTGTGTCGGCCAGGGTGAGGATTGTTTCCGGCGGCAGGCCCAAAAGCCGGTTGAGTTCCAGCCGCGCCGCCACCAGGTTGCGTTGTGTCGTGTTGTACTTGTCGCTGGCGTCCGACGCCCCGGCGCGCGCCGTCTGGAGCTGATCGCCGGCAATGTCGCCGCGGCCGGCGGCGCGCTGGGTCCGGGCAAGCAGGTCGCCCTGGGCGTCGCGGCTGGCGGCGTCGATCATAAGCTGCTTTTGCAGGGCCGGGATGCGCACGGCCTGCAGGCGCGCCTGGCCAGCTGTCTGCCATTCCGACCAGGCGAGATCCAGCCGCACCTGGCGCGCTTCGGACTGGGCCTTGACGCGGGCGGTGCCGCGGGTGCGCAACGCATAGAGATCAAGCCCCAGACCGGCGGCCAGATTGGCCAGGGTGTCCGGTCCGGACAGCAAGGAATCGCGCTCGATGCTGAAGGTCGGATCGGGCAGCAGGCCGGCGGCAAAGGCCTGGGCATCGGCGACCTTGGCGCGTTGGCGCAACGCTTTCAGATCGGGATTAACGATGACGGCGATGGTGGCGATGGCGTTGCCGTCGAGCGGTTGCGACAGGTCGATGGTGGCTGGCGTCAGCCACGGCCGCGCCGCTCCAGCCTGCAATTCCGCCGGCGTGACCGCAGATGGCGCACTGCCCAGCGGCTGAGGCGCATAGGTCGCGCAGCCGCCGAGGGCCAGCACGACGATCAATACAGGAAAAATGCGCGCCGCCGTACCGTTCATCCTATTTGCCGACCACCAGAACGGCGAAGGTGTCGGGTATGATGGCCGGGCGGTTGGTCGCGGGATCGATCGGTCCCAGATCGGCCGTCGGCAGGTAGATTACGCCCGTGTCGGGATCGAGTGCCGCCGTGCGGGCGCCGGCTTTGGTGGTGATGGTGTCGACGACGTGGGGGGCGCCGTCGAAACTGATCACAGTCAGGGTGCCGTCGCCGCAGGGGATATAGCCCAGCTTGGCCTTGTCGTCATAGAGCGCGCCATCGGAATGATCGCCGGTCGGCAGCAGGGCGACTTCGGCGCCAGTTAGAGCGTCGGTGACACGGGCCTTACCGTCGCAGGCAGACAGGATGAGGTGCTGGTCGTTGATCAGGGCCAGGCCGGATGGTCCCTCGCAATCTGGCATGGCGTAGGTTGCCTTGACGGCCATGGCACGGGTGTCGATGACGACGATGGCGTTCTTGTCTTCCAGATGTGTATAGAGCAGGCCGTTGCCGTCGGCGGCACCGCTTTCGGGCGCGCCGGCCACCGCGATCTTGGCCGCCAGGGTGCGCTTTTGCGGATCCAACACGTCGATCTCGGCCCCTTCATTGTCGAGGACGAAAACCTGGCCGGTGGCCGGATCGAAAATGGCGCCGTCAGGCTTGCTGGCGGTGGAGATGTCGCCCAAGTCCGCGCCGGTCAGGGCGTCGATAAAGCTGGCCGTATTGGTCCTGCCCTGGGTGAGCAGCAAGGTCCGGCCGCCGTCCAATGGCAGGGCGATATGGGCGCCGTTGGCATCGGTCAGATGCTGCGTCACCGTTCCGGTTGTCAGGTCGACGGCGGCGATGCTGGCACCATGCGTGACATAAAGACGATGCAGGACGGGATCGACATTGTCGTAATCCCAACCGCCGGTGCCACCGATCTTGATGGTGTTGACGACCTTCAGCCCGGTCTCACCAGCCATGGCCGGGGCACAGGCCAGCAGGGCAAGAAGGGATGCGGCGGCGAAATATTTCATCGGACGGACTCCTGATTGTCTGGCAGCCGTCATAAAGGGCCAAACTGAAACGAAACTGAAATCGCCCGGGCGCGGCGATTTTTATCCGCTGAAACGCACCGTTACCCCGAGTCCCCGATTATCCTCAGGTGTAAATAGCGTGACCTCGCCGCCCAGAAGCTCGCCCAGAGATCGCACGATGGACAGACCCAGGCCGCTTCCGCTTTCGGTCCGTCCTTTCAGCCGGTAGAAGCGGGCGAAGACCTTGTCGCGCTCGGCCTCAGGGATACCGGGGCCATGGTCGCGTACCGTCAGGGTGACCGCGCCGTCTTTCGCCGGGACCGTGACCTCGACGGCAGTGTCCGGCGGCGAATATTTGATGGCATTGTCGAGGATATTGCCGATCAAAATAGCCAGCAGCGCACGATTGGAGGCAATGACTGCGCTCTCGTCTCCATCCAGAGACAAGTCGATGCCTTTCCCTTGAGCCTTGGGATAGGCGTCGCGGATGGCCTCGCCGGCGGCCTGATAGAGATTGACCGGCGTCAGCTCGACCGCGGTATGGCTGACCCGTGCCAGGGTCAGAAGCTGGTCGAGCAGGCGCGACACGCGTTGCGCTCCCTTGCTCATCTCATCCAGCATGGGATCGCGTTCCCGCGCCGTCTTGGCGTTGCGGATGACCTCGGCCTGCAGGCCCAGCGCCGCCAGGGGCGTACGCAATTCATGGGCGGCATTGTCGGTGAACAGGCGTTCCTGGGCTAATGAGCGCTCGAGCTTGGTGAGCAACTGATCGATGGCTTCGGCGACCGGGGCGATCTCGGCTGGCGTGGCCTCACTACCGACGCGCGACAGATCATAGGGTGAGCGGGCATGCACGGCGGTAGCGAAATGGCGCAGGTCGCGCAATCCCCAGCGGATACCCAGCCAGATGGCCAGCAGAACCAACGGCAAGGCGACGATCAGCGGCAAGATAACGCCCATGACGATACGCCGACTGATGACGCGCCGTGCTGTTAGCCTTTCGCCGACCTCGACGACGATACCGTCCTTGGGCACGATAAAGGTAAAGACCCGCCACGACCGACCCTCGGTGCGCACGGTCTTGAAGCCGGACACGGTGCCGGGCCCCGGCGCCTTCGGGCCGTTGTCGGATTGCATGACCAGATGGCCGTTACGCCAGACCTGAAAACTGCGCCAGCGGCCATAATCTTCCAACGCGTCCTGGTCGGCCGGCGACAAATGACTGTCCTTGCCCGTGATGCTGAGATCCTTCAGATCGTCGTCATTGCGCGTCAGCACCCACAGCTGTTGCGCCGAGGTGATGATCTGCGAGTCATAGACCTCGGATATCTCATCCTGTGAGGTGAAATAGGTGATGACCCCGGCCAGGACGACGACCAGGACGAAGGGAATGCCAATACCGAGCAGGAGTTGACGGGTAAGCGAGGGCCGTCTCATGGAGCGTTCACCACATAGCCGACGCCACGGATGGTCGTGATCAGGTCGCGGCCGATTTTCTTGCGCAGCGTATAGATGGCGGCCTCGATCGTATTACTTTCGACGTCGCCGTCCCAGCTATAGACCTGTTCCTCGATTTCGCTGCGGCTAAAGATTCGGCCGGTACGTTCCATCAGCAAGGCTAGTATCTGGTATTCTCGCGCCGTCAGCTTGATCCACATCCCGGCTTTCTTGACCGAACGCGCGGCCGTATCGAGTTCGATATCGCCATGTGTGACGAGAGCCTGCGAGCGGCCTTGGCTGCGCCGGCAGACGGCGCGCAGCCGAGCCAGCAGCTCGCCAAGCGCGAAGGGCTTGACGATATAGTCGTCGCCGCCGAGGTCGAGCCCTTCGATGCGCGCGTCCAGACCGTCGCGCGCCGTCATGATGATCACCGGCAGATCGGCCTCGGTGCGCAAGGCCTTCAGCACATCGAGACCCGACATGCCCGGCAGGTTGATGTCGAGAATGACGGCGGTATAGCTATTGGCCCTCAGGGCGTCCTGGGCCGTTTCGCCGTCGCGCAGCCAGTCGGGCGTGTAGCCGACCTGGGCCAGCCCGGTCCTCAGGGCCTGGCCCAGCAAGTCATCGTCTTCAACCAGGAGAATTCGCATCAGAGCCGCCACGCCGCGAGGATGACATCGGCCTTTAAAGGTCCAATCTGAAGGCAAACTGAATTGACGGCCGAAAGTCCGTCACAGGTCATCCTTCCACCAGGGCCAGCCATTCGTCCTCGGTCATCACCGTGATGCCAAGTTCGGTCGCCGTCTTCAGCTTGGAGCCGGCGCCCGGGCCGGCAACGACGATGTCGGTCTTTTTCGACACCGAGCCCGACACCTTGGCGCCCAACCGTTCGGCCTGGGCCTTGGCTTCGTCGCGTGTCAGCTTTTCCAGCGCGCCAGTAAAGACGATGGTCTTGCCCGACACGCTCGATTCTGACGCCACGGCCTCGGCATCCAGCACATGCACCTGTTCCAGCAGGCGCTCATAGAGGCCGCGCTGATACGGGTGGGCGAAATAGCTGATGACTGAGGCGGCAATGACCGGACCGACCTGATTGAGGTGCTCGACGCTGTCACGCGCGGTTTCGTCGCCTTCCGCGGCCGCCACCATGGTGTCGTGAAAAGCCCGTTCCGAACCGAAAGCGCGCGCCAGCAGTTTCGCCGTCGTCTCGCCGACATGCTTGATGCCGAGCGCGGCGATAAAGCGCTCCAGCGGTAGCTCCCGCCGGCCTTCGATGGCGTCGAACAGGTTCTTCGCCGACAGATCGCCCATGCCTTCGCGATTGCGCAGCGGCGTCAGGGACTGCTTATCGCGCGCCTGTAGAGTAAAAATATCGGCGGGTTCCTTGATCAACCCTTCTTCGTAGAATTTCTGCAGCTGCTTTTCGCCCAGGCCTTCGATATCGAGCACACGGCGCGACACGACATATTTGAGATATTCGACACGCTGGTGCGGGCAGGCCTGGTCGCCGCTGCATTTGCGCGCCACGCCGTCTTCGCCCTTCATATTGGCTTCACGCACGACCTCGGTCTTGAGCGGGCACGGGCAAATTTGGGGAAATTCGTATTTGACGGCGCCGGCCGGGCGTTCGGCCAGCTCGACACCGACGATCTGGGGAATGACATCGCCGGCGCGCTGGACGCGGACCATATCGCCGATATGGATGTCCTTGCGTTCGATCTCGTCGGCATTATGCAGGGTGACATTGGTGACGACGACGCCGCCGACATTGATCGGCTCCAACCGCGCGACAGGCGTCAGGGTGCCCATGCGGCCGACCTGGATATCGACCGCGGTCAGCCGGGTCAGGGCTTGCTGGGCAGGGAATTTGTGGGCAATGGCCCAGCGCGGCGAACGCGACACGAAGCCCAGGCGGCGCTGCCAGTCGAGACGGTCGACCTTATAGACCACGCCGTCGATATCGTAGCCAAGATGCGAGCGCCCCTTCTGGATGCGATCATAGACTTCGAGCAAACCTTGCGCGCCCTCGACACGGACCGAATTGGGATTGACCGCGAAACCCCATTCGCGGAACTTTTCCAGAGCTTCGGACTGGGTGGTGACGAAGGCGGGATCGCTGACCTCACCCCAGGCATAGGCAAAGAAGTGCAGCGGCCGCGACGCCGTGATGGAGGCGTCGAGTTGGCGCAATGAACCGGACGCCGAGTTGCGCGGATTGGCATAAGTCTTGGTGCCGTCGGCCTCGGCCCTGGCATTCATTTCGGCGAAGGCCTTTAGCGGGATATAGACCTCGCCGCGGACCTCGATGCGGTTGGGCCAGCCAGATCCCGATAATCTGTGCGGGATGTCCTTGATCGTCTTGACGTTTTCGGTGATTTCCTCGCCGGTTCGGCCGTCGCCGCGTGTCGCCGCGCGCGTCAATACACCGTCGACATAGAGGATGCTGCACGACAAACCGTCGATCTTGGGCTCTGCGGCAAAGGCGACCGCCTCATCGGCGGGAATCTTCAGAAAACGGCGAATGCGATCCTCGAAATCGCTGATGTCGTCCGTGGCAAAAGCATTATCGAGCGACAACATGGGGATGCCGTGGACGACCGGTGAGAACTTGGCCGAGGTCGGTGCGCCGACGGTTTCGGTCGGGCTGTCGGCGGTCTTGAGCTCGGGGAAATCGGCTTCAAGCGCGCGCAATTGCTGCTCAAGCGCGTCATAGTCCGCGTCGGTCAGTTCCGGCGTTTCCTCGTTATAATAGAGGTCGCGATGGTGCTGAATCTGGGCGGCGAGTTCGGTGTGCAGGGCGCGCGCGTCGTCGAGTGTCATGAAGGCCTTTTTGTGCGTCTCAGGTCCCGCCGGAATCAGCCGTAATTGTCGGTGCTGTTCCAGTCGTCGGGACCGTCAAGGGATTTACGCGTCATGTGATAGCAAAGCAGGATCAGGCTGAACAGAGACGCAATCACGAGGCCGACCTTTATGAACAGGTGCAGATCGTCATTATATTCCGGCGTCAGGCGATAAGCCCAGCCATGGTGATAGAGGGTCCAGGTGATGCATGCGCCCAACACAACCACGAACGCGCCGGCGAACTGGATGAAGAAGAACAGGATGTGGCGCAGAACGAACCGCATGACACATATTAACACAAAATACGCGTTTTAGACAGCTTCCGCCGCCTTCAGACGAATAGCCGCGGCCCGGGCTTCGGGCGTAACCTCGGCGCCGGACAGCATGCGCGCCAGCTCTTCCAGGGCTTCGGCCGGGTCGAGCACGGCCACGGTCGAACGCACCCCCTCCCCGACCATATTCTTCGACACCTTCAGGTGCTGATCCCCCCGCGCCGCCACCTGCGGGCTATGGGTAACGACGATGACCTGGGAGTTTTGCGCCAACTTCTTGAGGCGCAAGCCGACGGCGTCGGCAACGGCGCCGCCCACGCCCTGATCGACTTCGTCGAAGATCATCACGGGTGACGCCATATTGTCGTTGCCGGTGTTGCGGCCGGCCAGGGCCGCCTTGAGCGCCAGGGCGAAGCGTGCCAGTTCACCGCCTGAGGCGATGACGGCCAACCCACCCCATTCTGCGCCGGGATTGGTCTTGACCTCGAAAGTGACAGCGTCGCCGCCGAGCGCGCCATAACGTTCCGGCTCCAGCTCACGCAAAGCGACACGGAAGCGCGCCTTGTCGAGTTTGAGCGGCGCCAGTTCGGCCATGACCGCGGCGGCCAAGGCGTCACCAGCCTGATGGCGGCGGGCGCGCAGGGTCTCTACCGCCGCATTGAAGGCGGTTTGCGCCGTGGCTATGGCGGCGGCCAGGCGCGCCAGATGGGCGTCGAGGTCTTCGATCTGGTTCAGCGCACGGGCGATGCGCACGCGTTCTTTGGGCAGATCCTCGACCAACACGCCCAGTTTCCGCGCCATGGCGCGAAGCGCAAACAAACGCTCCTCGACCCGATCAAGCTTGCCCGGCTCGACATCGAGACTGTCGGCCGCCTGGTCCATCAAGGCCAGGGCCTCGTCGGCAGCAATCAGTGTGCGGTCGAGTGCATCGGCCGCCGCCGTCAGGCGTTTCAAGGCGTTGTGGTCGCTGGTGGCGCCGGCTTGCATGGCGCGGGTACGGGCGTGATCGAGGGCGCGGAAGGCCTTGGCCAGGCGTTGCGACAGGGCATCGCCACCGACGGCGTCGCGGGCCTCGGTAATGTCTTCCAACGCCCGTTCGGATGCGCCAAGCAAAGCGCGTTCCGACGCCAGTTCGGCCTCTTCGTCGGCACCGGGATTGAGGCGGTCCAGCTCCTGCAAACGCAGGGTCAGGGTTTCCAGTTCCGCCTTGTCGCCCTGGGCGCGCTTCAGCACATCGCGCTGTTCGTCCTTCAGTGCCTTCAGCGTCTTCCAGGCTTCGGTGACACGAGCCAGTTCCGGCGCCGTCGCGCCATAGGTATCCAACATGCCGAGGTGCGAGCGCGCATCCAACAGGCCGACCGTTTCGTGCTGGCCGTGGACTTCGAGCAGGCTGTCACCCAGCGCCTTGAGCACCGCGACGCTGACGGGCTGATCGTTGACATAGGCCTTGGAGCGGCCGTCGCGCGTGACGACGCGGCGCAGCAGCAAGGCTTCGCCGGGCGCGACCGCCAGGCCTTTGTCTTCGAGGAAATCGTAAAGCGGATGGGCCGGCTGGATGTCGAATTCGGCGGTCACCGAGGCCTGACTGGCACCAGCGCGGATCAGACCGGCATCGGCGCGGGCGCCTGTGGCCAGACCTAAACTATCAAGCAGGATGGACTTGCCGGCGCCGGTTTCACCGGTCAGGACGCTGAGGCCCGGCAGGATGTCCAGTTCAAGTCGGTCAACAAGGACGACATCGGCGATGGTGAGGCGGATAAGCACAGGCAATTCCCGTAAACGACTCGGACGTCAGGTCGCCGACATTAAAGCCTGTTTCTTGTAAAACGACAAGAACATTTCGAGAACGTGAAGAAATTCGAGAGCAGCGGGTTTGCCATCGAATTCGTGAACCTGCCTCGCCGAGCGTCAGTAATGGTTCCAAGGCTAGGCGCCCCCGGAGCCCATTGGCCCTGGGCTAGGCCTTAGGCTTCATAAAGCTCAGCCAGCCCTTTTTCTTCTTGGGATCCTGGGCTTCGGGACCCTTGGCGCCATTGGGATCCGGCTTGATGTCGACGACATTACCCTTGTCGGTCAGCATCTTGTAGGCGGCGGCGTACCAGCGGTCGCCCGGATAGTTGTAGCCCAGGACCGCGGCATCGCGTTTGGCTTCGACGTGCAGGCCCATCATCTCGTTGGCTTCAACCAGACGATACAGGGCTTCGGGCGTATGGCTGGTGGTCTGGAAATCGCTGGCGACCGTCTTGAAGCGGCCGATGGCGGCCAGGGGCTGGTTGTCGTTGAGATACCAGCGGCCGATATCCATTTCCTTGCCGGCCAGCTGGTCCTGAACCATGTCGAGCTTGACGCGGGCGTCCTTGGCGTATTCGGTATTGGGGTAGCGCTGGATGACGTCGCGCAGCAGGCCTTGGGCCGAAGCCGTATAGGCCTGGTCGCGGCCGACATCGACGATCTGTTCGAAGGCGCAGATGGCCTTCATGTAATAGGCGTATGGCGTCAGTTCGCTGCCCGGATAGAGGTGGATGAACTGATCCGACGCGGTGGTCGCTTCGACATAGTGGCCCGCCTGATAGTCGGCATAGATCGACATGACGATCGAGCGGCGCGACCATTCCGAATAGGGGTGCTGACGCTCGACTTCTTCGAAATAGGCGACGGCATCGGTCCAGTTCTTCTGATCGAGCTTTTCCATGCCTGTATTGTACAGGAGCTCGACCGGACGTTCTTCGTAGACCAGGTGTTCGGTCTTTGGCTTACCCGCGCAGCCGGTCAAGGCCAGCGTCGACGCCGACGCCAACAGGATCACAATAGCAGATGTCTTAAGAAGCCCCACGACGCGCACGAATAACCCTTTTGATGGCACCTTGACGATGCATTGATCGGTTCTGGGATACATCTACACGAGGTCAAACGCCACGCCAACCGGAATCCGCGGAGCGGTTCGTAGGTTAGCCGACTTCCGCGAGATCGGTGCCGCGCGTGACGATGCGGTAGGCATCCGGTCGCGACAATAGTTCACGAACAAGGGCATTATTAAGGCCGTGTCCGGCGCGGATTCCTTCAAAGCGGCCAAGAATGGGCATGCCCAGGACGTAGAGATCGCCGATGGCGTCCAGTGCCTTGTGACGGGCAAACTCATTGACGAAGCGCAGGCCGCCTTCGTTCATGATGTGATCGCCGTCGATGACGATGGCGTTGTCGAGCGAGCCACCGCGGGCCAGGCCCGCCGCGCGCAAGGCTTCGACGCCATCCAGGAAGCCGAAGGTGCGGGCCGCCGCCAATTCGTCGCGAAAGGATTGTTCGGTGATGACCAGGTCCACCGACTGATGGCCGATCGGCGTGCCGGGGAAGTCGATATCGAAGCGGACCTCGAAGCGGTCCGACGGGGTCAGAGAGGCGCGCTTGTCGCCTTCGACAACTTCGACCGCCTTGAGGATCTCGATGACCTGCTGCGGCATGACCTGACGGCGGAACCCGGCTTGATCGAGCAGTTGCACGAACGGCAGAGAGGACCCGTCCATGATCGGCACTTCGGGGCCGTCGAGCTCGACATAGACGTTGTCGACGCTTAGCGCGGCAAAGGCGGCCATGACGTGTTCGATGGTCGAAACGGAGACGCCGGCTTCGTTGGTGATGACGGTACCCAGGCGGGTCTGGGTGACGTAATGGGCCAGGGCCGGCACGCGGTTGTCACGATCGGTGATGTCGGAACGCACGAAGACAACGCCGGTGCCGGACGGAGCGGGACGCACGACCATACGCACGGTTACGCCCGTGTGCAGACCCATGCCGGCCATGATGGCCACGCGGGACAAAGTCTGTTCGTTTTGATCCATTACCATAACGCTAACCTACGCTTGACGCCGATTAAAAAACGCTGCCTGACTTAGTGCCAAGCATAAAAAACGCGGGCGCATTTCTGGCCCGCATTCACTTATAAGTTTTTCGGGGTTTGATAACAAACGAACTTGTATTTCCGTTTGTAACGCCTTGCTTAAAAGGGGTTTAAGGGTGCACTGCACCCGAAATCCGCAACCGAATTTACGGCGCTTTCAAGGCGCTTTTAACAAAAATCCGGACAAGGCGTGCCCCGTCCGGATTTAGGTCTCTTAGAATTTGCTCTCGGCGCCCTAAGGCTAACGCGTTACGACATCAGTTAGCGAGGCGCCTTAAGAAAGAAGGGATCTCCAGATCGTCTTCCGCCTCCATCGAGGGCTGTTCGACCGCGCGCGTTTGCGGGTTGAGATTCGACTTCGGAGCGGCCGGGACATAGCGATCGGGCTCGTCGGCGACGGTGGGCTCCGGCGCCTGAGCGATCGGGGTCATCGGCGAGGCCTGACGTTGCGGAAACAAACCGCGCCAGAAGGATTCACGCCCCTCTTCCTCGGTATTGAGACGCGGAGCGGCCGGCTGCGACGGCGAAGGCGCACGCTGGACCGGCGGCTGCATAGGCGAAGCATAGGGGTTCGGACGCGAAATCGTCGGTGCCGGGCGAGCAACCGGGGCTTCCGGGGCCGGCGTAGCGGCAGCCGGGGCGATGAAGTTATCATCCTCGACCATGGGATCGACGATCTTGCTGACAATACGGGGCTCTTCGGCAACCGGTGCCGGTGCCGGTGCGACAGGTGCCCGTTCCTCGAACAACGACGAACGGGCCGGCGCTTGGGGCGCGGTCATCGTCGGCGTTACAGGCGCCGGTGCGGCAGGACGAGCGGGCTCGGGCTGCGGGGCGACCGATTGCACAGTCGGGTGCTGGACCGGGGCCGGCGCGGCAGGCGTTTCAGCCACGATCGGGCGGGGCGCCGGAGCCGGTTCGGGACGGTTGTAACCCAGGCCGAAGGTCGGCGCAGGCGCGGTCGGTGTCTTGACCGTATTGACGGTGTTGAGCGGGATCTGCAGAGCGACGCCGTCCATGCCGGTGGCGACGACCGAGACTCGCAGCTTGCCTTCCAGGTTCGGATCGAAGGCGGCGCCGAAGATGATATTGGCTTCGGGATCGACTTCGGACGAGATGGCGTTGGCGGCTTCGTCGACTTCATGCAGGGTCATGTCGAGTCCGCCCGTGACGTTAACCAGGACGGCCTTGGCGCCCTTCAGCGAGGTTTCGTCGAGCAGCGGGTTCTGGATGGCGTTTTGCGCGGCCAGCAGGGCGCGGTCTTCGCCCGATGCCTCACCGGTACCCATCATCGCCTTGCCCATATCGGCCATGACCGAACGGACGTCGGCAAAGTCGAGATTGATCAGGCCCGGCAGAACCATCAGGTCGGTGATGGAACGGACGCCGGCGTGCAGCACCTGGTCGGCCATGCCGAAGGCTTCGGCGAAGGTGGTGCGCTCATTGGCGATGCGGAACAGGTTCTGGTTCGGGATGACGATCAGCGTATCGACATAGCGTTGCAGCTCGGAGATGCCCGCATCGGCAAGACGCATGCGATGACGGCCTTCGAAGGTGAAGGGCTTGGTCACGACGCCGACCGTGAGGATGCCGCGTTCACGGGCGCACTTGGCGATGATCGGCGCCGCACCTGTACCGGTGCCGCCGCCCATGCCGGCCGTAATGAAGACCATGTGAGCGCCTTCGAGGTGCTCCGAAATCTCCGGGAAGGATTCTTCGGCGGCGTTCATGCCGACTTCGGGATGCGCGCCGGCGCCAAGGCCTTGCGTCACCCCGGCGCCCAGCTGGACGCGGGCTTCGGTACGCGAAAACTGCAATTGCTGCGCGTCCGTATTGGCAACAACGAACTCGACGCCCTCAAGACCGGCTTCGATCATGTTGTTAACGGCATTGCCCCCGGCGCCACCGACGCCGAAGACGACAATACGGGGTTTCAGTTCTGTTGCGCGTGGCGCAGAAAGATGAATAGCCATGGGATCAAGCCAACCTTTCATGATCTCTCCTGAGGAGCTCAGCGAACGCCCAGACCCCCGAATGCAGAGAACCATGGAACGACGAATATGCTTAACGATTGGTTACCGGATAACTTGAGTCGGGTGAAATTGAAGTGCTTTTGGTAAGATTTTTTAACAGAGATTACCAAACTGTGACTTTCTAACCGGCGAGTGAGTCAAGAATGAGTCACGGCGGTTGCGTTTTTCCCGTAACGGGGGAAACAATATTAACCTTGGTTAAAACAAGATTGCCGGCGGACGGCCTTGCCAACGCGCGATATTGTATGATAATTAAAATCCGAACCAGGCAACTAAGACCTGAGCCCACCCGGAGGAAACCATGGCCAAATCATTGATCCCGCTCGCCCTTGCCGGCTTGCTCACCTTCGCCTGCGGGTATGCTTCCGCTCAAACGCCGGCGAGCGATTATGCCTATGGCGCCGACGTCGGCTGGGTGACGCAGGAAGAAGCCGAGGGCATCGTCTTTCGCGATCAGGACGGCAAGGCCGCCGATCCCTTCGTACTACTGAAAAACACTGGCATCAACGCCATCCGCTTGCGCGTCTGGGTCGACCCCAAGGGCGGCTGGAACGGCAAGGCCGACCTACTGGCCAAGGCGAAACGCGCCGCCGCCCAGGGCCAGAAGCTGATGCTCGACTTCCATTACAGCGACGACTGGGCCGATCCCAACAAGCAAATCAAGCCCAAGGCCTGGGTGAAGCACGACGTAGCGCAATTGACGAACGATGTCGCCGCCCATACGGCCGACGTCCTGACCTATCTCAAGGACAACGGCGTCGACGTCGCCTGGGTCCAGGTCGGCAATGAGATTCGTAACGGCCTGCTGTGGCCGGACGGCGACGCCCGCCACTTCGCCAATATGGCGGCCTTTACCAATGCCGGCTACGACGCGGTGAAATCGGTCTATCCCGACGCCAAGGTGATCATCCATATCGACAATGGCTGGAACGACGCCGGTTGCCGTTATTTCTTCGACAACTTCATCGCCGATGGCGGCAAGATGGATATTATCGGCCTGTCCTACTATCCCTATTGGAGCGACGCCAAGGATTGGCACGTCACCAATCCGATGATCGGTGAGACCATGACCGACATGGTGGCGCGCTATAATAAACCGGTCATGATCGTCGAGACGGGTTATCAGTACGACGATCCGGTCAATGCCAAGGCCATGCTGAGCGATGTCATCGCACGCAACCAGGCTTTAGGCGCGAACGGTCAGGGCGTGTTTTACTGGGAACCCGATGGCGCCCAGGGCTGGAGCCATTATCCGCTGAGCGCGTTGGGCAAGGACGGCAAGTTCACGGCCGCGATGGATGCTTTCAAGCACTGATTAGGCAAGCGCCGATTACAGATTGCTCTTCAGCCAGTCGACGATACGCGTGACGATATTGCCATGATGACCGGAGGGCGCGTGGTTGGGCCCGATCTTGGCCGTCATGATCTTCTTCACCGGCACGACATCGCGCGGACCATAGAGCGTGCGCAGGATAACGCCTGCCGTCGAGGCAAAGGACGGTCCGGCGGCGGCGTCGCCCAGATGCGGCACGCGCATGGGCTTGCCCAGGCGGACCGGACGGTCGAAGACGCGGATAGCCAACTCACGGACGCCGGCCAGTTGCGAGGCGCCGCCGGTCAGGACAATACCCGCGCCGGGTTCGATATGGACGCCCGAAGCCTTGATCTTTTCGCGCAGCAGTTCGAAGGTTTCCTCGACGCGCGGCGCAATGATACCTTTGAGAATCGAGCGCGGCACGGTGATGGGCGCCCCGCCCCGGTCGTCGCCGCGTGGTGGCGCTTCGACGGTTTCGCGGTCTTCGTTGGCCGAGGCGATGGCCGAACCATGCAGGGTCTTGATACGTTCGGCGCCGGCCAGGGTGGTCGACAAGCCGCGGGCGATATCGGCCGTGACATGCCCACCGCCGACATTCAGGCAATCGACGTGGACCAGGGTGCCGTTGGCGAAGATGGCCGCCGTCGTGCTCGACGCGCCCATGTCGATACAGATACAGCCCAGCTCTTTTTCGTCTTCTTCGAGCGCGGCCACGGCCGAAGCCAGGGGGGCACAAACGATAGCCTGGACCTCGAGGTGGGCCTGGCTGACGCACTGGATGATATTGTTGAAGACGCTTTCGTCGATCGTCACGACCAGGAGTTCGAGGCCGAGACTACGGCCATTGAGACCGCGCGGGTCGCGTACGCCGTGCTGATCGTCGACGCTCCACGACACCGGCAGCAGGTGGATGGCGCGGCGGTTGGGGAAGCGGACCTGGGCCAGGGCCGAGGCGATGGTGCGGTTGAGATCGGCGTCGGAGATCGGCTTGAGGCCCAGCGACACCTGGGCCGAGACGCGGTGCGAAGCCGTCTGAGCGCCCGGCACGGTGACGCGCACGCCCTGGATCGAGACATTGGCCATGGCCTCGGCGCGTTCGACGGCCTGGGCGATGGCTTGCGAGGCGGCTTCCATATCGATGATCGAGCCGGCGCGGACGCCCTTGGACTGAACATAGCCAACGCCAGCGACGCGGATCGATTGATCGGCATGGCGCGCGCCTTCCGGGCGCATGATGAAACAGCCGATTTTGGATGCGCCGAGATCAAGCGAAGCGATCAGCCCCGACGTGACGACGGCCCGGCCCGGCTCGGCCGGCGCCTGCATCGGACGCGCGCTTTTGGCCACGGAACGATCCTGGGGCGGAATCGCGTTGAGCTTGGCGTTTTGACGGTCTTCAAATCTGGACATGAGTTTCTACTTTGTCAGACTCAGGTGGAGGGCGTAGCGGCGGCGCCGTGCGCTTCAAGCGGCACGACGACGAGGGAATTGGGATCGAGCAGGTCGATTTCGGCGAGCCCCTGGTCCAGCACCCGTTGCTGGGCGATCAGAGCGTCGAGCTTCAGCATGGCCTGGTCCTGGTTCAGCGCCGGCAGTTTGATGACCGCGCCGTTCTTTAACAGGATGTTCCAGCGTCGCGTGTCGACACGTTGCAGGGCATAGGTTTTTTGCATCAGGGCTGGGCGCGCCTGCATCAATTCGATGATGTCGGGAGCGACCTCATTGGCGCCTTCGCCGACGATATAGGGCAGTTCGGGGAACTTGCTGGCGGCGGCTTCGGGGATGACGTGGCCCTGATCGTCGATGACGCTGTTCTTGCCCTGATATTGCCAAACGGCCAGACGCGGACGCTCGACGACCGTAACGATCAGCAACCCCGGGAATTGACGGCGAACACTGGCTTCCTTGACCCACCCGACACTTTCGATATCGGCCTGAACCTGCTTCAGATCCATTAGGGCCAGCGGCTGACCGCGGGTGAACTTCATCGCCTTCTTGATGTCGGGCGCCGCGATATCGCTGACACCGACGAGACGGACATTCTGCAGCTTCAGCCCGACCGAGGCGATGCGGTTATCGGCGAAATTGGTGAAGACCTGGCCCAGGGCCTGGGCGCGATGGCCGGTAAACAGAACGACGGCCAGGAGGCCGGCGATCACGAAGACAGCGAACCAGGCCGTCAATTCGTTGGGCATATGGATCGAGCCGATAACCGCGGACTTGCCGGGCGCGCCCGTCTTGCGCACACCGCCACGGCCTTTCGGCGCGGCGCTGCGCTTGGCCGGCGCGGCCTTCCCGTTCGCGGGGGCGGCATCCGGACCCTTTGCAGTTGTTTGGCGGCGGCCACCACGAACAACGGCGGGCATAGGCATCTCCAGAACTCAGAGAGCACAGGGGGAAACGCGACCGCAGCACACGTGTCGCCGGAAGACGCGTGCAGTTGGCGGAGACCCTGGCTGGTTAAGCGCCTATAAAAGCCAGAACGTCCTTAACAGAGTGATAACGAATCGGTTTTTTGTAAGCTTTCAGCAACCATAAAAACCTTCGGCAAGTGGGAGACCGACGCAAATTATGCAACCTCCGCTTGGTTCGCCCTGACGATCTTGGCAGCGAAACAGCCGTATTTGGCATAGTGGGCGTGCAAATAGGCGACGTCGTCATGGTCCAGAAGATCGCTGAAAACCCCGGCGGCATCGGCGCCCGGCGTCAGTTCGGCGGTGTGGATCATTCCATCCCAGGTGAAAGCGCGAACCGACAGCATGGGCGATACGGCGAGCGCTTCGGGGATTTCATTGACTTGGGGTTCGGCCGTCTCAGCCCCTTCGCGGACATAGATGGCGTGGCTGGCACGAAACGGTGAATTGGCCGGCTGGTGCTCGTAGTTCAGTAGCAGGACGCGCTCACCGACCTCGGCATTTTGCAACGACACCCGGCAGGGATATCCGGGCTTGTTGGCGGCAACGTCACGAACGATATTGCGGACTTTCAGTTCGTCTTCGGACAAGGCGAACAACGGGGCGAAATCCTGGGCTTTCAGGGCGATAACTTGAAACATGGGACACTCCTTTGCGTTGATCCCTTGTCCCATATCTGTCGTAACCGCGCGCTCCGGTTCTTGCGATCAAATGCCGGCATCCTCGCTCATCAGTTTCGGGTCCAGGGTCCTTGGACCCTGGCCGCCGGAGGCCCTTAAAAGTAAAAGGGCGGATGGAGCCTTTTCCATCCGCCCTTTTGCTTTTTAAACACCCCTGCAGTTACTCCGCAGCGACCTCGGTCTCGGGAACCGCCAGGTTGGACGACAGTTCCTTGGCGACGCCCGTTTCTTCGTCGCGGACGATGGTTTCGCCGTTGAGAATCTTGGCGATTTCGTCACCGGTCAGGGTTTCGAGATCGAGAAGTGTCTTGGCCAGGCGATGCAGGCCGTCGAGGTTTTCGGTCAGGATGCGCTTGGCGTCGTCATAGCCTTGCTTGACCAGGCGTTTGACTTCGGCGTCGATGGTTTGTTGGGTCGCTTCGGAGGTGTCGCGGCCCAGGGCGCCATATTCGTCTTCACCTTGCTTATAGTCGACAAAACCCAGTTCGTCGGAATAGCCCCAGCGTGTGACCATGGCCTTGGCCAGCTTGGTCGCTTGCTGGATATCCGACGAAGCGCCGGAGGTGACCTTTTCCTTGCCAAAGATCAGTTCTTCGGCGACACGGCCGGCCATCAGGATGGCGAGACGCGAGGTCATTTGGACGAAGTTCTGCGAATAGCGATCGCCTTCCGGAAGTTGCATGACCATGCCCAATGCACGGCCGCGCGGGATGATGGTGGCCTTGTGAACCGGATCGGCTTCGGGGGTCTTCAGCGCGACGATGGCGTGGCCGCCTTCGTGGTAGGCGGTGTTCTTCTTTTCGTCTTCGGACATAGCCATCGACTTGCGCTCGGCGCCCATCATGACCTTGTCCTTGGCGTCTTCGAAGTCGCGCATGGTGACCAGCTTGCGGTCCTTACGGGCGGCCATCAGGGCGGCTTCGTTGACCAGGTTGGCCAGATCGGCGCCGGAGAAGCCCGGCGTGCCGCGCGCGATGACCTTGACGTCGACATCGACGGCCAGGGGAACTGGCTTCATGTGCACGCGCAGAATGGCTTCGCGGCCGACCAGGTCGGGGTTCGGCACGACGACCTGGCGGTCGAAACGGCCGGGACGCAGCAGGGCGGTGTCGAGGACGTCGGGACGGTTGGTGGCGGCGATCATGATGATGCCTTCATTGGCTTCGAAGCCGTCCATCTCGACCAGCAATTGGTTGAGCGTCTGTTCGCGTTCGTCGTTACCGCCGCCATGGCCGGCGCCGCGGTGGCGGCCGACGGCGTCGATTTCATCGATGAAGATGATGCACGGCGCGTTCTTCTTGGCTTGATCGAACATGTCGCGGACGCGCGAGGCGCCGACACCGACGAACATTTCAACGAAGTCCGAGCCCGAAATCGAGAAGAAAGGCACCCCGGCTTCACCCGCGACAGCGCGCGCCAGAAGAGTCTTACCGGTACCCGGAGGGCCAACCAGCAGAGCGCCCTTGGGGATCTTGCCGCCCAACTTCTGGAATTTCGACGGATCCTTGAGGAAGTCGACGACTTCCTGCAGGTCTTCCTTGGCTTCCTCGACGCCTGCGACGTCGTTGAAGGTGACGCGGTTCTTGTGTTCAGTCAGGAGGCGCGCTTTCGACTTGCCGAAGCCCATGGCGCCACCGCGGCCGCCGCCCTGCATCTGGCGCATGAAGAATATCCAGATACCGATGATCAGCACGACCGGCAACAGGGTCGAGATGATGCTCATCAGAAGCGAGGTTCGGCTCGACTGATAGGTCGTCTTGATGTTCTTGGCCAGCAGCGCGCTGTCCAGATCCTTGTGCTCATAGCTCGGGATGGTGGCGTGGAACTTGGTCTTGCCGTCGGACAGCTTGCCGGTGGCGTCGTCGTTGTGGATGACAATTTCGCTGACCTTGCCGCCGTTGACCGCGGTCAGCAGGTCGGAATAGATCATTTCTTTCGGCGCACCTTCGCTGAGCGAACCGCCCGGCTTGATTTGCTGCATATAGATGTAGATGCCGAGCAATACCGTCAGGACAACGCCGATAATCGCCATGGAACGCAGGTTCATGCGTATCAATCCTCAATAGGGCCTTTGGGGGGCCAACCCCTCCGCGGGGTCATCAAATGACTTCGTTCACCCATATAGGGAGGGTTTCACCGTTCCGCCACCGGACTTTGCAGCCGGTGTTCACAATGCAGCGATCACTGGCGGCAATCATTGCAAAAACCGAGCCAGTTCAGCCTCATCGGCGAAATGGCCGAGCGCGGCGCGAAAGCGGTACGGAACCCAACAGGTGACGCTGACACCGTTATACGTAGCGCAGGTTAATGTAGGGTGCCGGGCGAGCAATTTCTTTTCTGAATTCATGTGCATAACGGGCACAACAGGGCGCAATCCGACGGGCAAATGGGCGAGTACGGCCTGGTCGTCCGCGGTCAGTTGCCGCCGCAAACCGGCGGCCGGGGTGATGGTCGCGGCGCTGGTGGCTGCGATGGCGAACCGTCCGTCCCACATGACCGCCTCACCGGGCTCGACAGCGAGTGTGCCATGGCCGCTGCGGCGGATATCGCCGGGTTCGCGGATGATGTGGATGGTGTCGCCCATCTGCCAGATGCGCGAGCCGCACAGGGTGTGGACCTTGCCATCCGGCAGCCGGGCCATTAGGGTTTCGAGTTCCGCCATGCGCGGCAGCTTGTTGCCGCCGCCGGCGCAAACCACGGCGGCGGAAAGAGCTTTGAGCGCAACGTCTCCGGACAGGCCGATCATACCCAGGGGATGCAGATCGGCATCGACCGCAGTCGTCGCGGCATCCTGCGCCGGCGGCATAGCGCTATCCCGAACAGCAACGCGGGCGCGGGCACGATGGCTGAGCGGGTTGGCATTGGCAGGGTCGTCGATCCAGGCGATACCCTGGTCACGGAGGAAATCCCGCAAGGCCTCGCGACGAATATCGAGCAGTGGGCGAAAAAGAAAGACACCCCTGCCCTGCGGCCAAGCCGGCGAAGGTCCCCACACGACGGGTGCGCCGACATTGGAACCTTCGGTGCGCATGTGAGCGGCTTCCAGGATATCGTCGGCGGTGTGGGCCAAACAAAGGATCTTAATACCGTTGGCGCGGGCGGCGTCGGCCAACAAGGCGTGACGTGCCTCGCGCGCCGCGGCGGATAAACCGGTCGCCGGCTTGTCGCCGTGCCAATGCAACGCAGTGAATTGCGCGCCTACCCTCTTCGCATGCTCTTCAACGGTCTGAGTCCAAGTTTGGCTTTGCGGGTTGAGGCCGTGATCGACACAGAAGACATGTAGCGGTCGCCGGTCCCAAGCCGCCAGAGCGTGAAGCAGCGCCACCGAGTCACCCCCGCCTGAAACGGCGACGCCAATGGGACCCGTGCCATTCAGGTAGGTGTCGAGCTTGGGGGAGATA
Source organism: Asticcacaulis sp. P2_B1 (assembly GCF_056404915.1). NCBI lineage: Bacteria > Pseudomonadati > Pseudomonadota > Alphaproteobacteria > Caulobacterales > Caulobacteraceae > Asticcacaulis > Asticcacaulis sp. P2_B1. The sequence continues at coordinate 465,687 of NZ_JBFUDD010000003.1, read as the reverse complement.
TTTTGCAGGCTGAGCATATCTGGCAAATAGCGTTTAAGAAGATTCGGAGTAGTTTCAGCCCTATTTACAGAAAATCGGCACTCCGAATGGGAGCGCGGCCGGCAGAAGGAGGTATTATAATGCCGTCAAAACGGGCAGCAGGACGTATGGCCGCCGAAAGATGCGTCTAGCCGCTTGCAATCCCAAATCAACCGCTAAGGCACGCTCATACGGCTTTTCAAGCAGGTCATGTCGAAGCGTGATCGCCCACAGTCACCTTAAGCCGGGCACTTGTCCTTGGCTTTCAGGTTCTTGGCCAGAGTCTTGTTATCGCTGGTCGCGGTCTTGGCATAGAGCTTGTCGAACTGGGCCAGGGCCGAACAGGCATCAGTCGGCCGGTTGGTACCATCCAGAGCCGAGGCCAGTTTGACCGTCGCTTCCGGCGCCCAGGATGTCTTGGGCCAGCCCTTCAGCGAGGTCGCATAGGCGGCGACGGCGCCGGACATGTCGCCCTTGATGGTACGTATCTGCCCCAGGCGGAACCAAGCTTCGGGCAGTTGCGATGCTTCCGGCCATGAAGTCGTGAACGCCTCGAAGGCGCGCTCCGAATCGTCGGTCTGGCCCGAAGTCATCAGGTTGAACGCCTGTTCGAAATCGCCCTCCGCATCACCGGTCGAGGCCGGCGGCGGCGGCGGCGGCGCCAACAGGGCATCGACGTCCTTGAGGTGGGCGTCGGCCATGTCGGCGCGCTTGGTCAGGGTTTCCATGCGCGTGTTCATGGCGTTCATCTGTTGTTGCAACACCTGGTTCTGGTGCTGGGAATCTTCCAACTGACCGGTCAGGGTGATAATGGTCGCCGCCATTTCGTCCTGCTTGCGCGACATGGTGTCAACGGTTGCCTGCAGGGCGACGACTTCCGGATCCGGCTCGATCAGGATCGGCGGGTTCGGTTGTTTCTCGGTGCGTTGGATGGCGCGTTCCAGTTTGCGGACATTGCGGTCGAGCTTTTGCAGACGCTTGGCGTCCCACACGGTCGAGTCCGTCGGCTTTTGATTGGGGTCGTCCTGGTCGTCGTCGTCACCGAAGATCTGGGCATGCGCCGAAAGCGGCGTCACGGTCACGGCGGCGGCCGGCAACAGCGACACCGTCAGGGCCAGGATCGACAGGCCGGCGAACGCCTTGCCTTTCAGGGAATAGCCGAAACGGCGAGCTGTTAAGTTGTTGTGCGTCATGAAGAATCCGACCCCGCCCTATTAAGCCTGTTACACGTTCAGCATTGCCACGCCCCTGCGGCAACACCCCTATGGCTAACAACATAGTCGGGCTGAAATAAGACGTAAATGGCAAACTTCGCTGTCGCAAAAAACGGCGCGGACTGTAACATCCGCGCCGTTATCAAGACTAAGTCTACCTTATTGCGAAGCCGCCAGATTATCGTTCTTCACCCAGCCGACATTGTCGTTGTCGTCGGCGACTTCCCAATACATGCCGTCCTTGTTGCCGGTCGGATAGACGACCATGCCGACAGGCAGAGCGCGGATAACCTTGCCGGTCGGCGATGCCGTGGCGCGCAAGGTGCTTGTGGTCTGGACGGTATAGCTGCGCGACGGCGCCGCAGCCGCGCCACCGGCGTCGACGCCACCGAGATTGTTGACGAGGTCGCTATAGGCGACGATGAAGGCCTGGGTGACGATCTTGCCGACATCGGTATCTTCGTAACCGCCGCCGACGGCGCCGGCAAAGCCCCAGCCACCGCCGGCGCCCCAGGTCAGGTCGTTCTTGGCCGCGTGGCCTTCGAAGGAATTGGATTCCGATGTCCGGACGTCGGTCAGCGACAGGATGGTGTCGGCTTCCAGCTTCTTGGTGCGGAAGCCACCGATGACGGCGCCGGCGCGACCGCCAACAATACCGCCGAGCAGCCCGGCGGCGCCACCGCCACCGGTATTGGAATCAGCACTGCCGATTTCGGCGACTAGGACGTAATCGGCGGCCTTGATTTGCCCCTGACCAACATTGGAACCGTGTTGCAGGCCGAGGTTTTGATTGAGGGCACGCTCATTGGCCGCGGCATTGAGGCCGGCGCCGCGATCGACAAGGCCGAAGCAGCCCGACTTCTGCACGATGACCTTAAGCAGCTTTTGCGGCGACGACAGGTTGTTCTGTGTCCAGCCATTGGAATCATCGCCGTCGACAATGGAGATGGTGCCGAGTCTTTGCGAGCAGTGCGGAATTTCCGCGACCATTTTATCTTGTTGCTGCTGGGCCTTGCTGGCCTTGGCCAATTGGGCGGAGGCCGGTGCGCCGGTCACAGCCAGGGCGGCGGACAGCATCAGGGCGCCAGAAAGGCCAAGGGCGCGATTAAGGTTTGTCATGGGGAATCTCCACAAGAAAATGAGGTACAAAAAATGATCGGAGGCGAGCAAAATAAGCACCCGAAGAATGAGACCATTCCCCCTTGCCGGGCCCTTCGATCCGAATACGCGCTACATATGAAATCAGGCCCCTCACCATATGGCGAGGGGCCTGAAACGTCTAGCGAAAATTGGACGCTGTTATCCGCGTTTCAAACGCTTATTGAGCGCCGGAAGTGATCGCGGTGTGGCCGTTACGGTTGTGAGCCCAGGCGTCTTCACCGGTGCCAGTGTCGATCGGCTGTTCCTTGCCGTAAGAGATGGTCGAGATGCGCGACGGCGCCACGCCCTTGGAGACGAGGAAGTCCGACACGGATTGAGCGCGGCGGGCACCCAGGGCGAAATTGTATTCGCGGGTGCCGCGTTCGTCGGCATTGCCTTCGATGCGGATATTGACGCCGGGATAACGCGAAAGCCAGGCGGCTTGCGACGCCAGGATGGATTGGGCGTCAGAACGAATCGACGATTGATCGGTGTCGAAATAGACGCGGTCGCCGACATTGACGACGAAGTCTTGTTGCGAACCCGGCGCGATCCCCGGCGTGGTCGCAGTCTGCACCGGCTGGGTTACCGGCGGCTGATAAGGCGGCGGCGTGGACGTGTCTTCCGTCTGACCGGGGGCGGTAGCCACGGGCTTGGGCTTCTCGGCGCACGCTGCAACGGAGGCCAGGACAAAGGCCACCAAGGCTACTTTAACAACCGACTTCGTGGTTACTTTCATATCAAATTCCCTTCACCAATTTATGAACCTCAGATGGGTCTATTCCACAGATCTGTGACAATAATGTGCACAAAGACCCTTAACGTTGACGATGATGGACCTTTTGCAATTTGTCAAACCAAAGGGTGCCGAATTTACGCGTAATTTACACTTTCGTTACGCTTTCCATTGCGAAGCGAATTTTACCATGCGGTGCTATAACGCCACCGCGTTGCAATTTTCCACTTTCAAGCGTCGTCAACTATCCTACTTCAGTCGCGGCGACCAGGCGGGATCGGAAGCTCCCCCTTGATAGGGCACGGGACGCTCGATGCGGCCGGTCACCTCGACCGTCCACAAGGACGGCAGGCCGCCCGGAGGTTCACGGAAGAACATGATATAACGGCCGTTCGGCGCCCAGGTCGGGCCTTCCTCGAGATAGGACGAGGTCAGCAGCTTTTCACCGCTGCCATCCGGATGCATGACGCCGATGCTGAAACGCCCACCCGACTGCTTGGTAAAGGCCAGCAGGTCGCCCTTGGGTGAAAACACCGGGGTCGAATAGAGGCCGCCGCCGAAGGTCACGCGGTGAATGCCCGAACCGTCGGCATTCATCAGGTAGATCTGCGGACTGCCGCCGCGGTCGGAGGTAAAGGCGATCTGCGAACCGTCCGGCGAGAAGGACGGCGAGGTATCGATGGCCGAACCGCTGGTCAGCCGTGTCAGTCCGCGCGTGCGCAGGTTCATGACATAGAGACTGGTGCTGCCGCCGGTCGAGACCGAGAAGGCCAGTTTCGAACCGTCGGGCGAGAAGCGCGGCGAGAACACCATGCCCTTGATCTCCCCGACCGATTCCTGACGGCCGGTTTCCAGGTTGAAGACGTAAATGCGGGCGGAGTCGGCCGAAAGCGCCATATAGGCGACTTCCTGGCTGTCGGCCGAAAAGCGCGGCGTCATGACTTTGGTCGAACCATCGGTCAGATACTGCGGGTTGGCGCCATCCTGATCCATAATGGCCAGGCGCTTGATACGATGACCGCGACCGCCGCTTTCGGCGACAAAGACGATACGGGTATCGAAATAGCCTTCTTCGCCCGTCAATTTCTCATAAATGGCGTCGGCGATCTTGTGGGCGATGCGGCGCCAGTTTTCCGGTGTCGCGGTCATCGATTGACCCAGCAGCTGCTTCTGGCCGAAAATATCCCACAGGCGGAAATCGACCTGCAAACGGCCATCGGCGTCGACGAAGGCGCGGCCGTTGGCCAGGGCCTGGGCATTGATCGCCGTCCAGTTGGGATAGTCCGGCTGAACATTGACGTCGAGCGAGGTCTGGATGAAGGCATTGGGATCGATGGGGGCGAAGAAGCCGGACCGCTCGAGATCGGCCATGATAACCTTGGAAATCTGACCGCCGAGATTGCCGCCGGATGCATCCGTGCCGGTGATTTCGATAGCGATCGGCATGGGCTGGATGACACCCTGGTCGACCGTGGCATGCAGGCCGTCCTGGGCGAAGGCCGCTACGGGCGCAATCAGCAGGACCAGGGTCGCGGCAATCGCGGCGCAAAGGGTGTTAAGGTTGAGCGTCTTCATCGTGATCCGCGTCTCTCTGAATTAGTGGCGACAGGCCGATTGGGCGTCGAAGTCATTATGGCAAGCTATAGGGCAGAATTCGGGCGGCATATAGGCGGCAGGCATCATTGGTTACGGCACGCCACCTTGGCATCGAAAGTAATGGTAATCGGTTGATTGTAGAAGCCGTCGGGCAGATCGTCATACAGTTCGCCACGCTTGACGGCGGCCATGGCGCGGTTGGCGCCGGCGGTCCAGACATTGTCGCTGCGTTGGTTCACCCAGCGCGGCCCTTCGATGACCCGGCCATTGGGTGAGATGGTGAACTTGATATCGACCTGCACCTGATTGCCGCCGGGGACGTCGCAATTCGGCGACCACAGCTTCTGCAGCTTGGCGACCAGGGCGCGCATTTCAGGCGCGGTTTCCGCCGGCGCCGCACCATTATTCGAGGCTCCGTTGGTAGCATGGGTGTTGGCCTGGGCCTGGCGGCGCGTCGGCGCCTTGGATGGCGAGGCCGGCAATTGCGACAGGGCATTGAGATCGAGCGAAGGCTTGGCCGGTTTTGCCGGCGCTGGCTTCTTCTGCCCGTTCTTGTCCGGCGGGGTCGGGGTGACCTTGGTCGGCGCTGGCGGCTTGGGTGTCGGTTTCGGGGTCGGCGGCGCTACGGCCTTTTGCGGCACGGGTACCGGCAATTTGGGGGCGGGCACGGGTTCGGGCGGCGTCGGCACCGGTGTTTCCTCGGGGGCCGGTTCCGGAACAGGCGTCTTGACGGCCAGTTCGTCGACCGGCGCCTCGGCCATCTGATGGCTGGGGACGTTCGATACGATGTCGACCGGCACGGACGATACCGGCAAGGGCTTGGACGCCGTCGACCATGAGATATAGGCAAGCAGGAGCACGCCGACGTGCAGCAGGAAAGAGACCAGGAAGGGGACCGGGCCGTTACGATCCATCTATTGCGCCACCGCCGATGAGGTGTCGACGGCCTGGGTCTTACCTTCCGTATCGGTTACCAGGCTGATCTTGGCGAAACCCGAGGTCGACAGCTTGGCCATCACCTTCGCGACGGTGTCGTAGGGCACGCTGCCGGCGGCGCGGACGAAGATGGTCTTGGAGGTGTCGTTGTCGGTCATGGCCAAAAGGCGCGGCGTCATCTGGGCATAGGAGGCCGGCTTGTCGTCGACATAGATATTGCCGTCCTTGTCAATCGACACCGTAATCGGATCGCCCTCGTCCTTCAGCGCGGCGGCTTCGGTCTTGGGCAGCTGGATCTTGATGCCGGAATTGAGCAACGGCGCCGACACCATGAAGATGATCAGCAGGACCAGCATGACGTCGACCATCGGTGTGACGTTGATTTCCGACAGGGCGGCGCGGCGGCGCGTGCGGCGATTGCTGCGTCGTCCGCCACTGGAACCGGAGGAAGAACCCATAGCCATATGCGGAACTCCTTACGAGCCGAGCTTGTCGCCGAGGCGGCGGGTGAGCGACACCATCAACTCGTCGGCAAAACCTTCCATGCGGCCCGAGAAACGCGCCACCTTGGCGTTGAACAGGTTGAAGGCGACATAGGCCGGAATGGCGGTACCGAGGCCGAGCGCCGTGGCGACCAGGGCTTCGGAAATGGCCGGCGCCACGGTGGCGAGGTTGGTGTCACCCTGGCTGCCGATAGCGGAAAAGGCGTTCATGATGCCCCAGACCGTGCCGAACAGCCCGACAAAGGGCGCCGCCGTGGCGATGACAGCGAGGATCGACAGGCCGTCTTCGATACCGTCGGCTTCGGCGGTGATGGCGTGGTTGAGTTCGCGGTCGACCTGGCTAACCAGCAGTTCGCCCTGAACCGGGCTCAGGGACTTGCCCTTATAGTCCCGCCACGCCGAGGTCACGATGACCAGCAGCTTCTGGAAGACTTCGCGCGGATTGGTGCCCAGCGAGGCGGCGATATCGTCGAGCGCGCGCCCGGAACTGAGCGCGGCCTCGAAGGTATCGGCTTCCTTATTGATCCGGCCCAGGCTGAAGGCTTTCTGGACGATAATCGCCCACGACCACAAGGATGCCAGGACCAGGACGCCCATGACGACCTTGACCACCCAATCGGCGTGCATGAACAGATCGATGAAACTCAAGGCACCGGCGGCGCTGGAAGTGGCGGGATTGGCGGCCATGTCGTACCCCCTCTGACGTTAACTGTGAATCTTGGTTATCGCCTAACTAACACGAGTTTTCACGACAATTCTATGGCGCACCGCATGACAAATGCTGTTCAGGCGTCATTTTCCGGCACAACGTGGGTTTTCAGCACGTCCATCAGGTGCTTGGCCAGGCGTTTCGGCCGTCCCTGACCGTCGATACAGACGACATGGACACGGCCCTCCGCCAGCAACTGGCCATCACGAAGCACGCTTTGATCGATGACAAAGGAGGCGCCGCGGGCGCTGAGCAGCCGGCTCCTGACCGTGATCAGTTCGTCGATGCGGGCGGGCAGCTTGTACTTGATGGTGATCTCGGCGACGGCAAAAGCCAGGGGATCGTCGAGTTCGGCCAGCTGATGATGGTGAACACCCAGGAGGCGCATATATTCAGAGCGGCCGCGTTCGAAATATTTGAGATAGTTGGCGTGATAGACGACGCCGGAAAAGTCGGTGTCCTCATAATAGATCCGGATCGGCAGGTGGTGAGCGAAATCGACGATGTGGCCGGAGAGGTTCTGGGTCATGTCCGGGTTCTAGAGCGCAATCCGATAAAGTGGAAGCCACTTTTCGGTTAAATTGCGCGAAAAAACAAGAGCCTAGAGCTGCGTTTTGATCCCTTCAAAACGCCGCTCTCGGACAGGCCGGCCATCAGTTCAAGCTCACGGTCGGTTCAGCAACGCGCAGACGTCTCCGCGCAGGTTGCGACCGGTGACGGCGCCTTTCTTGGTGAACTCGATATAGGTCTGTTTGTCACCATAGGCTGGCCAGCGGGTCAGCGTCCGGCCTACGGCATCAGGGCCATTCGGGTTGCCGGTCTTGGCGAAATTGACCCAATAATCCTGCAGGGGCGGCCAGTCGCCGTCGTGCTTGCCGAAGGGCCGCAAGTTCATGACATAGCTGAGCTCGGAACCGTGGTGAACCGGCCCCTCGCCTTCCGTCACGTCGAGTTGGTAGAGCCAAGCGCGCGCACCGGCTGCGGTATGATGCCACGCCACCCAGTCGGATGGGCAGCGCATCATGGTGTCAGTCGACAATTGCATGGCCGTGCCGCCCAGCAGCTTGTCCTTCTTCGGCTTGTGGCGGACATCCATGCCGTAAAAGCGCATGGCCCGGAACCGAGCGGGGCCGAACGTGGAGTAAATCTTGTTATAGATCGCGTCGTCACCGCCGTGCAGCCCGATCTCCTGGGCGGAGACACCGATGATCAGCGGCACCTTGGCTTCCTTGCCGGCGCGGAACACGTCCTCCGGCGCGCGCGGCAGGACATAGCCGTCGACCACCGCCTGGTCCCAGATGAAGCTGTCGTCATCGATGGGCGCGTCCAGCGCGTCGGCCGCGGCCTGAAGTTCGGCAGCCGGCGCGCGGCGCAGATCGGCCAGCGCCGCCTTGCCGTCGGGCTTGTCACCGCTGAACCGCGCCGCCAGCTCCGTGCCCAGGGCCTCGTTTTCAGCCAGGGTCCGGGGCGGGAAACCGAACTGCGGCGGACCGCTTTCGGCGATCGCCTTGTTGAACAGGCCGCGCGCCAGGGGCGACGACAACAACATGCCGACGTCGCCGCCGCCGGCGCTGTGACCGAAGATGGTGACATTATTCGGATCGCCGCCGAACTGGGCGATATTGCTCTTGACCCAATAAAGCGCCTGCATCAGGTCGAGCAGCGCGTAATTGCCGGACGCCTGATGCCCGCTTTCCCGGGTCAGGGCCGGATGCGACATGAAGCCGAAGACGCCCAGGCGATATTGCAGCGAGACAATGACGACGTCCTTGCTGGCAAATCCGGAATAGATGGTGCCGGTGCCACCGCCGGCGCGATTGGCGCCACCATGGATAAAGACCATAACCGCCTTTTTGGCCTGCGGATCGATGTCGGGCGTGCGCACCTCGAGATAGAGGCAGTCTTCGGAGCTGGTCTTGGCGAGATCGGCATTCCAACCATAGGAGACCTGAAGACAGGCCGGCGCGCTGGTCTTGCTCCAGCGCACGCCTTTCCATGGCTCCGGGTCTTGCGGCGGCGTCCAGCGCAGGTCACCGACCGGCGGCCGGGCAAACGGAATGGCCTTGAAGGTCCATGTGCCGTCGCCCAGCGAATCGCCGCCGATCTTGCCGAAGGTCGTGGCGACGACCGCGTCGGGTTGCGGCGGTGGCGGTGTTTCGACGGGAGGCGGCGGCGGAACGTAAGGCTTGAGGTCGGGCGGCGGTGGCGCAGGCGGTGTTTCCGCCTTGGGCGCCGGCGGCTGTTTCGGCACGACGACGCCCGGCAGAAGGACATGATAGCGGCCGTTGGGTCCGCGCATGGGGACAGTCTGGGCTGCCGCCGCGGTGGCCAAAGCCAGGATCAACAGGGTCGCTGCAAGGACTCTCATGGACGCTACCTTATTGACCTTCCGGCGCCAAATTCAAGCGTCCTTACGCGGTTTATCGACTCAAGTCCTAAAAACCCTGGGCCCACAGATAAGCGGCGCCGCGAACGCCGGAACTGTCGCCCCACTTGGCCGGCGCCAGACGGGCCTGCCACGTATCGCTGAAGACATAGGGTTTGATCTTGGCCGGCAGGCGCTCATAGATTTCGTCGACATTGGACAGTCCGCCGCCGAAGACGAAGACTTCCGGATCGAGTGTATTGACGATCAGGGCGATGGCACGGCCCAGCCGGTCCATCAGGCGATCGAAAGCGGCTTCGGCGTCGGCATCGCCGGCGCGCATGGCGGCGATGATCTCTTCGCCCTTCATCGCACGGCCGGTCACATCGTGAAAATCGCGGGCAAAACCGGTGCCGGAAACCCAGGTTTCCAGGCAACCTTCCAGGCCGCACCAGCATTTCGGACCGGGGAATTCATTGGGCTTCAACCACGGCAACGGGACATGGCCCCATTCGCCGGTAACGCCGTTGGCGCCTTCGACCAGGTGGCCGTTGACGACGACACCGCCGCCGCAACCGGTGCCGACAATGATGGCGAAGACGGACTTGGCGCCCTTGGCGGCGCCGTCAACGGCTTCGCTCAAGGCCAGGCAGTTGGCGTCATTGGCCAACCGCACCGGGCGGTGCAGAGCGTCCTCGAGGTCTTCGCGGAAAGTCTTGCCATTGAGCCAGGTCGAGTTGGCGTTGCGCATGACGCCGGTACGCGGCGACACGCTGCCGGGCGCGCCGACGCCGATCGTGGCGACGCGATGGCTGAGACTCGGATTCTTGGCCTTGGCTTCGTTTTCGACTTTTTCGATCAGGTCGCAGACGACACCCAGCGCCGCCGCGTAATTGCCGGGATTTGGCTGGCGCTGAACCGCCAGCAGCGCGCCGTCTTGCGACAGGGCTGCGGCTTCGATCTTCGTGCCACCAAAATCAACACCGACATAGAGCATGGGATTCCCCGGATAAGTATAGAGACAGTTCGGCCCCCGGGGATTAAACCGAGGGCCGTTGTAAGCTTAGGTTTAGTGACCGCCGCTGACGCCTTCTTCAATGGCGTGAACCGGTGCGTTCTTGGCGGCGAAAGCGAACCACAGAACATAGAGGTAGCAGACCAGCGGCACGATGAACGCCAGCGAGCGGGCGCCGATCGGGAAGTGGGCCAGGAACTGGTCGACGGCGAAACCGTACAGGATCGAGATAAAGCCACCGCCGCAGATCGCCATACACATCAGGCCCGAGGTTGCCGACGCCGGGGCGCTGGAACGTTCAAGCGTAATGGTGAAGATCGTCGGGAACATGATCGAGTTGAACAGGCCGATCAGGATGGCCGCGAAGCCGGGGATAAAGCCGGTGGTCAGCGGCGCAATGAACGAGCCATCGTCGCTGGGCAGGGCAATCGAACCGCCGAGCGGGGTCGCCGCCATGTGGTAGGTCGCGATCACGACAACGCACAGCAAGGTGGCGCAGGTCGCAACGAAGCCGAGCATGGTGGTCGCCTTGACGAAACGCAGCAAGACCGAACCACCGAAGCGGCCGAACATGGCGAACAGCATGAAGACCGGGCCGACGAAGCCGGCGACTTGCGACGGCACGTTCAGGATCTGCGGTTGTTCAAGGAAGAAGATCATGCCCGAGATAACGCAGACTTCGGCACCGACATAGAGGAAGATACCGAGCGAACCGAGGTTGGCCCACTTCGATTGCAGCGCCTTGAAGGGCGATTCAACATTTACGGCCATTTTCGGCGCGTGCGTAGTGATCGTGTTACGCACCAGGAAGACGGCGAGCGTGAAGACGGCCAGGACGACGGCCAGCAACAGATAGACATTGGTGACGAAGTGCAGGCCGGTGTCCTTCATGACGTCGGTGATGACGGCGTCCTTGACGAAGAGGTCGCCCTTCAGCAGGAACTTGGCGCCGAAGATGCCGCCCAGGAAGGCGCCCATCGAGTTGAAGGCTTGCGACAGGTTGAGGCGGAAGTGCGAGCCCTTGGGATCACCCATCGAGGCGATCAGTGGGTTGGCGGCCACCTGAAGCAGGGTAATGCCGGACGCGGCCACAAACAAACCGAGCAGGACGGTGATAAAGTTGTGCGAGTAGGTGGTCGAATAGGCGATCAAACAGCCGACGACGATACCGACCAGGCCAAGGACGATCGACTTGGCGTAGCCGTTCTTGGCCAGATAGGCGGCCGACGGGATCGACATGATTCCGTAGGCGATGAAAAAGGCGAACTGATTGAGCTGGGTTTCGAAGTCGGTCAGCGTGTAGATGACCTTCATGGACTTGACGAGCGGGTCGATGAGATTGGTCACGAACGCCCAGATGAAGAAGAGGCACGTGACGTAAACGACGGCCAGAAGGAGGCCACCGCCCCCCGACTTGGTCCCGTTCTGGGGAGTTGCTACTGCGGAATCGGACATGTACCCTACCTGTGTTATGCGCGGGCCGCGGTTGATCCGCCCCTCGCCGATTAAATAAATCGAATTGCAAAAAACGCGTTTTTGCGGTCTTGGCAAATGAAAAAACTCCGCCGGGTGCAGAATTCCATCGATTGGCCTGCGTTAGGGGTAAACTGAATTCAATTGTCTGACAAGACGCCGCTCGTCACAGGTGAAGCGTAAAATGCTCAGCACCTCTTATTGCCGTTTATAAACGCGGAACGAGTGCGGCGGAACGACAACCTCGAACTCGGTGCGCGGATCGTCCTGCAGGCGGGCGGCGAAATCATCGTTTGGGTCGACAACCACCACCTTTGCCGCAACGGCGTCATGGGCCTGAACATCGGCCAGGCGTGCCCCCTTGCCCGACACGGAGATCGTCATCGTAACCGCCGTGTCGTTGAACGATTCGACGACGAAGGCGCCGTTGTCATAGGTGAACAGGCTGACGCCCGCCGGCGAATCGATGCGGACCGGCGCGCCCTTTTGCAAGTAGGTCTTGACCTGGTTCATCACCCCGTGCGGCATGGCGTAAAGATCGCTGATATTGGCCGGCACCGTCAGGACATAAAGCAGCCCCTTCGAGTAGCGGTTCATCAACAGGATTGGAAAGCCGCGCGCATTGGACGTGCCGCGGATGATCGGCCAGGCGTCGTTGGTGTAATAGTGCACTTCCGGGAACAGGATGTCTTTCGGCGCCACACCGGCATCGTCGCGCAGGGAGCGGCCGTTGCCGGCGCCGTAACCGCTGTAATAGTCGTTGAGCCCGACCTCATTGCCGGTGGTGTAGGCCTCCAGCAGATCCTTGAAGCCCTTATTTTGTGTGGCGGTGACGAAGCCCGAAGTGACAAAGACCGTTTTGCCGGCCTGGAGCTGGCCCTGGATCTCCTTGATGATGTCGGGATCGGCGGCCGCCGCTTCGGTCAGCAGGATCGTATCCGCATCCTTGGGGAAGTGCGGCGTCAACTCGATCGGTATGCCCATATTGCCGAGATAGTTGTGCAGGAAATCTTCGCCCGACGAATGGAACGGCTTGTAGCTGGCTATGCCTACCGGATTGCCGAGCTCGCCCAAAACCCCATCGACGGTTTTCAACGCATTGCCGGCGGCCGCGCCCCAGCCCGGGCCCGGATCCTTGGGGCCTGCCGGCTTGTAATTGGCGACAATGGCCTTCCAGTTGAACGAGGTGTCGAGATTTTCCCACTTGGCACGGTCGCCGCCATCGATCGTGGTGTCGTCCGCCGCCGGGATCCAGTTGAAGAGGGTGATTTCCGGCGCCTTGGCAAACATGGTGTCCCACAACTGCTCGGCATAGCGATCGGCATAAAGGGTCGAATAGGTATCGACCCAGCCGCCGCCATTATGGTGGTCGGGGCGGATATTGCGGTAATAACGGATGATTTCGTAGGACTCATATTGCTGCAGCAATTGATCGGTAATCATCGGGTCGCGCGTTTCGGTGCCGGTATAGAGGCCGTCATACATCAACGGCTCTTTTTCCAGGTCGTAGCCCAGGCCCTGGAAGTGCTCGTACCAGTTCGGGTATTTGATGATGACCTTGACGTTGGGATTGACCTTTTTCGCCGGCCCCAGGACCAGATTCTGGCTGACCTCGCGCATGGTGTCGAGGCGGTATTGCGTCCACGACCGGTCGCCCTTGGCCTTGATGTCTTCATCGGATTTAGAGGTATAGAAGAAGAAGTCGTCCATAATGACTTCGTTGAAGTGACGGGCGGCCATTTCGACGGCCTTCTGGCATTCGGCGCGATCGGTCGGTAATTCGTAATCGAAGGTGCCGAACTGACCGTTGAAACCGCCGGCCGCCAGGGTCATACCGCCGGCGACCTCGATCCCCTTGGCTTCGAATTCTTTCTTGATGGTTTCGATTTCGGCGTCGCTGGCGAATTCCCGGTCGCGGTAGACTTCGAGATAGACCTTGTCGAAAGGCACGCTGGCCATGGCACGGGCGAATTGGTGTTCGAACACCTTGGGATCGGCCAGGGGACGGGCGACCCCGACAGGGATATAGATGGCGGTCTTGAAATGCTTGTAATGGGCGACGTGTGCCGCCGGCTTGGCAACCGCCTGGGTGCCGGCAAGCGCGGCGACGCAGGTGAAGGCCGGCAGAAGTGCCAATAGAAATGAACGATGAAATCCCGCCATGACGTCTTCCCCAACATAGTTTTTTGTTAGCGTTATCATGACTCATCATACGACTCTTTGGCAAGCCCTTGCCGCGTCTATTTCGCACTTGAATGAAATTTTACTCATAAAGAGACAGCGCTGTCAGCACTGTCCCATCCAAGAAATTTTGACTTGACCCCGCGGCAGAATAGGGGCTTTGTCGGGCCAATTCGCGACCGGCCGTCGCTTTACGCCTCGGTCGGAAAAATAGCTCAATCAATTCAAAGAGTAGCGCCTTGAAAATCCTCCGCCGCCGCAAAACCAAGATCGTCGCCACCTTGGGACCGGCGAGTTCGAACGCCGACATGCTGGCGCAACTGTTCCAGGCCGGCGCCGACGTTTTCCGCCTCAACTTCTCGCACGGCAGCCATGAGGATCACGGCAAGAATATCGACCTGATCCGCGAACTGGAAGCGCGCTCCAAGCACCCGATCGGCATCCTGGCCGACGTCCAGGGCCCGAAACTCCGCGTCGGCCGCTTCATGGGCGGCGCCGTCGTCCTGAACAACGGTCAGAACTTCCGCCTCGACCTCAATCCGACCCCGGGCGATTCGACGCGCGCCAACCTGCCCCATCCGGAAATCATCGCCGCGGCCCAGATCGGCTCGCACCTGTTGCTCGACGACGGCAAGCTGAAGCTGCGCGTCACCCATGTCCGCGAAGACCACCTGGAAACCATCGTCGTCAACGGCGGCCGCCTCAGCGACCGCAAGGGCGTCAATGTCCCCGACGTCGTCCTGCCGATCCCGGCCCTGACGGTCAAGGATCGCGCCGACATGGCCTTTGCCCTGGAACGTGGCGTCGAATATATCGGCTTGTCCTTCGTGCAACGTCCGGAAGACGTGCTGGAAGCCCAGGAGATCATCAAGGGCCGCGCCTGGGTGCTGAGCAAGCTGGAAAAGCCGCAGGCGCTCGACAATCTCGATGAAATCATCCGACTGTCCGACGCCGTCATGGTGGCGCGCGGCGACCTCGGTGTCGAACTGCCGCCGGAAGAAGTGCCCCTAGCGCAAAAGCGCATTGTGCAGGCGGCCCGCGCTGCTGGCAAGCCGGTGATCGTGGCGACCCAGATGCTGGAATCGATGATTTCGGCCCCTACCCCCACCCGCGCCGAAGCCTCCGACGTGGCGACCGCCGTGTTCGACGGCGCCGACGCCGTCATGCTGTCGGCTGAAACCGCCGCCGGTCAATTCCCGATCGAAGCCGTCACCATCATGGACCGCATCGTCGCCCGCGTCGAACAGGACGACGGCTGGCGCACCATGACCGACCGCCGCCGCCCGGATCCGGAGCCGACAACCAACGGCGCCATCGCCGCCGCTGCCCGTCAGGTCGCCCAGACCATCGGCGCCGCCGCCATCGCCGCCATGACCAATTCCGCCAGTTCCGCCCTGCGCGTGGCGCGCGAACGGCCCAATGCCCCGATCATGGGCCTGACCCCCAATATGCAAACGGCGCGGCGCCTGGCCCTGTGCTGGGGCGTTCACCCGGTTCTGACCCCGATCACCCACTCGATGACGGAAACCGTTGCTGTGGCGTCGAAACTGGCGCGCTCGGAAGGTATTGTCGAACCGGGCCAGGACATCGTCATCGTCGCCGGCATGCCATTCGGCAAGTCGGGCTCGACCAACAGCTTGCGCGTCGCCAAGGTCACCCGGACCAATGCTCAGGAAGTCGAATTCGTCGACGACGCGAAGTAGGGTCAGCCAAGCGCATCCGGTGTAAACGCCGAAGGCAGCAATTCCGCCACGCTCAGGCTCTTTTGTGGACCACTGGTGTCACACAGCGAGATACGCGTTTTCGGCGTGGCGAATTCCGATATCTTCTGCCGGCAACCGCCGCACGGCGCGCACAACGGCAATTTGTCGGCCAGAACCGCGATCTCCATAATCTGACGGCCGCCGGCCATGACCATGTGGCTGATAGCGGTCGTTTCGGCGCACCAGCCCTCCGGAAAGGCGACATTTTCGACATTGCAGCCGGCATGGATGCGGCCGTTCTCATCGCGGATAGCGGCACCAACCGGAAAATGAGAATAGGGCGAATGGCTGTGCGTCAGCGCCGCGCGGGCGGCTTCGAAGAGGTCTTGTGCCACGTCTGTGATCCTTGCACGAAGAGGGCAGGATAGTTTTGCACCGTCGTCAGGATTTGGGAAGCGGAATTCCTAAAAGCCACAAGCACTGTCCGCGGAAAGCCCGGATTTTGGATGAGATACTAGCCGGCTAGCGCCGCGGGTATACTTCATACCCGCAAGCGACGACTGCGACGTAGATCGCCAAAAGCCGGCGCTTTCCGCATTATTCGATGTATTCGGGGGCCGCTATCCTCTTCCCCACCAGCATCGCATCGGCGACGATGCGCAGCGGCTGGAAATCGGCGTCGGACTCGTCATCCATGACCAGCTTGTAGAAATGCGCATAGAGGCCGGCATATTCCGCCTCTTTCTGCTTGATGACGACATGGCCGTCGATCTCCAGCTCGGTACCGCCCATGCTCAGAGTCAGCTTTTCACCGGCTTCGGATTCAACGAATATGCTCCAGGTCTGGACGCCGGTTTGCAGGAAGTCGTATTCGGCGCGAATAGCCAGGTCGTTCTCGGTCGTCATGTCCATCTCGACCTGGATCGGCGCGTCGCAATTGACGGGGATATGCAGGTCCGCCTTCTTGACCAGGACGGCGTCGGGGATGATCTTCGTCAGGATCGACAACGAATTGATGCCGGGATCGAAAACACCCATGCCGCCGGCTTCAAAGATCCAGCGCTGACCGGGGTGCCATTGACGGACATTTTCCTTCCACACGATCTTGATGCTCTTGATCGGGCGCTCGCTGATCCAGACGCGGGTGGCTTCGACAGCCGGCGCGAAACGCGAATGCCAGGAGGCCAGGACCGTCACACCGGCAGCGGCAGCCAAAGCCTTGATGGCCTCGGCTTCGCCCAGTGTCGCGGCGGGCGGCTTTTCGAGGAAGACGTGGCGACCGGTGGCGATGACCTCGCGCGCGATCTTGTGACGGATCTGCGGCGGCGTGCAGATGGCAATGGCGTCGATCTCAGGATGGGCGGCCAGCATGGTTTCCATGTCGGGATAGGCCTGAATGCCTTCCGGTCGCGCGTGCGGCGAACAGCCGGCGACCAATTCCAAATTCTTGTTGCCCAGGATCGAGGGGATAT
The DNA here is from genome assembly GCF_056404915.1 of Asticcacaulis sp. P2_B1. Classification (NCBI taxonomy): domain Bacteria; kingdom Pseudomonadati; phylum Pseudomonadota; class Alphaproteobacteria; order Caulobacterales; family Caulobacteraceae; genus Asticcacaulis; species Asticcacaulis sp. P2_B1. The sequence continues at coordinate 448,626 of NZ_JBFUDD010000003.1, read as the reverse complement.
GCTGGTCGACGGCGATTTTGCCGAGACCGATCAGGCCGATTTTCAGTTTTTGCGCCATGGCGGGATCGTTTCCTTGAAGTCTTTAGATCGTCTTTAATTGTATTACTTATTTGGCGCAAGGGACTGCGGTGTTAAAAAAAGCGGCCCTGAACTCTTCCATTAAGGCTGTTCCGCCAGGCTGTAGATGCGAGTCATGGCCTGCCATTTTTCACCCGGCGCGGCGAACGGCAAGGCCTGTTGGAACTCCCACATCAGTTCCTCCCATTTTTGCACGTCGGGAGAGGCGGCATCGGCCGCGGCCTTGGCGACCGGATCGAAATCCGGTCCGGGCGTCAGGATCATAAACATGCGGTTACCGACCAGGTAAATTTCCAGGGCCGTTATGCCGGCGCCGCGAATCGAAGCATTGATGGCGGCCGGGACATTACCCGCGGCATGCCAGTGTTTATAACGCGCGATCAGCTCGGGATCGTCCTTCAAATCGAGCGCGTAGCAAAGTTTTTCCATCGGCGTTTCCGTCTTTTATAGCTTCCAAATCTTGGGATTTGGCAAGGGCTGGCGCCCGCGAGGCACCTGCGCGCCCATAATGTCTGAGTATATATTTGAGGTTTGCCGGGAATGCAAATTTCATATTTGACGGGGCGGTTTATATGTGATGTTTAATGCTTACAAGCAACAAGGTCTTTCGACCGACGAGACACAGGGGTAAGCATCATGGACGTCACACCGGCCGACGAAACGCCAGCAAAATCCAGCGGAATTTGGCCCGTCATCCTGATCACGGCGCTGTTTTTTTTCTGGGGCATGGCCAATAATCTCAACGATGTGCTGATCCCGCAATTCAAAAAAGCCTTCACCCTGACCGACTTCGAGTCGAGCTTGGTGCAGCAGTCCTTCTATCTCGGCTACTTTTTCATGGCTCTGCCGGCCGGCTTCCTGATGCGCCGTTTCGGCTATAAGGCCGCCGTCGTCACCGGTCTTGTCATCTTTGCCATCGGCGCCTTTTCCTTCTATCCCGGTGCCGAAATCCGCCAATATGGCTGGCTGCTCGGATCGCTTTTCGTCATCGCCTCCGGCCTGGCCTTCCTCGAGACCTCAGCCAATCCGTTGATGACGATCCTCGGCGACGAAAAGCACGCTGCCTTTCGCCTGAACCTGGCGCAGTCTTTCAATCCTCTGGGCTCCGTCATTGGTCTTCTAATCGGTCGTACTTTTATTTTGTCGGGTGTCGAGAAGCTTAATACCGCGGCCGATTACATCCGCGAAACCAAGGCCGTGCAAATGCCCTATGTCATTATTGGCTTGGTCGTTCTTGGGTGGGCCGCCCTTGTGGCGTTAAGTAAGTTTCCGCAAGCGGCAACGAAAAGCGTCCATGATGAAGCCGATTCTAAGCTCAGTGCCGGTCAAGCTATCGGTGGGCTATTCAAACACAAGCATTTCCTTACGGGCGTCGTAGCGCAATTCTTCTACGTCGGCGCCCAAGTCGGTATTTGGAGCTATACAATTCGTTATGCTCAGGCTGAAATTCACATTAACGACAAGCTGGCGTCGGATTACACAACCGCTGCCTTGATCATCTTTGCCATCGGTCGCTTCGCCGGCACAGGCTTGATGCGCTTCGTCTCGCCGTCGCGCCTCCTGGGTGTCTTCGCCGTCATCAATATCGCCCTTACCGGCTATGCCGCTTCGGCCGGCGGCCAGTATGGCCTCTATGCCCTAGTGGCAGCCAGCTTCTTCATGTCGATCATGTTCCCGACAATCTTCGCCACCTCTGTGCGCGGGCTTGGACCGCTGACCAAGACCGGTTCGTCCCTGCTGGTCATGAGCATCATCGGCGGCGCCGCTCTGACCGCCGTCATGGGCAAGGTGTCGGACATGAGCCACATCCGCACCGCCATCTTCGTGCCCCTGGTCTGTTTCGTCGTCATCGCGCTCTACGGCCTGATGTCGCCGAAGGAAAAGACAGTCGTCGATATGAGTGCCGCCCATTGATCATCGATTCGCATCAGCATCTGTGGCAGATCGGCCGTAACGACCAGAGCTGGCCGACGCCGGATCTCGTCACGATCTGTCGCGATTTCATGCCCGCCGACCTGGCCGACGCGGCGCAAGGCGTAGACGGCACGGTGCTGGTGCAATCGCAACCCTCCGAAACCGACACCCTGTGGCTGCTGCAGGTGGCGAAGATGACGCCGCTGATCAAGGGCGTCGTCGGCTGGACGGACATGGCCGCGCCCAAGGCGGTCGAACGCATCCGCTATCTCAGCCACCAGCCCAAGTTCAAGGGACTGCGGCCGATGTTGCAGGGTTTGAGCGAGGACGACTGGGTACTGCGCCCCGAACTCGATGCCGCCCTGACCACCATGGTGGAACTGGGCCTGAGCTTCGACGCCCTGGTCTTTACGCGCCACCTCGGCGTCATCGCCACCCTGGCCCAGCGCTATCCCGATATGGCCATCGTCATTGATCACGGCGCCAAGCCGCCCTTCGCCGCCGGCGATGCCGCGATGGCAGCGTGGCGCGACGGGATAACCGCCGTCGCACAATGCCCGAATATCGTCTGCAAGCTGTCGGGCCTTGTCACCGAAATGGCCGAGGGTCAGGATATGGCGGTCGTCGCTGACGGCGCCGATCACCTGCTCGACGTCTTCGGACCGGAACGGCTGATGTGGGGCTCGGATTGGCCGGTCGTGCTGCTGCGCGGCGCCTATGACGACTGGTTCGGCTGGACGCGGCGATGGTTGCGTGACAAGGACATTACAGTACGCGAACAAATTATGGGCCGGACGGCCGAACGTTTTTACAGACTGGATTAAGGTTCAGAGACATGCCATTTTCCGACAGCGCCGACAAATCGGCCAGCAAATACCGCGCTCCCGCCCTTGAAAAAGGCCTTGACGTCCTGGAGCTGCTGGCCAGCGCCAAGACCCCCATGACCCTGTCGCAGATCTCGGCGCGGCTGGCGCGCTCGGTCAGTGAACTGTTCCGCATGGTCCAGGTCCTGGAGGCGAGAGGCTATGTCGGCGCCTCCCAGCGCGGCGACGGCTTCGAACTGACCAACAAGCTGTTCTCCCTCGGCATCTCGCGCGGCCCCAGCCAGAACCTGCTGGCCAGCGCCCTGCCCATGATGCAGGCCCTGAGCGAGCAGACCAAGCAGGCCTGTCACCTGGCCATCGCCTCAGACGACCGCATGGTGGTTATCGCCCGCATTGAGGCGCCGGGCGATCTCGGCTTTTCCGTCCGCGTCGGTTATCAGCGTCCGCTGATCCATTCGACCTCCGGCGTGGTCCTCTACGCCTTCCAGAAACCCAAGGTTCGCGATCAATGGCGCACCCTCCTCAAAGCAGGGGCAACGGCGGAAGAGTGGCAAGCCTTCGAAAGTCAGGCCGATCGCGTCCACAGCCAGGGCCATCATACGGCCAAGAGCGAATATATCGACGGCATCACCGATCTGTCGTGTCCCATCACCAACGACGTCGCGACCGTCGCCGCCATGACTATGCCGTGGATCCACGTCCATGACGGCGTCTCGATGGAGGACGCCCTGACGCGTCTGAAAGCCACGGCCAAGGCCTTAAGCAAGGCTTTGGGAGCCTAGAGCGTTGACCGGCTAAGGTGGGCCGGGCAAACACTCTAAGTTTTTGTTTTGTCGCATTTCCTTACGCCAAACCGGCGTTCACTTTGGCGGGAAATGCTCTAGCGCCACATTGTTGCTTGATTCTCACATAATGGAGCGTTATCTCTTTTATCTATAATAAGACTTTCAAGTCTGAATAATCGTAATCCTAATGTCGGTTGAAGCGCGTCAGTGAGTCACACAGCCCTACCCGTTCGAACCCTGGCCTCCACCGAGGTCGCCGTCAGCGTGCTTGGTTTCGGCAGTGCTGCGCTGGGGAATCTTTATCGCGCCGTCACTGACGATGCCGCGGCCGCGGCTATGCGCGCCGCCTTTGAGGCCGGAATCGGCTATGTCGATACGGCGCCGCATTACGGACAGGGTTTAAGCGAGCGCCGCGTCGGTCGCGCCGTAGCCGAGCAGGAGGTGACCTTGTCGACCAAGGTCGGGCGTGTCCTGCGACCGATCGCGCAATCGGCGCCCGGTACGGTGCGCCACGGCTTTGTCGACGGCGACGCCTTCGAGCCCGAGTTCGATTACAGCTATGACGGCGTCATGCGTTCGTTCGAAGACAGCCGCCGGCGCCTGGACGGCGCCAGGGTATCCATCCTGCTCGCCCACGATCTCGGCCTTGCCACTCATGGCGACGACGCCCCGCGTCACATGCGCGACTTCCTCGGTGGCGGTTACCGCGCCATGGCCGAGTTGAAGGCCGCCGGCGAGGTCCAGGCCATCGGCCTCGGCGTCAACGAGTGGCAGGTCTGCGAGGAGGTCCTGACGTCCGTCGATCTCGACACCGTCCTGCTGGCCGGGCGCTATACCCTGCTGGAACAGACCGCCCTCGACAGCTTCCTGCCGCTGTGTCAGCGCCGCGGCGTTTCGGTTATCGCCGCCGGTCCGTTCAATTCGGGCATATTGGCCGGCGACGTCCATTACAATTACGATGTCGCGCCACCCGAGATCGTGACCAAGGTCAAGGCCCTGGCGGCCGTGTGCACGGCCCACGGCGTGCCCCTAGCCGCGGCCGCCCTGCAATTCCCGCTCGCCCACCCAGCGGTCGCCTGCGTCCTGGCCGGCATGGCCGACGCCGCTCAGGTCGCCGCCAACCTCGCCCTGTGGCAGGTGGCAATTCCCCCCGCCCTGTGGGACGATCTCAAAAGCGAAGGCCTGCTGCGCGCCGACACACCGGTGCTCGAGGCGGTGGCATGATGGGACCGTTCCTGCTTTTGCATCCGGACGACAATGTCCTGGTGTGCCGCGAACATGCCTTCAAAGGCCAATCGATCGTTATCGACGGCCAGACCGTCACCCTGACCCAGGATATCGATGTCGGTCACAAGATCGCCCGCCGCGCCCTGCGTGCCCAGGACAAGGTCATCAAATACGGTGCGCCGATCGGATCCATGACGGCCGACGCGGCCCGCGGCGAACACGTACACATGCACAATATGCAAAGCGACTATATTTCATCCCACACGCGCGAGGCCACCGGTCATGGACATTAAGATCGGGGACACCAAGACCTTCCCGGCCTGGCTGCGCCCCGACGGCCGCAAGGGCATCCGCAACGTCATCTGCGTCGTCTACCTGGTCGAATGCGCCCACCATGTGGCGCGCCAAATCGTCAATCGCGCCGATGACGATGAAGTCCACCTGATCGGCTTCCCCGGCTGCTATCCCAACAGCTATGCCTACGCCATGATGGAGGCCCTGTGCACCCATCCCAATGTCGGCGGCGTAGTCCTGGTGTCGCTCGGCTGCGAAAGCTTCAACCGCGGCGCCCTGGCCCACCACGTGGCGGCATCCGGCCGTCCGGTCGAGACCTTCGTCATCCAGAACGAAGGCGGCACCTTGTCGACCATTCAAAAAGGTCTCGAGGCCGTACAGCGTGTCAAGGCCATCGCTGACGCCACACCGCGCGTCAACATGGACGTGTCGGAACTTATCGTCGGCACAATCTGCGGCGGTTCCGACGGCACGTCGGGCATCACCGCCAATCCGGCGGTCGGACGTTGTTTCGACACCCTGGGCGCCGCCGGCGCCGCCTGTATCTTTGAAGAGACCGGCGAACTGGTCGGCTGCGAAAAGATCATGGCCTCGCGCGCCATCACGCCGGAACTCGGCGCCGAGCTGGAAGCCGCGGTGATGAAGGCCGAGGCCTATTATACCATTATGGGCTACGGTTCCTTCGCACCCGGCAATGCCGAAGGCGGTCTGACCACCCAGGAAGAAAAGTCGATGGGGGCCTATTCGAAGTCGGGCTCGGCGCCGATCTGCGGCATCATCAAGCCCGGCGACGTACCGCCTTCAGGCGGCCTCTACCTGCTCGATGTCGTGCCGGATGGCGAGCCGCGCTTCGGCTTCCCCAACATTTCCGATAATGCGGAAATTGTCGAAATGATCGCCTGCGGGGCGCACCTGACCCTGTTCACCACTGGCCGCGGCAGCGTCGTCGGCTCGGCCATCTCGCCGGTCATCAAGGTATGCGCCAATCCCGAAACCTATCGCAAGCTGTCCGGTGACATGGACATCGATGCCGGCCGCATCATGGAAGGCCGCGCCACGCTCGATGAAGTCGGTGCCGAGATCACCGACCTGGTCCTGCGCGTCGCCGCCGGCGAACGCAGCTTAAGCGAACAGATGGGCCACCAGGAATTTATACTGACCTATAAGGCATTCGATCCAGTGGGTCCCGCCTGCCTGCCCCTACGGAGAACGTAATGAGATTGACGGGTAAAACCGCCCTGGTGACCGCAGCGGGCCAGGGTATCGGCCGCGCGACGGCGGAACTGTTCCTGCGCGAAGGCGCCACGGTCATCGCCACCGATATCCGCGCCGAACTGGTCGAGACCCTGGGCGGCGCCATTCCCCGCGCCCTCGACGTCACCAATGCCGACGCGGCCAAAGCCATAGCTTCCGAATTTCCGGAAGTGAACGTCCTCTATAATTGCGCCGGCTTCGTCCATTCCGGAACGATCCTCGACTGCGACGAAGACGCCTGGAACTTTTCCCTGTCGCTCAACGTCACCGCCATGTACCGCATGATCCGAGCCTTCCTGCCGGCCATGCTGGAACGCAGCGGCGGCTCGATCATCAACATGTCGTCGATCGCCTCGTCGATAAAGGGCATCCCCAACCGCTTCGCCTACGGCGCCACCAAGGCGGCCGTCGTTGGCCTGACCAAGGCCGTGGCGGCGGACTTCGTTACCAAGGGTATCCGCTGCAACGCCATCTGCCCGGGGACGGTCGAGACCCCGTCCCTGCTGCAACGCCTTCGGGACACCGGCGATTTCGACAAGGCCTATGCCGAGTTCACCTCGCGCCAGGCCATGGGCCGCTTCGGCCGCGTCGACGAACTGGCCAATCTGGCGCTTTACCTGGCCAGCGACGAGTCGTCCTTCACCACCGGTCAGACCCACATTATCGACGGCGGCTGGATCAACTAACAAATCCACCGGCGGCGAAAACGCGAGAGATTTTTTCATGTGAGCAGGCGGCGAGCGACAGCTGTATGCTTATACAGCCTAGCGATGCCAACGCACTCACAGGGAAAAAGGACCGCGTTTTCTAGAAAGCGATGTCCATCCAGACCATGCTGGTTTCCCCGGCCTTAAGGCATTTCAATCCGCTATTGGGCTGGTTGAACGGGTCCGGCATATGGTTGACCGGCTCGACGCAAAAATAGTTATCCCCCAGCGGCACGAAGATGTGCAGCCAATGGCTATCCGGTGAGGCGCGCAGGGTGTGGGTCAACCGATCGCCGTCATAGATCTCAGCGCGGCCCTTGAAGCCGGTATAGCAGTGGTCGATGGTGACATCGAAAGCGACCGGCTCGCCGTGCGTCCAATCCTTGCGCAGCACGCCGGCATGCCACGAAATCGGCAGGCATTCATCATCGCTGCGCCAGATGCCGTCGACCGTCGCCTTGAGGCGCGAGTTGGGCTTGAGATTGAAATAGGGGTGGAAACCGAGCCCCGCCGGCATGGTGATGCGCGACAGGTTCTTCACGCTCAGGAAGCTGCGCAGGCCGTCGGCGCGCAGTTCATAAACGATGGTCGCTTCATATTCCCACGGCCAGGTGTCGGGCTGATGATGATAGCTCAGGACCGCGCGGGTCGGCGAGGCTTCGACGATCTTCCAGGCGTTCCGCCACCCCTGGCCGTGCAGGGCATGGGGATGGTCGCTGAGATTGGGCGGCAGGACCACCTTGTGACCCTCGAAGACGAACTTGCCGTCGCGGATGCGGTTGCAGAAGGGGACCAGCGGAAAGCAGCTCGTTTGCAGGGCGTCCGTGGCGCCTTCCGGCGTCGGACGCAGGATATCCTCGTCCTTGCGAACAAGGCGGGCGATCGACCCGCCGATGTCCGGATTGATGTCGAGTACGGTGTCGGCAGTGCTTAAGCGTAGCATTTTTATCTCTATTTTTGCGCTTAATAAAAAAGCAGGCGGAGCCGTGGCCGACTCCGCCTGCCTCAAGACGATAAGATTACTTCTTCTTCCAGAAGCCTTCGATCATTTCGAGCGTCCGGCCCTTGGTTTCCGGGACGAACTTCCACACGAACAGCGCCGCCAAAACCGAGCAGATGCCGTAGAGGTAATAGGCAAAGCCATGGTTGAACATGGCGTTCAGCTGGCTATTGCCGTCGATGATCAGGAAGGTCGAGGTCACGAAGAAGTTGGAGATCCACTGCGCCGCGACCGCAATGCCCATGGCGCGTCCCTTGATCGAATTGGGGAAGAGCTCGGACAGCATGACCCACACAACCGGGCCCCACGACAGGGCGAAACCGGCGACATAGAGCATGGCGGCGGCCAGCAGCATGGTGCCTTCCGTCTTTTGCTGGAACATGTAGCCCATGGCGATCATAGCGACGGCCATGATCAGGGCGCCCAGGATCAGCAAGGGCTTGCGGCCCCAGCGGTCGACCGTGAAGGTCGCGACCAGGGTGAAGACGACATTGGTCGCCATGATGATGACGGTCTGCACGAACGAGGCGTCGGTGCCGAGATTGGCATTCTTGAACATCAGATTCGAATAGTACAGCACGGCATTGATGCCGACGAACTGCTGGAAGACCGACAGCATGATGCCGATAACGATGACACCGAGGCCGAACGAGAACAGCTTGCCCGAATGCTGGTTCAGGCTGTCCTTGATTTCAGCCATGGTCGTGGTGGCTTCGTCGACGCCGTCCAGCTGGGTCAGCAGCTTCATCGCCTTTTCGTCATGGCCCTTCATGACGTACCAACGCGGCGTGTCCGGCATCATGAAAGCGGCGAGGAAGAAGAGAGCGGCCGGCAGGGCGCAGGAGGCCAGCATGTAGCGCCAGCCGATATTGTCGATCCAGGTATCGTCGCCGCCGCCCATACGCGAAATATAGAGGTTGACGATGGCGACCAGGAGGATGCCTCCGACGATAGCCAGCTGCTGGAAGGTCACCAGCATGCCGCGGCTCTTGGCCGGGGCGATTTCACCGATATACATCGGCGAGATCAGCGAGGCCATGCCGATGGCGATCCCGCCGAAGAAGCGGTAGACCATGAAGGGGTTGAGCGCATCGACACCCATGTGGCCGATCGGGGCCAGACCGAATTCCGGAAAGCCGGACAGGATCGACGAGACGAAGAACAGGACGGCGGCGATCAACATGCCACCGCGGCGGCCGAAGGCCCGCGACGTCCAGCCGGCGACGCCGGAACCGACGACGCAGCCCAGCAGCGCCATACCGGTCGCCGTGCCGAACAGGCTTGAGCGCTGCAGCTCCGTCAGCGCCGTACGCGGATCGATGAAATTGTGCTTGATGGATTCGACCGCGCCATTGATGACGGCGGTGTCGTAGCCGAACAACAGCCCGCCCAGGGCGGCGCCGACGGCGAGCCCCATGACCAGACCCATGTTCGCGGTCTTCATTGTTGAGGACATCCTCTAACTCTCCCATTTGAGCGGACATTGGTGTCCGCATTTCCCTAGTCTTCGGCATCTCGTCCGGGTTGGTTCCCGGTTGTGGCAAAACCTTAATGCGGCGGCGCATTTCAGGCAAGCTCTCCTTTCCAAAAGAGCTATATTTTTAAAGGCTTTGCGGGGAAAATTCGCGCAAATTCATGCCATTTTTCCATTAACCTTGTTATCGCTACCATGACGCAACGCAACACGTTCGGCGATTGTGAACCCTATACATTTTGACGTAGTCACCGGCCCGCAGGCCGGGTGACAATTGTCAAACGCTGGATTTGTCAGTGATTGTGCCGGGGCATCTTGTCGGCGATCCGCACGTATTTCAGGGCCGGCTCCATGACCCCGCCCGTGTGCAGTTGCGAGACCGTGGCCCGATAGATCTCCTGCCACGGCGTCATCGACTCCGGCACCGGCGGCAGGCCGTCTTTCTTGCGCTCGGCTATGGTTTCATCATCAACCAGCATGTTGCAAGTGCCGGCATTGAGGTCGATGCGAATGATATCGCCAGTGCGCAACCAGGCGAGACCGCCACCGACGGCGCTTTCGGGCGACGCATTGAGGATCGACGGCGAATCGGACGTCCCCGACTGGCGACCATCGCCAAGCGTCGGCAGCGAGGTGATGCCGCGCTTCAGGAGTGCGTCGGGCGGCTGCATATTGACAACCTCCGCCGAACCGGGCCAGCCGACGACACCGGAGCCGCGGATGACCAGGATGGTGTTCTCGTCGATATCGAGCGCCGGATCATTGAGCCGGTTGTGGTAATCGGTCGAGCCGTCAAAGACGACCGCCTTGGCTTCGAAGATGTTCTCCTGGCCGGGCTTCGACAGATAGCGCTGACGGAATTCGTCGCTGATGACGCTGGTCTTCATGATGGCGAAATCGAACAGATTGCCCTTCAGGACCAAGAAGCCGGCGCGCTCCATCATCGGCTCGGCCACCGTCTTGATCATTTCCCGGTCTCTGGAAGCCTTGCCGGCGATGTTCTCGCCCAGTGTCTTGCCGGTGATCGTCTTCGCCGTCGTATCGAGACGATTGGCCACAGCCAGCTCATGCAGGATGGCCGGTACGCCCCCTGCCCTGTGAAAACGCTCGCCGAGATATTTGCCGGCGGGCTGCATGTTGAGGATCAGCGGAATATCGTAGGCGGCCATCCAGTCGGCGTCCGTCAGCTCGACCCCGGCATGGCGCGCCATGGCGACGATATGCGGCTGGGCATTGGTCGACCCGCCGATAGCTGCAACCGCGGCGATGGCGTTGAGGAAACTGGCCTTGGTCAGGATCTTCGACGGCTTCAGGTCCTCATAGGCCATCTCGACGATGCGGACACCGGTCTCGTAAGCCATCTGGCCGCGTTCGCGATAGGGCGCCGGAATGGCAGAACAGCCGGGCAGGCTGAGCCCCATGGTTTCGGCGACGGCGTTCATGGTCGAGGCCGTGCCCATGGTGTTGCAATGGCCCGCCGATGGCGCCGAGGCGCAGGCCATGTCGAGGAACTCCTCCTCGGTGATCTCGCCGGCGCCCAGCTTGCGGCGGGCGCGCCAGATGACGGTGCCGGAACCCACCAGGTCGCCGTCGTGATAGCCGTCCAGCATCGGCCCGCCCGACAGGACGATGGCCGGGATGTCGACCGAGGTCGCTGCCATGATGCCGGCGGGCGTGGTCTTGTCGCAACCCGTCGTCAGCACCACCGCGTCGATCGGGTAACCGTGCAGGATTTCGATCAGGGTCATCATCGACAGGTTGCGGTCGATGGCGGCGGTCGGTCGGCGACAATTCTCGAAAATCGGATGAGTGGGAAATTCCATGCAGATACCGCCGGCGTCGCGGATACCTTCACGCGTGCGCTTGGCCAGTTCGAGATGGATGCGGTTGCATGGCGCGAGGTCCGACCCCGACTGGGCGAAGCCGATGATCGGCCGGCCCGAACGCAATTCCTGCGGCGTAATACCGTAATTCATGAAGCGTTCGAGATAGAGCGCTGCCATGTCGATATGGCCGGGCGCCTCGAACCATTCCTGGCTGCGGAAGCGGCCATTGGCTGTGGCGGGGCGACGTGTCAAATGACTTGATGGCGTTTTTTGATCGTACTCAGACATGCTTTATCTCGTTTTGGGGTAAACCCGCGATATCGGTTTCGAAGCGGAACAGGCCACCGGCCAGAGGCTGGTGTTTCAGATCGTCGGCCGTCAAACCCTTGGCAGCCGTGGTGGCATAGACGACCTTCAGGTCGCGGCCGGCAAAGGCGATCTTGGTGACGTTGGAAACGGGGAACTGGACCTTGCGGATCAACCGGCCGTCCGGCGCATAACAATTGACGCCCCAGCCGAAGAAAAGCGCGTTCCACACATTGCCGGCGGAATCGACGATTGGACCGTCCATATAGCCGTCGCCATGCTGGCTGCGGGTTTCTGCTTCACCGGCATAGCAGACAGGGCTGGCGACCTCGGTGGCCGCGCCCTGGTCGAGCTGGGTGAAGACGCGCTTGTTTGACAGGTGCCCGTCCTCGCTCAAATCGAAGGCGTAGATGATCTTTTTCAGCGTGTCATTGTGGTAGAGCGTCTTGCCGTCGGGGCTGACGGCCGGGCCGTTGGTGATGACATAATCGTCGTCGGCAACGTGCAAACCGCGATGATCATAACGATAGAGCTTGCCCGAAGGCTGCTCTTCGGCATCGTCCATGGAACCGAACCACAACCGGCCATGATGATCGACATAGCCGTCATTGAGGCGATTGCCGGGGAAATCTGGCTCGACATCTTTATGATGGCTGAACTGGCCGGATTTCGGATCGAAATCATAGAGGCCGGTCTTGCAGCCGACCAGGAAACCGCCCGACGCTTTCGGCGCCAGGAAACCGCAGGGGCTCGGCGCATTCCAAGACTGGTGCGAGCCGATATCGGTATCATAGCGGTGGACATGCTGTTTCTTGATATCGACGAACCACACGGCGTGGTCGCGCGCCGACCACAAAGGCCCCTCGCCCAAGGTCGCCTTCAGGTCCCAGACGCATTCAGGTTGGAAAAGATTGGGCATCCTGTGTTCCGAAGTAAGAGATAGAAGCCTGCAAATTAGGACAAAACCGCTACCTTACACCGCCCCACCCGTGGGGCGGGGGACCGCACGACGCCACGCCTTCGCGGCTAGATGCGGTGGTGGGGGCCTTGCTGTCGATCCCGCGAGCGCAAATCGGGTACTTCTTGTACGCTTTTAACCTTGCGCGAACAACCTAACGCCAGCCGGCGTCGATCCAGTAACCATGCCCCGTGCACAAAGACGCATCGTCCGAGGCCAGGAACAAGGCCAAAGACGCGACGTTTTCCGGCACAATACGGCCCGGCAAGCACTGCGAGCGGACGATTTCGGCCTCGCCTTCCGGCGTGTACCACTGTTCCTGACGCTTGGTCTTCACATTGCCGGGAATGATTGTGGTGACGCGGATATTGTCCGGGCCCAGTTCGCGGGCCAATGCACGCGTCATGCCTTCGATGGCGGCCTTGGCGGTCTCGTACAACACCAGGTCCGGCAGGCCGAGGTGCCAGGAGATCGAGCCGAAATTGATGATGGCACCGCCACCGGCCGCCTTCATGCCGGGCACGATGGCGCGGGTGACCATCATCATGTGCTTGAGATTGACGGCGATATTCTTGTCGAAAAATTCCGACGTCACTTCCGCCAGGGTATGGCGGTCGTCGCGGGCGGCATTGTTGAGCAGGATGGAGACCGGGCCATCGGCGACGATCGCCGCCAGGGCCTTTTCCAGAGCCGGCGTATCGGTCAGGTCACATTTGTGAAAGACCGGCATGACATCGACGAAGCCCGTGTCGATCTTGTCGGAAATGTCGTCGACCAGGTCAATGAAATGGACCTTGGCGCCCTGACGGACGAAACCGGCCACAAGACCGGCGCCTATGCCGGAGCCACCGCCGGTGATCAGCACCTTGCGGCCCTTGAGGCTGGGATAAATGGCAGACGACATAGACGTTTACTCTCTGAGATTATGCGCGCGTTCCGCAGGGGTCTGCGGAACGCGCGAGGATTAGGAGGCTTTTTTGACGGCTGACGCCGTATTTTTTGGTTTCAGCAGGCCGCGATCGGCCAGGTTTTGCATCAAATCGGAAATACCAAACGTCCAGTGACGGGCGTCCTTCGAATAGGTGACGCGATTTTCCAGGCACCCGAGCTTGGGTGACGACACCTTGACGACGTCGCCGACCTTGTGGGTAAAGCCGCGGCCCGGCGTATCGCGATCCTGGGTCGGGGCGAACAAGGTGCCCAACATCAGGACGAAACCGTCGGGATAATGGTGCTCGCTCATCGCCTGGGCGATCAGGTCGAGCGGATCGCGGCTGATATCGGCCATAGTCGAACGGCCGACCAGTTCATAGCCTTCGGGACCGTCGATCTTGAGATCCAGAACAGCGTTGCGGACGTCATCGATCGTAAAGCCGTCGTCGAACAGGCGGATAAACGGCCCGAGCGCACAGGACGCATTATTGTCCTTGGCCTTGCCCAGCAGGAGCGCCGAACGGCCTTCGAAACAGCGCAGATTGACGTCATTGCCCAAGGTAGCACCGACGGCGCGGCCTTCGGGCGTGACCACCATCACCACTTCGGGTTCCGGGTTGTTCCAGGTTGAATCGGAACGGACACCGACCTCGTCACCCCAACCCACGGACGACAGGACCGGCGACTTGGTGAAGACCTCGGCGTCGGGGCCGATGGCGACTTCGAGATATTGCGACCACAGGCCGTCGCTGATCAGGGCGTCCTTCAGCTTGGCCGATTCGGGCGAGCCCGGCTTGACCGAGCGAATGTCGGAGCCGACGCGTTCGGCCAAAGCGTTGCGGATGTCCTGGGCCTTGTCGGAATCACCACGGGCGCGTTCTTCGATGACACGTTCGACGGCCGAGACGGCGAAGGTGACGCCGGCGGCCTTGACGCACTGCAGATCGATGGGGCTGAGAAGCTGGTCGCCGTCGCGGCCACTGGCCCAAGTCTTGGCGAAGTGGAAGTCTTCCAGCTTGCCCAGGGACAAGCCACCGCCCGGAATCCCCGTGTCGGGCCAGGCTTTCAGCAGTTGCGAAACGGTCGGCGCGATGGCCGACATATCGAAGACTTCGCCGTTCTTGACCAGGATAGGTGTCGGGCCGTCAGCGGTCTGGATGCGCCCGACCAGCGTGGCATTACGCCAGTCTGCGGGCAGAAAATCGAACATGTCTCATCCCTTCAGGATTGTAAGTGGTGTGGTTGCCCACGTCTGCTCAACCCGTTTGACCGTCCACATAGGATGGCTCTTATCTTGTTAGCGCTAACATCGGGCAGATGCACGCGCGTGTCAAGATAGACCGGGAAAATAATGAGGCAATAAGAAAAATTAAAAGATGAAATAAAGAAGCCGTAGGCGCCGATGCCACAGGCGCCTACGCCGAAGGTCCGGAAGCTAAAGGACCTGAAGCCAAGGGACCTGACGATTGCCGTTCGATCAGGGCGAAGTCGCGGACCTCGCGCACCGCTTCGAACGGACGGCCCAACCGGCGGGCGCGAATATGGTCGAGCAGCAGACGCAAGGACAGGCCCGCCATGTCGGAAATCGGCTGGCGTACGGTGGTCAGTTCCGGCCAGACGCTCGACGCCATGGCGGTGTCGTCGAAACCGACAATGGTGATATTGTCGGGGACATCGAGCCCGAGACGATGCACGGTGGCGACGGCGCCGGCGGCCATGTCGTCATTGCTGGCGAAGATGGCCGTCGGGCGCACCTTGTGGCTCAATACCCGTTCGGCGGCGTCGAAACCCGAGCGATAGGTGAAATAGCCCTGGGCGACGAAGTCGGGGTTCACGCTTAGGCCGGCCTTGGTCATGGCCGATTCGAAACCCTCGTACCGCATCTGGCTGGCATAGGCATTGGGATGCCCCTTGATAAAGCCGATCTCCTTGTGACCCAATTCGATCAGCCGGCGCGTCATGGCGAAGGCGGCCTTGAAATCGTCGATGGTGACGCACGAGACGTCAGGGTCCGGGCGCGCCATGGCGACGCCGACGAAGGGCATATTCATATCCCGTAATATCTTGGCGACCCGCGACGAATCGGACAGGGGCGGCGACAGGATGACGCCGTCGCAACCGCCGGCCTTCATCTTTTCCAGGGCCGAAGTCGCGCCTTCGGGACCTTCGCACGACTCGATGAGCAACTGGGTGCCGCTGACCGAGCTTTCGGACAGAATACCCAGCAGGAATTCACTCAGGAAAGCGACCGATGGATTGGAATAGAGCAGACCGATGCGCGCCGAATCCTGGGTGGCCAGCGACCGGGCGGCCAGGTTGGGCGAATAGTTAAGCGCTTCCACCGATGCCAAAACCTTGGCCCGGGTCTCCTCGCGGACATTCTTCTCGCCATTGATAACGCGGGACACGGTCATGGGGGAGACGCCGACATGGCGCGCCACATCATGGATGGTGACGATATTGCCGCCGCGACGACTGACCTTACGCGCCAAACCCTGTCCCCTCTTATGATTCCATGAGCGCAATCCAAAAAATGACTCCCATTTTTTGGATAAATTGCGCGTCAAAACAGAAAGTTAGAGCAAAAAGATTTTCCGTCTAAATCATTTTGCTCTAACGCCTCTATAGGCCGCAATTGCGCCCTTGGCAAATCCCATCACCGGTGAAACAGATCGACAAAATAATTTTAGAACTAAAAGGAATTTTGACATGTGAAATATTGCGCATGAATTCTCTTGAAAAGTATGACAATCTTTGCCGATATGGCCCAAAGAAAACAAACAGGTTGAGAGCTCAAGATCATGCGTTTCGGTTCAATTTCCCTGACAGTGCTGCTGGCGGCCCTGCCCCTTGGCGCCGCCGCGCAAACGACGGCGCCGCATTTTGCCGGCGTCTTCGGCGACCACGCCGTCCTGCAACGCAACCAGCCCGTGGCGGTATGGGGCACGGCGCCGGCCGGCGATGCCCTGACCGTGACGCTCGGCGACAAGAGCGTGACCGCTGTGGCAGACGACGCCGGTAAATGGCGGGCACAGTTGCCGCCCTCTCCCGCCGGCGGCCCCTACGACCTGACGCTCAGCGATGCGGCCGGCCAGACCAAACTCAGCGATATCATGATCGGCGACGTCTTCCTGTGCGGCGGTCAGTCGAACATGGAGTTCGCGCTGAAATACGCCACCAATTCCTGGGGCATGACGGGCATCGCGCCCGACAACAATCTGCGCTTCATCACCGTGGCGCGCGATTCGGCGATGGCGCCGCTGGACGAACTGACGACACCGGCATCGTGGCAGGCTGTCGGCCCGACGACCGGCGACGTGTCGGCGGTGTGCTATCATATGAGCAAGGCGATCGCGAAGGACCAGGGCGTCACCGTCGGCATGATCGATTCCTTCTGGGGCGGCACCCTCATCCAGGCCTGGATCAGCGACAGCGGCCTGCGCACGGTCAAGACCTACGACAAAAACCTTGATGCCCTGAAGGCTTATGCCGCCGACCCGGCGGGCGTCCGAGCGGCCTGGGACAAGTCGAGCCGCGACAGTTGGCAGGAATCTGAGCCCGACGCCGCCGCCAAGGTCAACTGGCTCAAGCCGGGCTTCAACGACGCGGATTGGAAATCCATGACACCGTCGGCCCCGTGGGAACAGGCAGGCGACCCCGCCCTCGCCAGTTTCGACGGCATTGTCTGGTACCGCCAGACCGTTAGCCTGACCAAGGCCCAGGCCGCGGCCGCGAAGACCATCAGTCTCGGCCCGGTCGATGACGACGACATCACCTGGATCAACGGGGTCATGGTCGGCAACACCTTCGGTTGGGATACGCCGCGCAATTATTCCGTGCCGGCCGGCACCCTCAAAGCCGGCAAAAACGTCATCGTCGTTCGCGCCCTCGATACGGGCGGTGGCGGCGGACTGTACGGCAAACCCGAAGATCGCAAGCTCGCCTTCGCCGACGGCACCAGCCTGACCCTACCCGCTGAATGGAAGTACCGGATTTCCGGTCCGGTCGTGCCGGGAACGACTGTCATGGGCCCGCCGTGGTCGTCACCCACCGGCATCACCAATCTGTACAATGCCATGATCGCCCCGATCGCGCCCTACACGCTGAAAGGCGTCGCCTGGTACCAGGGGGAGGCCAATGCCGGCAATGCCACTGAGTATCGTACGCTGCTGCCGACCATGATGGCCGACTGGCGCCGAACCTTCAACGAACCCGACCTGCCCTTCCTGGTCGTGCAACTGGCCAATTTCGGTCCGGTCGCCACCACGCCCGGGCAGTCGGCCTGGGCCGAGCTGCGTCAATCCCAGCGCGATGCCGTCAATGCCGATCCGCATGCCGGCCTGGCCGTCTCCGTCGACGTCGGCGACCGCACGGACATCCATCCGACGCAAAAGACCGTTGTCGGCCAACGCCTGGCCCGTGCCGCCCAACGCGTCGTCTATGGTGAAAACGTCAGCGCCAGCGGACCGGACGCCACGTCCGTCACCCGTTCCGGCAGCGATCTGGTCGTCACCTTCCGCAATACCCAGGGTAAGCTCCTCACCTATAGCTCGGCCGAGGCCATGGGCTTCGAAGTCTGTTCGGCGCCCAATACCTGCCGCTATGCCGTGGCCACGGTCGCCGGCGACAAGATCGTGCTGCCGGGCGCCAACACCACCGACGCCAAAAGCGTCCGCTACGCCTGGGCGGACTCGCCCTATGTCAATCTGTACAGCGCCGACGATCTGCCGGCCGTGCCCTTCGAAATGGATATTGCCCAATGAAAGTGACAAGACGCGGATTGATGGCATCGACGGCAGCCGCCGCGGCCGTGACGGCGAATACGGTTGACGCCAAGACGAAAAAGGGTCCGTTCGAGGCCAGTTGGGACTCCCTGGCCCAGGGCAATGCGACGCCGGAATGGTTCCGCGACGCCAAGCTCGGCATGTGGGCGCACTGGGGTCCGCAATGCATCCCGGAACGCGGCGACTGGTACGGGCGCCAGATGTACCAGCAGGGCAACTGGTATTACGACTATCACGTCAAGACCTACGGCCACCCGGCCCAGCACGGCTTCATGCAGTTCATCAAGGACTGGAAGATCGACAAGTGGGATCCGGATCGTCTGATCGGGCTCTATAAGGCCGCCGGCGCCAAATATTTCGTCTCGCTGGCCGGCCACCACGACAATTTCGACATGTTCGATTCGGATCATCAGGACTGGAACGTCACCAAGCTCGGCCCCAAGCGCGACGTCGTCGGCACCTGGGCCAAGGCGGCGCGGGCCCAGGGCTTGCGCTTCGGCGTGTCGAACCACCTGTCGCACGCCTGGCACTGGTGGCAGACGGCCTATGGCTACGATGCCGAAGGTCCGGTGCGCGGCCTGCGTTACGACGCCTATACCTTGCGCAAGGCAGACGGCAAAGGCCAGTGGTGGGACGGCTACGACCCGCAGGAACTCTATGCCGGCGCCCGCCAGGGCCCTGCCATGGGCGACTTCACCCCGCCCGACGGCATCACTACGATCAAGGATATGCAGACCTATCACGACAACCATTCCGGCCAATGGCTGGAAACCGTGCCGCCGGCCGATCCCTATTTCGTCAAGAAGTGGCTGGCACGCCAGAACGACCTGATCGACAAGTACCAGCCCGACCTGGTCTATTTCGACGACACCGCCCTCCCCCTGGAACAGGCCGGCCTCGACGCCACCGCCTATTATTATAACCGCAGCTATGACTGGCACGGCAAGCTCGACGTCGTCGCCACCGGCAAGA
Source organism: Asticcacaulis sp. P2_B1 (assembly GCF_056404915.1). Classification (NCBI taxonomy): domain Bacteria; kingdom Pseudomonadati; phylum Pseudomonadota; class Alphaproteobacteria; order Caulobacterales; family Caulobacteraceae; genus Asticcacaulis; species Asticcacaulis sp. P2_B1. Next base: position 429,290 of record NZ_JBFUDD010000003.1, on the reverse strand, counting down.
AGCTCGACGACCTGCAACGCAAGGCCATCACCGAGGATATCGAACGCGGCTACAGCGACCGCCTGCGCGACAATCCGTGGCAGACCTGCACCTGTATCGGCAACTGGCATTACGACCGGCCGCTCTATGACCGCAACGGCTACAAGACCTCGAAGGACGTCATCCAGCGCCTGGCCGACATCGTCGCCAAGAACGGCAATATGTTGCTGTCGATCCCGGTCCGCGGCAACGGCGAAATCGACGACAAGGAAGAGAAGATCCTCACTGAGATGGCAGCGTGGATGACCGTCAACGGCGAGGCCATCTTCGCTACCCGTCCGTGGACCATCTATGGCGAAGGCCCTTTCAAGCCTCCGGTGGAAGGCGCGTTGAACGAAGGCGAGGCCAAGCCGTTCTCACATGAGGACATCCGCTTCACCACGAAGGACGGCGCTCTTTACGCGCTCGGCCAGGAGTGGCCGGACAATGGCTATATGACCATCGTGTCGATGGCCGAGGGCTCACCGCAGCGCGTCGGCACCATCGCCAAGGTGGAATTGCTGGGCCATGCCGAGCCGCTGAAGTTCGATCTCGGTCTTGGCGGCTTGACGGTCAGGCTGCCCGACACGCGGCCGGCCTTTACGCCGGTGTTGAAGATCACCGGCACGGGTTTGGTCTAAAAGACCTGTCCCCGCAAGGGCTGGCGGGATTCGGAGTAGCCGTGGGCCTTTTTAGGGAAAACCGGCGCTCCGAATCTCCAGGCGCCGGGTGTGAGTCCATGGAGGCAGCCCGGATTCCTGGAACTTAAGTGCGCTGACAACTACGGCTTTTCGTTATTTCATTTTGGTATTATGATACCGCAAACGCTGGACCCTTACCTATTCGGAGTGTCGATTTTTCCTAAAAAGGCCCACGGCTACTCCGAATGGCGCCGGCAGCGCGCGGCGGCCTGATCGACAAGAGCGCGGCTTGGGCGTAAGCTCGCCCCAAACAAGGGGAAAACGCTCATGTCCAGATATCTCGCCGTCATCGCCGTCGCGGCACTTGGGTTGGTTCAATGCTCGCCAAAGCCTGCCGACGCGCCAGCCTCGTCGTCCGCCGCCGTCAGCTATGCCTATGATGTCGATTTCGAGCTGACACCGGCCGCCCTGGCCAAGCTGAAACAGACCGGCGCCAAGGTCAGCGTCACGGCCCTCTATTTCGGCCATCCCACCCCCGAAGGCGCCAGCCAGGCCGGCGCCGACTACACCATCCATTTCAACATGGACACCGTCCCCGTCACGCCGGAAAGCCAGACCGTCCATATGACCGGCGCCGGCATCGACCTCAGCAAATTGCCGGTCATCACCCAGCGCAAACCGCTGGTCCTGGTCGACGCGGTCGCCACGACCAAGCCGGGCGGCAAGAACCTGCTGACCTGCGCCGATTTCGAGGACTATATCACCGTCGCCCAGGAACAGCCGGTCAAGCTGGTCTGCGACGTCAAATAGCCACTCAGAATCTCAGTGGCCAGGTACGAACCAGGATATGGTTGGCGGCCGCGGCCGCCAGGACATCGGGACGCTTTTTCAGCGCCTCCAGGGCCGCGACATAGGCCTGGTCGCGAGGCCCGAAGGCGATCGGCGACAAGCCGTCCTGCATGAACAGAATGACCTGATTGCGGCTGTCGGGATCGGCCATGGCGGCGATCAGGTCGCGGGCGGCGCCTTCCGCATCACCGGCGCACAGGTAAGGTTTGATGCGCATGATCGGCACCGCCGCCAAAGCATTGGCGGCCTGAGCGAAGGCGGGTTCGTCTCCGGCATAGCCATAGGCGCACCCCAAATTGGCGGTCAGGGTGGCCGCCTGGATCATGTAGGAATCGCCGCTGGCCAGGGCGATGCCGCCGGCCAGTTCGATGCCGGCCTTTTCATCGCCGCCATCGGTCAGATAGTTCATCCATGACAATTGCAGATTGGTCTTGTCGTCGCCCGTCAGCTTGGCGGCGCCAGCGGCATAGGCCGCCTTGGCATCGGCGTCGCGTCCGATGTCGGCCAGCATTTCGGCCTTGTCCGTCAACAGCTCGCCATACATGCCGGTGCTGTCGAACTTGTCGAGACCGTATTGGTCGATCAGGGCGAGGATGCCGTTGAGCTGGGTCAGGGCCAGGGCATCCTGGTCGTCGGCGCGTTCCAGGGACATCAGGATGCTTAAGGACAGCAGGTCGGTCGGGTTGGCGGCCACCCAGGTCTTGAGGTCGTCGATTTCCTTGCCGATCACCGGCTTGATGTCCTGCGGCGCGACGGCACCCGAGCTGAGTGTGCCGTCGCCCTGGCTGACGACATAGACCATGGTAGCGGCGGCGATGTCGCCACGATAAAGGTCGGCATGGACGGTATCGCCGGCGGCGACGGCTTCACGCAGGGCGGTCATGCGCAGATAGCCGATCAGGGGCCGGCTGGACAGGCTGTGGGCCTGCCAGTGCACTTCCTCGAGGTGGTTGAGCAGGCTGTGCATGGCCGCCGGGTCGCCGTCGCGAATGGCCAGCAAGGTGCCGAACACGCTCATATCGCTGAAATCGCCGGCATTGCCGGAAAATTTGGTCAGGCCGGCATTGAGGGTGGCGGCGGCCGCGGCATTTTGCTTGTCGACCAGTTGCAGGAAGACGTGCAGGTCGTAATCGCTGGCCGAGGCATCGGCGCGCGCGATATTGGTCGTCGACAGCGCCAGGGCGGCGGCCATACCCTGGGTCTGGGCAGTGCAGGCGATCAGTTGCGTACGGAACTGCGCCGCCAGGGCCGGGTCGGCGGCCGCAACGCTGGGGTCGTTCCATAATTGAGTCAGAGGCGGGATGGCGGCGGCGCAGTCCTGGGCCTGGACCGCAGCGCCGGCCTGCATGATGGCGATGGCGGTGCTGGGGCTGCCGGCAGGGGCAGGCGCGGCGGCCTGGACGCCTCCGGCGATGCCCAATCCCAGGACCAGTCCTAAGGCGCTCAGCGTTTTGCCCGCGCGAAACTGATACATGCCATCCCCCAAAAAAACGCGACCTGAAAACCCGCGACACCGTCAGTCATAAAGCGTTAACCCACTCTAACCGCTAATTAACACCCGGCAAGCGAAAAGGCGGCCAAAAGACCGCAAGCGCGAAGGGTTACAAATACTGTGATGTTTCTGCGCTGCATTGACGATCACGCGTTTGTGACCTACCTTTCTCCCATTACGGGAGGCGGCGGATGCGTAGGCTTAAGGTCATAAGCGTGTTGGCGTTGGCAGGGCTGGTTCTGGCCGGTTGCGGCAAGCGGGCGGCCTGGGACAGTTCCGTTGTCGGACCCGATCTCGATCGCGACGGTCCGTGGGGCAAGGCCGCCAGCGTCGTCATCTCCGGACCGGCGCGCGGTGGCGGCCGCGACATGCGCATCACCATTGCCCGCGGCCAGGGCGAAGACGATGCCCGCATGGAAAACGTCCTGTCCGACACCAAAGACTATATGGCCGGCGTCACCTATCGTCCGTTCACGCCCATGGTCGCGGAAACCAATGCCGAGCGCAAGGATTACTGGATCGTCGCCATGAACGCGACGCGCACCAAGGACCGGTCGACCTACACCGTCCTGCGCTTCCCACACAGCCTGGCCATCGCCCCGGGCACGAGCAGCGACGCGTTCGACTATGTCGCCCTGGATTGCGGCGATCTCGACATGGCCCGTAAAGATAGCTACAGCGCCGAAGATTCCAATGGCAAGGCCGTCGGACAACCGATAAAGCTGGAGCCGGCGCCACCGCCGGAAATGGGCGCCTGCGAATATAACAGCCTGAAAGAGGCCATGGCGGTCACGCCGGCCGTGTTGCGTAATTACGACCTGATCAAGAACGAAACGGATGCGCCGCATTTGCGCTGGCAGTCCGTCCATGTGGAGGTGAAGTGATGCGTACACTCTCGTATTTTGGCGGACTTTTGACCGCCGTCGCGGCCGCCATTTCCCTGTCGGCCTGCAGCATGTTTCCAGTCGGGCCCGACCTCGCCAAGGCACCCTCGCCGTTCGGCGATGCCACCCGGATACAGGTCGTTGACGACCAGGGCGACACGGTTGCCGATATCACCCATCAACCGACCGGCGATACCGGCGTGCTGCATTTCGGCGATTTCGACAGCAAGACCTATAATGCCGACGTCACCTGGCACGCCTTCGATCCCGGACTGAAGGACCAGCAGGACTACTGGCTGGCCGGGGTCAATTTGTTCAAGACCGCCGACCGCTCGGCCTATGCCGTGCTGCGTTTCCCGCACAGCTCCGGCATGAGCCTGCCGGCCAAGGCCGATATGATCGTGATCAATTGCGGCATGCGCATCGATCCCGACGAGATGTCGGATGCCATGACCTCTGACTCCATGACCAGCGATATGGCCGAGGACAGCAGTTCCAGTAGCGACAGCAGCAGCGCCAGTCCTGAAGACAGCAGCGCCGGCGAAATCCAGGCCAAGGCCATGGCGGAGCAATTGACCGGCTGCGATTTCGATACCCTGGACCAGGTCTATACGTTCCTGCCGGACATGCTGGCCAAGGCCAACCAGGAAGTCATCGACAATAAGGACAAGGGCGAGGACGAAAAGACCAACGACTATGAGTGGGAAAAGGTGACGATCAAGGTTCCCTAAGCGGTCACCAGCTTCAGGCCGACCAGGACCAGCACGCAGGCCAGGACGCCGCGCAGGACCTTTTCCGGCATCTTGGGCGCCAGGAAGCTACCCATGATAATGCCTGGGATAGACCCGATCAGCAGGGCAATCAGCAGTGACGGGTCGACCTTGCCGATCATGAAATAGCCCATGCCGGCGATAAAGGTCAGCGGCACGGCGTGGGCGATGTCGGAGCCGACAATCTTCACCGTCGGCAATTGCGGGTACAGAAGGATGAGCGCCGTGACTCCAAGGGCACCGGCGCCGACCGACGACAATGACACCAGAAAGCCCAGCACCAGGCCCGTCAGGATGGTCAATACGGCGCGGCGGCCGGTATGCAGCGGCTTGTCCTCGGCAATCGCCTTTTCCTGGCGTTTTTCAGCCAGTTTGCGAATGACGCCACGCAGCATCAGCAAGGCCGCCGTTAAAAACAGCGCATAGCCCAGGACCAGGGTGATAATGTGGGACATGGCCTCGGGCTTGCCGAAATGCTGGACGGCATAGACGGTCAGCAGGGTCGCAGGAATCGATCCCAAGGCCAGGAGACCGACGACCTTCCAGTCGACCGTGCGTTTACCGCCATGAATGGCCGTGCCGACAGCCTTGGTGATCGAAGCATAAAGCAAATCCGTCCCGACCGCGGTCGCCGGATGGACACCGAACAGCAGGACCAGAAGCGGCGTCATCAATGAGCCGCCGCCGACGCCGGTCAAACCGACCAGCATCCCGACCACCAGGCCGGAAAAACAATATAGGGGATTGATATGCAGGCCGGCGATATAGCCTTGAAGATCGAAGTCAGACACGCGGCCATCCCGTATGGGGTAAGCACCAAGCCGCGCTCAAGCGGCTTGGCAAGGGCGACCGCCCGTCGCCGCTGATGCGGCGAGCCATGCGGCGTTTGAGCTAAAAAAACGGGCCGTATCACTAGGTCATGTCAATGACCGGCTGATACAGCGCTGCTTTGATAGAAGGCCGGAGGCCACCGGCAAAGCGAATTTAATTCACTGCTGTCGTTAGCTGAGGTGTTTTGCCTTGGCCGGCTTGAGCGGCTATGTAGACGCATGACCCTGAAATCCTTGAACTCCCCGCTGGCGCCCACCTTGCTGCGCCGCCTTCACGACCTCAATGAAGCCCACGCCGTCGAGCTGTCGTCCCTCAGCGAAACGCGCCTGGAACAGCTGATTGAGACGGCTTTCGTCGCGGATGCCGACCCTGCGGGCGATGCGCTGTTGCTCGCCTTCGATCAGGAAGGCGACTATGACAGCCCGAACTTCCTGTGGTTCCGCGAGCGCTATCCTCGCTTTGTCTATGTCGATCGCGTTGTCGTCTCGGCGACGCGGCGCGGCGAAGGCCTGGCGCGGCAGCTCTATGAGCGCCTGTTCGCCACGGCGCGCACGGCCGGTCACGACTGCGTCGTCTGCGAAGTCAATTACGATCCGCCCAATCCGGCTTCGGACGTGTTCCACGAAAAACTGGGTTTCGCCGAGGTCGGCCGTGCGCACTTAAGCGACCGCGGCAAGGGCGTGCGTTATCTGCACAAAACCCTATAGATTGACGATCTTGCGCCGCAATTCCTCCGGACGGAACGGTTTGGCGATATAGTCATCCATGCCGACGCCGAGGCAACGCTCACGGTCGCCGGACAAGGCATGGGCCGTCATGCCGATAATGCGCGCCGGCGCCCTGCCCTCCTGCTCTTCCCAAGTCCGGATGGCGCGCGTGGCGTCGAGCCCGTTCATGCCGTGCATCTGGACGTCCATCAGGACGGCGGCATAGTTGCCGGTCTTGACCTTGTCGAAGGCTTCCATGCCGTTGCTGGCGACATCGACCGTATAGCCGAAATCCTCGAGAAAGGTTTGCGCCACCAGAATATTGGGCTCGTAGTCTTCGACCAGCAGGACCTGCGGACGCAGCGATTTTTCGACCGTACTGTTGACGGTGGCGGCCAATGAATAGTCCGTGGTGGCGACCGCGCGCGCTGTGGCAATTTCAAGCGGGATGCAGACCTCGAACGTAGAGCCCACGCCGGGCTCGCTGGTCACCGAAATACCGCCGCCCATGATTTCGGCCAGGGTCTTGGTGATCGCCAAGCCCAGACCCGTACCACCATATTTGCGGTTGATCGAGGTGTCGGCCTGGACGAACTTCTGAAAAATCGTGTCGATCTGGTCGGCTGGAATGCCGATGCCGGAGTCGCGCACGGCGATACAGATCATTTCGATATCGGGCCGATCGGTCGGCTGGCAGGTGATCGAAACGTGGACATAGCCGTTGTGCGTGAACTTTATGGCGTTGCTGCACAGATTGATCATGATCTGGCGCAGGCGGGTGGGATCGCCGACAAAGACGCGCTCCTCGACGCAATCTCCATCGCCGGTGAAGGTCAGCCCCTTCTCGCGCACCTGCACCGCCATCATCGACGTCACCTCCTGCATCAGGCGGGTCAACGAAAAGGGGATATGCTCTAATTCGACGCTACGCGCCTCGATTTTCGCAATATCGAGCAGGTCGTTGATCAAAGCCAGGAGCGAGTCCGCGCTGCTCGACAAGGTACGGATATAGTCGCTCTGACGTGAGGTCAGAGGCTGGCTCTTCGCCAATATGGTCGACAGGCCGATGATGGCGTTCATCGGCGTCCGAATCTCGTGGCTCATATTGGCCAGGAATTCGGTCTTGGCGATATTGGCCGCCTCCGCGGCGTTGCGCGCCTCAAGCAAAGCTTCCTGGGCCTTCTGCTGCGCCGTCATGTCGCGAGCGATCTTGATGAAGCCCTTCACCCGGCCGCTGTCGTCGTACATGGCCGCCATGGTGCCAGAAGCATAGAAACGTTCGCCCGTCGCCCGTATATGCCAGCGTTCGTCACCGGCGTACGTCTTGTTGGCGGCAGTCGCCAGCTCCATGCGCGGCGCGCCATGGGCACGGTCTTCGGGCGTAAAAATGACTTCGATATGGCCGCCCAGAACGTCTTGCGCCTTATGGCCGAAGATTTCCTGGGCGCCGCTGTTCCACAACACGATGCGGCCGGCTTCATCCAAAGAGATTATGGCGTGGTCCTGAACACTTTCGACCATCAGGTTGAGATAGTCCTGGCTTTCCTTGACCAGCAAGGCCGCGGCCTTGCGTTCGGTAATGTCCTGGACCATGCCGACCATGTGCAGCGGCTTGCCGTCGCCGTCGCGCGTGAATTCGGCGCGGCGATAGATCCAGCGGATTTCGCCGTCCGAATGCCGCCGGATGCGGTATTCGGTCTCCGACGGCGTCGTGCCGGTCGCACGATCCTCGGGTTGTGACGAAGCCGAACTGTCCTCGGGGAGGACGAGAGCGGCATAGCTGGCAAGCGAGGCCTTGCTTGTCACCGGCATGCCGAATATCGTGCAAAATTCCTCGGACACCGTCATCTCGTCGGCGCCGGTCGCCACAGCGAAGACGCCGATGCCGCCGACCTTTTGCGCCATGCGCAACTGGTCGTGGGTCTGTTTCAAATCCGCCTCGACGCGTTTGCGTTCGTCGATGTCGATGACAATACCGGACTGGCTGACCGGCTGGCCGGACGCATCGAGTTCGGCACGGCCGATGGCATTGACCCAGCGCCAGGCGCCTTCGGCCGTACGAACGCGGTAATCGATCGAGCAGGTCTCACCGGTCGTCATGGTCTTGGCGACACCATCGACCAGAACCGGCAAATCGTCAGGGTGCAGGGCCGCGCCAATCACGTCGAACGGCACACCTTCACGCAGAAGCTCAGGATCGATCATGAAGGTGCGCGCAAAAGCCTCGTCGCCGGTTACCAAACCACGATCCAGCGACCAGAACCACATGCCGGCCACGCCGGCGGCACTTTGAGCCAATCGCAGCTTCTCGGTCGATTCCTTCAGCGCCTGTTCGGAGGCGGTGCGTTCCGTCACATCGACGCCTTCGACAAAGACGCCGGTGATGGAGCCGTCCGCCTCCTGAATAGGCTGGTAAACGAAGTCAAGATAGCGGACGTCATCCACCTTGCCGTGACGCAAATATTTGACACCGTTGGCGACGAAAGGCTTACCGCTACGGTAAACATCATCCAGCAAGGCGACAAAACCCTGCTCGACTGTTTCCGGCAAGGCCTGGGCTACCGTCCTGCCCAGAACATCGCGGCCGACCAGCCTTTGGTAACCTGGATTGGTCATGGCGAAGGTATGTTCCGGCCCGGTCAGCAGGGCCATGAAGGTGGGCGCCTGGTCGAACAAGGATTGAAAGCGCTCGACTTCCGTGACGCGGCGTTTTTCCGCCATGACCTGTTTGGTAGTTTCGGTACACACGACCAGCACGCCGCCGACGCCATGGGGCGCGGTCTCGTCGTCGATCGGGCTATAGCTATATGTCCAATAGACGTCTTCGCGCTGGCCATTGCGCGTGATCGGCACAAGGGCATTTTCATGCCAGGTGGCGCCCTTGCCGGCCATCACCTGGTCGACCTGCGGCCCGATAATGTCCCAGATCTCGTCCCAGACCTGACGCGCCGGCTGCCCCAACGACACCGGGTGGCGCTCCGGTCCAATCGATTGACTGTAGGCGTCGTTATAGAGACAGGCCCCGTCGGCGCCCCAAAAGATGTACATGGGATGGTTGGTGTTGAGCATCAGGCGAACGACGACGCGTAACGGCTGCGACCAGGTCTCAGGAGGCCCCAATGACGTCGCCGACCAGTCGTGACCACGCATCAGCACGGCCATCTCGCTGGCGCCATCCAGAAAGCGCAAGGCCGCGCCGGCATCGACGCTTTTGGACGACTGATCCCCCGTCTTTTTCAACTCACTTACTGTTCCAAGACCGCCGCGGCAAATGTGGGGCGCTCTTTGCGCCGGTTGTCAGAAAATGGCAGTTTCCTATAAAGGATCAATAAGGAAATATAGCAACCGATTGCGTACTTGCCCCCTACTCATATTTTTGTTTTAGCCATTGGGCCACCGGCGGCCGCGGTTTGCGCCCCCACGCTTCCATTTCAGCAAAAACGTCTTCAGCGGGAATAGCCGGACGCGGGTCGTTGATGGCGGCATCCAGGGACCGTTTCAGAATCTCCTGACGAAGATCTGCGTGAGGTTCCAAATCCATATGCTCGCCTAAAATAACGAAGACAGCCTCGCTCGGATCGGTAAAAACACCGCGCTCGACGAAATCAAGAATCCATTCAGCCAAGCCGGACGGCAGATAGACCTCGAACGATAAGCCACCTTCAGCAGCTTGTTGCCGCAGAGATTTGGCCTGGGCAATATCATTGTCGCGCTGGGCAGATGTGCGCCAGCCTAGTGGTGGTTCGTCGGTCATTTAACCTCCCTAAAGGTGCAGTCGCGGTTCCATGCGTTCATGCAGAATGTCGACTATCTGAATGTGATCGGATTGGATGTAATAATAAACGACGTGGCTCTTGAGATGAAAGCTGAACAGACCCGCGGCCAATTCTTCACGCGCCCGCCCCTTATCAGGCCTCACCGCAAGATCATGAAAACCCTTGTCCAGTTCGGTCAGATACTTGTTTCGCTGGTCGACACCCCATGTCTTTTGAGTATCCCGGCCAATCTCGCGGAGACGCTGACGCGCCCTGAGCGTCAAACGGAAATAGACCATGATCAGTCGTCGAGGTCTTGATCTAACTCGGTGATAAGACTTTGCAAGTCGTAGTCGGCAAATTGACCGGTTGCCGCCTCTTGCAGCCCCGGCGCCAGGGCTTGCCGCAAATGGTCCAACTTGACGTCAAGCAGGAGGTGATCACGCGCATCGAGCTGCCGGATCGCGTCACGTACGACATCGCCCGCGTCATTGTAGAGACCGCTATCGATCTTGGACTGAACGACCTGCATCAATTCAGGGCTAAGTGACACGCTTACAGATGGCATGGTTACGCCTTTCGCTCGAGTAAACCTAACAAACCTGCAGTCCAAGTCAATAACCCCGCCGGTTTGCACCGGCGGGGTTATGAAAGCAAAGACGCGGGGCCGCGGGCCCCACACCCCATGAGTTAAGAGTCCAGGAAGCTGCGCAGCTTGCGCGAGCGGCTCGGGTGCTTCAGCTTGCGCAACGCCTTGGCTTCGATCTGGCGGATACGTTCGCGGGTAACCGAGAACTGCTGGCCGACTTCTTCCAGGGTGTGGTCGGTGTTCATGCCGATACCGAAACGCATGCGCAGCACGCGTTCTTCGCGCGGGGTCAATGAGGCCAGGACCCGCGTCGTCGTTTCACGCAGGTTGGACTGGATCGCCGCATCGATCGGCAGGACGGCATTCTTGTCCTCGATGAAGTCGCCGAGGTGCGAATCCTCTTCGTCGCCGATCGGGGTTTCGAGCGAAATCGGTTCCTTGGCGATCTTCAGAACCTTGCGCACCTTTTCCAGCGGCATGGCCAGCTTTTCGGCCAGTTCTTCCGGCGTCGGCTCGCGGCCGATTTCGTGCAGCATCTGGCGCGATGTCCGAACGATCTTGTTGATCGTTTCGATCATGTGTACCGGGATACGGATGGTCCGGGCCTGGTCGGCGATCGAGCGCGTAATGGCCTGACGGATCCACCAGGTGGCATAGGTCGAGAACTTGTAGCCGCGGCGATATTCGAACTTGTCGACCGCTTTCATAAGGCCAATATTGCCTTCCTGGATCAGGTCGAGGAACTGCAAACCGCGGTTGGTATATTTCTTGGCGATCGAGATGACGAGACGCAGATTGGCTTCGACCATTTCGGTCTTGGCCTGACGCGCTTCGCGCTCGCCCTTCTGCACCGTCTGGACGATGCGGCGGAAGTCGTCGACCGCAACGCCCATATCGGTGGCAAGCGTCGTCACTTCGGTGCGAATACGGTTGACCGCCGCGCCGTCATTATCGATGAACTTGCTCCAGCGGATGCCCATGTCGCGCACCTTGTCGCCCCATTGCGGGTCGAGTTCGCGCGAATAATAGGCGTTGAGGAATTCCGTTCGCGAAATGCCGTAGCTATCAGCCAGACGCAACAGACGGCCTTCGAGGCCCATCAGGCGCTTGTTGATCCCATAGAGCTGCTCAACCAGGGCCTCGATACGCTGGTTGTTGAGCTTGAGCGTCTTCAGGTGGCGGGTAATCGTCGCCGTCACTTCGTCATAGGCGGCGCGGTCGGCCGGATCCAGCGGCGAGCCTTCCAGCTTGGCCGTCAGCATCTTTTCCTGGGTGCGGCGATAGGTTTCGAACTCGCCGGCAATGGCGTCCAATGTCGCCATCACGCCTTCGCGCAGTTCCGATTCCATGGCCGAGACCGAAGGGCCGGCGCCATCGTCGAAATCGTCCTCGTCTTCTTCCTCAACGACTTCGGGCTTCTTTTCCTCTTCGTCCATCGGGACGTAGTCGTCGTCATCGTCGTCATCGCCGCTCTTGGCCTTCTTGGCCACCGGCTCAGCAGCAATCACGACAGGCTTGGGAGCTTCGACGACCGGTTCAGGTGCCTTGACGACCGGTGCGGGCGCGGGCGCGGGCATCGGACGCGCGACGATGACATCGCTTTCGTCGCCTTCGACGTCTTCGCCCAGGGCGCCCGGAGGCGGACCTTCCGACGGACCGCCGCCGTAAGTGCCTTCCAGATCGATGATTTCACGCAGCAGGATGCGGCCCGACCCGAGCTCTTCGCGCCATACCATGATGGCTTCGAAGGTCAGAGCGGATTCGCACAGGCCGCGGATCATGGTGTCGCGACCGGCTTCGATGCGTTTGGCGATGGCGATTTCGCCTTCGCGCGACAGCAGCTCGACCGAGCCCATTTCGCGCAGATACATGCGCACGGGGTCGTCGGTGCGGTCGTAGTTCGACGTCTTGGCGGTTTCGGCCAGGGCGCCGGCTTCTTCACGGACGACGACTTCGCCGCCTTCAGCCGCTTCCTCTTCGGATTCGATGACATTGACGCCCATCTCGGTGAGCATGGCCAGGGTGTCTTCGATCTGCTCGGAGGTAAATTCTTCCGACGGCAGGACCTTGTTCAGTTCGTCCATCGTCACATAGCCGCGCGCCTTCGCAGCCTTGATGAACTTCTTGACCGCGGAATCGGTCAGATCGAGCAAGGGGCCGTCAGATGTGGTTTCCGACTCGGGTTTTTCTGCCGCTGTGCTCATTTTGTCACGCTCATATGGGTCTCCGCAACTGACCTGTGGGACACAGGGGCCGCTAAATGTCTTATTTAGGAATAGTCTAAACGAAGCCTTAAGTATGTGAATCCTCACATAATCCTCTTAAGGCTTGGCCGCCTCGTCCTGCCAGATTTGTCCGCTTCTCAAGGACCGCCGCAGGGCATCGCGTTCCAGCTTCAAACGTGAAAAAAATTCTGTCCCAACCTGATCGCGGGCAGAATTGAGCGCACGTTCCAAGGCCGTCAAACGCGAGACCGCGTTGAACGCTTGTAACCAGCGGGCGTGGGCATGGGCTAAAGATAGTTCCGGTGAAAGGAATGGCGCGCCTGATTTCAGTGCCGCCTTTTGTATCTCGCTTAACAATGCTCCAAGTCCTAGTTTTTGCAGATGGCGACTTAAAGCCTCCCTGTCAAGGCCTGTATGTTGAAAACTGAGTGAAACGAGGGCACGCGACAGCGGTTCCAGGGCCTCATCGCCCAGTCCGTAAGCCTCCAGGGCCTCGACCTGATCGTCCAGCCAGGCCGGGTTATCGACCAGGCCTTGCGCTAGGCCGGCGCAGGTCGGATCAAGCGCCACCGACAGATTCCTGGCCGCCACCTTCGATTCCTGCATGGCCGGCGGAATGAAGACCTCGCCTTTTTTACGGAATTCGCCCTTTTTATAGGGCTGGAAATTGCCCTGTTGTTGCTGCGATGGTGCCCGCGGCGGAGAAATCAGGGCATCGAAACGCGCCAGCATGTCCTGGCGGTAGCTGTCGGCCAAGTCCTTGTCCTCGATCAGAGCCGACAAGGCGCGCAGGCGTTTCTTGAAACCGGCCTTGCGCTCGGGAGTGTCGAGCGGTTCCAGTTCGGCTTCACGCGTGAACAGGACCTCGACGAAGGGCTTGGTGTCTTTCAACGCCTCCCGCAGCGCCAGCGGGCCCTTTTCGCGCAACATGTCGTCGGGATCCTGGCCGCCGGGCAGCAAACAGACCTTGAAGGAGCGGCCTGGCTTCAGCTTCGGCAGGGCGCGATCCAGGGCGCGAAAGGCGGCGCGTTGTCCCGCCTTGTCGCCGTCAAAACAGAGGGTCGGTTCGGCGTGGCGGCGCCACAGAATGTCGATCTGCTCTTCGGTCAGGGCCGTCCCCATCGGCGCGACGGCGGCGACATGGGCGCGTTGGCAGGCGATGACGTCCATATAGCCTTCGACGACGACTAGGTCGGCGCCGGTCTCCTCCGCGCCCAGCAGTTTCAGCGCCTTGGGCAGGCCGAACAGCATATTGCCCTTGTGGAACAGCGAGGTTTCCGGGCCGTTGAGATATTTCGCCTTGTCGTCGGGATTGAGGGCACGGCCGCCGAACGATACGACATGGCCGCGCTGATCCTCGATCGGGAACATCAGCCGGTCGCGGAAGCGGTCATAGGGCGCGTTGCCGCCTTCAGGCTCGATCAACAGACCGCATTCGATCAGTTCCGACGGCTTGGCGCCGCGCTGGATCAGCGAGTCCTTCAGGGCGGTGCGGTCGCGCGGGGCATAGCCGAGGCCGAAGGTCTGGACGTCCTCCGGGCTCAGGCCACGCTTGACCAGATAGTCGCGGGCCGCCTGCGCTGCCGGGTTCTTTTCCTGCAGCCGCGCCATGAACCATTTCTGCGCCAGCTCCATCCAGTCCCCCAGGGATTGGCGCTTCATCTCCGCCGCCTTGGTTTGCGGCGTTACCGCCGGCAGGGCCATGCCCGCTTCGGAAGCCAGTTTTTCGACGGCCTCGTTGAAGGACAGGCGTTCGGTTTCCTGCAGGAAGGAGATGATGTCGCCATGCTTGCCCGAAGAAAAGTCGTGATAGAAGCCTTTGACGTCGTTGACATAGAAGGACGGCGTCTTTTCCTTGGTGAAGGGCGACAGGCCGACCCATTCGCGGCCGTTGCGGCGCAATTTCACCGACTTGCCGATGACCTCGGAAGGCCGCAAGCGGGTTTTCAATTCTTCAAGAAAATGGTCGTCGAAGCGCACGGAGGGAATATAATCGCAATACAGGTTTTTGACAGCCTGTTATGGGGCGATTCTTCGCACCGTGCAGGTTTCGCCATCAACGGCCGGTGTTGTCCCTGCTCCCCTTACCAAACGATATGGCTGAGGAAGGCATCGTCGTCCGCCTGAGTATTGGCGATCGTGACCATATTGCCGCCGCCAAAGTCGATGACCGTATCGGCGCCGACCTGGGTTATGACCGTGCCGGGATGACCGTTATAGGCATGGACGTCGATCGTGTCGCCTTGGGCGGCCGAGAAATCGCTGATGACATCGGCGCCGCTATCGGCTGCAAAGACGAAAGTATCAGCGCCCAGACCTCCGGCAAGATGGTTGCTCCCCGTGTTGCCGGTCAGGATATTGGCGCGGCTGTTGCCGGTTCCGTTGAGATTGGCGGCTCCGGTCAGGGTCAGGTTCTCGACATTGTTGCCAAGGGTGAAACTGACTGAGCTGAAGACACTGTCGACGCCTTGGCCGGAATATTCCGTGACCGTGTCGCCGGCATTGTCGACATAGAAGATATCGTTGCCGTTGCCGCCACGCATGGTGTCGGCCCCTTTGGCACCATCGATGACGTCATTGCCATCGGCGCCGCCTAGCGTATTGTTGCCGACATTGCCGGTCATCAGGTTATCCAGTGTATTGCCTGTGCCGAAGCGAACGCCGGAGCCGGTAAGGATCAGGTTCTCGATGTTGGCGCCCAAGATGTAGGTGCCGTTGATCGCGATCGTATCATTGCCGGAATTGCTGTATTCGGTAACGATGTCGAGCTTGTTGTCGACATAGTAGCGGTCGTCGCCAGCGCCGCCCTTCATGGTGTCGCCGCCCTTGCCGCCATCCAATGTGTCATTACCCAGGCCGCCGCCCAGGTTGTCATTGCCCTCGCCGCCGATCAGCTTGTTATTGCCGTCATTGCCGATGATGGTGTTGTTCAGGGTGTTGCCGGTGCCGGCGGTGTTACCGGTGCCGCTCAGGGTCAGCTTCTCGACATAGGCGCCCAGGGTATAGGTGCGGGTACTGATGACGGTATCGCTGCCGCCGCCGTTCAGCTCGGTCACGACATCGCTCGAACTGTCGACAAGATAGGTGTCGTTGCCGGCCCCGCCGCTCATCTTGTCGGCGCCCGCGGCGCCATCCAGAATATTGTTGCCGTTATTGCCGGTCAGGGTGTTGGCGGAGGCGTTGCCGGTCGCATCTATGGCTCCGCCACCGGTCAGGGTCAGGCTTTCGACATTGGCAGACAGACTGTAGGAGACCGACGACAGGACCAGGTCACGGCCCACGTCGACACTTTCAGAAACTATATCGCCGGCATTGTCGACGATGTAGGTGTCGTTACCCCATCCGCCGCTCAGGGTATCGAGACCTTCACCGCCGTCCAGAACGTCGTCGCCCGAGGATCCGTATAGAAGGTCGTTACCGCCATAGCCGAACAGCTGGCTGTTATATAGAGGCAGCGCCATGACGTCGTCATAGTTGCTGCCCCAAAGTATCTCGATGTCTTGATAAACATAGCTATCGCCCCAGGCATAGCCGTCGCGTTCGGGCTGCAACAGGTCTCCGTTGCCGTGGACAAGATAGATGCCACCCGGGGCATTGCGGTAGGACAGCGTATCGATACCGGCACCGCCGGTTACCTGATCGGCACCGGGGCCCGCCTCGATGAAGTCGTCGCCGTCGCCGCCGTCGACCAGATAGGTGGCGGCGGGTTGCCCAAAGCTATTGGTGCCCGTGCCCGTGCCGCAGACCAGATGGTCGTTGCCGGCGCCACCGCGCAGGATGGCACTGGCATGGCCAGCATAGAGTGTATCGGCGAAATCCGTAGCGATAATGCCTTCAATATTGACCAGGGTATCGCCCGCGGCGTCGCCGGTATTTGTGCCGCTGTTATCGATGTAGACGGTGACCCCCGAAGTGGCGCCGGCATAGTCGGCATAGTCCGGGCCATAATTGAAGTCATCGCTGAGATCGCCGACATTGCCTGTGCCGCCGTCAAGCACATCCGCTCCAAGACCGCCACGCAGGTAATCAATGGCGCCGCCGCCCTGCAGCGTGTCGTTGCCGTCACCACCGTACAGATAATCCTGGCCACCGCCGCCCGACAACAGGTTATCGCCGCCGTTGCCGATAATCAGATTGTCCAGGCTGTTACCGGTGCCGCTGAGGTCAGCCGATCCCGTGAGCCGCAGATCCTCAATATTGTCACCGAGCGTATAGCTGACGGAAGCGTAGACAACATCGAACCAGCCGCCGGCCGGTCCGGCCGTCTCTTCGACCACCCGATCGCCGGTATTGTCGACGCGATAGGTGTCGCTGTCGTCGCCGCCATACAGGGTGTCGGCGCCCGCGCCGCCATCGAGAAGGTCCGCGCCGCCCCCGCCGTGCAGCGTATCATTATCCGTGCCGCCCGTGAGTGTCTGGGCCGCGGCAGCCGTGTCGAAGACGATATGCTCGATCGGATTGAGCAATCCATTCGTGATGCGCACGCCGTCATAAAACTGCTGACTGGCTTCCGGCAGATAGCTGTAAGTGCCAATAGTGATGATGGTGTCGTTCCCGACGATTTGCCGGCGCAAGTCCTGTGAGGTCATGTCGCCATGGACCAGCAGTGTATCATCGCCGCCGCTGTCGCCGATCAGGTCGAACCCGGTGCGGTTCGTGCCGTAGACATAGGCATTGATGGCGTAGCTGTCGTTTCCGCTCCCGCCATCCAGCACATCGTTGCCGGCGCCGCCAACCAGCAGATCATTGCCCGCGCCGCCGCCCAGATGATCGTTGCCGCTAAGTCCGCTCAAGCGGTCATTGCCGGCGCCACCGTTCAAGGTATCGTCGCCGACATAGGAAGCCGACTGGCGGGGATCGAAGGCGACGACATCATCATAGCCATTGTTGTCGTTCGGCGTCAGGGTGCCAGGATCGAACCAGGTTTCGAAGGGCTTAACGGCCACGACGGAACCGTCCGCCGAGAAAGAAACAGGTATCTCCTGGCCGGAATAGTCGCCTCTCATAAACAGGTCATAGGCCGCGGTATGAATCTCACCCGTCGCCGGGTCATAGATCATCAGGTCGACATAGCCGCCCTGGTTCTGTCCGTTGGTCGCGGGGTCTTCGGCATAGAAGGCGACAAGATGGGTGTTACCAACAAAGAAGGGCGGATGCGTTTCCAGCAGCCAGGTGTCGTTAACCGGCAGGGGCAGCCGGGTGATGTCACCCGTCGCAATATCCATGATGAAGGGATTGGCGTCGATGGTGCCATCGTCAGGTGTCAGGCCTGGCGTTTCCGTAACGAACAACAGCTTGGTCCCGTCGGCGGAAATCGATGCTGCCGCCGGAACATAGGTCAGGGCATAGTAATTGTCATTGTGGCCAACCAGACGGATATCCCCCGTCCACAGGTTTTTGAGAAAGATGTCGGTGCGTGAACCGGAAAGCGAGCCGTCATGCGTCAGGTTGGGCATTGAGCCGATGAAGGCCATCCATTGGCCGTCAGCGGACAGGCTGTATTCGGCGCCGCCATGGTTGCCGAACTTATCCGGCTGTGCCAGATAGGCAGCCTGGCCTGTCGCGATCGTGTAGGCCGTAATGCCGTGCTGCCCTTCGTAGTACAGGGTGCCGCCGTTTGCCGAGATCGAAATGTGGGCCACCCGCTCGTCTTCGGGAAAGGTGGCCAGCATCTTCAGCGTGCCGGTCGCGAGATTCTTGCGGTAAACGACCGTGTCAAAGGAGTCGTTCACCGAAATAAAATATACCGACTGGCTGTCGGCGGAAAAGACGAACGATCCATGATGTCCGCTACTGCCCGTATTGGTGAGACCAAGCGCCTGGCCATCGGCCGTGACATTGATGCGGGTGACGGCGCCGGTTTTCAGGTCCTTTACGAACAGGTCGTCCTGGCTGTAATTGGCATTGGGATTGAACGGCGCATCGCCGGGCGCCAGATTTCCGGCCCAGCTGTCGAACACCACATAGCGCCCGTCCGGTGAGACCACCGGCATGAAGGAGGGTCCGTCGCCCACCCCGCCATCCATGGCCGAACTGACCAGGGTCGTGCCTTCCATGACGACATTCTGGCCGGTGATCACGTCGTCGAAGGCGGACCCGATAACCGCCTCGATCGATTTCAGCGTGTCGTGACCGATGCCGGGTCCTGAAGCTTCGCCGGTGCCGAGGTCAAGGGTGACCGGTCCGGTCGCTCCGGCATAGCTTACGGTATCGTGTCCGGCACCACCGGATATCTCCTCATCGGCCGCTGTACTCGTAAGTACGTCATCGCCCTTTCCCCCGTCGAGACGCGCCATCCTCCCCCTCCCCCATGTGTCCATTTCGACATCCTTAGCGCAGCCGCGCGTGCCGTCAAGTCGCGCGAGTCTTCAGACAGAGCTGTCTCATCGGGTTAATACGTAGTGAACCGTTCGAGACTGGTCAAAGGTGGCATTTCACCCGCCCGGGCGGTAAGACCGTTCGGTATGGCCGGCCAGTTGGTCGGGATAGAAATAGACCTCGCGCAGATTGCCGGCGATATAGCGGTCGACCTGGTCGGTGAAGTGCGGGCTGTCGGGATGGCCACTTTCGCCGCCCGCGGTGACGGCCCAGGCCTTGAGGCGCGGGCCGAACTCGACTAGGGCGATGAAGCTGTTGCCCAGGGTGCCGTAATAGCGCTTGGTGCCTGGATAGCGTTTGGCGCCGAACGCCGCCAGCGACCCCCACTGGCTGGACGTGAAGGGCACCGGCGTGCTGGGCTTTGAGTCGTCAAAGGTTTGGGCAATGGCGCCGTCATTGCGCTGGAAGCGGTTGATCTCGCCCCATGCCACCTGCCAAGAGCCGAAATCCTGAGTCAAGCGATCGACGGCCTCGTTCAGGGCGTCGAGGCGCTCGATATCGCTGCCATGGGTGGCGATATAGTCGAGGACCGGCATCCGCGCCGCCTTGGCCGGTCCAGCCGCGCGTTGCCACATCGCCTCGCCCCAGAAGACCGCCAGTGAGGTTGCGGTGGAGTCCTTGCCCCAGCGGCGGTCCCAACCGGCCAGCAGGGCGACCGGGGCGTCAAGCTTGGCCCGGCGCGGATCGTCGGCGGCCAAGGCGGCATAGGTTTGCGCCAGTAACGGCACGAGACGATCAAAGGCCGGCAGCCACGGATCGAAGGCCAGGGTGTTGATGTCATGCGGGGCGATCTTGGGTGGCAGGGCGTGCAGCAGGGTTAGGGCGTGGATGCCGCGGGCGGTCTCTCCCACCTGATCCATATAGCGCGGAAAGTCGGCGGCCCTCGGACTGTCGCTGCCGGCTGCCGTCCACGGCCAGTTATTGACATTAAAGGCCCAGCCGGCCTTCGGGTCAATGACGTGGGGCAGGCTGTCGAGGCTGTGCAGGCCCTTCCAGTCGGTCGCCGGGTCGCTGCCGTCGACCGGTTGCGTATAGTCGAAGCGGTTGTCGCGAACGGGCACGAACTGCGGGTGAAGATAGGCGATGTCGCCGCGACGGCTGGCGAACAGGGTGTTGTTCGACGAATTGGCCTTGAGCTCTGCGACTTTCATGAAAGATTTGAGGTCGTGGGCCTTGGTGCGCAGGAAGGATTGTTCCAGCGCCGCCACCGGCTTGTTCATCAGGGCGAACGCGATCCACTTGCCGTTGTCGGCGCGGACGATCGGGCCATGGTGTGTGG
Organism: Asticcacaulis sp. P2_B1; assembly: GCF_056404915.1. Classification (NCBI taxonomy): domain Bacteria; kingdom Pseudomonadati; phylum Pseudomonadota; class Alphaproteobacteria; order Caulobacterales; family Caulobacteraceae; genus Asticcacaulis; species Asticcacaulis sp. P2_B1. The sequence goes on along the minus strand of NZ_JBFUDD010000003.1, from coordinate 408,872 downwards.
CATAGGTGGTGAAGCTGCGCGAGGTCATGGCGCCATCGCCGCCGCGGTAGGCGATAGTCACGGTCTTCTGCGTCACCGGCCTCAACTCGCGGCCGTAGCGATAGGACAGGCTGCCATTGGGGTTTTTGATAATGGTCTCGGCGAATTCGTCAACGCTGTCGACACCGCTGGAGGTATGCATCCAGCCGACATAGGCATTGAAGCCCTGGTAGATGAAGAACTGGCCTCAGGTGGTGGCGCCATAGGCATCGAGGCCGGCGTCGCTCTGGACCTGCATTTCCGAGCGGAAGAAGAAGCTGGTGTGCGGATTGATCCACAACAGGGCATGACCGTCCTGCTCGCGCGACGGGGCGATGGCGATACCGTTGGAGCCGGAAGGCTCATGATAGAGAAGGCCCTTCTCGTCGTCCGTCATGGCCAGTTGTTGATGGTCGTAGAAGTCCTGAAGCTGGGTCAGGGGTGCGCGTTCGATATCGCCGCCGATACTGCCTTCGGTAAAGGAGAGCGCCATCCACGGCTCGAAATGCGTCAGGACGGCGGGGTGGACATCGGGATGGTCGGCGAGGTAGGCGTTGAGCCCGGCCGCCCAGGCGTCCATCAGGTCGCGCAGCCACTTCGGGCTGGCACGATATTGCGCCTGTAGAGCTTCCGGGTCGATAAAGAGGCGCTGGCGCAGGTCAGCCCAGATGGCGCCCTCGCCGTCAGCCTCGGCTGTGCGGCCAAGGGCGGTCAGGTAGTTGCGTTCGACGCGGTTGAAGTCGTCCTCGGCCTCGGCATACACCATGCCGAAAACGGCGTCGGCATCGCTATGGCCGTGGATATGGGCGATGCCCCAGTCGTCGCGGGTGATGGTGACGTAGTCGCGATAATTGGCAGGCGCGGCTTGAGCCGCACCGGCGGACAGGGCGAGACCGAGAAGGACGGCGCGGATCATCTACGGCCCCTTGACGACGTCGCCGCCCTTGATGACCAGGTCGACATGGCGGAGGGTACTGAGATCCTGGGTCGGATCGCCAGGGACGGCGACCAGGTCGGCGAGCAGGCCCGGCTTGATGGCGCCGACCTTGCCGTCGACGCGGAACATCTTCGCATTGACCGAGGTGGCGGCCATCAGGACCTCGCCGGCCGGCATGCCGTTCTGGCCCATCAGCTCCAGTTCGCGTTCATTGGTGCCGTGGGCGAAGACGCCGACATCGCCGCCGGCGCAGATGGTGACATGGGCGGCGCGCGCCAGGCCGAAGGCTTGACGGGCTTTCAGCACGGCGTCGGGCGCCGGTTCCACCCCGGTCCAGCCGCGGTAGCGCGCGACGGCGTCCGAAGCGGCCAGGGTCGGGCAGTAGCCTATGCCCTTGTCGTGCATTTCCCTGAAGATTTCGGCCGTACCGCCATAGCCGTGTTCGATCGTGTCGGCGCCGGCATCGATGGCGCGCTGCATGCCGGCGGCGGTGGCGGCGTGGACGGCGACGATACGGCCGGCGTCGTGGGCGGCAGAGACCGCGGCCTGCATCTCGGCGGCGGACAGGGTGGGACGGCTGTCCTCGCCCGGGCGCCAGCGATAATCGGCATAGAGTTTGACGATATCGGCGCCGTTGGCGATCTGGGTGCGGACGGCGCTGACGATATCGTCGACGCCGCTGACCTCCTGCGCCCCTTGAGGGATCTCGACGCCGGGTTCGAAACCCTTGGGGCCATAGGCGCCGAGCGCGACGATTGCCTTGGTCGCCACCAACATGCGTGGGCCGGGGACGATGCCCTGGTCGATCGCCTGTTTCAGCCCGACATCGGCATAGCCGGCGCCTTCGGTGCCGAGGTCGCGTTCGGTGGTAAAACCGGCCATCAGGGTGGCATTGGCCTGGACGACGGCGCGGGCGGTGCGCAGGGCCAGCGGTTCGTGCTCGACCTGGTCGTCCCAACTGGTCTCGTTATAGGGATGGAGGAACAGGTGGCCGTGACCCTCGATCATGCCTGGCATCAGGGTGTCGTTCGGGAGGTCGATGACGCGGGCATCGGCCGGCGCCGTCAGGTCGGGGCCGGYGGCCGAGATCTTGCCGTCCTGGACGAGGACCTGCCAGCCGGTGTGGGGCTTGGGGTCGATGCCGTCGAAGACGCGCGCCGGCCTTAGCAGCAGGGTTTGCGGCGCGGCCTGGGCGAAAGCTGGCATGAGGGCCAGGGCGGTGCACAGGGCGGCTGATTTCAACGACAAGGCCATGGTCCCGTCCTCCTGAACAGGCCGGCAGGTTTGTCCATTTTCGCCGATAAGTCCACGCGATAATTACCGGCGTAACGAGATGGGCTGGCGCCATTCGGAGTAGCCGGGGGGCATATCGGCTGAAAACCGGCACTCCGAATGGAGAGGAGGCAGCTTTTTGAGGTTTTATATTACCGCTTTGAAGGGCGGCGGAACCTGTGCTTGCGGCCCTTAATCGATAGACAATAGCATTGCCCTGGACCGGCCGTTTGGGATTCGGAGTGCCGGTTTTCGTAGTACTGGCGCAGATCTACTCCGAATGACGCCAGCAGTCGGTTAAGCCTTGATAATATGACCTTATTCCACCGTCACGGTCTTGCTGAGTTTGATATCGGCCGACGAGTCGCCCAACATCAGGCTGACCGGTTCAGCTTCGACGGTGAAGGCTTTTGCGGCGGCATCCCAATAGGCGAGCTGTGAAGCTTTGAGGGCGATCTGGACGGTTTTGGTTTCGCCCGGCGCCAGCGTGACTCGCTGGAAGCCTTTCAGTTCCTTGATCGGGCGTTCGACGGCGGATTTCAGGTGCTTGACGTAGAGTTGCACGACCGTGTCGCCGGCGACCTTGCCGGTATTGCTGACGTCAACGTTGATCGTCACCGTACCGTCCTTGGCGACCTTGGCAGCATCGGTGCGCATATGGCCATAGCGGAAGGTCGTATAACTCAGACCATAGCCGAACGGGTAAAGTGGCTTGCCCTTGGCGTACATATAGGTGCGGCCGTGGCGGATATTGTAATCCATCATCGGCGGCAACTGGTCCATCGACGCCGGCCAGGTTTCGGTCAGGTGACCACCCGGATTGTAAGCACCGAACACCACCTTGGCCAAGGCGGTGCCCTCGTCCTGGGAGGCGTGGGTCATGTGCAGGATAGCGGGGACGTGGGCCTGCGACCAGTTGATGGTGTAGGGAAAGCTCGAGACCAGGATCATCACCGTCTTCGGGTTCACCGCCTGCACCGCCTTGACCAAATCCTCCTGTGCCAGGGCCAGGGTTTCGCGGTCGCGGCCTTCGCGGCCGTCGCCCGGATCGGCGCACGGCTTGGTGCCGGCATCGGTCCAGTCGTGCGCCATGTTCGGGCCGCAGGTCGGGTCGTTGCCGACAACGACGATGACGGCATCGGCGGCGCGGGCGGCGGCGACCGCGGCGCCGGCGGTATTATCGGCGGTATAGATGACATTGATATCGGGACCGAGCTCGGCCTTGATGCCTTGCAGCGGCGTCACGGCATAGGGCGGCGTGCCGCCGTACCAGTCCCAGTGGACGCTGTCAGCCAGCGGCCCGACGACGGCGATGGTCTTGACCTTCGCCTTGTCGAGCGGTAGCAGGCCATCGTTCTTGAGAAGGGTCACCGACTCCAGGGCGATCTGTTGCGAGACGGCGCGATCGGCGTCGCTGTTCCACGGTTCCGGCCCAGAATCCGGCAAGGCCTTGATAGTCGAATACGGCACCATCTCCGGCGGATCGAGCAGGCCGAGCTTGATGGTGACGCGGAACTTGCGGCGGAGCGCCGTGTCGATATCGGCCTCGGTCAGGGTGCCGTCGGCCAAGGCCGCGTGGGCCTCGTCCTTATAGGTGTCGAGGAACTGGTTGATGCCGGCTTTCAGGCAGGCCACGACGGCGGCTTCTTGTGTAGGATAGGCGTGATAGAGCTTGACCAGGTTGGTGACGGCGCCGCCGTCCGACGACACGACCTCGGCGCCCCATTGGTCGATGACGAGGCTGTTGAGGATGGGATGGACGCCCATGGGCGTGCCGTTCCAGGCATTGTAGGACGCCATGACGCCGACACCGCCGCCGTCCTGAAAACCCATGCGGAAGGGGACGGAATAGTATTCCCAGAACAGGCGGTCGTCGAAATCGGATGATGAATTGCCGCGGCCGTTTTCGTTGCTGTTGGCGAGGAAGTGCTTCATCAGCGAGGCGCCCAGCCAGTATTTCGGATCGTCGCCCTGCAGGCCGTGGATGAAGGACACCGCCATTGTGCCAGCCAGGTACGGGTCCTCGCTATAGACCTCCTCGCTGCGGCCCCAGCGCGGGTCGCGGGCGAGATCCGCCTGCGGGCCCCACGACATCATCAGCTTGCGGTCATAGGACGCGGTCTGCGAAATGAAGCGGGCCTCGTAGCTTTGCACGCCGGCGGCCTTTTGCACCAGGGCCGGGTCCCAGGTCTCGCCCATGCCGGGCGGCTGCGGGAACTGGGTGGTGGTGACGGGGGTGAGGTTGCGTTTGCCGCCGCCGCGTTGGACGACGCCGTGAATGCCCTCGGTGCTGCCGAAGCTAGGGATGTTGAGCCGCGGCACGGCGGTATTGGTGCTCAGCGCGTCGATCTTTTCATCGACCGTCATCAGGGACAGGATGTTGTCGATGCGTTGCTCGGTCGGCAGGTTCGGATCGAGGAAAGGATAGGCCGGTTGAGCCATGGCGGGCGATGATAACGCTATCACGCACACGGATAAGGCCAGCGTTGAAAATCGTCCCATACACTGTCTCCCAGGGGTTTGTCCGGCGTTATTGTGCGCCGCTGAGGTGACAGGCGGAACGTCCGGTTAGATGAAGGTTGTCATATGAATGTAACGGAGGCAAGCCTCAATCGATCAGGTAGCCATTGGCGAGTTCGGTGAAGTCGGCGATTTGGGCCGCCTGCCAGGCCGTGTCGTAGTTTAGTTCTTCAGCCAGCATTTCGGCGACGCGCGGGGCGCAGGCGACGGCTGCGCGGGCGTCGAGCAACAGGGCGCGCAGGCGGCGCGACAGGCCGTCTTCGACAGTACGCGCCTGCTCATGACGGACGGCCCAGCGCACCTCTGCCTCATTGTAAGGCAGGTCCGGATGCAGGGGCGTGTCGGCGCCGGGCAAACCGGCGATGGCGACGGCATCGCTGCCACGGAGGCGCAGATGTTCGGTGCGGCTGGACGCCGAGGTCAGGCCGGCTGAGGTGATGGCGTGGTCGATCGTGTCCTCACCCATGCGGCGATAGGTCGTCCACTTGCCGCCGGTCAGGGTGATCAGACCGCTTTCTGAGGTGACGATGGTATGTTCGCGCGAAAGGGACTTGGTGTCGGCAGCGTCGGCCTTGACCAGGGGACGCAGACCGGCAAAGACGCTCAGGATATCGCTGCGCGTCGGCGCCGGGTCGAGATAGGCGGCGGCGGTCTTGAGGATAAAGTCGATCTCGCTATCGAGCGGTTTGGGTTCCAGGGATATCTCCGGCACCGGCGTCTCGGTCGTGCCGATCAGGGTGCGCTCGTGCCACGGCACGGCGAACAGGACGCGGCCGTCGGAGGTCTTCGGTACCATCAAGGCGGTGTCACCTGGCAGGAAACGCCGCGCCACAACGATATGGACGCCCTGGCTGGGCGACAGCATGGCGGGGGCTTCGGCATGGTCGAGACGGCGGACACTGTCGACGAAGATGCCGGTGGCGTTGATGATGACGCGGGCTCGGGCAGCGTGGGTTTGGCCGGTTTCGCTGTCCGTGAAGTGAACTCCTGTCACCCTGCCCGCTTCTTTGATCAGGCCTGTCACGGGGGCGTAGTTGAGCGCCGTGCCGCCCTCGTCTTCGAGGGTGCGCAGCAGGGACACGGCGAGGCGGCTGTCGTCGAACTGGCCGTCGAAATAGAGGATGCCGCCTTTGAGGTTTTTGGTCTTGAGAGTCGGAATATGGGCCAGGGCCGAACGGCGGCCAAGAAAACGGCTGGGGGCCAGGTTGAGCCGCCCGGCCAGCAGGTCGTAGAGCTTGAGGCCGAGGCCGTAGAAGGGCAACCGCCAGGCCTGATAGGTGGCGATGAGGAAGCCGAGATCGTGAACCAGATGCGGTGCGTTTTGTTTCAGCAGGCCGCGTTCGTGCAGGGATTCGTGGACAAGATGGAGATGGCCCTGGGCAAGATAACGCACCCCGCCATGGACCAGCTTGGTGCTGCGGCTGCTGGTGCCCTTGGCGTAGTCGTGGGCTTCGAGGAGCAGGGTGTTATAGCCGCGGGTGACGGATTCGAGCGCCGTGCCGAGACCGGAGGCGCCGCCGCCGATGACGATGACGTCCCACACCTGATCAGCGGTGGCGGCGCGCACGATGTCGGGACGCGGATCGGTCATTCGGCCCAGGCCGCGCTGCGGGAAACCGCCTTGCGCCAGGTGGCCATGCGGGCGGCGCGTTCGTCGGCGCTCATGGCCGGCTCGAAGACGCGATCGACCTGCCAGTGCTGGCTCAAGGCATCGGTCGAGGTCCAGAAACCGGTAGCGAGGCCGGCGAGATAGGCGGCGCCAAGCGCGGTGGTTTCGATGATTTTCGGCCGCACCACCGGGACGCCGAGGATATCGGCCTGGAACTGCATCATCAGATTGTTGCGGCTGCCGCCGCCATCGACGCGCAGTTCCTTCAGAGGGGCGTCGCTGTCACGCTGCATGGCCTCTAGCACCTCGGCCGACTGAAAGGCGATGGCTTCGAGGGCAGCGCGGGCGATGTGGGCTTTTGTACTGCCGCGCGTCAGGCCGAGTATCGTGCCGCGCGCGTAGGCGTCCCAGTGCGGGGCGCCGAGGCCGACAAAGGCGGGCACGAGATAGACGCCGTCGCTGTCGGGGACCGAGGCGGCCAGGGCTTCGACATCATTGCTGGAGGCGATGATGCCAAGACCGTCGCGCAGCCATTGCACCAACGCGCCGGCGACGAAGACCGAGCCTTCGAGGGCATAGGTGCGCTGGTCGCCCAATTTCCAGGCGAGTGTGGTGAGAAGTTTGTTGTGGCTGGGGACCGGGGTGCCGGCGGTGTTCATCAGCATGAAACAGCCGGTGCCATAGGTGTTCTTGGCCATGCCCCGGGTCAGGCAGGCCTGGCCGAAGGTGGCGGCTTGCTGGTCGCCCGCCATGCCGGCGATGGGGATGCGGGCGCCGAACAGGCCTTGGGCGGTTTCGGCATAGACGGCGCTGTTGGCGACGACGGTCGGCAGGAGGGCGCGCGGCACGTTGAGGATGGTGAGGAGTTCGTCGTCCCAGTCGCCCGTGTGGAGGTTGTATAACAGGGTGCGGCTGGCATTGCTGGCGTCGGTGATATGGACGGCGCCGCCAGTCAGGTTCCACACCAGCCACGAATCGATGGTGCCGAAGGCGAGTTCGCCGGCTTCGGCACGGGCGCGAGCGCCGGGGACGTTGTCGAGGAGCCAGGCGATCTTGGTGCCGCTGAAATAGGCATCCAGCAGCAGGCCGGTTTTGGATTGGAAAGTGGGTTCGTGGCCGGCAGCGCGGAGGCTGTCGCACAGGCCGGCGGTGCGGCGGTCCTGCCAGACAATGGCGTTGTGGATTGGCTGTCCCGTCTTGCGGTCCCAGATGACGGTGGTTTCGCGCTGGTTGGTGATGCCGATGGCGGCGATATCCGAAGCGCGCAGGTTGGCCGCGGCCAGGACTTCCTGCGCCGTGCCCATCTGGGAGCTCCAGATGTCGCGGGCCTCGTGTTCGACCCAGCCCGGCTGCGGGAAGATCTGCCGGAATTCCTTCTGGGCGATTTTGACGATATTGCCATCCGCGTCGAAGAGGATGGCGCGGCTGGAGGTGGTGCCTTGGTCTAAGGCCAGGATGTAGGTCATGATGACTCCGGCCGCGGGTGTAAAAGTAAGTCAGAAGCCCCACCACCACCGCGCAAGGGCGCGGCGGTCCCCCTCCCCGGCAAGCGGGGAGGATCAAGAAACTATTGAGCCGCCGGCTTGTTAGACTTCAACGTCGGGCTGTCGAGGTCGAGGCCGGCGGCGGGGATGGTCTCCGCCTTGGGCAGGGCCGTGGTCAGGTCGGCGCCCATGACCTTGGCGTCGCCAACAACGATGATGCTGGCTTCGGACGGATCGAATTGTTCCTGGGCGAACTCTTCGACCTCCTGGGCCGAAACGGCGTTGACCTTGGACGTGTAGTGTTTGATTTCTTTCAACTTGACGCCATAGAAGGACAGGTCGCTCAGGATGCCGGCCAGGCCGTCGGCGGTGCCGAGCGTGCGGCCATAGTCGCCGACCAAGCCCGACTTGCGCGCCGTCAGTTCATCGGCGCCGACCGGGGTCGTGCCGAGTTTGGTCATTTCATCTTTCATCAGGCCGACGACCTGGGCGGCGGATTCGTTCTTGGTCTGGGCCTGGGCGGTGAAGCCGCCGGTGGTGGTGCGGGTCGATAGCGACGAACCCGCGCCATAGCTTAAGCCGCGCTTGATGCGGATTTCCTCGTTCAGGCGGGCGGAATAGCCGCCGCCCAACACGCCGTTGGTGACCAGGCCGATATAGTAGTCTGGATCCTTGCGAGCGATGGCGGTCTTGCTGATGGTAACCGCGGCCTGGCCGGTACCGGGCAGGTCGACGATGACGTCGCGCGGCGGGGCCTTCGGCTTGACCGCAGGCGCGGTCAGCGGCTTGCCGGCCGGGGCTTTCCAGTCACCGAAGGCCGCCTTAGCCATAGCAAAGCCTTCCGCCGGCGTGATGTCGCCGGTCAGGACCAGGATGGCGTTGTCGGGACGCCAGGCGCCGGCGTGGAACTTGACGAGGTCGTCGCGGGTGATGCGGGTCAGCGAGTCGGGCGTGCCGGCGGCGACGTGGCCCATGGCGGTGCCGGCATAGATAACCGGCGCCGTAACATAGCCGGCCAGGGAGCGCGGCTGTTGGTAGGCCAGTTTCAGGCCGTCGAGCGATTGGGTGCGGACGCGGTCGATTTCTTCCTGGGCGAAGGCCGGGTGTTCGGCGACATCGGCCAGGATCCCCAGGGCCGGGGTCAGGTTGCTCTTGACGACGCTCAGGTTCAGCGACGACGATTCCATGGCCGACGAGGCATCGACCTCGGTGCCCAGCGCCTCGCTCTCGGCGGCGATCTGCTGGGCCGACCTGGTCGCGGTGCCTTCGGTGATGACGTCGGACATCATGCTGGCCGTGCCGGATTTGTCGGCGGCGTCGGACGAGGCGCCGGCGCGTACGGTCAGGCGAGCCGCCACCAGGGGCAGGTCGGAGCTTCGCGCCACGACGACCTTGAGGCCGTTGGGCAGGGTCATCTGGTCCGGCGACGGCAGGACGGGATCGACAGCCTTGCCAAGCGCCGGCATGGCTTCGCGCTGGCCTTCGTCGGCCAGGGCGTAGGTAGCGCCGGTGAAGGGGACGCTCGGGACATTGGCGACGGTGACGGCGGGTGCTGCTTCGCCGGCCGGGCGTTCGGATTCGGCCATGTAGCGGATGGTGGTGGCGCGGTCGGCCCGGAAGTATTTTTGCGCCACGCGCTGAACGTCGGCGGCGGTGACGGCGGAGATATCGGCGATGGCGGTATTGGCCTTGGCGGCGTCACCGTCGGTTTCCAGGGCATAGCCCAGGGCGAAGGCGCGGTCGTCGATCGATTCACGGGCGCGGACGGCGGTGGCGATCAGTTCGGTCTTGGCGGAATCGAGCTCGGCCTGGCTGACCGGAGTGTCGCGCAGCGCCGCGACCTGGGCATTCAACAGGCTCTCGCCCTCGTCGAGCGTCTTGCCGTCGGACATAATGGCGCCGACATAGAGGACGCCCAGTTGCGCCTGCATATCGGCGCTGGAGAAGATGTCGGCGGCGGCCTGCTTGTCATAGACGAGTTCGTTATAAAGCCGAGACGACTTGCCGCTCGACAGGATGGCGTCGAGGACTTTCAGGGCCGGGGCATCGGGGTCGGAGGCCTTGGGCGCCAGCCAGGTGATGACGACCGCCGGCAGGGGGACATTGGGGCCATAGGTGAGAACCGTCTTCGATCCGGTGCGCTCGGGCTCGGTCGCCGTGACGCGCGGCAGGGGCGTCGACGGCGTCGGGATGGCGCCGAGATACTTGTCGATCCAGCTATTGAGCTGGGCTTCGTCGAAATTGCCGACGATGATCAGGGCGGCATTGTCCGGGCGATAATAGGTGGCGTGGAAGGCGCGGACATCGTCGATGGTTGCGGCGTCCAGTTCCTCGATCGAGCCGATGCCCGGGCGTTTATACGGGTGCTGGGCATAGGTGTTCTGCGGAATGTAAAGGTAGAACAGACGGCCATAGGGTTGCGACAGGACGCTCTGGCGCAGTTCCTCTTTGACGACGTCGCGTTCGGAGGCGAAATTGGCCTGGTCGACGACCAGCTTGCCCAGGCGTTCGGATTCGGCCCACAGCAGGCGCTCCAGGCTCTGGGTTGGGACGACCTCGTAATAGTTGGTGAAATCGTCCCAGGTCGAGGCATTGTTGAAGCCGCCGACATCTTCGGTCAGGCGGTCGAAGGATTCCGCCGGCAGGTCCTTGGTCGCCTTGAACATCAGGTGTTCGAAGAGGTGGGCGAAACCGGAGCGGCCGTTGGGATCGTCCTTGGAGCCGACGCCGTACCACACCTGGACCGTGACATTGGGGGTGGTGGTGTCGCGCGAATAGAGGACCTTCATACCGTTGGGCAGGATCCGCGTCTTGTAATCGATCGGCGGCACGGTGATCGGCGCTGCCGAGGCCGCCGAGGCAGCCTGGGCATGCGACGCCATAGGCACGGCCAGCAGAAGGGCGGCGGCACAGGCGGATTGCCACAGGCGATGGGTCTTGGACATGGGAGGCTCCGGCGATCGTTGAGGCCGGAACTATTCGCATACGGTGGGCGGGTGTAAAGTGAATTCGATGACAGGAATTTTAGACAAAGCTTGTGCCGCCGGCGGGCAAGGCTTTGGCGGTAAAGGTTTGCTGGGAGGTGCAGGCGAAGGTCTGGCTGGTGATGGTGTCCAGCGACATCCATTCGCCGGTCGCGGCACCTTCGGTCAGGGTCAGGCGGACGAAGCCGTTATAGCTGTCGTCGGCGGCGATGATCTCGGCATTCTGGTCGGCCAGGGTCTTGGCGAATTGCAGGTCGGGCAGCCAGGCGTCGAACCATTTGGTCGGGCTGGTCACCGAGGTGACGCCGAGTTCGACGGCGACGGGCGTGCCGGCATTATCGTGCAACTGGTTGGCCCATGCGGTGTGGCTGTCGCCGGAGACGACGACGGCGCGGGCGCCGGCTTCGCGGATCATGGCATAGAGGCGTTCGCGTTCGGCCGGATAGCCGTCCCACGAGTCGAGATTAAAGGGCATCGGGTCCGCCTGGCTGAACAGGCCGATCATGGCCTGGAGCTGGGTGCGCGTGGCCTCCGGCAGGGCGGCGAGGACGGTGGCGATGGTGTCGGCGCCGAAGACCTTGACCAGATCGGGTCCGGCGACTTTCGCCATGATGACCTGGTTGCCGAGGACCTGCCAGCGTATGCCGTCGGCGACGGAGGTTTTCAGGGTAGCGGCCAGCCAGGCGCGTTGTTCGCCGCCGAACAGTTCGCGAGCCGGGTCATTGAGGGCGGTGCGGAAGGCGGCGTAGTCGGGCTGGCCGTCGGTGATGGTCAGGTCCTTTTGATAGTCGAGCTGCTTGGTGCGGCCGAGCAGGCGGGTTTCCAGCATGATCAGTTCGGCCATCTGGCCGAAGCGGAAGCTGCGATAGATGGCTTCGCTGAGCTGGCCGGGGGCTGGGTCGCGGATCGGCATCCATTCGCGATACGCTTTCAGGGCTGCCGCCTTGCGGACGTACCAGTCGCCCTCGCCTTTTTCCGGATTGTGGTTTTCGGCGCCGGAGGTCCAGGGATTGTTGCAGATCTCGTGGTCGTCGAAGACGCATATCCATGGGGCGCGGGCGTGGGCAGCCTGGAGGTCGGCGTCGCCTTTGTATTGGGCGTGGCGGGTGCGGTAGTCGTCGAGGGAGAGGATCTCGTGGGGCGGTTCGGGGGCGCGGTTCAGGATGCGGCCATTGCCCATGCCGTAGTCGGTGGCGCCGGCGCCGTATTCGTAAATATAGTCGCCGAGGTGGACGACGGCGTCGACACGGTCGAGATTGGCAATGGCGCGGTAGGCATTGAAATAGCCGTTCGGAAACAGCGAGCACGAGACGACGGCCAGGACGACCTTGTCGGTTTGCAGGGGCAAGGTGCGGGTGCGGCCGGTGACCGAGGTGATGCCATTGGCGCGGAAACGGTAGACGTAAGCTGTGTCGGGCGTCAGGCCGGCGACATCGGCCTTGACGGTATAGTCGCGGCCGGCGTCGGTGGTGACGCTGCCCTGGGCGAGGATTTCGCTGAAGCTGTCGTCAAGAGCGACTTGCCAGGTGACCTCGGTCGGTTTGTTCGCGCCGCTGAGGCGGGTCCACAGGATGATGCTGTCGGCGAGCGGATCGCCCGAGGCGACGCCGTGGTCAAAACTGACGGTGATGGGTGATTGGGTGACGGCGGCCGAAGCCAGGGCCGAGGCCCCGGTCAGGCTGCCGAAGGCGGCAAGTGCACCGCGTCGGTTAAAACGCATCTCATACCCCCGTCTTGGTTGACTTCAGCCAAGCGGTTAGGGTGATTTGATGACGCCGGTTTTACAGACTTATGACGGTTTTTCAGCGAAATCCTTAATTTCGTTAAACTTTTACGGTTTGACCGTTTTACGCCTTAGCGCGCCATACCGGGCGAATTGACCCGCCTTATGCAGTAGTCAACCCGCTGCATAAGACATGGTACTTAATTGAAATTATTCACTTTTCTGGGATTAATGCAGTGCCCCGCCATGCGGCAATAGCATACCTTTTGTCAGCCTTGGGCGGCCATGAAGGCGTTGCGCGCGGCGACCGCGGTGTCGGCGAAGTCGCTGAACAGACCGTCAACGCCCATGGCCAAGAGCTGCTGATATTCGGCAGCGGCGTTGCCGGCATAGTAAGGGTCGAGCCGGTCGTTGCGCATGGTCCAGGTATGGACGTCGAGGCCGCAGGCGTGGGCGCTGTCGATCAGGGCCGTATTGAGGACAGGCGCGCCATAGACGAAGCTGACCAGGTAGCGCTTCCACGGGGCGACGATGTCGGCATAGGTGGCGATCTCTTTCAGGCCGGCGGGTGTGACGCGATCGAGATTGGTGCCGGCTTGGCCTGCCGCCGTCCAGTCATAGGGCTTGTCCGACGGCGCTTTGAGGATCATGGCGCCGGTCAAAGGGTCGGTGTCGGAGCCGTCGATCAGTTGCATCAAACGGACGCTCGTCTTGGTGCGGAGATATTTCAGATTGGCGACTTCGAACGATTGCACGATTACCGGTGACGATTTCTGCGTCAGGCCGGCGCGCGCCAGGGTGTCGAGAAACTTGTCCTCGATGGCGAGGCCGAGATTGCGGTGGAAGGTCGAGTGCTTGATTTCAGGATAGACGCCGACGCCGCCGGCCTTCGCGATGTCGATCACCTCTTCCAGGGTCAGGATGGGATAGAGGCCGTCATGGCTATGGTCGCGGTCGTCAAAGGCCTGTTTGGCGCGCAGGGTCTTGATCTCGGCGAGGGTAAAATCGCAGGTGAAGAAATCGGTTACCGTGATGCCGTCGAGCGTGCGGGTGCGTTTGCGGTCGGCGAATTCGGGGTGGTTGACGACGTCGGTGGTGACGGAGAGCAACGGTTCGTGGCGGACGATCAGGTGGCCGTCGGAGGTGGAGACGACGTCGGGTTCGATGAAATCGGCGCCCATCTTGATGGCCAGTTCGTAGCCGGGCTGGGTGTGTTCGGGCAGATAGCCGGGGGCACCGCGGTGGCCGGTGACGAGCGGCCGTTTGGTTTGGGCTGTGGCGGAGTTTGTCATGACGCAGGCGGCCGTTGCAAGGCCGGCTCCCAGGATGTGGCGGCGGTTCAGGGTCATGCTAGCTCCGGGAAGAAAGAAAGGCCAGCCGCCGTGGTGAGGGCGGCTGGTCAAGTTTTACGCACGGGGAAAGAGAAGTAAGACAGGCAAGGTAAGGAAGAGACCCCTCACCCGGCAGGCTGAAGCCTGCCACGGCACCGGCCGCCCGGCCTCTCCCCTTGAAAAGGGAGAGGGGATTTTGGATCGAAGCACGTCGTCCTTAGAAGGTCTTGCGGACCGCCAGGAAGAACTGACGCGGGGCGCCGGTCAGGATGGTTTGGTTGTTGTTCGAAGCGTCGCTGTTGACGAAGCCGTTGGAGCCGATGGTCGAGATATAACGCTCGTCCGTCAGGTTGGTGACGTTGAGCTGGACCGTCGTGCCGACCGAGGCGAAACGATAGCCGACGCTGAGGTCGCTGATCGTGCTGGACGGCACTTCACCACCGATATTGGTGTAGGTGTAGAAGCGCTTGTCGGTGTAGCTGGCACCGAGCGTCGCGAACAGGGCGCCGTTGTCGTAGCTCAGTTCCGTCTTGAGCAGGTTCTTCGGCGAGTTGACGACCGTCTTGTCGTGGGTCGGCGTGGTTTGCGGGTTGCCGGCGGCATCGACATAGTGGACGTCGTCTTCATACTTCGAGTCGTTGTAGCTATAGGCGGCATAGAGCTTCCAGGCCGACGAGAAGCGGTAGCTGCCGGCCAGTTCCAACCCTTGCGTCTTCACGCCGCCGACGTTCGATAGCACCGGGGCATTACCCTGGATGCCCGGGCCTTGCGTGACCGCCAAGATACGGTTGTCGAATTTGACGTTATAGACAGCCGCGACGCCCTGGAAGTTCGGGAAGTTGAAGCGCAGGCCGCCTTCGAGGGTCTGGGAGGTTTCCGGCTTCAGGTGATCGCGGACAAAGTCGATATTGGTTTGCGATTGCGAGCTGAAGGGGCCGCTGGTGGCGGCGGACACGTAGGCGTCCATGTTTTCGGCGTAGGAGCCGAACAGTTCGTAGTTGGAATTGATCTTATAGACGGCGCCGAGCTGGGGCAGGAAGGTGTCCTTTGAGGTCAATTTGGCGTCGATGGTGCCGCCGACCGTTTGATGGACCGTGTTCCTGGTTTCCAGCGACTTGAAGCCGAAGTTCAGCTTCAGGGCGTCGGTGACGGTCCAGACGTCCTGGACATAGGCCTGGGTCGTCCTGGTGTTGAAGGCGTATTCCCACTGGGTATAGAAGGGGTTCTTCTGGAAGCCCAGGCTGTCGCGATGCGGGGCGGCCAGGGTTTCGCCGTAGAAGCGGCGGGCCTGGTTGAAGTCGTTGTCTTCCAACCAGAAGCCGGCCGAGACCTGATGGGCGCCGAGATCGAAGGTCACGCCGCCGATGACGCCGGTACGGTTGATATCGTATTCGGTGGTGCGGATCGAGGTGTAGGCATTGTCCGACGACGGCGAGGCGGCGTTATAGAAGGGCGAATAGGAGACGCCCGGCGACGGCAGGTAGGGCGTCACCCACAGGCCCTGGCCTTCGTTCGTGTGGTGATAGACCTGGCCGCTGAAGCGGATCGTGTCCGAGACCGGCATGTCGAGCTTGATGCCGGACAGGGTGTCGTTACGGACGCCGGCGCCATAATAATAGGCGTCGTCGACTGAGGTGATGTTGCCGGGGAAAGGCAGGCCTTGCTGGTAATCCTTGGCGACGGCCTGGGCAGTCGCCCAATCCGGCTGGAAATTGTCCCAGTTATAGCCGAGGCGGTTGATCATCTCGAACGACATGTCCTGATAATCCTGCTCGCGGCGTTCGGAATGGTTGACGAAGGCCGACAGCGAACCCTCACCGATCGGCAACACGGCCTTGGCGTCGAGCTGCTGGGCGCGTTGTTCGCCGCCGCCCTTCCACTTGTCGGTCTTCATGTCGACGGCCGAGACATAGGCGCGCAGGCCGCCCAGGGCGTCGATCGAGCCGGTCTCAAAACGACCGTAGACGCGGTGCATGGCGTCGCTGCCCAGCGTGCCGTCCAGCTCGCCGCCCATGGTGGTCGACGGATCGCGCGAGATGAACTTCAAGGTGCCGCCCATGTTCGACGAAGTCGCCGAATCGAGCGAGCCGGCGCCTTGGGACAGGTCGGCGCGGGCAATGTCTTCGTTGATGATGGCGCGCGAGATGTGCAGGCCGTTATAGTTGCCATAGCTCATGTCGCCGAGCGTGACGCCGTCGAGCGTGAAGCCCATCTGGCTTTGGTTGAAACCACGGACCGAGATGCGGGTCGACCATTCATAGGCGCCGAACGGATCGGCCGATTGGAAGGAAACGCCCGGCAGTTTGTTGAGGACTTTCAGCGGGCTGGTGCCCGGTGCGGCGCGGGTGATGTCGTCGGCCTTGACGGCCTGAGTTTGGCGGCTCTGGCCGCGACCGAAGACGACGACTTCGGTAGGTTCGGCGGTATCGGCGGACACGTCGGTGGCCGGGGCCGCGGCGGGGGCCACGTCCTCTGCGTGGACGAGGCCGGCGGTCAGGAAGGCGGCCAGTGCGACGCCCGATAACAGTGCGAGTTTCATTTCATATCCCCAAGACGAAGCTCCAGTGCTTCATGGGTTGGGGCTGGTAACCGGCATTGATGACAGTTTGAGCAAGGTTTTCAGACGGGACTGTGTCGAAGCGAAAAAGCTTTTGCGACAAGGCGGAAAAGGTTGTGGGATAAGGGGTTGCGATGAGCGAACCTGTGGTTTTGTGATCACAGGTGAGGTGAAAGACGGAGGGTGGCGACGTTGGCACACCGATAGCGAGGATACCCACCACCGCATCTAGGGCGAGTTACTTTCAGATTGAATTCGGTGGCCTAAAGAAAAAACCCCTCACCCGGGCCTGCGGCCCACCCTCTCCCCTTAAAAGGGGCGAGGGGAAGTAAGTTGTGACCCAATAATATTATGCCGGGTCGGCGGCGGCGAAGTGGGCCATTTGGTCGGCGTGGGCCTTGACGAAGGCCGGGCGGGCCGTGGCGCGGGCGACATAGGCGCTGCAAGCGGGATAGGTTTTCAGGCCGCCGAAGCGATCGACGAGACGCAGCACGTCCGCCATGAGGATGTCGGCAATGGAGAAGGTCCCGACCAGCCATTCGCGGGCGGCGAGGACGGTCTCCATGTGCTTCAAGCGGGTTTCGAGGAAGCCGTCGAAAAACTTGCGCATCGGGTTTTCTGCCGTATCGCCGGAGAACATGAAGAAGGACCAGGGTTGGCTGGCGGCCTCGACGGAGGCGAGCGCTGCGAACAGCCACTCCTTGACGTCGCTGCGGCCGCGCGGATCGGCGGGCATCAGTTTGTCGCTCAGTTCGCCGAGGTGGAGCAGGATGGCGCCGCTCTCGAAGATCGACAGGTCGCCGTCGGTCAGCCACGGTATCTGGCCGAAGGGTTGGTGGGCGAGGTGCTCGGGGCCGCGATCGTGAAACGGTGTGCTTTGGACGCGATAGGGCAAGCCGGCCTCTTCCAGGGCCCAACGGACGCGCAGGTCGCGGACAAAGCCGCGCGGCATGTCGGGAACCCAGTCGTAGGTGGTGAGGACGATGTCGGTCATGCGGGATCTCCGAGGAAAGTATCGAGTTTGTCGAACCAGCCGCTCCAGCCCAGGTGGTGGCTTTCACGGGCGGCTTCGTCGGGAAGCTGTTCGTGGATCAGGGTCAGTTCGGTGCCGCCATCGAGCGGTCTGAGCAGGAAGGTGACGAGGGATTCGCGTTCCGCCGAGCCGGGCCATTCCCAGGTGAAGACGAGCTTCTTGTCCGGGGTCACTTCCCGATAGACACCGGTCGGGTTGTGCTAATCGCCGTTGAGCAGGCGGAACACGATGCTGAAGCGGCCACCCGGGCGGACATCGGCCTCGGCCTTGAGGGTCGGGCCGGCGTCGGGGCCCCACCATTGCAGCATAAGTTTGGGCTCGGTGATGGCGGCCCACACTCTGGCGGGGGCGGCCTTGATGCGGCGTACGATGGTGACGCTGGGCAGGGTCATGGTTGGTCGTCCTTTTCAACGAGGGCAACGAGGCGGTCGAGGCTGACCGTCCACAGGTTTTCATAGCGGCTGAGCCAGGCCATCGCTTCCTGCATGGGGCCGGTGGCGATATTGACCGAGACGGTGCGACCGGTCTTGGCGCGGGTGATCAGGCCGGCGTCGGACAGGACGTCGAGGTGTTTCATCAGGCCTGGGAGTTTGAGCGATAACGGCTGGGCGATGTCGGTGACGGACAGGCCGGGTTCATCCTTGAGGCGCAGGAGGATGGCCCGGCGCGTGGGATCGGCCAGGGCTGAGAATGTACGGTCGATGTCGGATAATTGATACTTCACCATGTAGTGAAGTATTGCGGAAAGCGTGGGCAGAGTCAAGAGGTTGGCTTCCCAGTGACTGAAGGAGCCATCGCAGCATGTTTTCAACCTGAATCGGTGGCCTTAATAAAGGACCCCTCACCCGGCAGGCTGAAGCCTGCCACCCTCTCCCCTTGAAAGGGGCGAGGGGAAGATAGAAGGGCTTTCGATAGCTTTAGTTTTGAGATTTCAGGCCGACGACGCGGCCGGGCATGCCGGCGGCGTCGAAATAAGTCTTGCCGGCGAAGGCTTGGGCTTCGAGGATGGTGACGAAGCCGTTGGCGGCCGGCTGCGAGCGTTTGGTGACGGGTTCGCTCTGGCCGGCGTCGCCGCCATCCTTCAGGGCTTCGGTGGCGATGCGGCCGGTGAGCGATCCTTGCGCCGGGAGGTCGAGGCCGAGGATGTGGGCCAAGGTTGGGGCCAGGTCGGCATTGGAGATCGGCGCGCTATCGACGAAGCCCGTCTTGAAGTCGGGACCGATGGCGGCCATGAAGTTGTGGCTTTCGGCGCGGCTCAAGGAACCGTGGGTCCCCTGCCCTTGCTGCTGGGCGCCGTCGGCGACGACCACGGCGCACAGTTCCGGATCGGCGCAGCCGGTCGAGAAGGTCTTGAAGCTGATATAGATGGCCGGGCGCGGCGTCTTGCTGGAGCCGGTCAGGCCGATGTCGGAGAATTTCAAAGCGCCCGGGATATCGCCTAGGCTGTCGTCGGCGAACAGGCCGCCGGTATAATCCTGTTGCGACAGAGCGGCGATGATCTTGGGCGCCAGGGTCGTGGCCTTCGCCTGGTCAAGATAGATGATGTCGGAGCCGCCGCCGCTGACGATCATCACGTCGGGATGTTTCGGGTCATTGCCGAGCAAGGCGCCGCCGTGTGGGTGATCGACCTTCAGATCGATTTCCAGGCCGTTGGCGTCCCAGATCTTCATGCCGAGCGTCTTGGCGATGTCGATGGCGACATAGCCCAACGGCAGATAGCCCGGGAGGGTATCGGCGGAGAAGTTCATCTTTGTCGCCGCGGCGGTCTTGGATTGCTTGGAGATGGTGGCGAAGCCGTGGTCGGCGGTGACGATAATGTCGGTCGTGTCGTAGAGGCCGAGCGATTTCAGCGTGTCGATCAAGGCCTGAAGATTGTCAGACGCATTGCGAATAGCAGACATACTGGTCGGTCCGTTAATGCCGGGCGTCAGTTCATTCAGGCTGTCGCCTTCATTATGCTGGGTGCCGTCAGGGTCGCGCGACCAGTAGACCAGGGCGAAGGGTTTGCCGTCGGCGGCGAATTTCGGCAACACGGCCTTGGTGGCGACGCCGACGAACCAATCCTGCTGCTGCTTGTTAGGCACCTGGACGCCCGGCATGTTGTAGGCGCCGCCCCAGCCGTTGAGGCCGCGGTCGGGGGTGCGGGCATCGAGGCCGGCCGCCGCGATGGCGGCCTTGACGTCGTCGCTGATCGGCACGTGGTTGGGCGATTTGGAGCCGGTTTCGTCGTCGATAATGATGGTCGATTTGCCGTCGCCGGCGGCCAGGTCCTGGATCAGGATGGGGCCTTCCTTGCCGATGGCGGCGGTGTTGTAGCCCTTGGCGCGCGCCGCGGCCAGCAGGCTTATTTCGTTGAGATAGTTGCCGCCCATCAGGCTGTTGTATTCGAGCAGGACGCCGTCGTCCTCCATGTCGCCGATCAGGCTGTTATAAGCGGACTTCAGCGGCGGCAGGCCGAGATACATGTTGTTGGAGAATTCACCGGTGTCGCCGATGCCGTGGCCGGTGGCGATCGCCGAGGCGTTGACCGTGGTGACAGTCGGATAGACCGAATGCGAATTGTGGAAGTCGACGCCGTCGCGGCGGATGGCGGCGAAGGTCGGGGCATTGTCGTCATTGACGATGCCGGAGCGCAGGCCGTCGGCGACGAAGATAATGACATTGTGCGGTTTGGCTTCCTGCGCCAGGACGGGTTGGGCAAGAAGGGCCGACAGGGCCAGCGCGGCAGGAGCGAATTTCATGGCAGTCTCCGGACAAGGATGGCGCCCTTCTAGGACCGCTCCATGACAGTGCTGTGACGAAGACGCACACAAACCGTGAAGGGAGATGGGGAATTAACACTTGATCCCGAGGTTCCTTATCCGTATGTGTCCGGCCGTTTGCGCGCAGGGTCGCGCCGAGTCTTTATTTCAGATTTTAGGAGCCGAACCATGACATCCGAATTGCTGCCAGGTTGCACGGGGGTACTGGTCCTGGCTGACGGGACCGTGTTTCAAGGCATAGGCTGCGGCGCCACCGGCGAGGCTCTGGGCGAGGTCTGTTTCAATACGGCCATGACCGGTTACCAGGAAATCCTCACCGATCCGTCCTATATGGAACAGATCGTCGCCTTCACATTTCCCCATATCGGCAATGTCGGAGTCAATGTTGACGACGTCGAGCAACTGGGCAATGACCCCAAGCGCGCCGCCAAGGGCGCCATCTTTCGCGACGTGCCAACACCGCCGGCCAATTGGCGTTCCGAGATGAGTTTCGAGGACTGGTTGAAGGCGCGCGGCATTGTCGCCCTGGCCGGGATCGATACGCGCGCCCTGACCAAGCGCATCCGCGACCACGGCATGCCGCACGGCGTTATCGCCCATTCGCCGACCGGTACATTCGATTTGGAAGCCTTGACGGCGCGGGCGAAGGCGTGGGCAGGATTGAACGGTCTGGATCTGGCTTTAGATGCGACCAGCGCGCAATCGGCCGATTATCGCACCGACCTGTGGCAATGGCCGCAAGGCTATGAAGACGGAAAGAAGCATGACTTCAAGGTCGTGGTCATCGATTACGGCGTCAAGCAGAACATCCTGCGCGCCATTGTCGATATTGGCGCCGATGTGAAAATCGTGCCGGCCAAGACTTCGGCCGCGGAGATTCTGGCCATGCGTCCGGACGGTGTCGTTTTGTCCAATGGTCCGGGCGATCCGGCGGCGACGGGCGAGTATGCCGTGCCGGAGATTCAACAGTTGATTAAAGCCGGCGTACCGATCTTCGGCATTTGCCTGGGGCACCAGATGCTGGCCCTGGCGGTCGGCGCCAAGACGATCAAGATGGCGCAAGGCCACCATGGCGCCAACCACCCGGTTCAGGACATCACCACCGACAAGGTCGAGATCGTGTCGATGAACCACGGCTTCGCTGTCGATCGTGACAGCCTGCCCGAGGGTGTCGTCGAGACCCACGTGTCGTTGTTCGATGGGTCTAACTGCGGGATCGCTTTGACAGGCAAGCCGGTGTTCAGCGTCCAGCACCACCCGGAAGCCTCGCCCGGTCCCGTCGATTCGCTGTACCTGTTCGAGCGCTTTGCCCAAAATATGCGCGAGGCCAAGGTGCCGGCATAGGATTCAGGCGGCGCTGTCCGCGGCTGTGCCGGGTTTCCGGCAAGTCCATGAAAAGACAGCGCCGATTCGTTAAAATTGAGGGTTGCGTCACGGGGCCATAGGCTCTAAAGCACCCGCTTAGCCATAAAACATGCAGAGCCGGAACGGCTCGTTTCCTAGCAGGACTGTGATTCACAGCCCGCATTTTGCTTGCGCCTGTCTCAGGCGCTTTTGTGTACGAAAGACGACGATGCCCAAACGCACAGATATCAAGTCCATCCTCATTATCGGCGCCGGGCCCATCGTGATTGGCCAAGCCTGTGAGTTCGACTATTCCGGCGTCCAGGCGTGCAAGGCGCTGCGTCAGGAAGGTTACCGGATCATCCTGGTCAATTCGAACCCGGCGACGATCATGACCGATCCCGATGTCGCCGACGCCACCTATATCGAGCCGATCACACCGGAATTCGTCGAGAAGATCATCGCCAAGGAACGCCCGGACGCGCTTTTGCCGACCATGGGCGGCCAGACGGCGCTCAATACGGCCCTGGCGCTGGACGCGTCGGGCGTGCTGAAGAAGTACAATGTCGAGATGATCGGCGCCAAGGCCGAGGTCATCGACAAGGCCGAGGACCGGCAGAAGTTCCGTGACGCCATGGATAAGCTGGGCCTGGAATCGCCGAAGTCGCGCGCCGTCCACACCATGGATGAAGCCCTGGAAGCCCAGCCGTTTATCGGCTTGCCGGCAGTTATCCGCCCGTCCTTTACCCTGGCCGGCACCGGCGGCGGTATCGCCTTCAACATGGAAGAGTTCCGCGAGATCGTAGAACGCGGTCTCGACCTGTCGCCGACCACCGAAGTGCTGATCGAAGAATCGGTGCTGGGGTGGAAGGAATACGAGATGGAGGTGGTGCGCGACACCGCCGACAATTGCATCATCGTCTGTTCGATCGAAAACATCGACCCGATGGGCGTCCACACGGGGGATTCGATCACCGTGGCGCCGGCTCTGACCCTGACCGACAAGGAATACCAGATCATGCGGACGGCCTCGATCGCCGTGCTGCGTGAAATCGGCGTCGAAACCGGCGGTTCCAATGTCCAGTTCGCCTTGAATCCCGCCGATGGCCGCATGGTCGTCATCGAAATGAACCCGCGCGTGTCGCGGTCGTCGGCTTTGGCGTCGAAGGCCACCGGCTTCCCGATCGCCAAGATCGCCGCCAAGCTGGCGGTTGGTTACACGCTGGATGAGTTGAGCAATGACATCACCCAGGTGACGCCGGCTTCGTTCGAACCGTCGATCGACTATATCGTCACCAAGATTCCGCGTTTCGCCTTTGAGAAATATCCCGGCAGCGAAGCCGTCCTGTCGACCTCGATGAAGAGCGTCGGCGAGGTCATGGCCATCGGACGGACCTTTGCCGAGTCGGTACAGAAGGCCCTGCGCGGGCTGGAAACCGGCCTGTCGGGCTTTGACGAGATCGATATTCCGGGCGTCAAGGACGTCGAGCCGTGGGCCGTGCGCGAAGCAGTGATCCGCCAGTTGGGCATTGCCACGCCCGACCGTTTGCGGGTCATCGCCCAGGCCTTCCGCCACGGTTTGACAGTCGAGGATATCCAGGCGGCGTCGAGCTATGAGCCGTGGTTCCTGCGCCAGATCGAAACCATCGTCTCGGAAGAAGCCAAGCTGAAGACCCTGGGCTTGCCGGCCTCGGCGCAAGCCTTGCGCGCGCTCAAAGCCATGGGTTTTTCGGACAAGCGTCTGAGCGTTCTCACCGGCACGCCGGAAAAAGAGGTGCGCAAAACGCGTCAGGAGGCCGGCGTCCGTCCGGTTTACAAGCGCATCGATACCTGCGCCGCGGAGTTCGCTTCGAACACCGCTTATATGTATTCGACCTATGAATCGGGCGCCTTGGGCCAGATCCCGGAATGCGAGGCCGAGCCGACGGGGCGGAAGAAGGCGATCATCCTGGGCGGCGGTCCCAACCGCATCGGCCAGGGCATCGAGTTCGACTATTGCTGCTGTCACGCTGCCTTTGCCTTCAAGGACATCGGCGTCGAGGCCATCATGGTCAACTGCAATCCCGAAACCGTGTCGACCGATTACGACACCTCTGACCGCCTGTATTTTGAGCCGTTGACGGCCGAAGACGTGCTGGAACTGATCCATGTCGAGATGTCGAAGGGCGAGTTGATTGGCGTGGTCGTGCAGTTCGGTGGCCAGACGCCATTGAAGCTGGCGCAAGCCCTGGAGGACGAAGGTATTCCGATTTTGGGCACCTCGCCTGATGCTATCGACCTGGCCGAGGACCGCGAGCGCTTCCAGCATCTGCTGCGCGACATCAACCTGACACAGCCGATCAATGCCATTGCGCGGACGCCGGAAGAGGCCTTCAAGGCGGCGCACGAGGTCGGCTATCCCATCGTTATCCGGCCGTCCTATGTCCTGGGCGGCCGGGCGATGGAAATCATCCGCGATGACGAGCAACTGACGCGTTATGTGCGCGAAGCCGTGCAGGTATCGGGCGACTCGCCGGTGCTGATCGACCAGTACCTGTCGGCGGCCATCGAGGTCGACGCCGACGCCCTGGCCGACGGCACGGACGTATTCGTGGCCGGCATCATGGAACATATCGAAGAGGCCGGCGTGCACTCGGGCGACTCGGCCTGTTCGCTGCCGCCGTTTTCGCTGAAGCCGGAGACGGTTAAGGAACTGGAACGCCAGACGGTCGAGCTGGCGCGGGCCTTGAAGGTGCGCGGGCTGATGAACGTGCAGTTCGCCATCCTCGAGCCGTATTCGGCAACGCCGGAAATCTTCGTATTGGAAGTCAATCCGCGGGCGTCGCGGACCGTGCCCTTCGTCGCCAAGACCCTGGGCCAGCCTCTGGCCGGGATCGCCGCCAAGGTGATGGCCGGCGTGCCGCTGGCCAGTTTCGGACTGAAGCCGCGCGATTATCGCCATGTCGCCGTCAAGGAAGCCGTCTTCCCGTTCGCGCGCTTTGCTAATGTCGACACGGTGCTGGGGCCTGAAATGCGGTCGACCGGCGAGGTCATGGGGCTGGATTGGGTGCGCGACGGCGAAGAGATGATCGATGCGTTTTCGCGTGCCTTCGCCAAGTCGCAACTGGGCGCCGGTGTGACCTTGCCGCAGTCGGGCACGGTGTTCGTCTCGGTCAAGGATGCCGACAAGCCGGTGATCGTCGAGCCGATCCGCACGCTGCTGGGCCTCGGTTTCCGCGTCGTGGCGACCGGCGGTACGTGCGACTATCTGGCGTCGCAGGGGCTCGGGGTAGAACGGATCAAGAAGGTGCTGGAAGGCCGTCCCAATATATTGGACGCCATCAAGAACGGTGAGATCGCGTTGGTGTTCAACACCACCGAAGGCAAGCAGTCGCTGGCCGACTCGTTCTCGATCCGCCGCACGACCCTGATGATGAAAATCCCTTATTACACGACGGCTTCGGGCGCCGTGGCGGCGGCACGCGCCATCGCCAGCGGTTCGAAGGAAGAGCTCGATGTGCG
Source organism: Asticcacaulis sp. P2_B1 (assembly GCF_056404915.1). Taxonomy (NCBI): domain Bacteria; kingdom Pseudomonadati; phylum Pseudomonadota; class Alphaproteobacteria; order Caulobacterales; family Caulobacteraceae; genus Asticcacaulis; species Asticcacaulis sp. P2_B1. The sequence goes on along the minus strand of NZ_JBFUDD010000003.1, from coordinate 383,797 downwards.
GGCCTTGCAGGCGTACGCGTAAGCCTTTATCCTTCCGCAAAACCGTGGGGGCATAAGGATGCGGGCATTAGCGCTTTTCCTGGCATTGGGAGGCATGGGCTGCGCCGCGACGGCGTCAGCTCTGCCGCTTTGTGACGACAAGGTAACGGATGGGCTGGCCAGCCCTTCCATGGAACGTAATGCGCACCGGCTGACGCCGCCGCCCGAATCCATCGTCTATGCTTTCGACACCCGGAAAGCCTTCGGCTTTAGCTATCGCTACGTAGTCGACGAACAGGGCCTGGTTTCCTGCGTGACGCCGGGCTCGAAATACGATGACACGGCCTTCGACATGACGCCGCAACGGCAGTCCTATTTCGACAGCATGGTGGACTGGCGCTTTACACCCTTTGTGGTCGATGGCTCGGCCAAACCGGTATTTTTCGAGGGATATAAAAACGAGGAAGAACGCCCGCCTTATCATGTCATGCCGCCCGAGGGAGATGTTTCACAGGCCGTCATTACGGTCGGTTGGCAACCTCACCTTATTCAGCCACCTGGATTCGATATGACTATCAAGGGCGACGGCACCGTCGTTTATGATGGTGGCTTTGGCTCTTTCTGGGGTCGACAGACCTATCATATCGACCGGCCAAGGTTGATGCCATGATACAAGCGGCCAAAGGTGCCGATTTCTGGTCGTTGCGGGATACCTATCCCTTGTCCGCTTACGTGGTTGATGGCCCTTCTTTCTCGACAGTCGGAATAACTTTAGGCGGGCGATCTAAATCACTGAATGACGACGGTGGAGAAGGTGTGCCACTCGCGGGTGCGCGTTTGTTTTGGAAGATTTACGACCTCTCCAACGCAAAAATATGGGCCGACACCAGTGAGGACACGGTCGCAGAGCTGGCAATGAGCGGTTTCGATTTCAGATCGCCCAAGGCCGCCGAGCTTTTGATGAATGTAATCGCCGATCCCAAGGCACCGGACAGCCTGGCGGCCGACCTGATGGCACGCGGCGCGCCGCAGGACCGTGTCGTCCGCGGTTATCCGTTCGACGCTTCGCTGCTGAACGCCGCCATCAGCGGACGACGCTTTGCCATGGCAAACGAGCTGATCGATGATGGTGCATTTCTTGACAACGGCAAGGTAGACCGTTCGCGCGTTACCCGAGCCCTGGCCCACGCCGTGCAGTCCGGATCGCCGGCCATGGTGGACCGCATTTTGGCTTTTAAACCGGCCTTGATCATTCGCCGCAACGATGCGACGCAGCAGGTAGACCCCATTATTACCTTCGTTCGCCCTTCAAGCCGGGCGGACGATCAGCAAGCCTTAATTGCAATTACACAAAGCCTGCTGAATGCCGGCGCCGATATCAACAGCCGCGATACTTTCGGTGACAGCGTTCTGAACCACGCCGCCAATTCGGCAGCTGACGACTGGCTACGCTGGCTGATCGCACACGGCGCCGAGGTAAATGGCAAGACAGACAATGCCTCGCCCGCGGTTGGTGTCTTCGGAGCCTATGATGAAGACACGATTGTCATTCTTCTGGAGGCCGGCGCCGATATCAGCGACCCGGAAACTCTGGCCTCTCTTGTCAATGCTGCGAAATTCGATCATCAGACAAAGGTGCGGGCCTGGCTCCAAGCCCATGGCAAGTGGCCGGCCGGCGAACCGTAGGCCTGCAGGAATATAAGGGCCTGGCTTACGCGTAATCCGTATTGAGACCGACCGCTTTCTCTGATAATTCCGTGGAACACAGTTCTGCGAGGTAAGATTATGCATCGGTCTTCGTTTGTTCATCGCCGCGCATTTCTGGCCGGCTCCGGTGCGGTTGTGGCAGGCGCCATGGTCGCTCCGGTCGTGGCCAGCCCAGCATTGGCCGTGCCGCAGGTCGACAGTGTCGCCATTCAAGTGGTTGTCGACGCGGCAACCTTCGGGCCGTTTCTCGACGATATAATCCGTCCGGGTCTGCACGTCGAGCGCCACACCGGCACGGCGCCGGTCACCGCGGACGGTCATATGTCGCGCAAGGCACTGTGGGGCGAGTTCGGCCTCTCGCTGCTGGCGGAATCGTCCATGGGCGGTCAGACGCGCCGGGTCTTGGTCGACTTCGGTTATACGCCGGAGGCCCTGGCCAATAACCTGGCTTTGCTGGGCATCGATCCGCATCAGATCGACGCGACGGTCCTTAGCCATGGCCACCTGGATCACTACGGCGGCTTTCCCGGGCTGTTTGCCAATGCCGTCAAGAAAGACCGCCACGTGCCGTTTATTGCCGGCGGCGAAGAAACCTTTTGCGAACGCCTGGCCATGATCGACAAGTCGCCACGCATCATGGGCGCACTCGACCGGTCGGAGTTGGCCAAGGCGGGATTCGATGTCGAAATTCGTCCAGAACCGTCCATTCTTGTCGATCAGGCTTTCACCACCGGTATCATCCCGCTTGAAACCACCGAGCGGACGGCCATTCCGACGCAGATGCGGCCAGGCATCGGTTGCGAAGCGCGATTGCTGTCGGCGGCCAAGCGGGATGTCGAACAATTGCCCGACGATGGCGAGCACGAACTGGCGACCTGTTACGCCGTAAAGGGCCTGGGCCTCGTGGTGATTGTGTCGTGCGGGCATCGTGGCGTACTGAATTCGATCAGACGCGCCCAGGCGATATCGGGGATCGACAAGGTGCACGCGGTCGTCGGCGGCTTCCATCTGGTCAAACCCAGGACCGAGGACGAAGCGCGGCAGACGGCCCAGGCCATGGTCGCAATCGACCCGACCTATATCATCCCGATGCATTGTACGGGCGAGGTGTTTATCGCTGAGGCTCAGCGCCTCATGCCCGACAAGGTGATCCGGCCCTATGTCGGTAACAGGATCACCTTCGCCGTTAGCTAACGCGGGACGCAGCACCCACCGTCGCGTCAGGGTGAACCGGCCCCGTCAAGCGTCAGTAACGGGACAAGGGAGCTCGCCCCCTTGTCGTAACAAAATGTCACTGGATCACGCTCTTGTGAAGTTGTGCAAATCAGCTATGATTGCGCCGCAATAAAGTGAGCCCTGCAGCTTGCCATAAAAGCGCCGTTACCTCCGGGCAAAAGGTCCGAAAATAAGCGGCGACCGGCGTAGTGGTACGAGCCATGCAGGTGCCTTGCGACAACAAGCCTCCGTCCGAGTTCGAAACACCATGCGTTTGCCCAACTGGCGCTCTCTGAGCCAGCCTCTTGCCATCCTGAAATCGCTGCCGGCGCCGGTGCAGAACGGCCTGTTCGCGGCGCTGTGCGTGCTGACGCCGGTGCTGCTGTTCACGGCCTTTTTCGACTGGAACGTCGTCAATCCGACGCGAATCGGCTGGTTGATGCAGGCCGATTGGGGGCAACATGTCCTGGGTTGGAACGCTTTCCGCCATGTGTCGTGGTCGTCGTTCAATCACGAAAGCCTCTTGGGCGCACCGGTCGGCAATACGATCGTGTCGACCGATTCCAATCCTTTATTCGCCTTTATTTTCAAGCCGTTCCGCGACTTTTTGCCGGCGGATTTCCAGTATATCGGGCCGTGGTTCCTGTTCTGCGTCTGCATGCACGTCATCTTTGCCTATAAGCTGATCCGGCCGCACGCGCCGGGCAAGTGGACGGCCCTGGGCGGCGCGGTTGCCCTGTCGGCCCTGCCGATGCTGTATTATCGCATGCGCCACGACACCCTGGTGGCGCAGTGGCTGATCCTGTGGGCGTTGCACCTGTTCATCAATGTCCGCGACGACGAACTGGCCGATCCCGAAGCTAAGGGCGTGTGGCGCCGGCTGGGCAGCTGGTTCGCCAGGGCGCCGAAGATGCGCGGCTATGCGGCGCTGCTGGGCATTACCGGCATGATCCACCCCTATATCCTGTTCATGGTGGCGGCGATCTGGGGCGGCGACGTGCTGAAGCGTTTCGTGCCGGCCGCCAAGGCGATGGACCGCAAGGTCATTTTCGACACGATCCTGCGCGCGCTGTTTGTGTTCATCTGGGCCGTCCTGGCGCTCTATATCGCCGGCAGTTTCACCAAGGGCATGAGTCCCGGCGCCGGCGGTTACGGCTTCTATTCCTTCCCGCTCGACGGCTGGTTCAATCCGGTCGAATCCAACTTCTCGTCGATCCTGCGCGCCTGGCCGCTGGATGCCGGTCAGTCGTTCGAGGGTTATCAATATCTCGGTTTCGGCCTGATCGTACTGATCGTGGCGGCGGTCGTGCTGTATGTCATGACGCCGGAAGCCAAACAGGCGAAGGGTTTTCTGATCGGCCTCAAGCCGCTAACCCTGCCCTTCGTCGCCTTGTTCATCATCGCCATGTCGAACCATCCGCAATTCTACGGCATGGACATCTTCAAGATCGGCGTGCCGGACTTCCTGGGCGGGCCGCTGGCCGTGTTGCGGGCGTCGGGGCGGCTTGTGTGGCCGATCACCTATTGCATGGTGTTGACGGCGCTCGTGGTGCTGTTCAAGAGCCGTCCGCGGACCATCGCCATCATGCTGCCGCTGGTTCTGGTGGTACAGGCCTACGATCTGCAGGGCTTTTCGGCCGCCATGCGCAAGGCGACCAGCCAGGCCGCCAGTTCGCAGGTGTTTTACAAGACGCCTTCGCCGGTGTGGGACGAGCTGGTCACGAAGGCGTCGGGGATCGACTTCTATCCGGCCAATGTCCATTTCGACGACAAGCTGTTCTACGAGCTGACCTGGCGCGCGACGTCGCAGACCAAGCCGGTCAACACCATGTATGCGGCGCGCGAAAACATTATTCAGATCGCCAATCAGGAAGCCGGCATGGACGCCTTCAAGCGCGGCGTCGTCAATGGCGACCACCTGTTCGTCTTCCTCAAGCAGTGCGACGCGCCGGCCAGCCTGCAGCCACGTCTGCGCATGCTGGACGGTGTCTGGATCATTCCGCCCGACGCCGCCAAGGATATCGACCTGCCGAAGCCCGTGTGGGCGCCGATCAAGTCGCAGGTCCGCTTCGGCTGGCTGGACCAGGGCACCTGCATGCTGGACAATAACTGGTCGCGTCCGGACACCAACGGCGTGTGGAGCGAAGGCCCGCAGGCCGACGTGGTCATTCCCATCAAGCATGTCACCTTCGACACGCCGCGGCCCAAAGCGCTGGATCTCAAGCTGCGCGCCATGAGCCACAAGCCGGTGACGGTCAATGTCCTGGTCAACGGTATCAAACTGTCGACGATCGATCTCAGCCACGCCGTGAGCGACAATGTCATCCACCTGCCGACGTCTGTCCTGCGCGGTGAAACCCTCAAGGTGCGCTTCGAAGTCGAGACGCCGAAGGGTGACGAGCCCGCCGTCAAGCCGGTCGCGAAGACCGGCCGTGGCGGGGCTTCGTCGTCAAGCGCGGCGCCCGAAATCGACAACGCGGCGTCTTACGGCATCAAGCTGATGAACATGACTTTGGTCGATCCGACGGCCATACCTGTGCCGGCCACAACAGTGGCCCTGAAAGGGTAAGTTGCCGGGCGGAAGGCGCCCAGCAACAAACTTCTTCCAAAATTGCAAAAATCAAATTATAAGGGCGCGGACCTTAATCTTGTGCACTGCGAAGCGCGCAGGGTTTCGAGTCTTTCATCGCTAAATCATTAGCCCGACCGGTTGTAGTCACCCTCAACCGCCGTTGGGTTTTTTTGTCATTCCTCAGGGTGGATAAAGATACTAATCGCACATGGAAAAAGTGCCGATGACCGTCGCGGGCTACCAGGTTCTCGACGATGAATTGAAGCGTTTGAAGTCGATTGAGCGGCCCAGCGTTATCGCTGCGATCAGCGAAGCGCGCCAGCATGGCGACCTCTCCGAAAACGCCGAATATCACGCTGCCAAAGAGCGTCAAGGTTGGGTCGAAGGCCAGATTGCCGACATCGAAGACCGGATCAGCCGTGCTCAGGTGATCGATGTCACCAAGCTGTCGGGCCGTAATGTCAAGTTCGGCGCCACGGTTACCGTGGTTGACGAGGACACCGACGAGGAAGGCCGTTATCAGGTCGTGGGCGACCACGAGGCCGACGTCAAGCTGGGCAAGATCTCGCTGTCGTCGCCGCTGTCGCGCGCCATGATCGGCAAGGAAGTCGGCGATGTCGTCGAGGTCCAGACCCCCGGCGGCGTCAAGGCCTACGAAATCCTCAAGGTCGAGTGGATCTGACGCAAACATGACGGCGCGCCCCATAACCATCTGGGCCGTGTCGGACGGGCGCGCGGGCATCCAAAATCAGGTATTGGGACTGGCGGAAGCCGTGGCGAGGATCGTTCCCGCCACGGTTTTGACGCGTCATATCCGCTACGCGCCTGCCTTTGCCTGGCTGCCGTCGGGGCTGAAGCTGTGGCCAGACGCCATGTTGGCCAAGGGCAGCGAACCCTTATGCGCGCCCTGGCCCGATATCTGGATCGCCGCGGGGCGGGCGACCATTCCGCACAGCGTACAGATGCGCGGGCGATCCGGCGGGCGGACAATGGTCGTTCAGCTGCAGGATCCGAAATGGGATGTCCACGCTTTTGATCTGGTCATCGCGCCGGAGCACGACCATGTCGAGGGCGGCAATGTCCTGTCCCTGATCGGATCGACCAACCGGATTTCAGCCGAGCGTTTGGCGCAGGATTATGCAACGTGGCGGGCGCGGATCGAAGCCCTGCCGCAGCCGCGCGTGGCCGCTTTGATCGGCGGCAAGTCGAAAGCCTTCGATCTCGACGCCGGGCGGGCCGGAATTATCGCTCATGAGATTCACGGCGCCATCAGCCAGAGTGGTGGCAGCCTGCTGCTGACCCTGTCGCGGCGGACGCCCGAGGAGGCGCGCGCCGTCTTTGCCGAGGTCTTGCGGGACGTGCCGGGGATCATCTGGGACGGCGACGGCGGCAACCCTTATTTCGCTTTCCTGCACGTCGCCGACCGTTTCCTGGTCACCGAGGATTCGGTCAATATGGCGACCGAGGCCGCGGCGACAGGCAAGCCGGTGCAGATCATCAGCCTGGAGCGGCGGTCGCTGTCGTCGGGCGAGAAATTCGAGGATTTTCATGAAGTGCTGCGGGCGCGCGGGGTATCGCATCCGTTCGATGGGACCTTGCGCGGGGAGGCCTATCCGCCGCTGCGCGAGACCGAACGGGCGGCGGAGCATGTCGTCGGTTTATGGCGCAAAAAAAGCGGCGAAGGCTGAGCCCTCGCCGCTTTCTAACAAGATTGTCTTCGCTTAGACGCGTCGACCGCTGAGCATACGTCCGACCGCGATCAGGATACAGGCGCCGACGATACCGGCGATGAGGTAACCCAGAATACCGCCGAAACCGATACCGATCATGGCGAAAAGAGCGTTGGCGACGATGGCGCCGACAATACCCATAATGATGTTCATCAGAAGCCCTTGATTGGACTTCATGATCTGTTCGGCGGCCCAACCGGCGACGGCGCCGACGATGATGGCCAGCAGCCATCCAACCTGTTGTTCGTGCATATTCGTACCCTTTATATTGACAGCCCGCAAAGTGCGGATCGAGAGCAAGATTACCGCAGGCAAAAAACTTTTGAGATACGGGGAGCCCGTCGAGGATGTAAGGTTTTCGAAAAGCAGCGTGCCCGCCGGGATTCATCGTGACAATCGCGGTGACAGTTCCTATCTAGAGGGCTGTTAACCTTTAGCGATTCCGAGAGTCCCATGTCAGCACCCCGCTCCGTTCGTTGCGCCATTATCGGCACCGGCCCTGCCGGCTGGACCGCCGCCATCTATGCGGCACGTGGCCTGTTGGCGCCGATCATCTTCACGGGCCCCCAGGACGGCGGACAGCTGACCATCACCACCGATGTCGAAAACTATCCGGGTTTCGCCGAGGTCGTGCAGGGCCCATGGCTGATGGACCAGATGCGCGACCAGGCCGTCCATATGGGCACGGAAGTCATCGGCGAGATCGTTACCAAGGCGGATCTGTCCAAGCGGCCGTTCCTGCTGGAAACCGAAAGCGGCGCGCAATTCCTGGCCGAGACCGTCATCATCGCCACCGGGGCCCAGGCCAAATGGCTGGGGATCGAGTCGGAAAAGACCTATCAGGGCTTCGGCGTCTCGGCGTGCGCGACCTGCGACGGCTTCTTCTATCGCAACAAGGTCGTGGCCGTGGTCGGCGGCGGTAATACAGCCGTCGAAGAGGCGCTGTTCCTGACCAAGTTCGCTTCCAAGGTTTATCTCTTCCATCGCCGCGATCAGCTGCGCGCGGAGAAAATCCTGATCGAGCGCATGATGCACGATCCGAAGATCGAGCCGATCTGGAACGTAGCGATCGATGAAATCCTTGGCGAAAGCAATGAATTCGGCGGTATGGGTGTCACCGGCGTCCGGTTGGAGAACGTCCAGACCGGCGAACATCGCGTCATCGATCTCGACGGCGTCTTCATCGCCATCGGCCACGCGCCGGCGTCCAGCCTGTTCGAAGGCCAGTTGGAAACCAAGACCGGCGGTTATCTGGTCGTCGAGCCCGGCACGCCGAAGACTTCGATCCCCGGCGTCTACGCCGCCGGCGACGTTACCGACGACGTCTATCGCCAGGCCGTCACAGCCGCCGGTATGGGCTGTCAAGCGGCCCTGGAGGCTGTGCGACTGCTGGCGGAGGAAGATCATCACCACGCGCTACTGACCGCGGCCGAGGTTGAGGAAGAATTTTCGCACCTGCCTCTTGAACGGCAAAAAGTCGCTACCAAATCATAAAGCGAAGGCGCCGACACCGGGTCTTCTGGTTGGCAGCGTTGCCCATATGGGGACGTGGATGTTCAACCAAATCAAACCTTTACGGGTTGCGATGACGCGCCTGTATTGCCTCGCTTCTTGAAGGAGAGCCCTATGCGTACTGCTATCGATTTTTCCCCCCTTTACCGTTCCGCCGTCGGCTTCGACCGCCTGGTCAACCTGCTCGACAGCGCCGCCCGCACGGAAGCCGCGCCGGGCTGGCCGCCGTACAATATCGAGCGCCTGGCTGCCGAAGGTGAAGGCGCCAACGACTCCTACCGCATCGAAGTGGCTGTCGCCGGCTTCAAGCCCGAACAGCTCAATATCGAAGTGAAGGAAAACGTCCTGACCGTCACCGGCAAGAAGGACGGCGATGAAGCCAATCGCACCTTCCTGCATCGTGGCCTAGCCGAACGTTCGTTCGAGCGTCGCTTCCAGTTGGCCGATCATATCCGCGTCACCGGCGCCGACCTGGCCAACGGCCTTCTGTCGATCGAACTGACGATCGAGATTCCGGAAGCCAAGAAGCCGAAGACGATCGCGATCAAGACTTCGGCGAACGACTCCGCGCCTGTGTTGCAGGCCGCCGAGTAATCTCTACCCCTTTCCCGGGATAGGCGTCCCGGGGAAGTTTCTACTTTCGTTTTTTCCCTGATCCCCCTGACCTCCGGCCCCTTCGATCGTCCCGCCCCTCCCCCGGCGACGTATCGGACGACAAGCCGGGGGTCTTTTTATTTGGGCGGCAGGGATGAAACGTAATCGCACGCCATGGCCATCAGCGAGGTGAAGGCCTCCGCCGGACAATCGTCTTCCAGGACGAAAAGAAAGCCCGGCATCCGGCGGTCGCCGTGGACCATGGGGCGGGTGCCGGTTATGGCCAGGGCCTTATCCTCATTGTCCTTGCCGACGCGGAACATGAACTGCTCCTGGCCGGTTTTGAGTGTCTTCAGTCCCATCAGCATATGGCCGGCGATCATGAAGATCACGCCGCCCATCATGCGCTTTTCGCTGGTCGTAACGCCGCCGGCCTGAAGGGCGTCGCGTATGCGCATGGCAGTAAGTTCGCTATAGGCCATGACCGTCTCCCATCGCTTCCCCAATCGTCGTGAAATCGGCGGCGCTGAGTTCCAGCACACCGAAGCGCAGACTGTAGCCCCAATTTTTGTCGCGTGTCAGGTCGAGTTTAGCGAGCAAGGGCTTGATCGGCTGTTCGTGGCCATCCAGCCAGGCGACGTCGCGGCGGAAGGGTTGGAAACCTTCCGACATGAAGCCCTGGTAAGGCTCCCCGTCCTTGATCGTACCGATGGCGGTAAAGCTCTGGAAACCGTCCTTGGCGCCCATCTTCTGCGACGGGGAATAATAGACGATGCCGTCGCCCGGCTTCATGCGTTTCAGTGGGCCTTGCTTGCCGTGATTGACCTGCATGAAGCCTTCGCTGCGCCCACGCCGGACGTGTTCGGCGCAGGCCACGGCCAGCCAGAATTTTACCACAGGTTCTTTCCGTCGAGGACGGTAACCGGAACCTGGCTGTAGTCGAAATCGTCGAACAGCCGGGCATTGACCGAAATATTGATATTGGCGAAGTCGGGCGAGCCGGTCGACCAGTCCGGCGAGCGGTTATAGGTCGTGCAGCCGCAGGTCGGGCAAAAATTATGTTCGACGATCATGCTTTGCCAGCGATAGGTCGCCGTCGATTTCGACGGCTCGAACGTGATCTGATCAGGCTTGTAATAGGCCCACAGACCGCCGCTTTTCGAGCAGATGCTGCAGGTGCATTGGGTCAGCGAAGTGGGCTCGGCCTCGACGGTAAATTTGGTGGCGCCGCAATGGCAACTGCCATGAATGGTCATGTTCATCTCCCATGGTTGTCAGGAGACAAGAATTACACGTCACTACTGCCAAAAAATGTCAGTATACTTTTTAATGCTCAAACGCCGCGAGGCTCGCCGCATAGGCGGCGGCGGGCAGTCGCCCTTGCCAAATGCTTCGCATTTGGAATGTCATTAGCTTGCTAATCGGCCGCGCAGACCGACGCAGGTGGCGTGTTCCAGCGCTTCAAGCTTCATCGAGGCGCCTTCGAGATTGGCGCGCGACAGATCGGCGCCTTCGAGCCGCGCCAGTTTCAGGTCGGCATCGGCCAGGTTGACACCGCGCATGCGGGCATCGCGCAGGTCCGCCGGCAATAAACGTGTTTCGTCGATCTTCAGCGCGCCAAGCTTGACGCCTTCGAGATTGGCGCCATCGAGCCGGGCCCGGGCCATGCGGACGCCGCGCAGGTCGGCGCCGGTCAGATTGCAGTTGCGCAGGTCGGCCTCTTCCAAGTGCGCGCCCTGGAGCTGGACATTGCGCATGTCGAGGCCGTAGAAGATGGCGCCCTTGGCCGACAGGGCGGTCAGGTTGAGGCCGCGGATCTGCCCCAGTGCGCGCAGATCGGCGCGATCGAAGGTCGAGGGCTTGCCCGATTTCCCGAGTGTGTCGACCCACAGGGCGTGGTCCTGCAGCATCTCACCATAGGGCAGGGATTTGACGTCGGTTCCGACGATCTTGTCGGTCAGGACGCCAGACATATCGGCCTGTTCGGTGCGCATCATGTCGGTCTTGGCGCCGATCATGACGGCGTCCTTCAGCGAGGCGCCGGTAAAGTCGGCGCCGGACAGGTCAGCGCCGGCCAAGTCGACATTGTCCATGATCGCCTGTTTCAGATTGGCACGGACCAGTTTGCACGACTTCATGGTGGCGTCGGTGAAGTCGGCCTTCATCGCCTGGATGCCGGACAGTTTCGAGCGTTCGAGATTGGCGCCGCGCAGATTGGCATAGGTCGCTTCGCTGGAGCGCATCGAGATTTCGACATAGGCCAGGCCGGCCTGTTTATCGGGCAGGGCCAGGGCGCCTTCGCGCAGGTCGGCTTCGTAGAGATCGCAGTTCGACAGGTTGGCGCCGCGCAGGCAGGCGCCGCGCAGGTCGACACGGCGCAGGCTGGCCCCGGTCAGGTTGGCCAGCTGCAAATCGGCGCAAAACAGGTTGGAGGTGTCGAGCACGCAGCCGCTCATATCGCAGTCGGACAGGATGGCGGCGGTGAAGTCGGCGTCCTTGATGACGCGGCCTTTCAGGCTGAGGCCCGACAGGTCGCACCAGGCGAAAACGGCGCGGCCGCCGCCCGGTTTCATGGTGACAAACCGCTCGTGCTTCAGGCAGATCTGATCGACCTGAGCCTGTGACAGCTTGGTATATCGGCCCTGGCCTGCCGTGGCGTTCATTACGGTTTGGCTTCCCACTCGTACTTCAAGAAGTTCCGTTTTGACACAAAAGTCTTAAAAAATTGGGCCTATTCAGTCAGGTAGCCCAGCTGGCGCAGGCGGGCGGCCAGCTCGGAGCCCGGTTCGACACGGAGGTGACGGTAACCTTTGGCGGCCCAGGCGGCCAGTTCGGCGGGGAGATCGTCGCTCATTGGGATGAAGTCGGCGTCGAAGCCGTCGGGTGTGGGGCTGGCTTCGACCAGGGGCCGGCCTGTGGTGTGGAAATAGGCGGTCGGTGCAATCAGATGCTTGGCCTGGTCAGCGAGAAGTCCGGATTCGATCGGGATGCCGGCCGATTTCAGGCGTTCGGGGCCGGCATGGGAGGCGAAAGGCGACGGGTCTTCGCATGCATAGACCACGCGGGCTATGCCGGCTTCAACGAGGCGTTGGGAGCAGGACGGAGCGCCGGTCGAGCGGCAGCCGCAGGGTTCGAGGGTGACATGGGCCGTTGCGCCTGTGGCATCGCCCGCTACGGTCAGGGCGATCTCCTCGGCATGGGGGCGCCCGCCGTCACCGGTCGTGCCTTCGGCGATGATAGCCCCGTCCCTGACGATGACGCAGCCGACGCTGGGGTTGGGCCAGGTTTTGCCGGGACGGGTCAGGGCTATGGCGCGACGCATGAAGGCGGTGTCGGAGTCGCTGAAAAGCCCCCTCGCTCCGTTTACCGAAGAAATGGAGTCGCCCGAGTCTGTCATGAGCTTTCCCTTATAGAATTGAAAATCACGTGAGTTAATATTTGTGGCCACGCGTCCATCTATAATAGCGATAGGAGTATCCACTACCTGTTCACAGCTTCCCTGTGCCTGGCCGCTTGGGAAGCGTGCTACCGACCACCCGCTGTTTGTCATAAAAGTATTTCGGGCAGAGTCTCTACGGCTTCCGATATGCCCGCTGCCATCCAATTCCACGACCAGATTAAGTCAATACAGGCAAAGTCGGCAATATAGGGCTTGATTGGAAATTCTCGACGAAACTTCCAATCGTCAATCTGCCGGTTGCGAATAACACGCCATAAACTGTCTTGCGCAGCGTTATTAACCTTGCGTAACGCTTTCGCCAGAGCCGTTAGCTTTGTCCGTCTGCGTCTGGGAGGCTTCATACTCGTGGCACCGTTAAGGAAGCTAAACGTTAGCCTTGTCCCCTCTCCCCACCTGAGGGGAGAAGGGATTGTTGCAGATCCTAGTTTAGATGGCGGGCAGCGGATTGGCGCGGGCTTCGTCGAGATAGCGGGCGCTGAGGGGCTTCAGTTGGGCGTCCAGTTCGACGACCAAAGGATTGCCGGTCGGGACTTCGACGTCGAGGATGGCCTCGTCGCTGAGGCTGAACAGGGACTTGATGATGGCGCGGATCGAGTTGCCGTGGGCGGCGACCAGGACGGTTTCGCCGCGCTTCAGGACCGGCACGATCGTTTCGTCCCAGAACGGCAGGACGCGGTCCAGGGTCGTCTTCAGGCTTTCGGTGTCCGGCAGGGTGGCGCCGGCATAGCGCGGATCGTTCTTGAAATCATAAGGGCTGTCGGCGGCGAGCGGCGGAGGCGGCACGTCGTAGGAACGGCGCCAGATCTTGACCTGTTCGTCGCCGTGGATGGCGGCGGTTTCGGCCTTGTCGAGACCGGTCAGGCCGCCATAGTGGCGCTCATTCAAGCGCCAGTCCTTGACCACCGGCACGTGAGACTCGCCGGCGGCCGCCAGAGCCAGCTCGCAGGTTCGCATGGCGCGGGTCAGGACTGAGGTAAAGGCGCGGTCGACATGGATGCCGTCGGCCTTCATCAGCTCGCCGCCGCGCGTCGCCTGGGCTTCGCCTTCCGCTGTCAGGTTGACGTCGACCCAACCGGTAAAGCGGTTTTCCAGGTTCCACTGGCTTTGGCCGTGACGGAGAAGGATAAGCTTGGGCATGGGGCACCTTTCGACATGTGGGGAGGATGCCATGGCTATAAAAGCCTGAGCCCCCAAGTCAAGTGCGCGATACGTGAAGCCGGTCGCCGGGACGCAGGGTTCCGCCCTTGACGATACGGGCATAGATGCCGCAATCGCGGTGGCCGTATTGCTCCCATAGTGACGTGCAGACGTCGATATCCTTCTCGGCGGTCTCAGGGTTCACATGGGTGGCGACGCAGCGGACGATCGGTTTGAGGATCTCGAACTCGGGCCCCTCCTCGCCGGCGCGGATATGGTGGCCGACCCAGGCGTGATCGTCGAAGGCGCGCCAGTCCTCGACCCAGATATTGGCGCGCAACCGCAGCGGATCGAGGTCCTTGCCGATGCGTTGGCCAAGATCGCGCACGGAGTTGAGATTGAGGAAGGAAACGAAGCCTCGACCGGAATCGGTGAAGCGGAAATGGCTGTGGATGTGGTCGTAATCGGGCGCGGTCAGCAGGTTCAGCGGCTGGGCGACCGGATCGTATTCTTCGTGGCGCGCCAGGACGGTCTCGATGTGACGGGCCAGGCTGTGGCGGCCGGCCTCGCTGGCCAGGTCGAAGGCCCACGACTTGCCGTCCTCATCGGTGATGTCGAGGCTGTCGTCATATTCGTTGTAGCGGGTGCGCAAGCGGGCGACCGCGGCGAAACGCGCCAGAACGGCGAACTTCATCTTGGAGATGGTTTTGGGATTTTGCGGATCGAAGCCGACCGGTCCGACCTCGAGAGCATAGAGCCGGTCGAACGGGAAGAAGTCGTCCGGGCACAGCATGGCCTCAGTCACCGGTTCTGGCGTGAAGCCCTTGATTGGGTGGCGCCACAGGGCGGAGATGAGACCTTCAGGGTTCATGGGCAGGCCTTTTCACGATGCCAGCTTTTCCGAAATTGGCCGTTTGCCCAAAACCATCCCATAGAGAAATAACATCAGGAAGATGATACAAAGAAGGTTAGCGAACACCAGGCACCAGTTGACTAGGGACAGGTGACGAAGCGTTTCCGTGGTGAGCGATTTGTCATGAAACTCCACCCAGGCCAGAATCGGAAAAATCAAACTGGCTGCGGTGGGTGACCATCTCCATGGCAGGGTGCTGACTGCCAGCATCGGCCAAATCCAGTACTCGCGCACAAAATCATCCCATGCTTGGTGATGCTGCAAGCCACTCCACAGCAGAAACGCAAACACCGACCAAACAAAAATGGATATGATGCCCTTTACCCAGGTTTCGTGTTTTTCTCTGACCGGATCGATCGCCATGACCTGCGCTACGCCTGACGCGGCTTGCGGTTGGTGATCAGGGCGCCCATCACGGTCGCGACGAAGGCCGCCGGCAGATACCAGCGATCCATGACCGCGCCCATAATGTCTTCGCCCTGCGCCTGGGCTTGGCCGACCATGAAGATCAGCCCCATCAGCACGCCGACCGCGGCGATTACAAAAATTCCATTGATCAATTTCAGCATGATAACCCCCTTATGTACGGGAGCACCATAACCTTAACCCAGCTCTTCCTCAAGCATGGCCAGACGTTCGGCCTGATCTTCGTTGATCAAAGCATTGATCATCTGGTCCATGTCGCCTTCCATAAAGGCCGGCAGGTTGTAAAGGGTCAGGTTGATGCGGTGATCCGACACCCGGCCCTGCGGATAATTATAGGTACGGATACGTTCGCTGCGGTCGCCGGAGCCGACCTGGCTCTTACGGGCGTCCGAACGCGCCGTGTCGAGCGCCGTGCGCTGCTGGTCGTACAGACGGGCCTTCAGATTGCGCATGGCGATGGCGCGGTTCATGTGCTGCGACTTTTCCGACGAGGTCACGACGATGCCCGACGGCATGTGGGTGATACGTACGGCGGAGTCCGTCTTGTTGACGTGCTGACCGCCGGAACCCGAGGCGCGGTAGGTGTCGATGCGGATATCCTTGTCGAGAATCTCGATCTCGACGTCCTCGGCTTCGGGCAGGACGGCGACCGTCGCCGCCGAGGTATGGATGCGGCCCTGGGTTTCGGTCGCCGGCACGCGCTGGACGCGGTGGACGCCGGACTCGAACTTCAGCTTGCCGAAGACGCCGTCGCCGGTGACCGAAGCGATGATTTCCTTGTAGCCGCCCATTTCGCCTTCACTGACCGAGTCGATTTCGACCTTCCAGCCCTGATTAGAGGCGTAGCGGCTGTACATGCGGAACAGGTCGCCCGCAAAGATGGCGGCTTCGTCGCCACCAGTGCCGGCGCGGACTTCGAGGATGGCCGAGGCATGGACGTCCTTGTCCTGAGGCGCCAGCAGCAGGGCGACGCCGTGTTCGAGCTCGGGTAACGTGACCTTAAGCTCGTCCAGTTCGTCCTGGGCCAGGGGCGACAGGTCGGGATCGTTCAGCGCCACCATCTCTTCCAGTTCGGGCACCTGATGGCGGGCCTTGTGCAGGCGGGCGACGGCGTCGAAGACCGGCTTGATCTCGGCGTGTTCTTTCGACAGCTTGACGATTTCCGTGCCGTCGGTGGCGGATTCCATCCGCGCCTCGATCATGCGGAAGCGATCCATGACCTGTTCAAGCTTGGCGTCGGGAAGGTGTATCACGGGTTGGTCTTTTCAGGGTTTTGGGTAAGTAGAAGGAATGCCCCTCCCACCGCCGTAAACGGCGCGGGCGAATGGAGGTTTTGTCGCTTCGCTCTATAACTATTTCGGGTAAGTGTCGATAAAGCTTTGGCGTTTTTCGAGTTCGGCTTGGAGGGCGGCAGTTTTCGGTGCCATGGCGCGCCAATCGATGTGTGGGTAGCGGAAGTCGGCATAGGTGGCGGCGATGGCCAGGGTGATGGTGCCGAGATTGAAAACGTTAGGGCCCGGGCAAATGGCTTCGGCGCGTTCGAAACCGCGGCGCAAGCCCTCCTCCCAGCGCTTGAGCCAGAAGGGCGAACGCTCGTTTTCCGGGCGGCGATATTCCAGCACCATCTTGACCGTCATTTCCAGGATAGCGGCCGCCACCACTTCCAGCCTGCGTATCGCCCAATAGGGGTCTCCCATGTCGGGCAGAAGACGCGGCCCCTCGCCCTCAACGTCCAGCCAGGCGGCGATCAATGCGCTGTCGGACCAGGCCGTGCCGTCGTCGTCGATCAGGGCGGGTATCTGGGCCACCGGATTTGCGCCGGTCAGGTCGGGGTGGCTTTCGACGGGTACGACATGGACCTCCTCGGTCCGTGCCAGCAGGCCTTTTTCGCGAATAACGACGCGCGCCTTGCGGGCAAAGGGGGACGCCGAATTGATAAACAGTTTCATGACAGCCTTTCGCACATTAACCATCGCCGGCAGGCTGCATGGCGCTCAATCCCTTTGCCGTCAAGGTTTAAACAGGTGTTGTCGTGAGAAATTCGCGGCACGCAAGTGTTAAGAAGTGTTTAAATGAAAATGACATGTGTTTGCCTTAATTTAAGACCTTTCGCTTATAGTTTCAAAGGTAAAATGATTATTACCTCAGAATGAGGCCTTGGTGAAACGCAATACAAGCGAACTAAAACTGCTCGCCCCTATGGCCTTGATTGTCATTGTGGCCGTCTGTGCTTTGGTGGGCAGTTTGTGGGTGTGGGCCGATCAGGCCGACGTCATGTCACGCACCCGCGAAGAGAGTCTCGTCCGGTTGGGCCTCAACCAGATGGCAGACGACCATTCGCAGCTGATGACTCCGATCACCATCTGGGACGAAGCCGTCGAGAGCACCGCTGTCAAGTATAAGGACAAGTGGGTCCGCGACAATATCGGCCGCTATTTCCAAAGCTTCCTCAATTTCGAATCCAATGTCCTGCTAGACGATAAGGGCCAGATTCGCTTCGCCTATCGCAACGGCCAGGAAGTCGATCATTCCGTCGTGGCCGGATTGGCCAAGGAAACCATGCCGCTGGTCGACAATTTGCGCGCACAATACAATGACCGCCGCAGTCGCGGCCTGTCCTATAATGCATCGAGCGACCATTCCGGCCGTTTGATGGCCATTGGCGGCCACATCTATATCGTCGGGGCCAGCCTGTTGCTGCCCGACAGCGCCGACCAGAAGCTTTTGAGCTATACGCCCTTCGTTGCCATCGGCACCCACGAACTGTCGAGCGACGAACTGATCGCCCTGTCGCAACGCTATATGGTGTCGGACATCCATCTGCTGCGTCCGGGCCAGGTTCGTCCGGAAGGTTCGGCCTCGGTGGCTTTCCGCGACGACAGCACGGGTAATGTCCTGGCTGAGCTGACCTGGATGCCGGATACGCCGGGCCGGACCCTGTTCGTGCGGACGCTTGGGCCCGTTCTGATGATTTCGCTCGGCCTCGGCCTGGTCGCTTTGGTCCTGCTGCACCAAAGCCAGAAGGCGGCGCGCGGCCTGATCGCCAGCGAAGCCAAGGCCAAGCATATGGCGCTGCACGACAGCCTGACCGGCCTGCCCAACCGCACCCTGTTCGCCGACCGCCTCAACCAGGCGTGCGAGCGGCTGGCGCGACAGGGCGGCAATGTCGCCGTCATGTGCATCGGCCTCGATCGCTTCAAGGACGTCAACGATACGCTGGGTCATCTGGCCGGCGACGAACTGATCCGTCACAATGCCGCGAAGATCGGCGCCATGATCCGTTCGTGCGACACGCTGGCCCGTTTGGGCGGCGACGAATTCGTCATTATCCAAACCGATACCGACGGCCTGAGCGCCGCGGCCCTGGCCAAGCGCGTCCTGGAAGGCCTGACCGGCACCGTGACGCTGGAAAGCGGCCAGGTCTTCTCGTCATGCTCGATTGGCGTCACCCTGCTGCACGACGGCGACATGGAGCCGGCCGAAGCGCTGCGCCAGGCCGATCTTGCGCTTTACCGCGCCAAGGATGCCGGCCGCGGCCAGTACGCCTTCTTCGAAGTCGAAATGGACGCGACGATCAAGCTGCGCAAGACGCTGGAAACCGGCCTGCGTGAAGCCATCCATGTCGAAGACATCGACGTCGTCTACCAGCCCCAGGTCGACCATTTCGGCAATATTGTCGGGGTCGAAGCCCTGTGCCGCTGGACGCACCCGACTCGCGGCCCGGTATCGCCGTCCTATTTCATTCCCCTGGCCGAAGAATGCGGTCTGATGCACGACCTCGGCGCCCTGGTCATGCGCCGCGCCATGACCGACGCCAAGCGCTGGCCGGGCCTGAAGGTCGCTGTCAACGTCTCGGCGACGCAACTGCGCAGTACCAGCTTCCTGAGCGAGATCAAGGCCTTGCTGATCGAAACCGCGACACCGGCCGAACAGATCGAGATCGAGATCACCGAAGGCGTCCTGCTCAATGACGACCACACCACCCAGATGATCCTGCGCGACCTGCGTCATATCGGCTTCTCGATCGCGCTCGACGATTTCGGCACCGGCTATTCGTCGCTCGGCTATCTCAGCCGCTATCCGGTCGACAAGATCAAGATCGACCGCTCGTTCGTGTCGAACCTGGGCGTCGATCCGGAAGCCGAAGCGGTCATCCGCGCCATCGTCAAGCTGGCCAAGGCGCTGAACCTCAACATCGTCGCCGAGGGCGTCGAGACGCGGGCCCAGAAGAATATCCTGCGCCAGACCGGCTGCAACATCATCCAGGGCTACATCTTCTCGAGGCCCGTCGCCCAGGCCGCGATCGACGACATGATGCGCCGCGACCGCAAGCTGACGATCAGCGAAGGCGATCTGGGCGAGATCCAGCGCGCTAGCTAACTACCACAGCCAACTAGCTACCACAGAATATGCGAGGCGATGTCCGGGTCGCCAGGCGTGGCGTTCTGGATGGTGATGGTGTTGCTGGCGCTGAGCGTAATGACCGCGTCGCCGCCGACATAGGTGATGACGGGTGCATTGGCCAGGTGCCAGGCGGTGACGTCGATCGTATCGCCTTCCGTGTCCGAGAAGTCGGTGATGATGTCGGCCCCGTTCCATAGTCCAAAGACGAAAGTGTCCGCGCCCGAACCACCGGTCAGGGTGTCGGCGCCGGCGTGGCCGTCGATGATATTGTCCTCGCCATTGCCGATAAGGGTATTGGCCAGGCCGTTGCCGGTCGCCGAAATCGCCGTGCCGGTCAGGGTCAGGTTTTCGACGAACTTGCCGAGGGCGAAATTGACCGAGGCCTCAACCGTGTCGGTACCACCGGCATCGACGCCGTATTGATATTCCGACACCTTGGTCGTGGTGTTGGCGACCACATAGGTGTCGTCGCCGGCTTCGCCATACAGGGTATCGCTGCCGCCCCCGCCGTCCAGGGTGTCGTTGCCGCCACCGCCGTGCAGGACATTGCTGCCGACATTACCGGTCAGGCTGTTGGCCGCACTGTTGCCCCAGCCGCTGAGGGCACTCGTCCCGGTCAGGACCAGGTCTTCGACAAAGCTGCCGAGATGGTAGCTGATGGAAGCCTGGACCGTATCGGTGCCGCCGGCGTCGCCGCCGTGCGACAGTTCCGAGACCACGTCGGTGATATCGTCGACGACATAGGTGTCGTCGCCGCCCTCGCCGTACATCGAATCGCCGCCGGTGCCGCCGTCCAGCGTGTCATTGCCGTCCTTGCCGTGCAGTTCGTTATTGTTGTCATTGCCGGTGATCGTGTTGTTCAGGTCGTTGCCCGTGCCCAACAGGGCGCTCAGGGTCAGGGTCAGGTTTTCGACATTGGCCGACAGTTTGTAATCGACCTCGGCCGTGACGGTGTCGGTGCCTTCGCCGATGTTTTCGCGGACAATGTCGTGATAGGAGTCGACGACGTAGATGTCGTCGCCGGCGCCGCCCTGCATCTGGTCGTCGCCAATCCAGCCGTCGAGGATATTGGCGTTGGCGTCGCCGACGAGAAGGTCGTTGAAGAAGCTGCCAGTGGCGTTTTCGATCGAGACCAGCGTGTCCGTGCCGCTGGTCGCTCCCGTGGCCTGGCCGATGTCGAGATAGACCAGGACGCGGGCACTTTCGAAGCTGTAATCGACCGTGTCGCTGCCCAGGCCGCCGTCGAGAACATTGTCGCCTTCATTGCCTTCGAGGACATTGTCGAGGTCATTGCCCGTGCCGTCGATATCGCCGGCGCCGTCGATCAGGAACAGGTTCTCGACATTGTCGGCCAGGGTAAAGCTGAACTCGGCGCCTTCCCAGTCGGTGCCTTCGCCGACATTTTCCTGAACGATGGTCGTCGCGTCGGCGAGATAATAGGTGTCGTCGCCCAGGCCGCCGATCAGGGTGTCGGTGCCGTAGAGGCTGTCGAGCGTGTCGTCGCCGTCGCCGCCGGTCAGGACATTGTCGCCGAAATTGTCGGCGATATAGTTGTCACCGCTATTGCCGGTACCGTCGATATTGTCGCTGCCATCGAGTTGCATGTTCTCGACATGATCGCTCAGCGTATAGGTGACATAGGTGTCGACAGTGTCGTCCGTGCCCTCACCGTCGTTTTCGACGATGACGGCGTCGGCATCATAGATGACGTAAAGATCGTCGCCGATGCCGCCATACAGCGTATCGTGACCGACCAGGCCGCTTAAGACGTCGTCGCCGCTGAGGCCCCAGATCGAATTGTCGCCCTGATTGCCGACCATGATATTGCTGCGGGTATTGCCGGTGGCGTCATTATTGTCGGAACTGCTGGTATCCATCTGCAGGTCTTCGACATTGGCCGTCAGGGTGTAGGTGACCAGGGCGATGACGCCGTCGATACCTTCATGCGCATTTTCATGGATCGTGGTCGTGGCATTGTCGACGATATAGGTGTCGTCGCCGTCGCCGCCATAGAGGTCGTCGGTACCGCCGCCGCCCCAGATATAGTCGTCGCCATCGTCGCCGAACAGCTGGTTGTCGCTGGCGTCGCCGGTCAGGAAATTGTCGAGCGCGTTGCCCTCGCCGCTGTCGTTATTGTTGCCGATCAGGGTCAGGTCGTCGACATTGGCGCCCAGGACATAGCTGATCGAGGACTCGACAAGGTCGTAGCCTTCGCCGGCATGTTCGACGATGGTGTCGCCGACGCTGTCGACTTCATAGGTGTCGTCGCCCGTGCCGCCGATCATGGTGTCGCCGCCGGTACCGCCGTCCAGCGTATCGTCGCCGGCATAGCCATGCAGGACATTGTCAGCGCTGTTGCCGATGAGAATATTGTCGAGGCTGTTGCCGTGGCCTTCGAGGGCGCCCGACAACAGGGTCAGGTTTTCGACATTGGCCGTTAAGGTATAGTCATCGACATGGGTCTGGACGGTGTCTGTGCCCTCTGCGTCCGCTTCGACAACGACGTCGCTGTGGCTGTCGACGATATAGATGTCGTCACCGGCGAGCCCGGCCAGATGCGCCTCGACGCCGGTGCCGTCTAGCGTATTGGCGGTGGCGTCTCCGGTTTGATCGACCGTGCCGGTGACGCCGTAGCGGACCGACTGGATGCCGGCGCCGCTGCCGTCATCGGTGGTCCAGGTAACAACATAGCCGCCGTCGGCCGTGCCGGTAATGGAGACGTCGAACTGGTCGTGGCTGTCGTCAGCGACCGCGGTCTCGGATCCAACGGCGGCGCCGGTGGCGTCGTAACGCTGCGAATAGATGGTATGGCCGTCGACATCGGGCGCTTGCCAGGCGATGACATAGCCGCCATCGGCCAGGCCGGTTACCGAGGGCCTTTCCTCAGGCCCGGCGATCGTCGTGCTGACATGCTGTTCCGTACCGACACTTGTGCCCGACGCATCATATTGTTGGGCATAGATACCCCAGTCGTCACCATCCTGGCCATGGCTCATCCAGGTGACGACATAGCCGCCGTCGCTTAAGGCCGCCACGACGGGGCGGCTCTGGTCGTCGGCGGTTTCCGTGCTGACATGAATTTCACCGCCGACCGTATTGCCGTCGGCATCATAGGCTTGCGCGTAGATACCATTGCCGCTGCCATCCTCGGCCGCGCCTTGCCAGGCGATGACATAGCCGCCGTCCAGCAAGGCCGTAACGACCGGCGCGGTCTGGTTATTGACGTGATAGGTATTGATTTGGGTCTCGCTGCCAACGGCCACGCCTTGATCGTCATAGCGCTGGGCAAAGATGCCCCAACCGCCGCCGTCCTGGCCGAAACTGGACCAGGTCACGACATAGCCGCCATCGTCGAGCCCGGCCACGCTCGGCAGGACCTGTTGGTTGGCGGTCGTGGTATTGACCTGAGTTTCCAGGCCGACAAACGCACCTTGATCGTCGAAGCGTTGCAGATAGATGCCGTTGCCGCTGCCGTCCTGCCCCAGGCTTTGCCATACGATGACGTAACCGCCGTCGTCGAGCGCGGTGATCGCCGGCGCGCCCTGATCGTGCAAGGTTTCGGTGTTGACCCAGGATTCGCTGCCGACCGGATTGCCGTCGGCGTCGTAGATCTGGCTGTAAACGCCGGCGCTGGTGCCATCGCTGGACGTCCAGGTGACGACATAGTAACCGCCTTTCAGGGCGGTTACGGCCGAACCGTACTGCCCCCCGGCCGTCGTCGTATTGACCAGGGCTTCACTCTCTTCACCCAACACTACAGTCATGGCTTCGCCTCCCATTCGCCCACATTGCGAGCGCCTGAGGCGAACCTAACATTGTTCAGGGCGGTTCAACAAGCCGAGCCGGTGGACCTATTACCAAACAATGTGGCTGAGGAAATCCGCATTGGTGGCGTTGGTATGCAGGACCGTGACCTGGTTGGTGCCATTGAAGCTGATCAGCGTATCGGCGCCAACCTGGGTGATGACGACTCCACCTCCATTGACCACGCCGTTACTGTAGGCATGCAGGTCGATCGTGTCGCCCTGGCTGGCCGAGAAATCGGTGATCGTGTCGGCGCCATTGCTGTGGCCGAAGACGAAGATATCGGCGTTGTAACCGCCCGTCAGCGTATCATTGCCGCCATTGCCCGTCAGCGTATCGTTGCCGGAGCCGCCGGTCAGTATATTGGCCTGGCCGTTGCCGGTGATGACGTTGTCGATACCATTGCCCGTTCCGTTGACGGCGCTAGTCCCGGTCAAGGTCAGGTTTTCGACGTTGGTCGTCAAGGTATAGGTCAGTGACGAACTGACCGAGTCGATGCCGGAATTGGAATATTCGATGACGATATCACCGACATTGTCGATGACATAGCTGTCGTTGCCCAGGCCGCCCTTCAGGGTATCCGCGCCCGCCCGCCCGTCGAGGACATTATTGCCGTCGTTGCCGACCAGGCTGTTGTCGAGCGTATTGCCGGTACCATTGATATTGGCCGTGCCGGTCTGGATCAGCTTTTCGACATTGGCGCCCAATACGAAGGTCGCCGAGCTGTAGACCAGGTCGTTGCCCTGACCGGTATATTCGGTGACAACGTCGCCCGTATTGTCGACATAGTAGACATCGTCACCCTTACCGCCCTTCATGATGTCGGTGAAGGTGCCGCCATCGAGCACGTCATTGCCTTCGTCGCCGACCAGGGTATCGGCCCCCGACAGGCCCAGCAGGGTATTGTTGCCGGTATTGCCGACGATCAGGTTGTCGCTGCCGTTGCCGGTGCCGTTGAGGTTGGCCGAGCCTGCCAGGTTCAGGCGTTCGACATTGACCACCAGGGTGTAGGTGACCGACGAGGTCACGCTGTCATAGCCTTGATCGGAATATTCGAAGACGGTGTCGCCGGCATTGTCGACAAAGTAGTTGTCGTCATCATCGCCGCCACGCATGGTATCGACACCGGCGCCGCCGACCAACCGGTCCTCGCCGGCGCCACCGACCAGGGTATTGTTGCCCGAATTACCGTTGATGATATTGTTGCTGGCATTGCCGGTGGCGTTGATATTGGCGGTGCCGGTCAGGGTGATGTATTCGACATTGCTGCTCAACGTATAGGTCGCCGAGCTGAACACGGCGTCATGGCCACCGCTTTCCAACTCGGTGATGACGTCGGCGGTGTTGTCGACATAGTAGGTGTCGTCGCCCGCACCGCCCTTCAGGGTGTCGATACCACTGCCGCCGTCGATAAAGTCGTTACCGGCGCCGGCAATCAGGATATCCGCGCCCGCCAGGCCCAGCAAGGTGTTGACGCCATCGGTGCCGGTGAGTGAGTTGTCCAGGCTGTTGCCGGTGCCGTTAAGATCGGCGGTTCCCGTCAAGATCAGGTTTTCCAGCGTACTGCCGAGGCTGTAGGTAAAGCCGGCATAGACGGTATCTGTGCCCTGGCCGGTATATTCGGTGATGAGGTCGGCGCTCGAGTCGAGATAGTAGGTGTCGTTGCCCAGCCCCCCCTTCAGGGTATCGTTGCCAAGGCCGCCATCGAGCGTATCATTGCCTTCGCCGCCCACCAGTTGGTTGACGCCGTCATTGCCGGTGATGACATTGTCGAGCGCATTGCCGGTGCCATTGCGGTTCGCCGTCCCGGTCAGGGTCAGGTTTTCAGTCTCGGCGGTCAGGGTATAGGTGATGGTGGCGAAAACGGTGTCGGTGCCCTGGCCAGCCAATTCCGTGACGATGTCGCCGGCATTTTCGACATAGTAGAGGTCGTTGCCGGCGCCGCCTTTCATGATGTCGGCACCCTTGCCGCCGTCCAGCGTATCATTGCCGGCATTTCCGCTCAGGGTATTGACGGCATCATTGCCGGTGATGATGTTGTTGAGTGTATTGCCGCTGCCGTCGATGGCGCTGGTGCCGCTCAGATTCAGGTTTTCGACATTGGCCGCCAGGGTGTAGCTGATCGACGTGAAGACCCGGTCGGTGCCCTGCAGATTTAATTCGCTGATGGAGTCGCCGGCATTGTCGACATAGTAGGTGTCGTCGCCGTAGCCGCCCTTGAGCACGTCGGCGCCACCGCCGCCGTTCAGGGTATCGTTGCCGGTACTGCCGACCAGTTGGTTGACGCCGCTGTTGCCGGTCAGGATATTGTCAAGAGCGTTGCCGGTGCCGTTGCGGTCGGCCGACCCCGTCAGGGTCAGATTCTCGATATTGGCGCCCAGATTGTAGGTCATGCTGGTCTGGACGGTGTCATTGCCTTCGCCGGCCTGTTCGACGACCGTATCGCCGACATTGTCGACAACATAGGTGTCGTTGCCGAGGCCGCCGGTCATGGCGTCGGCGCCCAGGCCGCCGTCCAGCTTGTCGTCATCGGTCAGGACCGGCCCGTTGCCGGCCAGGGAGATGTTGAGCTCATAGGACATGCCCGTCTCGATGACGGCCTGGTCATAATTGGCGACCTCGATGTAGTAGGTGCCGGCGGCCAGGAAGGTATAGGTCAACAGCGAGTCGTAGTTGACGGTGCTGCCGCCCGCGCCGTCGGTCGTCAGCGAGTCGTCGCCGAACGTGATCAGTTGGCCGTCCGGCCCGTAGAGGCGCACGACCGTGTCGAGACCGCCCGTCGTCGCATCGATATCGAAGGACCCGATAACGCCCGCCGCTGTGACATCGAAGCTGTAGACGTGATAGCGGTTGTCACCGGTAGCCTGGACCGTGGCGTGAGCCACGGTGGTAGCGTCCGCGACATCGGTATCGGCGTTGAGCGAAAAGGCCGAGCGGTCGATCTTCAGGGCGGAATCGACAGTATCGTGGGCCGGCAGGCCCGAGTCGACGACGACAGCGCCGAGGCCGGTACCACCGCCGTTAATGACGTCGTTGCCGTCACCGCCGGTGAGGATGTTGTTGGCGGTGTTGCCGGTGATGATATTGACGCCGGCATTGCCGGTGGCATTGACGGCGGCAAAACCGATCAGGGTCAGGTTTTCGAGATTGTTGTCCAGGGTGAAGGTCACGCTTGAGTCAACCAGGTCCGTACCCTGGCCGGCCAGTTCGGTGACGATGTCGCCGCTGTTGTTAACAACATAGGTATCGTTGCCGAGCCCGCCGGTCAGATGGTTGATGCCCGTATTGCCGACCAGCATATTGTCCTGGTCGTTGCCGGTGCCGTCGATATTGGCGCTGCCGGTGAGGACCAGGTTTTCGAGGGCCGTTCCGTTAATGCTATAGGTCACCGACGCCATGACGGTGTCGTTCGTGCCCTCGCCGGCCAGTTCGGTGACGGTATCACCGGCCGAGTCGACGACATAGGTATCATTACCGGTGCCACCAACCAGGGTGTCGTTGCCGAGGCCGCCATCGAGATAGTCGTCGCCGGCATTGCCGGTCAGCACATTGGCGACCTGGTTGCCGATAATGGTGTCGTTGCCGGAACCGCCGCTGGCGTTTTCGATCAGGGAGCGCAGGTCGCCTTGATACAGCAGGGCATTAGCGACATTGCCCGGCGCGAAATTGATGTCGCCGGTATAGGCACGGTTATTGGCCAGTTGATCGCTGTTGAAGGTCGACCAGCCGCCGGCGCGCAGGTCAATGCTCTCATTGCCGGTGAAGTTACTGAAATCGTAAGTGTCGGTGCCGTTGCCATCCCAGACCGTCCGCAGCACGACACTGCTGGTCGGCACGCCCTGGCTGACGCCGTTGATGAACATCTCGCCGGTCGTGGCGCTGAAGGTATAGACCGAGTTGCCGCTATTGGTGTCGAAATTGGCGCCGTACATATATTGCAGGGCGGCTATGTCGTCCTGCATGTAGGTCTGGGCCTGGTTGAACTGGTCGCCTTCGAAAGTGTCGGGACTATTACCTGGGTCCGAGCGGTAGGTCATGACCGACCAGGCCTGGCCGTCGTGGCTCGACGGCAGGGCGGCGGAGCCGTAACGCGGCCCGGTGACGCCGAGATAGGTCGACATATCCGAAGTGGTATAATCCTCGTTGCCGTGCTTCAGCCCCATGGCGTGGCCGATCTCGTGCAGGATCGTCGTTTGCCCCCAGTTGCCGATTTCCGGATCGTCGTAGAAGGGCTGGCCGGTCGTCCCGAGCCAAACATCGCCGGCGCTGCTCAGGTCGGACGGGAAATTGCCCTCGGCCGACTGCTCGTTCGTACTCGCGGTTTGGGACAGACGGATATTGGCGTGGGTGCCGCTGGTTTCGGTAATTTCAGTGAAATGCAGGTTGGTAAAGGCGGAAATCTGACCGAGAGCGTAGCGCGCGGCTGCCTGCTGCGCGGCATTGAAAGGCACCTGATTATCGGGATAGGTCTGATCGTAATAGGTGTGACCGTAATAGAGCCCCGTGGTCGGGAAGCTGAAGGTCAGGGTGGTCGGTTCCCACTTGGCGCCGATCAGGACGCCGTCAATGTCGGCATTGCCGCTGAATTCCCAGTGCCCGGTGCCGGAATTGAAGGTCTGTGTCAGCAGCGAACTGAGGCCGGTAGCGCTGCCGCTGGTCGGCGAAAACGACGCCGTCGCCGTGCCTCCGGGGGCCGCAGTGGGCTGGGATAAGGTTTCGGAATGTGTTGTTTCGCCGGTAGACTGAACGTTCAGATTGGACAGCGTGCGCATGTGTCATCACCCCGGTTGGATCATCGAAGATCATCGTCAAATCGCAACGACCAGGCGCAGTTATCCCCAGGCCCGGATTCAGCCTTACACCCAAAATCTTAATTGCAAAAGACACCCAAAGGTTAATGACAAAATAAATGTCGATTTTTGCCATGCATAGTTAATGCATTGTAAATAAACAGTTATTTTTACATTAACGCCTATACCTCACCAGACGATGTGGCTGGTCAGGCCCGGATCGTCGGAAGTAGCGTTGAGTACGGTCACGACGTTTCCACCACCCAAATCTATGACCGTATCGGTGCCCAACTGGGTGAAGATCGCCGTATCCTGCGCGTGGTAGGCCTGGAGGTCGATCGTGTCGCCATCGGTCGCGGAGAAGTCGGCAATGGTATCGGCGCCGCTGCTCAAACCAAAGACGAAAGTATCGGCGCCCACGCCGCCGGTCAGGACATCGTGACCGCGCCCGCCGTCCAGGCTGTTGTCGCCGTCATTGCCGGTCAGGAAATTGTCGCGGGTATTGCCGGTTCCGTTGAGATTGGCGGCCCCGGTCAGGGTCAGGTTCTCAACATTGTTGCCAAGGATGAAGCTCACCGAGCTGAACACACTGTCGACGCCCTGGCCACTATATTCCGTGACCGTGTCACCGATATTGTCGACATAGAAACTGTCGTCTCCCATCCCGCCACGCATGGTGTCGGCCCCCTTGCCGCCATCGATGACGTCATTGCCGTCGGCGCCGCCCAAGGTGTTGTTGCCGACATTGCCGGTCAGGTGATTATCGAGCGTATTGCCTGTACCGAAACGAACGCCGGAGCCGGTGAGGATCAGGTTCTCGATGTTGGCGCCCAAGGTATAGGTACCATTGATCGCGATCGTATCATTGCCGGAATTGCCGTATTCGGTGACGACATCGAGCTTGTTGTCGACATAGTAGCGGTCGTCGCCCTGGCCACCCTTCATGGTGTCGCCGCCCTTGCCGCCGTCGAGCGTATCATTACCCAGGCCGCCGCCCAGATTGTCATTGCCCTCGCCGCCGATCAGCTTGTTGTTGCCGTCATTGCCGATAATGGTGTTGTTCAGGGTGTTGCCGGTGCCGGCGGTATTGCCGGTGCCGGTCAAGGTCAGTTTTTCGACAAAGGCGCCAATAGTATATGACACCGAGCTGATGACGATGTCATTACCGCCCCCGCTTTGCTCGACCGCGGTGTCGGCCTTGTTGTCGACATAGTAGGTGTCGTTACCCGACCCGCCGTTCATGGCGTCGCCACCCTTGCCACCATCGAGGGTGTCATTCCCCGCCATGCCGAACAACCTGTTTCCCGAAGCATTGCCAGTCAGGACATTGTTCAGCGCGTTGCCGGTGCCGCTGCGTCCGCCGGTCAGCAGGGTCAGGTTTTCGACAGTGTCGCCAAGGGTAAAATCGATGGCGGCAAAAACAGCGTCCGCGGCGCTGTCGGCGCTGCCGGTTTCAACAATCAGATCATTCGCATTATCGACATAGTAGCTGTCGCTGCCGTCGCCACCGGTCATGGTGTCGGCGCCCAGCCCGCCATCGAGCACGTCGTCACCGACACTGCCGGTCAGGCTGTTATTGCCCGAATTGCCGGTGAGCGTGTCGGCAAAGGCCGAACCGACCAGGTTCTCGACACTGACCAGGACGTCGCCTTCAGCATCGCTGCCCGCGCCCGTGCCGGCGCCGAGATCGACATGCACGCCCGCCGCCGCCGACAGGTATGTGGCCGTATCGCTGCCGGCACCGCCATCGAGCTGGTCGGCACCCA
Organism: Asticcacaulis sp. P2_B1; assembly: GCF_056404915.1. Classification (NCBI taxonomy): domain Bacteria; kingdom Pseudomonadati; phylum Pseudomonadota; class Alphaproteobacteria; order Caulobacterales; family Caulobacteraceae; genus Asticcacaulis; species Asticcacaulis sp. P2_B1. The sequence goes on along the minus strand of NZ_JBFUDD010000003.1, from coordinate 353,788 downwards.
CGCCGCCCAGCAAGGTGTCACCGCCGTCGCCGCCCGACAGCGAATTGCTCGAATCGTTGCCGATCAGCAAATCATTGCCGGCGCCGCCGATGGCGTCTTCAATGACCGCGCCCTGGGCAACGGACACGTTGCCGACGGAATTGCCGATGCTCGAGAAATGACCCTGACGCAGATCGATCAGCGCATCCGAGCTGTAGAGTGAAAAATCGAAAGTGTCGTGGCCGCCTGCGTCCCAGACGCAGAAGACCAGATCGGAATTGGTGGTATCGTGGGCAATATACCAGGGTTGATCGGCATTGCTGTTGAAACCATAGACCGTGTCGCCGGTCCGCGTCGTCATATTGGCGCCATAGAGGCGTTGCGCCGCGGCGATGTCGTCCATCATCGGCACGGACGAGAAGAACAGGAAGGCGGCCCCGGTATTGACGCCGCCGAAATAGCTCATGACGCTATATTGGCGCGAGTCCTCGAAATATTGCGCCGAATTGGCATAGGTCGGGTCGGTGGTGTCGCTGGCGTCGTAATCGCTGGGGTGGGACAGGCCGAGCGTATGGCCGATCTCGTGGACCAGGACTTGCTGCCCATACTCACCCACGACCGGATTGGCGTTATAGTCGAGCGTATTATTGACCCACAGGTCGCTGTCGGTGCTGCCGGCAGAGTTATCGCCGGGATAATAGGCAAAGGCGGCCGCCGAGTCTTCGCCGGTGGAATAGTTGCCGAACAAGAGGGTTGCGGCATTGGAAAAGGCTTGCGGGCCGGACGTGCCGGAACCGACACGTACAAAGGTGACATTGGCGACATCCGACCAGGTCGACAGCGCCAGTTCCGCCGCGGCGATCTGGGCAGGGCTGAAAACCGAAAAGCCGCCGGTGTCCTCAGGCATGGTAAAGGCCGAGACGCGGAAAGCATAGGTCACGGTCGCCGGTGTGTTCAGAACCCCCTCGCCGTTCTGGCTCAAACCCGTACGCGTCAACTGTACCGCAGCTTCATCGATGGTGAAGGACGGCTTGCCGTTGGGCTGGTTGCCGGTGCCGCGCTCATGCCATGGGTCGATGGTATGGCTGGGCCCCAGGGTGCCGGCCGCCGCCGCGCCGGATCCGTTATCCACTGACTGGGCCRTATGATCGAAAGTCTGCGGATCAAGATTCAGGCTCATGTCATATCCTTTGGAATTTAAGTCTCTAGGGCGCAGGACTCTTCGGGGCCGCTGTGACGACGGGCACGATAAATCTAACCGCTTTTGGCCGCGTCCGAAATCATTTTATTGTCAGACAAAGCCTACAGGTTCAAAACTGAGGACAAAAAAGCACGGCCGCGATCGGGTGATCGCGGCCGTGCTGCCGTATTGGAAGGGCTTCTTCGTTTTAGCCGAAGATGAAGTCCGACGTCGTCGGCGTCGCGCCGTTGTCGAGCGTGACGATGGCTGTCACGCCGCCGGCGACCGAGCCGTTGCTGTCCCACGACAGGACGTGGGTCGTCGTGTCGTAGATGAACTGGGCCGAACTGCCGACCGCCGTCGAACCGATGGTCAGTTCGCTCGCCTGCAGGTTATGACCGGAGGAGAAGCCGTAATCGGCGCCAGTGAACATCAGGTGGTCGACGCCGCTCTGGAAGTCCGTAACGTGATCCTGGCCGTTAGCGACACCGAACTGTGCGAAGACGAAGGTGTCCGCGCCCAGGCCGCCGGTCAGGGTGTCGTTGCCGGCCCCACCGGTCAGCTTGTTGTTGCCGCTGTTGCCGGTCAGGCTGTTGCCGAGGCCGTTGCCGGTGCCGTCGATATTGCCGGTGCCGGTCTGGATCAGATTTTCGACATTGGCGCCCAGGGTGTAGGTGATCGAGGCCGAGACCTGATCGGTGCCTTCACCGCTGTTTTCGTGGACCAGGTCGGTGGCGCTGGCGACGATATACTTATCGCTGCCGAGGCCGCCGTACAGGTCGTTGGTGCCGCCGGCGCCGTTCAGCGTATCGTTGCCGTCCATGCCGTACAGACTGTTATTACCGGAATTGCCGATCAGCGAGTTGGCCAGGCTGTTACCCGTGCCATTGATGCCGGAAGTGCCCAGCAAGGTCAGGTTTTCGACATCGGAGGTCAAAGTGTAGGTGATGGTCGAAGCGACCAGATCCGTACCCTCGCCGCTGTTTTCATGAACGATGTCGGTGACGCTGACGACATTGTAACGATCGTCGCCGAGGCCGCCGTACAGCTGGTCGGTACCGCCACCGCCGTTCAGCGTGTCGTTGCCACCCATGCCATACAGGTTGTTGTTACCCGTATTGCCGGTCAGGGTGTTGGCGGTGTCGTTGCCGGTGCCATCAAGCGCCGCGGAACCCGTCAAGGTCAGGGTCTCGATAAAGGCGCCGAGCGTGAACGTCGCCGAGGCGAAGACACGGTCGAGACCGCCATCGTCGATACCCACGCCGGTCGACTGTTCGTTGACGACGTCGCTGGTGTTGTCGACATAGTAGATGTCGTTACCCGCGCCGCCCTTGAGGACGTCGGCGCCGGCGCCACCATCCAGCGTATTCGCACCGCTGTTGCCGGTCAGGGTATTGGCCAGGCCGTTGCCGGTGCCGGTCAGATCGCCCGTGCCCGTCAGGACCAGGTTTTCCACATTGGCGCCCAGCGTAGAGTTGAAGCCGACATAGACCGTATCCGTACCGGCCGCCGACTGTTCGGTCACGACATCACCGGCATCGTCGACATAGTAGCTGTCATTGCCCGTGCCGCCGGCCATGGTGTCGGCGCCCACTCCGCCATCGAGGGCGTTGTTGCCGCTGTTACCCGTCAGGACGTTGACCAGGTCGTTACCGGTGGCGCTGAGATCGGCCGAGCCGGTAAGGGTCAGGTTTTCGACATCGACACTCAGGGTATAGCTGATCGAAGCTTCGACCGTATCCGTGCCCTGAGAGATGTTTTCGATGATGACGTCATTGATATTGTCGACGACATAGGTGTCGTTGCCATCGGCGCCCAGCATGGTATCGGCGCCGGCGCCGCCATCGATGCGGTTGGTGCCGTCATTGGCGGTGATCGTGTTGTCGAGCGCGTTGCCGGTACCGTTGGTATCGCCCGTGCCCGTCAGGATCAGGCTTTCGATAAAGGCCCCCAGGGTGAAGGTCACCGAGGAGCGGACTTCATCCGTACCGGCGCCGGTCAATTCCGTCGCCGTATCACCGGCATTGTCGACGATATAGACATCGTTGCCCAAGCCGCCCGCCATGGTATCCGCGCCGGCGGCGCCGTCGAGGGTATTGTTGCCGGTATTGCCGGTTATGACGTTGTCGCCGGCATTACCCGTGCCCTTGACGTTGGAAGCGCCGATCAGGGTGAGGTTTTCCAGGTTGGTGCCCAGGGTGTAGTTGAGCACTGACTGAACCGTATCGGTGCCTTCGTCCGCCAGTTCGACAACAGTGTCGCTGGCATTGTCGATGACATAGATGTCGTTGCCCGTGCCGCCGGTCATGGTGTCAGCGCCGGTGCCGCCGTCCAGCTTGTTGGCGTTACTGTTGCCAATCAGGATGTTGGCGAGGCTGTTGCCGGTGCCGTCGATGGCATTGCCGCCCGTCAAGGTCAGGTTTTCGACGTTGGCGCTCAGGGTATAGGTCACAGAGGCCTCGACCGCGTCGGTGCCGGCCGCGCTGGCCTCGGTAACGACGTCGCCGGCATTGTCGACGACATAGGTGTCGTTGCCGAGCCCACCGATCATGGTGTCGGCGCCCGCTTGACCGTCAAGCCGGTTGTTGCCGCTATTGCCGGTCAGGACGTTGACCAGTGCGTTGCCGGTGCCATTGACGTCCGAGGATCCTGTCAAGGTCAGGTTTTCGACATTGGCGCCCAATGTGTAGGACAAGACGGTCTCGACCGTGTCGGTACCGGCGCTGGCGCCTTCAGTCACAACATCCGACACGTTGTCGACGACATAGGTGTCGTTGCCCAGACCACCGGCCATAGTATCCGCGCCAGACTGGCCGTTCAGACGGTTATTGCCGCTGTTGCCGGTCAGGACGTTGACGCCGCTGTTGCCGCCACCATTGATGTCGCCCGAACCCGTAAGGGTCAGGTTCTCAACATTCGCTACCAGGGTATAGGAGATCGACGACTGGACCGTATCGGTGCCGGCACCCGAGCCTTCCGTCACCGCGTCCGACGCGTTGTCGACGACATAGGTGTCGTTACCCGTGCCGCCGGCCATGGCGTCGCCGCCGGCGCCGCCATCCAGCGTGTTATCGCCACTGTTGCCGGCCAGGGTGTTGACGCCGCTGTTGCCGGTGCCGTTGATATTGCCCGACCCGGTCAGGGTCAGGTTTTCGACATTGGCGCTAAGGGTGTAGGTGATGGCAGCGCGGATTTCGTCGGTGCCCTCGCCACTGTTTTCATTGACCGCGTCAGCGACGTCATCGACGAAATAGATGTCGTTGCCGGCGCCGCCGGTCAGGCTGTCGATACCGGTGCCTCCGTCCAGGCTGTTGTTGCCGGCGTTACCGATGATCGTATTGGCAAGACCGTTGCCGGTGCCGTCGATATTGCCAGAACCCGTTAGGGTCAAGTTTTCGACATTGGCGCCCAATGTATAGGTGATCGAGGATTCGACCGTGTCGGTACCGGCGCTGGAGCTTTCCGTTACTGTATCCGACCCGTTGTCGACGACATAGGTATCGTTACCGAGACCACCCGCCATGGTGTCGGCACCCACGAGGCCGTCAAGGCGGTTGTTGCCGGCGTTGCCGGTGAGCGTGTTGTCGAGGGCATTACCGGTGCCGTCGATATTCGCGCCGGTGACCAGCGTGTTGACCAAGCCGCCGACAATGGCCCCCGGAGCGGAGTTGTTGAGCAGGGTCAGGTTTTCGACATTGGCGGTCAGGGTATAGGTGATCGAGGATTCGACCGTGTCGGTGCCTTCTGTAACATTTTCGGTGACCGTATCGGCAACATTGTCGACGACATAGGTGTCATCGCCCTCATGTCCTGCCATGATGTCCGCGCCGGCCTTACCGTCAAGGCGGTTATTACCGCTGTTGCCGGTCAGGGTGTTGGCGAGGCTGTTGCCGTTGCCGCTCAGATTACCGCTTCCGGCAAGGGTCAGGTTTTCAAGGTTGGTGTCCAGGGTGACACCGGAAACGCTGGCGATGACGGTATCCGTCCCGGCGTCCGAGGCTTCGTAGGTAATGTCGGACAGGCTGTCGACATAGTAGGTGTCGTTACCCAGTCCGCCGCGCAGCATGTCCTGGCCCGCGCCGCCGTCCAGGCTGTCATTGCCGTCGCCGCCGACCAGGGTGTTGCCCAGGCCGTTGCCGGTGCCGGTAAAGTTGCCGGATCCGGTGTAGGTCAGGTATTCGACATTGGCGCCCAGGGTATAGGACGACAGGGTGGTCCTGACTGTGTCATTGCCTTCGTCGAGCAATTCGGTGACGCTGTCGCCGACATTGTCGACGATATAGATGTCGTTACCCTCATGACCCGCCATGGTGTCGGCGCCGGTGCCGCCGTCCAGGGTGTTGTTGCCGCTGTTGCCGGTCAGGACGTTTTCGCCGCTGTTACCAGTGGCGTCGAGATTGGCCGAACCGGTCAGGGTCAGGTTTTCGACATTGGCGCTGAGGGTGTAGGCGACCGAGGTCTGGATGGTGTCATTGCCTTGGTCGGCAAATTCCAAAACCGAGTCGCTGACATTGTCGACGACGTAGATGTCATTGCCCGCCGCGCCGGCCATGGCGTCGGCGCCAAGCCCGCCGTCCAGCGTGTTATTGCCGGAGTTCCCGTTGATGGTGTTGTTGTCGCTATTGCCGGTGGCGTTAATGTTGCCACCCGCATTGATAAGCGTCAAAGACTCGACATTTGACGTCAAGGTATAGCTTACCCAGGCGGAGACGGAGTCTGAACCTGCGCCCACACCCTCCGTAACGACGTCGCTGGCATTGTCGACATAGTAGGTGTCGTTGCCCGTGCCGCCGGCCATCGTATCGGCGCCCATTCCACCGTCGAGCAGGTTGTCGCCGCTGTTGCCGGTCAGCGTATTGTCGAGGGCATTACCGGTGGCGAAAATACCGCCCGAACCGGTCAAGGTCAGATTTTCGACATTGGCAGTCAGGGCATAGGTGATCGAAGATTGGACCGCGTCGGTGCCTTCGCCGGTCAATTCCGTCACGATATCGTCGGCATTATCGACGATATAGGTGTCGTTGCCCGCGCCGCCCGTCATCGCGTCACCGCCCGCACCACCGTCGATGCGGTTATTGGCGGTATTACCGATGATGGTGTTGTTGAGCGTGTTGCCGGTGCCGTTGATCGTGCTGCTGCCGGCCAGGGTCAGGTTTTCGACATTGGCGCCCAGGGTGTAGGTGATCAGGCTGCGGACGAGATCCGTACCTTGACCCGACAGTTCGGTGACGCTGTCACCGGCATTGTCGACGATGTAGGTGTCGTTGCCCAGGCCGCCGGTCATGGAATCCGCGCCGGCCTTGCCGTCCAGGGTATTGTTGCCGCTGTTGCCGATCAGGATATTGACCGCGCTGTTGCCGGTGCCGTTGATATTTCCAGAACCCGTCAAGGTCAGGTTTTCGATATTGGCGCCCAGTGTATAGGTGATCGAGGATTCGACCGTATCCGTACCCGCACTGGGGTTCTCGGTAACCGAGTCGGCGGCATTGTCGACGACATAGGTGTCGTCGCCGAGACCGCCCGCCATGATGTCGGCGCCGACGCCGCCATCGAGACGGTTGTTACCGTCATTGCCGGTCAGGGTGTTGACCAGGCTGTTGCCCGTCGCGTCGATATTGCCCGAGCCCGTCAATGTCAGGTTTTCGACATTGCCGCCCAGGCTGAAGGTGGCCGATGCCAGGACGGAGTCCGTTCCCTGGCCAGCCGCTTCGGCCACGACGTCGCTGGTATTGTCAACGATGTAGGTGTCGTTGCCTTCGCGGCCGGACATGGTGTCGGCACCGGTGCCGCCGTCGAGCCGGTTGTCGCCGGTATTGCCGAAGATGTCGTTAGCGAGGCTGTTGCCGGTGCCGTCGATATTGCCGCTGCCCGTCAGGATCAGGCGTTCGATATTGGCGCCGATGGTGTAGGTCACCGAGGCGCGAACGTCGTCATTGCCTTCATCCGCCAGTTCGGTGACCACATCACCCGTATTGTCGACGATATAGTCGTCGCTGCCGGCGCCGCCGGACATGGTGTCCATGCCCACGCCGCCGTCGATATTGTTGTTAGCGCTGTTGCCGATGATGATGTTGTTGAGCGCATTGCCGGTACCGTCGACGCTGTTGACACCGGTCAGGGTCAGGTTTTCGACATTGTCGCCCAGGACATAGGTGATGGAGGATTCCACCCGGTCCGTACCCTCATTTTCCAACTCAACCACGACATCGCCGCTGTGTTGGACGACATAGACGTCGTCGCCCAGTCCGCCGGTCATGGTGTCGGCGCCGGTACCACCATCGAGGCGGTTATTGCCGGCATTACCGGTCAGGGTATTGCCCAGGCTGTTGCCGGTGCCGTCGATATTGTCCGTGCCCGTCAGGATCAGGGTTTCGATATTGTCGCTAAGGGTAAAAGTGACCGAAGAATGCACCTGGTCGGTGCCCTGCCCCAGCAGTTCGGTGACCGTATCGTCGACATTGTCGACGATATAGGTGTCGTTGCCGATGCCGCCGCTCATCTCGTCGGCGCCAAGGCCGCCATCGATAATATTGGCGCCATTATTGCCGGCCAGGCTGTTGTCGAGGTCGTTGCCGGTTGCGTTGATGCAGCCATTGCCGGTCAGGGCGAGGTTTTCGACATTGTCGCCCAGCGTGTAGCTGATGGCGGATTCGACGGTATCCGTGCCTTCCTCTTCATCTTCGGTGACGATGTCGGAGACGCTGTCGACAACATATGTGTCGTCGCCACGGCCGCCCGCCATTGTGTCGGCCCCCGCGCCGCCGTCGAGGCGGTTGGCCGCGCTGTTGCCGACGAGGTCGTTGTCGGCGCTATTGCCGGTACCGTCGATACTGTCGCTGCCCTCCAGGATCAGCTGCTCGACATTGGCACCCAGGGTGAAGGTGACCGATGAAACAACCGAGTCGTAACCTTTCTCGACGTCTTCACTGACGGTGTCGCCGGCATCGTCGACAAAATAGATGTCGTCGCCGTCACCACCTGTCATGGTGTCGGCCCCCGCGAGACCGTCCAGCCAGTTGTCGCCGGAATTGCCGATCAGGATATTGGCATAGCTATTGCCGATGCCGGCGATATCGTCGCTGCCGGTCAGGGTCAGATTTTCGGTGAAGGTGACGAGCTGATAGGTGACCGAGGACTCGACCGTGTCGGTGCCCTGGCCAGCCAGTTCGAAGGCAAGATCGTCCTCATCGTCGACGATGTAGGTGTCGTCGCCAGCGCCGCCGTACATCTGGTCATAGCCAGCTCCGCCATCGATGACGTTGTCGCCGCTGTTACCCATGATGGCGTTGCTGTCATCATTGCCGGTGCCGTCGATATTGCCGCTACCCGTCAGGATCAAGGTTTCGACATTGTCGGTCAGGGTATAGGTTACCGACGCTTCGACCATGTCGTAGCCGCCGTCTTCACCGTCGCTTTCGACGACCGTGTCGCCGGCATCGTCGACGATATAGATGTCGTCGCCATCACCGCCCGTCAGGGTATCGGCGCCCAGGCCACCGTCGAGGGTGTTGTCGCCGCTGTTGCCGACGATCGCATTGGCCAGCGCGTTGCCTGTACCGTTAAGATCGTGGCTGCCGGTCAGGGTCATGTTTTCGACATTGGCCGACAGGGTGTAGCTGACCGAAGCGTAAACCGAATCCATGCCTGCGGCAGAGCCTTCGGTGACGGTGTCGAGGACATTGTCGACCATGTAGGTGTCGTTACCCAGGCCGCCGGCCATGGTGTCGGCGCCCGCCTTGCCGTCCAGAATGTTGTTACCGTTGTTGCCGGTCAGGATGTTGACCAGGCTGTTGCCCGTGGCATTGGTATCGTTAAGGTCGGAAGGCGGTAAATTGGTGAGCCCGCCGGTCATAGCCAAACCGACCGAGATATTGGTCAGGGTCAGGTTTTCGAGATTGGCGCCCAGGGTATAGCTGATCGAGGATTCGACCGTGTCCGTGCCCTGGCCGAAGACTTCCGTGATGTGGTCGCCGGCATTGTCGACGACATAGGTGTCGTTGCCGACCCCGCCGATCATGGTGTCGGCGCCGACGCCGCCATCGAGGCGATTGGCGCCGCTATTGCCGTTGAGAACGTTGTCCAGGGCGTTGCCGGTGGCATTGATACTGCCGCTGCCCGCGATGAGCGTCAGGTTCTCGACATTGGCGGTCAGTGTATAGCTGATCGAGGTGCGAACCTCGTCCGTGCCCTGGCTGGGGTCTTCGATGACCAGGTCTGAGGCGTTGTCGACGATGTAGATGTCGTCGCCGAAACCACCGACGAGGATATCGGCGCCGGTGCCGCCGTTCAGAATGTTGTTGTGACTGTTGCCGGTGAGGCGGTTGGCCAGGCTGTTGCCAGTGCCGTCGATATCGACATCGCTGCCCAGGACCAGGTTTTCGATATTGGCGCTCAGGGTGTAGCTGACCGAAGCATAGACGATGTCCGTCCCTTCTTCGACATTTTCCGTGATGGTATCGCCGGTATTATCAACATAGTAGGTGTCGTTGCCCGTGCCGCCGATCATGTTGTCGGCGCCTGCGCCTCCGTCCAGCACATTGGCGCCGCTGTTGCCGGTGATGCTGTTGACGACCGAATTGCCGGTGCCGTTGAAATCGCCGGTGCCGGTCAGGACGAGGTTTTCCAGATTGGCAGCCAGGACATAGGAGGCGGCGATACGAACCGTGTCCGTACCTTCGCCGGTCAGTTCGACGATCGTGTCGGTGGCGTCGACATTGTAGGTGTCGTTACCGGCGCCGCCCGTCAGGACGTTTTGACCGCTGTTGCCGGTCAGGATGTTGTCGAGACCGTTGCCGGTGCCGTTGATATTGGCTGATCCCGTCAGGGTCAGGTTTTCGACATTGGCGGTCAGCGTATAGGTGATCGACGCCTCGACCGTGTCGGTGCCTTCGCTGGCGTTTTCAGTGACGATGTCGCCCGCGTCATCCACCACATAGGTGTCATCGCCGAGACCACCCGTCAGACTGTCGGCGCCCGCCAGACCGTCAAGACGGTTATTCCCGTCGTTGCCGATCAGGCTGTTCGCCAGCCCGTTGCCGGTACCATAGAGATTATTGTCGGGGAGGACATTGTTGATGCCGCCGACCATGGCTGTGGCGATCGGAACATTGGTCAGGGTCAGATTTTCGACATTGGCGCCCAGGGTGTAGGAGATCGACGATTCGACCTTGTCGGTGCCTGCGCTCGAACCTTCCGTGACGGAGTCCAATATATTGTCGACGACATAGGTATCATTGCCCAGGCCGCCGACCATGGTATCGGCGCCATAGCTGCCGTCGAGGCGATTATTGCCGTCATTGCCGGTGAGGACGTTGGCCCAGCCGTTACCAGTACCATTCAGATTGCCGCTGCCGGTGAGGGTCAGGTTCTCGACATAGTTGGTGAGGGTATAGGAGATCGAAGATTCGACCGTATCGATGTCCGATGGAATATTTTGCGATACCATCGAGGCGCCAGGAGCCGTTTCGGTAACGACATCGCCGACATTGTCGACGACATAGGTGTCGTTGCCGGCGCCGCCGATCATGGTGTCAGCGCCCGTGCTGCCGTCGAGACGGTTATTGCCGCTGGTGCCGGTCAGTCTGTTGTCCAGGTTATTACCGGTGCCGTCGATATTGGCGTAGGCAGGGGGCGAGTTATTAACGCCGAAGGCGGTGATGAGCGAGTTGTTGTTGAGGATCAGGTTTTCGACATTGGCAGTCAGCGTGTATGTGACTGCGGATTCGACCGTGTCGGTACCCCCTGCACTGCCTTCGGTCACCGCATCGCTGGCATTGTCGACGACATAGGTGTCATTGCCTGCGCCACCGCTCATGGAATCGGCACCCGTGCTGCCGTCGAGACGGTTGTTGCCGCTATTGCCGGTCAGCGTGTTGGCCAGGCCGTTGCCGGTGCCGTTGATATTGCCGGAACCCGTCAGGGTTAGGTTTTCGACATTGGCGGTCAGGGTGTAGGTGATCGAGGACTCGACCGTGTCGGTACCGGCACTGGCGCCTTCGGTTACCGAATCGCTGGCGTCGACGACATAGGTGTCGTTGCCCGCGCCACCGGCCATGGAGTCGGCGCCGGCGCCGCCGTCGAGACGGTTGTTGCCGTCATTGCCGGTCAGGGTGTTGGCCAAGTCATTGCCGGTACCATTAATATTGCCGGACCCGGTCAGGGTCAGGTTTTCGACATTGGCCGTCAGGGTATAGGTGACCGAGGACTCGACCGCGTCAGTGCCCGCGTCGGCAGCTTCAGTGACCACATCTTCGGCGGCGTCGACGACATAGGTGTCATCGCCCGCGCCACCGGTCATGCTGTCGGCGCCCACGAGGCCGTCGAGGCGGTTATTGCCGCTGTTGCCCGTCAGGCTGTTGTCGAGCGCGTTGCCGGTGCCGTCGGTATTGTTGGCGGGCTCAGGCGAATTATTGATACCGATGGCAACCATCGGCGAAGCCTCGGTCAGGATCAGGTTTTCGACATTGGCGCCGAGCGTATAGGTGATCGCGGATTGGACCGTATCGTCGCCGCCATCCAGACCTTCGGTGACCGTGTCGTCTTCATTATCGACGACGTAGTTATCATTGCCGTCGCCGCCGGTCATGTCGTCGGCGCCAAGGCCGCCGTTCAGGGTATTGTTGCCACTGTTGCCGATGATGATGTTGTCGAGCGCGTTACCCGTGCCATCGATATTGATGTCGATGTCGTTATGAGTGATTCCGAAGGCACCATCGAGCGACGGTTCAGTCAGGGTCAGGTTTTCGACGTTGCCACCAAGGACATAGCTGACCGAGGCCTCGACCAGGTCGGTGCCGGCGCTGGAGCCTTCGGTGACGACGTCGCCGTCATTGTCGACGATATAGGTATCGTCGCCGGCACCGCCGGCCATGGTGTCGGCGCCCCTGCCGCCGTCCAGTGTATTATTGCCGTCGTTGCCCGTCAGGCTGTTGACGAGGTCATTGCCGGTGCCGTCGATATGGCCGGACCCGGTCAGGGTCAGGTTTTCGACATTGGCAGTCAAAGTGTAGGTAATTGAGGCTTCGACCGTATCCGTGCCGCCGTCGGCAGCTTCCACGACAACGTCGTCGGCATCGTCGACGACATAGGTGTCATCGCCGGCGCCACCGGTCATGGTGTCGGCACCCAGACCGCCATCGAGGCGATTATTCCCGATGTTGCCGGTCAGGTTATTGGCCAGGTCGTTGCCGGTGCCGTCGATATTGTTGTCAGGCTCGAGCGAATGATTGACGCCCATGGACGTAATGATCGATACTTCGGTCAGGGTCAGGTTTTCGACATTGGCGCCGAGCGTATAGGTGATCGAGGATCGGACAGCATCGTCGCCGCCATCCAAACCTTCGGTGACTGAGTCGCCCGAATCGTCGACGATATAGATGTCGCTACCCGCGCCGCCGCTCATGTCGTCGCCGCCCAGGCCGCCGTCCAGGGTGTTATTGCCGCTGTTGCCGCTGATGATGTTGTCGAGCGCATTACCCGTGCCATCGATATTGTTGGCGATGGGGTCATGGGTGATGCCGAAGGCACTAATGAGCGACGGTTCAGTCAGAGTCAGGTTTTCGACATTGCCGCCAAGGACATAGCTGACCGAGGCCTCGACCAGGTCGGTGCCGGCGCTGGAGCCTTCAGTGACGACGTCGCCGTCATTGTCAACGATATAGGTATCGTCACCGGCACCGCCGGCCATGGTGTCGGCGCCCCAGCCGCCATCGAGGGTGTTGTTGCCGCTGTTGCCGGTCAGGCTGTTGACCAGGTCATTGCCGGTGCCGTCGATATGGCCGGATCCGGTCAGAGTCAGGTTTTCGACATTGGCGGTCAGGGTGTAGGTAATTGAGGCTTCGACCGTGTCGGTGCCGCCGTCGGCAGCTTCCACGACAATGTCGTTGGCGTCGTCGACGACATAGGTGTCATCGCCGGCACCACCGGTCATACTGTCGGCAGCCAGGCCGCCATCCAGTCGGTTGTTACCATTATTGCCGGTCAGGATATTGGCGAGACCGTTACCGGTTCCGTCGATATTGTCGTCGGCGACGGAACCATGATTGATACCGATACTCCCGATCAGGGAGACTTCGGTCAGGGTCAGGTTTTCGACATTGGCGCCGAGCGTGTAAGTGACCGAAGATTGGACCGTGTCGGTGCCGGCATCCGAGCCTTCGTTGGCCGTGTCGTCTTCGTTGTCAACGACATAGGTGTCATTTCCTGTACCACCGCTCATGTCATCAGCGCCCAGGCCGCCGTCCAGCGTGTTGGCGCCGCTGTTGCCGATGATGGTGTTGTCGAGCGCGTTGCCCGTGCCATCGGTATCGATGTCGATATCGATGTGATTGATACCGAGGGAACCGTTGAGTGGCACTTCTGTCAGGGTCAGGTTTTCAACATTGCTGCCAAGGACATAGCTCACCGAGGATTCGACAAGGTCAGCGCCTTCGTCGGAGAGTTCGGTGACAACGTCATGGGTATCGTTGACGATATAGGTGTCGTTGCCCGCGCCGCCGATCATCGCGTCCCAGCCGCCACCACCGTCGATCGTGTCGCCGGCCGTGGTGCCGGTCAAGCTGTTGTCGTTGCCATTGCCAATGATGTTCGCCCCTTGCAGGACGTCGTGAGACACTCCTTGCGCGTCAATGCGTGTGTCCGTCACGTTCAGGATCACACTGTTGAACTCGCTGATCGTGTTGTGCGAACTGCCGATATCGAAGTCGCCGGTTTCCAGATTGATGTAAATGGCGCCCGTGGCACTGGCGACAAGTTGCTCAACTCCGTCGGCATAGCTGGTATTACTGAGATTCAATTCCAAGGTGGTGTAGCCGGCGCCCGTGAAGGCGTTGCCACTGAAGGTCAGCGATGTCGTGCCGTCCTCACCGTTCAGGCCACTGACGCCCGTCGTACCGGACTGACCGCTGCGCGTCCCCGCGGCGCCGCCCGCACCACCGAGCCCGCCGCTTCCCGCTTCAAGAGTCAGGTCGAGGGCGAGAGTGTCACCGTTATATTCGACCGTATTGTCGTGGAAATCGATAGCGGCCGCGCCACCGGCGCCGGCCGCGCCACCCACTCCGGCAGTTCCGAAATTGACGGTGTGACTATCCATCGGCCCTTCAGGGCTCCAGTTGGAAGAGTAACTGTCGCTGTAAGCCCCGGCGCCGCCGGCGCCGCCGGCGCCACCCGAACCCGCGATGGCCGAAACCGTAATCGCGGCGACATTCGAGATTTCGCTGTTTGAAACCGTTGACGTCGCGTCGCCGCCATTGCCGCCGACACCACCCGCGCCGCCGCTTCCGATCGTGCTGCCTGCGCCGCCCGCGCCACCCGCACCGCCGACACCGCCATCGGCGCCCGTGCTTGCTAGGTTGAACGTGTAGTTGCCAGCCGTCAGGAGGTCGAATGTCGCTTCCGCGGCGCCGGCATTGCCGCCCGCGCCGCCGACGCCACCGTTGCCGCCGGCGCCACTGCTGAAGCTGTTGGAAAAGGCAGGGTTATTCATGGACGAATTGGTATTTCCGCTGCCGTCGGTCGAAGCGGCTCCCGCGCCACCGTGGGAACCGCTGCCGCCGGCGCCACCGGTCACTGTGACGTCGAACACGCCGGTTGTGATTTCGCTGCCACTGGTCGACGCCGCGCCGCCGGCGCCACCGGCAGCGCCCGCGCCGCCGTTGCCACTCGCGGCCTTCGTCGTGGCAGTATTCATCATGCCATAATAAGAGCTGGAACCGCCACTACCGCCCGCACCACCCGTGCCGCCGATACCGCCGTCGCCGCCACTGATACTGGCATCCAGGCTGCTATAAACGGTCGTCACAACATCGTCGGACGTCAAGGTAATTGCGACCACCTCGCCGTCTCCGCCGACCGTGCCGCCGAGACCGTCATGCCCCGCTTCGCCGGGCGTTTGCATGACGTCACTGTACATATTGCCGTCTTGACCATTGGCGCCGTCGGGACCGGCCGCGCCGTTGGCGCCGTCCCCGCCGTCGGAGCCCACATAGACGCCGTCGGTCAGTGTCTGATCCGACATAATGTTACCGGAATTGATGGATTTGGTCATTGAGGCTGCTCCCTGCGGCACTTTATGCATGCCGGCAGGACGCTTAGAATCACGCGCCTACCGGGCATTTTGTTGCGCAGGAAGGCACGCGAGAAGTTAATGAACAGTCAACTCTTTCGCGAAATGTGGCCGAATTGTGCGTATAAAAAAAGGACTCAATCTGCAGAAATACACCGAAACGATTGTTCTTAAAGGCAATCGTTTGCGCTCTACCGGTAATATAGTTTTTATGATTTTTTTATGGCAGCTTGTCGGCGTGAGCTTCGACCAATTCGACAATATGTTCGATCATGTCCGCATTGCTCAGCTTGTGATCAGGCTTGCCACCGAGATAGACCATGCCGGCCCCTGCCCCACCACCGGTGAAGCCGACATCGGTGTAAAGCGCCTCGCCCGGACCGTTGACGACGCAGCCGATAATCGACAGGGACATCGGCTTGGAGATGTGGGCCAGGCGCTCTTCCAGCTTGGCTACGGTGTCGATGACGTTGAAGCCCTGACGGGCGCATGACGGGCATGCAATAATGTTAACGCCACGGTGGCGCAAGCCCAGCGACTTCAGCAGATCGAAGCCGACCTTGATTTCTTCCACCGGGTCGGCGGCTAGGCTGACGCGCACCGTGTCGCCGATACCGGCCCACAGCAGGTTGCCCAGCCCGATCGCCGACTTGATCGTGCCGTTACGCAATGGGCCGGCTTCGGTGACGCCGATATGCAGCGGGCAATCGATGACATCGGCCAGTTGCTGATAGGCGGCGACGGTGAGGAAGACGTCGGACGCCTTGACCGAGATCTTGAACTCGTGGAAGTCATGGTCGCGCAGGATGTTGGCGTGATAGAGCGCACTTTCGACCATGGCCTCGGGGCACGGCTCGCCGTACTTTTCCATCAGGTCCTTTTCCAGCGAACCGGCATTGACGCCGATGCGCATGGAGCAGCCATAGTCCTTGGCGGCCTGAATGACCTCCTTGACGCGGGCGTCGGAGCCGATATTGCCGGGATTGATACGCAGGCAGGCGGCGCCGGCCTGGGCCGCTTCGATGCCGCGCTTATAGTGGAAATGGATGTCGGCGACGATCGGCACATTGCTGTGCTTGACGATGGTCTTCAGCGCCTGGGTCGATTCGACGTCGGGGCACGAGACGCGGACGATATCGGCGCCGGCCTCTTCCAGGGCGCGGATCTGCCCCAGGGTGGCCTCGGCGTCCGAGGTCAGGGTATTGGTCATGGACTGGACGCTGATCGGGGCGTCGCCGCCGACCTTGACCTTACCCACGCTGATCTGGCGGCTCTTGCGCCGTTCGATCATGCGCCACGGTCTGACATGGGTATGGTCGGCGCCTTCAGAAGCGTTGGTAGGGTGATGGGAATCCATATACAATCTCTCAATTCCACATACGGCGACGTGGCGAATAATTTCGCTTCATATATCAGAACCGGCGCGCGGCGTCACAAGGGACGTTTCACATAATATTACGCCAAGTTCGATTAAGGCTGGCCGGGATCGGCCGGCATGGGCGGGGATTCGATCACCGCGCTGCTGCTGGACGATGACGCCGGAGCGGCTACCACAGGCGCCGGTTCGGTCTTTTTGATCGCGGGCAGATAAGGAATAGGCTCGGTCGCTTTCGGCGCCGCGGTCGGCGCTTCGATCTTCGGCGGCACCTTGACCGTAGCGCCGACGACCTGACCGGCCTGGGCCTGGCGTTGGTCGAGCACGGCCGACATGGCGGCTGCCTTGGCATTGACCTTGCCGATCGGCGACAGCAGAGCATCCAGGCCGCCGGCATATTCGCCATTATAGAAAACGTCGAAAGCCTTGAAATCCGACACGTCGAGAAGGACGGCGTCCTGGCCCGACTGGGGCAGGCGATAGGCTTCGCCGACGCCGAGCTGATGGGCGAAAAAGACCGTATTGTCGGTCGTATGGACGATCAGGTTGACGCTTTTAGTCGCCTGGATGGTGACCGAGGAATTTTCCGGCTGAGCGCCATAGATGGCGCCCTGCGGATTGAAGGCCTTGCGCATCTGCAACACGTCGGTCACCGGCACGGGCGCCGTCGAGGCGGAATTGGTCTGGGCGGCAATCGAGGCGAAACCCTCCTCCAGGCCAGGCGTGACATAGGGCGCGGGAATGTCCTGGTCGCGCGGCGCCGGCGCGGGTTGGGTCAGGACCAGAACGCCATCGCGAATGAGCGGGATGCCGATGGTCCATTTCTGATTGGCGATCTGGTCCTGGGCCGCCTTGCTGCGCAAGATGACCGGTTTGTACTGGACGACGTTCCAGATGATGATGGCGGCGACCAGGCACAGGGCCGAGGTGATATAGAGGCGATAGTTCGGCTTGACGTCTTCCAGCGAGGCGCCCGACGGCGCATGCAGACGCACCTGCGGCTCGGTGAGGTCGCGCTTGTACATGTCGGCCAGGGTTTCTTCGTCGAGCCCCAGAGCCTTGGCATAGGCCTTGACATAACCGATGGCGAAGGCGCGCGGCGGCAAAACGTCATAGGCTGCCTGTTCCAGGGCCTCGAGATAGTTGCGGCGAACACGGGTCAGATCGGACACTTCTTCCAGCGACAGGCCCTTGGCTTCGCGGGTCTTGCGCAGGATTTCGGCGAGGTCGAAGCGATCGGGCAGATGAACCGGCGCGGGTTGTTTAGGCATGGTGCTGCCGAGGCCGCGATAAACGCCCTGATAGGGCTCGTCTTCGATCGGGTGAACGGTATCGTTCATACTTCTGTCCTGTACGCTAACGATCCGGACACAACCACAGCCACCATGATTAATCAAGAACGGCCGGTGGAATGCCCTGCCCGGCAACGACAATTTTTGGTGTTTGCGGTTGAGCCCAAGTCGGTTTATGACCGGGGCCTCAAAGTGTTCCACATGGATGTCCCGACATGCCCGCAGCCTTCGACGATTTGTATATCGGCCAAAGCGTTTCCATCGGCGCCGGGGTCATTTCCGAAGACGAGCTGCACGCCTTCTGCAAGACCTACGCGCCGACCTGGAATGCCGAAGACGGCGCCCCCGACGCCCTGATCTTCGCCCTGTGGTCCAAGCTGGAAACCGAAGCTTCGTCGCATTGGCCGCAAACCAAGCGTCTGGCGGTCGACGCCCTGCGCTGGTCGCGCAACCCGCCGGCCGGCGAGCTGCTGCGCGGACGGATGACGGTCATGGGCAAGGACGCCGTCGGCGATACCAAGGGCGTGGTGATCGCCCAGCACGACCTTTTGGATGAAGCCGGCCGGCTGGTGTTTTCGTGTTTGACACGTTGCGTGTTTCAGCGCCTGCCCAAGCCGCCGGTCGCTTAGGTTTTAGCAAGCCTAAAAAAAAGCCCCGGACTCGCGTCCGGGGCCTTTTTCAATTTGACCTTCGCCAGCCTTAGTTGGCGACGGGTTGCGCGGCGTTGCGCTCGATCGTCATGGCGATGAGCTTGTCCCAGGCCAACAGCGAGTTCAGGTGCGCATAGATGTGGGTCAGGGCGCCATTGTCGCGCAGCTCGACCAGCTTCTCGGCGCTGAGCGCGTTGAGCGCCTTGTCGTCGACGGCGAAATATTCGGCGATCTTTTGCGGTTCACCGACGCTGCCGTCGGCGTTTTGCGGACGATAGAGGGTTTCGCGCGGCGCCAGCAGGTTCAGTTCACGCAGCAGGCCGACGAAGGATTCGGTGCGGCGGCGCTCGTTTTCGAAATCCGAGCAGAACTGCATGGCGTTCTCGACATAAGGCGTGGCCTTGCCGTCTTCGAAGAACGGCACGTCCGGGTTTGAGGTGCGAACCATCGGCGCGGACGTATCGACGCACAGGATCATGCGCTCGGCCGTTTCGTCATTGGCGAACACGAAGGGATAGCGGCGGGCGAAAGCCGGCAGATAGGAGTCCGACTTGAAGTCACCCGACGCCGACACGAAGACATTCTGGCCCGACGACAGGCCCATGGCCGCCACCGGCATGTAGGTTTCACCGATGAACACGATCGGATAGCTGAGCGAGGCAGCCGGAAACTCGGCGACCGTCAGCGGCACGACATTGGTTTCGGCGACGAACGCGTGGGGCGCCGGCACGGCGCTGATACCCATGGCGCCATGGGTGTCGGGGTTCAGAGGCTCGGGGTTTTTGTAGAAGAGAACGTTTCCTGAGAGCGTCGCATCGTTGTTTTGTTCTTGGGCCATGGTCGCTTAATACTGGGTTGGAGAAAATTGAGCCTCGCTTCTAGCGCACGCGCCTTCGACTGGCAAGCCAAGCTAACGGAATTGGAGAAGCGCGTGCGTTTTTAGTGCGCGCCAAGGGCGCGGGAAGAGCCTCGCATCGCTCGGGCGCGCGGTCGCGCTTGCCGACGCCCCGCAGGGGCGTCGGAGGCCGTTCTTCTACGGTAAGAGGAAGTTAGGGTTTTCTTCTTACTTAAAAATCGTGGCTGAGGCCGACGAAGAAGCCGCGGCGGGGGCCCCATTGCGGGGCGCCGACACCGATGCCGCCGCCGTCGCGGATCTCATAGGCGCGATCGAACAGGTTGATGATGTCGAAGCGCGCATCCAGGCCGCCGGCCGCCGTGAAGTGATGGCTGATACTGGCATTTATCTGGGCATAGGCCGGCAGGCGCGCGCCATTGGGTACGGCGCCGTCGGTGCGCAGGCCGCTGCCGTAAATGCCGTCGAGCGACAGACGGGTCGAGCCCCAGTTATAGCTGCCGCCCATCGAGATCGAAGTCGTCTGGTCGTGATCGACATAGATGAAGTGGTCGGCGACATAGGCCTGGTCTTCTGGCGCGAAATTGAACTGCGACGACGCCAGCAAACGCCCCTGAGCCTTCGAGACCGCCATATTGGCATAGGCGGTAAAAGGCCCCTTCTGATAGTTGGCGGTGAATTCGATACCGGTATTGCGGCCGTATTTGTAATTGAACGGCGTCAGGATGATGGGCGCGCCGAACTGGCCCTCGTCGAGCAGGTAGCGGGCGACGCGATGATAGGCGTCGACGCCGACCGTCAGGTTCGCGGTCAGCTGCTGCTGGACGCCCAGATCGTAATAGTTGTCGCGTTCGGCGAACGGCACGTCGTTCTGGCCCGACAGGTCGAAAGATGTCCCGGCAAACAGGGCCTGGGTCTGGCTGGCGATCAGTTCGTAAGGCGGCGGCGTGAAATAGCGGGCATAGCCGCCATGGACCGTCATCCCCTTAAGCGGCGTCCACACGAAATTCAGGCGCGGGCTGAGMTGATCTTCCTCGCGATAGGATTTGAGCTTGTCGTAACGCAGGCCGTAATTGACCGTCAGCTGGCTGAACACCGTCCATTCGTTCTGGACATAGAGGCTGAGCGTGCTGGAATTCTTGCGGCTATTGTCGACGATGGCGACCGGAGTATCCGATGTGGGGTTCCCCTCATCATCCAGGTAGAAAACATGGCTGAGCGTCTTGGAGACGCTGTGATCGCCCGACAGAATGACGCCGGCGCGCAGAGTGTTGGCGGGATTGAGCGTCCAGGCGCCTTCCGCCTGCAGACCCAGCGACGTGTCCTGTTTGTCGGCGGCCTGGGCAACACCGTTGAAGGCCAGCTCGGCGTCCCAGTCCGGCTTATAGGTCAGTTGCGACGTCCTGGCGAACAGCGACACCTGACCGGTAAAATTCTGCGTCGTCTTCAGATACGACACGATGGCGTAATCTGTCGTCTCCTTCTGGTTGGCATTCAGATGGTCACTGGTGAAGCTGTCGATGCCATTGACGGTATAGCCCGTGCCGTCGTCGACCGAATTCAGGCCCGGCGTATTGGGCAGCTGGAAACTCTGGTCGGAGACTCCGGCGATAAAGGACAGGCGGCTGTCGTCGTCGATAATGTGGTCGTAATAGCCGAAGCCCAAAAAGGCCGTCGTGCGGTCGTGCAAGGGTGTGTCGGTATTGTAGGGGCTTTCGATGCCGAGTTGCGACTGCTCGTAGCTGAGCGAGCCGAAGAAGGTGTCGTTGCCGCGCGAACCGCCATAGGTGATGCTGGGCTCGTAGTCGCCGTGACTGCCGCCATAGATCGACACCGTGCCGCTGTTCTTCAGGCCCGACTCGGTCAGCATATTGATGACACCCGCGGTACGCAGGCCGTATTGCGCCGGCAGGGCGCCAGTCACCAATGCGATGCTCTTGGCGTAGCGCGGGCTTAAGACCTGGCCGAAATTGCTCAGGCCTTCGGGCAGGATGATGCCGTTCAGGCGATACTGGATATTGTTGTGATCACCGCGAACATGGAGTTGGCCATAGGAATCCTGCGTCACGCCCGGCGCCTGCAGGATAACCTTGTTGAGAGCGACATTATCGCCGCCCGGCATGGCGGCGATCTGGGCTTTCGGCATGGTATAGCTGGAGGCGCCGACCTCGGCCTGGATGGTCTGACGGGCCGCGTCGAGGCGGCGCGCCTTGATGACGACCTCGGTGACGTCGCCGGGCGCGGCTACTGCCTGGGCGTGCGCTGTTCCCGACAGCAGGGCGGCGCCGGAAAGACCGGTCATAAGGACGAGACGGAAGGGTTTGGAAACGATCATGTCGACCTCATGGCATGGGGAGCAAATTGCTGCAGTGCAAATATGTTATGAAATAACATAATGAGTGTCAAGCTGGAAAAGTGATATAGTGTATCGAAATTGTGGCAAATGTGGCGGATTTACGTTTTTATCTCGGTGATGTGACCGCGGCGGGATTGCGAAATCGTCCAAGGCATCTTAACTTAGGTCCATGAGCCATGTTTGCGAACACACCCACGACCACGCCCACGACCTGAAACCCGACGCCAAGGCCGACCGCCTGGCCGAAGCCCAGGCCCTGTGCATCGAAGCCGGCGAGCGCATGACGTCGTCGCGCCTGCGCACCTATGAGCTGATCCTCGAGGCCAGCGCGCCGGTAAAGGCCTATGATGTCATCGACCGCTTCCACCCCGATGGCGCGGCGAAGCCACCGACCGTCTATCGCGCCCTCAGCTTCCTGGAACAGATGGGCCTGATCCATCGCATCGAAAGCCTGAACGCCTTCGTCGCCTGCGACACGCGCGATCACCAGCACACCGCCGGTTTCCTGCTGTGCGAATGCTGCGGGCAAAGCGTCGAAATCGCCATCCCCAATGTCCACGACATTGAGGTCAGTGCGGCGCAAAGCGGGTTCAAGGTCAGCCACATCACCCTGGAAGCCCGCGGCCTGTGCGCCGCCTGCCAGGAAGAAGCCTAGAGCTATCGACGGCCTGAGCTTATGCTCTGCATAGGTGCCAAGGCGCAGGTTTCTTTACGAAATCGATTGTATGCAGCTTGCCAAGTGTCACGCAATGGCTCTAAAAGTCGTCGCGTCTCCCCATCCGACTCGAAGGCAATATGTCCGCCGCGACCCTTCAACAGCTCGACAAGACATCGCTGCACACCATCCTCAACCTGCATAGTTTCTACAAAAGCGGGCGAGCGGGCGGGCGGCTGGCGAATTTCGCCTATATCGACCTGACGGACATCAAGCTGGAAGGCGTCGACCTCAGCGACGCCAATCTGACCGGCGCCCGGCTGTATGGCGCCTCGCTGCGTGACAGCATCTTCACCCGCGCCAATCTGTTCGGCGCCGACCTGCGCAATGCCGACCTGCGTTTCGCCAATCTCGATCGCGCCGACCTGCGCGGTGCGTCCCTGCGTGGGGCCAATCTGACGGCGGCCAGCCTTGTCGGATGCGACCTGCGCGAAGGCCAGATCGCCTTCAAGGACGAGAAGCAGGCCCTGCGCCTGATGAAGCACGAACGCCGCGCCGGTGAGCTCGACTACGCCATCCTGAGCGGCGCCGACCTGTCGGGTGCCCGCCTCACCGGCACCATGGCGATTCAAACCGATTTCCACGACGCCAATCTGTCCGGCGCCATCATGTCCGGCGCCAGGCTGCGCAATGCCAATCTCGACGGCGCCATATTGAGCGGCGCCGATATGTCGAGCGCCGACGTCACCGGCGCCACCATGCGTGGCGCCGTCATGGTCGATACGATGACATCCGGCTGCAATCTCAAGGCGGCGGATACGACGGGCATGCTGGGCGATCCGATCAGCGTCTATATCGACGATCAACCCCTCGAAGACCTGCTGGCCATTCACGAACGCTGGGTGATCAGCGAAGGCAAGGACGGCACCCGCCAGACCCTGCCCGGCGTCGATTTCCGCCTGGTCGCGCGCATGCGCCGGCGAATTCTGACGACGGTCGATGCCGAGGGCGCCTGCTTTTTCGGCATCGATATGAGCGGCACGCAGTTGCAAGGCGCCAACCTGGTCAATGCCGACATGCGCCGCTGCGACCTCAGCGGCGCCGACCTGCGCGGGGCGCGGCTGATCGGCGCGCAGTTGGGCCACGCTAATCTGACCGGCGCCAAGCTGGGGCCGCTCGACCTGGGCGGCGGCCGGCTGCTGCGCAGCGACCTCACCAATGCCCAGATGGCGCACGCCAATCTGACCAATGCCGATCTGACGCGGGCGCGCATGCTGTCCGCCGTCACCGACAATGTCCGGGACAAGGGTTGTAACTACACCCTGACGGAGCGCTAATACCATCAGTCATAAAGAATGACCTGCGATATTAGCTTTTTTCAGCTCAATCGCCGCATGGCTCCTCGCAACGGCTCGGGCGGGCGGTCGCCCTTTCCAAGCGCGATGAGTCATCATCATCGCGGCTTGGTATTAGAGATGGATTTTTAACGCCAACTGAATCTGGGTTTGGCTCTGATGCGCCGCCAGGTCGTGAGTGACGCGTGCCGGGTGGTTGCTGTGAACCTGTAGCGCTTCGAAGGCCAGGTCGAGATGGGCGTTCAGCGGCCGGATATAGGCCACGGTAGCGCTGTAGCCCTTGTCGGTATTGTCATCGATAGCGCGCTTCGAATGATCCTTGACGGCGAAATAGTCGACACGCCCAGTGAAGCGGTCACCATTGTCGCACTTGTGCGACAAGAGCAGGTAAGCCGAGTCGAAATCGGAATCGACCGACCAGGTGCCGTCGCTCAGCTCCCAACCCATCTGGGTATGGCCGCGCATATATTGCGCCAGGACTTCGAAACCGGGTGCGGGATTATATTGAACGCCGAGATTATAAAAACGCGTCGCCCAGCCCCATTGCGCGTTGCGCTCGACTTCCGGGTCGCCGCGATTGTCGTAGAATTCGAGATTGAAGGCCGCCGGTACCGGCGGACGCCAGTCGAGGCGGACATAGTAACCGAGGCGGTGATCGAGCTCGACCATGGGCTTGCTCAACTCGGCCTGGTCGTCGTCGAACAGCCGGTACCAACCCTGATTATCGCCGTCGGAGAGCGGCAGGCCGGTATTGTCGGCCGAGGAGATGTCATGCAGGGCCCAGCCGCGCCATGACAGGATTGTGCCTGCCGTATCATCGCGTGAAAACACGCCGGCGGTCAGGCCAACGGTGTGGGCGCCGAAAGACTTTTGTACATTGCCCTCAAGGCCGCGCACCAGGACTTCTTCACCGATCCAGCTATTGATCGCCGACGGCGTGATGGTGCGCGACGGCGTCCAGCCGACACCGTCATGTTCCATCGAGACCGGCGGGAACATCTGACCGGCACGCAGCGAGCAGCGCAGGTCCGATGTCGGTACCGGCTTCCATTTGACATAGGCTTCTTCGACACCGAACGGAGTCTCGGCATCGGGCACGTCCTGGACCAGGACGTAAGCGGTGACGGTATCCAGCAGGCGCGGCTTCCATAACAGGGCCGCCTGGGCGACGTTAAGGTTACCGCTGTCGTATCTGAGTTTACCGAACCCGCCCTTCAACCATCCCCTTTCGCCGTCGCTACCGACGGCGCGGACATCGATCCAAGCATTGTAGTTTTCCGGTTGGAACAGCTGGGTTTCGGCATGAGAGACCTTGGCGCCGGTCGTTCCTGTCACCAGGACCGCGGCGGCCAGCAAAGTGCGAACGAGCGGCTTGCAAAGGAATAGCGCCATTAACGGACGGCTTTCTTGTTGGTAAGCACTTTTTGGGCGTGAAAATGCGGCATCTTAGCCTTGGCTTCCGCTACGCCCGTGAACTCGGTGAGGAACGGAATCAGGTTGTCGAAGGGCATCGGCCGGGCAATGCCGTAGCCCTGGGCCATGTCGCAGCCCATGGCCTGCAGCAGGGTGAAGGAAGCGGCGGTTTCGACGCCTTCGGCGGTCACCTTCATGCCGAGGCCGTGGGCTAGATCGATGGCCGAACGCACCAGCAGGGCATCGCGCTTGCCCGACTCGATCTCCATGATAAAGGAGCGGTCGATCTTGAGCTCGTGGGCCGGGATTTGTTTGAGGTAGGCGAGCGACGACAGGCCGGTGCCGAAATCGTCGATCGAGATTTCGAGATTGTGGTCGACGAAGGTGTTGATGGCGGCCAGGCCGATCTTCGGGTCTTCGATGACCGCGGTTTCGGTGATTTCGAGGCAGATCTTGCCGGCGGCCGTGTCGCACATGGCGAGTGTGCGGGCGTTGAACGCCTCGTCGCTGAGCAGGCGGCCGGAATAGTTGATACTGATGTCGAGCTCGAAGCCGGCGGCCTTCAGGCGCGCCTGATCGGTCAGGCAGTGTTGCAGCACCTGCAGCGTCAGGTCGCGAATGGCGCCGGTTTCCTCGGCGATACCGACGAAGCGCTGGGGCGAGACAAAGCCGCGCTCGGGATGGTTCCAGCGCACCAGGGCCTCGGCCGAGGTGATGCGGCCTTCGCGGTAGCTGTATTTCGGCTGGTAGTAGACGGTCAGGGCGTTGGTGGCGAGCGCGGCATAGAGCTGATCGGTCAGCAGCAGGGTGTCGGCCAGTTCGGAATAGATGCGCGGGTCGAACAGCGCAATGCGTGACTTGGCGGCGCGCGCCTGGTCGAGCGCGATCAGGGCGCGTTCGATCATTTCGTCCGGTGTGGGACGGCCGGCCGCGATATGGTAGACGCCCTGGCTGACCGCGACGTCGAGGGACTGGTCGTCGGTGACGCGGATGCGTTTGTCGAGGCGCGACGCGATGGCGCGGGCCAGAGGCAGGGCCTGATCGGCGTCGCACGGCGACATGACAAGGCCCAGGGTGTCGGCCGACAGACGGGCGATGAAAGCCTTGTCGAAGATGCGGGCCAGGATCTCCTGAAGGCGCGACACCAGGGTATGGGCATAGGCGACGCCCCAGACGGCACGGATATGGGTGTAGCGGTCGATACCGATACAGACGACGACGGTACCGATATCCGTGCCTCTTTCGCGCAGCATGGCAATATGGTCTTCGAAGGCCGAGCGGTTAGGCAGGTCGGTGGGGATATCGGTCTTGGCCAGGCGCGTAATATCGCGTTCACGATCCTCGATCGACACGGCCATGGCATTGAAGGCGAAGGCCAGGTCGGCCATTTCGTCCTGGGTCGTGATCTTGACCTGGCCCGGCCTGCCGTCACGCAAGGCGAAGGCGGCATCCTTGAGCGCCATGATGGGACGGGTCAGGTTGCGCGCCAGGTAGAGACTGGCCAGGACGACCATGCAGAAACCGGCCAGGCCGATGCCGAACAGCACGGTCAGCAGCGGCTGATAAGCCTTCAACGCCATGCCCAACGGATAGCTGAGCAGGAGGACACTTTTTTGCTCGCTGTCGAGATTGGGCAGGGGCGTGGCGACGGCGATGACCGTACCGTGGTTGCTGCCAATCATGCTGGCGGCATGGGTGATCAGGCTTTGGTCGATAAAGAAGCTTAAGGAACTCGGCTTGTAATCGCGCGTCTGGTCCTGCGGACCCTGCCACAGGCCGCCACGGTTCTGGCTCAGTATGCTGGCGCGGACGGGAATGGACGACAGGCCTTGCAGATTCTGCATTTCCGATTCGTCAAGGCGCGTGGCGAAGACGATCCAGCCGAGGCGATCCGGCGCCATGACCGGCGCCGCGACGACCTGATAGGGATGGCTGTCGACGGCGATGATGCCGGTTTGCGGTCCGCCCTCATCGCGCTCGCGCAGGGCGCTGGCCAGGCTTTGGCCGAGCGACCCCTGCTCACCGGCCATGGGTTGGCCGTCGGGGCCGATGACGACGCCGGTCTGGGCATTGACGCGGCTCTGGAGATTATCGAAGGCGGATTCGACCGTGGCGGTATCGTGGGTCGCCAGGGCGGACACGAAGCCGAAATCGCGCGACAGCAAGGCGGCGTTGGTCTGCTGCGACTCCGACTTGTCGGTCCAGATGCGCTTGTAGACGCTGGCGGAGGCCTGAAGTTCCTTTTGCACCGAAGTCCGGGCATAGGAGATGATCGCCATATAGCAGGCAAGGGCAATCACGATCAGGGCCACTGAAAACAGGCCGCCGAACATGACCGTCAACTTCGTGCTTAAGCGCTTGAAAATCATGGTTGTTCCTGGATACGCTTACTCTAATACGCGCCGTTGACGGGTGCGGCCTGATGGACCTTGACGGTGAAGGCCTGGGCGGGATTGGTTTTGGCGACCGTGTAGGCGCGCGCGGCTTCGTGCGTGCCGCCATCCATCATCGGCTGCCAGACCTTGAGATTGCCGGCGCCTTCGGGAACGCCTCTCAACACGGCCTTACCGGTGGCATCGGTGGTGGCGTACCACGGCGTGGCGACGACGCGGACATAGGCGCTCATCGAATCATGAATATTGCAGCCGAGCGCCACCGTGCCTTCGTGGGTGAAGGTCATGCTGTGCGTCTTGCCCTTGCCGTAGAGCGGAAACTGAAACGGTTGGACGGGCGAGAACGAATAGACGTGGTGATTGACGCGGTCTTCATTGGGAAAGTTGACCGTCGCGCCGACCGGCACCGCCAGCACATAGGGCGCGAACTGGACATTGCGCTGGGCCATGGTGAAAGGCCGGGACTTGTCGGCAGCCGACACGACCGCGCCGCCGTTCGGTGTAAAGGTCACCACGGCAAAACTGACCGGTTTGCCCGAAGCGTCGCTGACCGTCACGCCGATATCCGCCGCCTGGGCGCCAAACGACAGGCCACAGCCCACCATCAGGCCGATCAGAAGACATGTCGTACTGACAAAAACGTGTTTCATACCCTGCGAATATCACAACAGATATAAAACTCAGTTAAACAGGTGGAGAACCTGCTTTATTGTGCCGAATAAGCCTTGGCATCCTTAACACCGGGTTTACATACCGTATTGTCTTGACCGATACCTGTCGGTGTCACCGTGATTCTTATATTTGAAAGAAGAAGTGCCATGAGCATCTTGCGGTTGAATGAATTCAAGGCCCTTCCGGGCAAGTTCGAGCAACTGACGGCCTTGTTCGAAGGTGTCGTCGCCGGCATACGCAACCATCCAGGCTGCCAACGCTGCGAGTTGCTGATCAAGGTGGCGGATGGCGCCAGCGACGATGAAAAACTGATCGTCCTCGAAGTCTGGGACAGTATCGAAGCGCACAAGGCCGCCCTGGCCGGGATGACGCCCGAAGATTTCGCGCCGGCCATGGCCTTGCTGAGCGGCCGCCCGGCCGGCCAGTATTATGCTGCGGTCGAGGGCTAGATTCTGGACTAGATTAGGGGCCTTCGCCTGTTCTATAGGAGATGGATAACGACCTTCACGAGATCAGCATGGCCAATTTCGCAAGCGACAACACCGCCCCCGTCCACCCGAAGGTCTTGGCGGCGATGGCCGCGGTCAATGAAGGCAACGCCCCGGCCTATGGCAACGACAAGGTGACCGAGCGTCTGCAGGCGACGTTTGCCGCGACATTCGAAGCACCTGAGGTCAGGGTTTTCCCGGTATTTAACGGTTCGGCCTGCAACGGGTTGGCCCTGGCGCGCATGATCCGGCCGTACGAGTCGATTCTTTGCCATCGCCAGGCCCATATCAATAACGACGAATGCGGCCTGCCGGAGTTCTTCAGCGGCGGCAAGATCGTCGGCATCGAGGGCGCGGGCGCCAAGATTTCGGTGGCCGGCATCGGGTCGCTGGTCGAAACCTCGCTGGGCCACGCGCCACATACATCGCGGCCGAAGGTGATCAGCCTGACCCAGTCGACCGAATTGGGGACGGTATATGGCCTCGATGAGTTGCGCGAACTGACCGCTTTTGCCCGGGCGCATGGCATGTATGTCCACATGGACGGGGCGCGCATCGCCAATGCCGTGGCGTCGCTGGGTTGCTCACCGGCCGAGGTAGTGAAGGGCGTCGACATCCTGTCGTTCGGCGGCACCAAAAACGGCGCCATGCTGGCGGAGGCGGCTGTCATCTTCAACCCGGCCCTGGCGGAGGACTTCGCCTATGTCCACAAGCGCGGCGGCCAATTGCCGTCGAAGGCGCGCTTCGTCTCGGCGCAATTGCAGGCCTTGCTCGAAGACGGCCTGTGGCTGGAACTGGGCCGCTGGTCGAACCGTCAGGCTCAGGCGATCGCGGCCGGTCTGCGCGACGTGGCCGGTGTCGAGATCATCTATCCGGTCGAGGCCAATGAGCTGTTCGTCAATATGCCGGAAGCCTTGCGCGAAAGCCTGTTCGCCAGGGGGCATGTCTTCTATGCCTGGCCGAACGAGGGACCGCGGGCCTGTCGGCTGGTCACCAGTTTCGCCACGACCGACGCCGATGTCGCCGGCTTCCTGGCCGACGCGCGAGGCTGACATGTCGAAGACGACACCCGGCACCTTGATGTTGTCCAAGCTGGGTATCGCTTTTGGGCTGCATCCTTACGATTACGATCCGGACGCCCCGCGCGTCGGCTTGCAGGCGGCGGACGCCCTGGGCATCGACCCCAGTCAGACCTTCAAGACCCTGATGGCCGAGGTCGACGGCAAGGCGGTGTGCGTTGTCGTGCCCTCGGACTGCGAGGTCAGCATGAAGAAGCTGGCGGCCTGTTTCGGCGGCAAGTCGGGCACTATGATGAAGGTCCCTGATGCCGAGCGCTCGACAGGCTACAAGGTCGGCGGCATTTCACCGTTCGGCCAGCGCAAACCGGTGCCGACGGCCTTCGATGAAACAGTCGAACTGTACGACGAGGTCTATATCAATGCCGGCCAGCGCGGCTTGTTGCTGAGCATCGCACCTTTAGAGGCTGTTCGCGCCACCGACGGCAAGATCGCGGATTTGACGGCGTGAAGTAAAGAAGTTGATCCACAGATTACGCAGATTACGCAGATTTTTCAGAGCTTTATCGGCCACTTGATGTGTTGTTTTGAAATCCAAAGATCGCTTCGCGATCGATCGGGCAGGTCGACTGACTCCGTGCTTCGCGACCAGGCTCTGAAAAAAATCTGCGTAATCTGCGGACACCCTTCTTTTGAAATATCCACCGCGTAATTGTGAGCTTTTTACCGCCTTTGCCACTTACGACTAAGATGATAATGGTGACGAACGCTGTGAACGCGCAGGTCATAAGCCCAGCCTCCAACGCAGCCATCGGCAGTTTCTTTAGAAATGACATATCCAAAATATGCCAATGGACGGATTGGGCAAATGCCAGACTTCGCGCTACTAAGAACAGTAATCCAAGTGATGCGAGAGAGCCAATGAGTCCCCATCTCTCCTTGGCCCGCCTGGCCTTCCCACCCACTTCCTGAATCACGATCAGCTCCCGCCAAACCAATTATAGCCGCGGTCTTCCCAGTAGCCGCCGGGATAGACATTGGTGACGAAGATTTCCATGATGTGCTTGGGGTTCTTGTAACCCAGCTTGGTCGGCATGCGCAGTTTCATCGGGAAACCGTACCACGACGGCAGGGTCTGGTTACGGAAGCTGAGCGTCAAAATGGTCTGGCTGTGCAGAGCCGTCGGCATGTCGATCGAGGTATAATAGCCGTCGGCGCACTTGAAGCCGACATATTTGCACGTCGTATCGGCGCCGATGCGATGGAGGAAATCGCTGAACACCACCCCGCCCCATTCGCCGATGGCGCTCCAGCCCTCGACGCAGATATGGCGCGTCACCTGCGAAATCTGCGGCAAGGCGCGCAACTGATCGAGCGTCCACGGCGTCTTGTTGGCGATTTGCCCCGACAACAGCAATGTATAGCCGGCGGCATCGACGGCCGGCACGTCCTTCAAACTGTAAAAAGCATTGAACGGAAACGGATTGGTGATCTCCGACCGGGCATAGGTCGGCGCCAGGTTGTTCGCGTTGAACAAAGCCCCCTGCGCGCCGTCATTAAAGCGCGAAATGGCCTTGAGAATATTGTCGATCGAGCCGTAATTGTGGATGGCGATGCCCGTGCCCAACGACAGCCCGCCAAGCGTGAGCAGGTTACCGAACAGCCGGCGCTTACCGGGATCGATGATGCGCTCGGCTTCTTTCAGGATCGCATCCTTGTCAGACTTGATATCGTCAGGGAGTTTGCGGTCGGTCATGGCTCAGCGTCCCCACAACATGGCTTTGATCGTCTTGGGTACGGCCAGCGCCATGACCACGTGGACGAAAATGAAGGCGACCATCAGCACCATGGCGCCGAAATGGATATAACGCGCCGGCTCGTAGCCGCCCAGCAGGACCCGCAGCCAGCCGAACTGGACCGACTTCCACAGCACCAGGCCTGAGGCAATCAGCACGACGATGTCGATCATGGCGAAGAGATAGGCCAATTTCTGGATCGAATTATATTTGCGCACATTGGCGTGGCTCAGATGGCCCTTAAGGAAGTCACCGAGGTCCTGCCACAGGCCGCGCGGGGTGACCGGCAGGAACTGGCGCCACAAGCGCTTGGTCGCGATATTGATGATGAGATAGAGCGTCGCCGTGGTGAACAGAATCCAGATGGCGGCGAAATGCCATTGAATGCCGCCGCCCAGCCAATGGCCGAGCGTCACCTGTTTCGGAAAGCGGAAGTGCAGGAAGCCGGTGGCATTATAGATCTGCCAACCGCTGCCGATCAGGATGACGATCGCGAATGCATTGGCCCAGTGGATCAGGCGCAGCCATAAGGGATGGATGCTGTCGCGATCGGCGGCGGTCACCACCACCTTGCCATCGTCTATGGCCTCTTGCATCGCCCGTCTCCCGCCTGATTGATCAATCCTATCATGAATACGCACGAAACCAAGTTCGGGTTACGTCGGCGCCGAAATAGGCTTGAATTTTCGTTGGGCAACGCTAAATCTAACGTTAACGTAAAGGTGAGGCATGGCCCGGCACAAGCTGTTCAAGATGATCAACTGGTATCCGCCGATGATCGGCGCCGGTATCCGCGTGATCGAAACCAGCCCGGACTTCACCTCGATTACCGTGCAGATGCGCCTGACCTGGTGGAACAAGAATGTCGTCGGCACCCAGTTCGGCGGTTCGCTCTACATGATGTGCGACCCGTTCTTTATGGCCATTTTGATGACCAAGCTGGGCAAGGATTACATCGTCTGGGACAAGGCGGCGTCGATCCAGTTCTTGAAACCCGGCCGCTCGAATGTGACGGCGCACTTCCACATTCCGCAGGCAGAGATCGATCGCGTGCGCGAACATGCCGACACCAAGGGCAAGATCGAGCCGGAATACAATGTCGATGTCATCGACGAAGCCGGTGTCGTGGTCGCGCGCGTGCACAAGACGCTGTATGTGCGAAGGAAGCCGGCTAAGGTTTAGGCGACTCCACGTACCCTCTTCAGCTTACCGGTAGCCCTTCTCGCTAATCAACCAATTCTTAAGCGCGATGAGGTTCGGATCGATGACGTGAGGCGGCGTTTTCGTAAGATATAGTACGGTAGTCTCATTGCACTGGCTTAAAAACGTCCATATCTCCGACTGCACCCAGTCAGGCACGAACCCCCATAAAGTGCGAAAATCATGCGACTCTAATATTAGAATCGATTGGCCGATCACTTCAGGTTTTGTGTAAAGACCCGAGAAATACCAATCTGCTAATTTAAGCAATCTATCGCTAGCATCACTCATTGCACAATTCCCCAATTTGCAATGCTATCTAATAAGCGTAAGTTCCATTTCCACGCATACCCCACTATCCGGAACAAGCCGTATCTTGGCGGCATCGCGTAGCGAGTGAACGGTTGCTACTCTTTTACCGCTTCATCCGTCTTTCCGGCTTCTTCCGCGCGCTTCTTCTGCGCCGCGACCATCTTGGCGGTGGCGGCCTGGATTTGCGCCTTGCGTTGTTCGGCCAGTTCGTTCGGCGTCAAAAGGCGGTGCTTGGCTTTGTTCATCATCGTGGCTTTCATGTTTATCGCCACGTCCTAGCACGCCTTTGACGCCGCTGTCGCCTACTTACGGCAGTTTGAAACCGCGCTGAGTGGCCTCGCGGGCGCCGACCCGGTCGAGCCAGGCCAGGATATTCGGCCGGACCTCGAGCATGGGCTCGATATGATCCTTAACGCGCGTGCGGTATTGCGAAATCCACGGCCAGATCGCCATGTCGGCAATGGTGAAATGCTCACCGGCGACATATGGCGTTTCCCCAAGGCGTTTTTCGAGGACATTGAACAGCCGCCGCACTTCGTTGGCGTAGCGTTCAAGGCCCTGGGTATTGTCGGCGGCATTGAGCGCGAACCAACCCAATTGCCCCATCATCGGACCCAGACCACCCATCTGCCACATCAGCCATTGGATCGTCGTCCAGCGTTCGGCGCCGTCCCTGGCCAGGAACTGACCGTACTTGTCGGCAAGGTAGATCATGATGGCGCCGGACTCGAAGATCGACAGCGGGCCGCCCTCGGCCTCATCGTCGACAATGGCGGGTATCTTGTTATTGGGCGAAATCTTGAGGAAGTCGGGCGCGAATTGCTCGTCCTTGCCGATATTGACGGGATGAATCTTGTAGGGAATACCCAGCTCTTCCAGCAGGATGGTGAGCTTGCGGCCGTTGGGGGTGCCCCAGGTGTAGAGTTGGATCATCGCGGTTCCTCAGGTTTGGCGTCCCGAAGAGATGGGCGTGTCATCCGCCGATGCAAGAGCTCAGAAGCTCGGCGTGAACACCATCAACCAGAAAATCACCACGACGGCCGGAAAGGCCAGGCTGCCGAGGATCAGCCACCACCGGTTATAGGCCCAATATTGCGCCGGCAACTCGTTTTCGGCAGCCGCGGCCAGGGCCCGCATCTTCAACTGGATCCACACCACCGGCAACCAGCAGGCCCCAACAAACAGATAAAGCAGGATCGCCATGACCAGCCACGGCGTCGTCATCGGAAAGCCGGCAATCTTCGCCAGGATATAGCCGGTTACCGGCTGGATAATGACGGCCGGGGTGGTGAACAGCCAGTCGGCGATGACGACGGTGCGCGTGGCGAAGCGGATGGTTTTCAGGTCGCGCGTGCGGTTGGCCATCAACATGAAAAAGGCCGTCCCGGCACCGGTCCCGAACAGCACGGTCGATGACAGGATATGTAACCATTTGACGCAGAGATAGAGCATTGCCGGCGGCCTCGGGCATGTTAGGTTGATCAGGTTAGAGCACGCGCGGGCCATGGGCAACAGACCGATCTTCCAGGATATTTTCGGCGATGAGGCCTGGGCGCGGTTGCCACCGGCGCTGCAGCAGCACTACGCCAACCGGCCCTATTCAAACGATCGCGTGACGGTGAAGGGCGTGCTCAATATCCGCATGTCGCAGCGCATGCGTTTTCTGTCCCCGGTGTTGAAGATGATGGGCATGCTGACGCCATGGGCGGGCGATAACATCCCCTGCACGGTCCACTTCCTCAGTCATCCCAAAACCAACAGCTTTACCTTCGAGCGCTGGTTCTATTATCCCGGCCGCAAGCCATGGTGTTTCCGTTCCGAACTGGTGCCGCGCGGCGGCCACGAAGTGACCGAATATTTCGCCTGCGGCCTCGGCTGGCGCTGCACTTTTTATTATGACGGCGATAAGGTCATTTTGCGCGACCGCGGCTTTGCCTGGCGTCTGTTCGGCCTGCACATACCCTTGCCCGGCTTTCTCGACATCTTCACCGGCACCGGCGGAGCGTATGAAACGGCCACGGACGCCGGTTTCTACATGCGCATGGAGGTCAATAACGCCCTGTTCGATGACGGCCCGGAATATGGCTATGAGGGTGAATTCGTGGTGACGGACATGGCGTTACAAGATGCGTGAGGTACTTATTCTCGGCGGTTACGGCAATTTCGGCAAGCGTATCGCGCGGGCCTTAAGCCGGCATGGCGTCAAGGTGATCATTGCCGGCCGCGATTTGTCCAAGGCGCAGGCCCTGGCGAAGGACATTCCCCATGCGCGCGGCTTGAGGGTCGATATCGCCGGCAATCTGGCCGACGTCCTGGCGCGCGAAAAGCCAGCCGTCGTCGTTCATACCTGCGGCCCATTTCAGGGCGCCGATTACAGCGTGGCGCGCGCCTGTGCCGCCGCCGGTGTCCACTATGTCGACCTGGCCGACGGCCGCGATTTCGTCCGCGATTTCAGCAAACTGGATGCCGAGGCCAAGGCGGCCGGTGTCGTGCTGGTCAGCGGCGCTTCGACCGTGCCGGGATTGTCGTCGGCGGTGATCGAGCATGTCCGCCCGCAGTTTCAGCGTCTCGATGCCGTCGATTTCGGAATCTCGCCGGGCCAGAAAGCCGAGCGCGGTTTGGCGACGACGCGCGCCATCATGACCTATGTCGGCCGGCCGTTGCGTCCCTTTGCCGGACACGATCGGGCCTATGGCTGGCAGGACTTACACAGCCAGATCTATCCGGTCATGGGGCGGCGATGGCTGGCCAATTGCGACATTTCCGATCTCGATCTGTTGCCGCCGGTTTACGGTTTGCGCGATGTTCGCTTCGG
The DNA here is from genome assembly GCF_056404915.1 of Asticcacaulis sp. P2_B1. NCBI lineage: Bacteria > Pseudomonadati > Pseudomonadota > Alphaproteobacteria > Caulobacterales > Caulobacteraceae > Asticcacaulis > Asticcacaulis sp. P2_B1. The sequence goes on along the minus strand of NZ_JBFUDD010000003.1, from coordinate 317,926 downwards.
CGCTGGCCTGGAGCTCGGCTTCATGCATTTCGGGCTATGGGCGATGTCCTTTTTGGTGCGCTGGGGTGTGCCACTGAACCTAGTGGCTCTGGCCAAACCGTTATTGACAGTCAGCGATTGGTTTAACGCCATCGGCAGCGATGTCGGCGGCATGCATGTCAAGCTGTCGGGAATCGGTCCGGATGGCGCGCCCTTGACCAAAACCTGGTTTATCGTGGCGGAAAAGGGCGACGGGCCGCAGATCCCGTGTGTGCCGGCGATTCTGCTGGCAAAGCGCCTGGCCGAGGGCGACGCGTCCCTGACGCCAGGCGCACGGGCCTGTGTCGGACTGGTGAGCCTTGAAGCCTATGTCGCCGAGTTGCAGCGGTTTGCCATCCGGACGTTTGATTGACGGTTCAGGCGCGGCGCTCCGCGGCACCTTGCGACTTTGGTCCATTGCGGCAATGATGCCGGCTTAACCACGCAACCTTGCCGGATATTCCTATGGTCAGCCAGTCACCCGCTCTGCTCAGACGCCTGCTGCGGGCCAAGGATCGCATGGACGCGTCCTTCGACACGGAGTGGATCGTTGCCGATCTGGCCCAGGTCAGCGGCGTATCCCAGGCGCATTTTTCCCGCGCTTTCAAGCAGGCCTTCGGCCTCCCACCGCATCGCTACCTGCTGACCCGCCGGATCGAACGCGCCGCCGCCTGGCTGCGCGATACCGACATGCCGGTCATCGAAATCGCCCTGGCAACTGGGTGGAACAGTTTGGGCACGTTCGGCCGCATCTTCCACGATATTACCGGCAGCAGCCCGAGCGAGGTGCGCCGGCTGGCACGCGGCGAGCCGCACGACCTGGCGGAGGTTCCGCATTGCTTCGTCGCCGCCGCGCACCGGCCCAATCTTAAAACCGCAGTTTTGGAGAAGCGGCGGCGGGACAGCGCGGATATAGATGACGGCGTTGAAACGGAGACCTCACATGACTAACGGAATCGGCGTCGTCGGCATCTATGTGCACGACCAGGACGCAGCACTCGACTTCTATACCGGCAAGCTTGGCTTTAAGGTGCATACCGACGCCAAGGGCGGCAATTATCGCTGGCTCACCGTCACCCATCCCGATCAGCCGGCGTTCGAGCTTGGCCTGTTCCTGCCTCAGGAGCCGGTGCTCGACGCCGATACCGCCCGGGCGATGCAGGCCCTGGTCGCCAAGGGCGCCATGCCGCCCCTGGTGCTGGTGGTCGACGATTGCCGGGCAGAATATGAGCGTCTGAAGGCCAGGGGCGTCGAATTCACCCAGGAACCGGTCGCGCGCTTCGGCAGTGTCGACGCCAATTTCCGCGACCCGTCCGGCAATGGCTGGAAGATGATCGAGGCCCGCAAATGAGCTACGCGCAATTCATGCAAGCGCCGGTAAAGCCGTCGCCATTCACCCTGTGGACGCGCCGGCTGCATCGCTGGATCGGCATCGTCTTCCTTATCACCGTCGCCGCCAATTTCGCCACCATGGCCTTTGGCAAGCCACCAATGTGGGTCGTTTACGCGCCCCTGCCACCTCTGTTCGCCATGATGATCACGGGCCTTGTCATGCTGGTCAAACACTACCGCGACAAGAAGAACGGCACTGTCTAACGGGGTCGAGGGACCCAAGGCCCCTCGCTTTCGTTACCGTGGGGTCGAAGCGGGCCGGTGAGTCGAAAACCGTTAGCTGGCGAGACACGGAGCGGAGCGTACTCAAGTACGTGAGCACCGTATCGCAGCCAGATGGCGGTTTGCAGACCTCCGGAGCGCTTCGACTAGCCGCCCAGGTAGTCGCCCTTGCCCAGCGGCACCCCCGAATGGCGAAGGATGGCGTAGGCCGTTGTCACATGGAAGAACAGGTTCGGAATAACGAAGCCGGTCAGATAGGCCAGGCCGGTGAATTCCATAGTGCGGTTCGGGAACTTCAGCACGATCTCGCGCGTTTCAGCGCCGTCGAAACCAGCGGCGGGCACTGACTTAATGAAGTCGATCGTCTTTTGCAGGCGTTCATGCAGTTCGGCGAAGGTGGCTTCGTCATCGGCATAGGACGGATTTTCGACACCGCCCAAACGCGCCGCGCCGCCCTTGGCCGTATCGCTGACCAACTGGATCTGCTTCGAGAAGGGCAGCATGTCGAGCGCCAGGCGCGCGTTCAAAACCGTCGCTTCCTTCACCGACTTTTCTTCCGCCCAGGTTTCAGCCTTGGACAGGATGGCTTTCAGATTGGTCAAGGCTCGCACCAGGATCGGCACGGACGCATGATACATGTCGATGGTGGCGGGACGGGTTAGGGTTTCGGCTTCCTGAGACATTTTTTGACCTCTTTAGATAACGTGGGTGGGCAGAACTCAGCATATGGGGTCAGGTCTTCGGAGTTTTAGCCCTCTGTTGCTGAATATATTGCAATTCGGCCTCGGCCGTCGGGTTGTTGGGTGCGTAGATCAGGGATTCCTTATACGCCGCCTCGCCTTCATTTAGACGGCCCAGTTCAACCAGGGAATAACCCCGCTTGCGCAACAACAGGGCATGATCGAAATCGTTCAAGTCCAGATGGGCAGCCAGGAAGGTATCGATCATATTCAGAGCCTCGAGATTCTCCCCCTGATAGGCCAGGCACAAGGACAATTCCGATACCAGGGTCGCGTCATCCGGATCGTTGAGCAAACCCCTTCGGTAAGCCTTTTCGGCCGCGGCGTAATCTTTGTGCTCGACACCGATCCAGCCGACGATGAAGGCCAGACTGTGATAGGGCAAGGCTTCGCGTTGCTCGACCTTGTCCTTGGCCAATTCCGGAATTTGCGCGACCTGGGCCGACAGGATCAGCATGTCTTCCATGTCATCGCTATAGATAATGACGGTGTCGCCGCAATGTTCGGGCTGGGAGGCCTTATCCGGCGCATGATCGAGCGCCGCCTGCAATTGCGGCAGTAGTTTATCGATCGCCGCCATGTCGTGCGTCTTCATGACGCCGAACGCCTTGGTCGCCAGGTCACGATCGGCCTGCTCCTGAACGGCATCGTGGGTTTGGCAGTCGATAATGGTCGTGTCAGCGTGCGCGGCAAAGGCGCCAAGCGCACAAGCGACGGTCAATGTGGCGATGACGGATTTCAGCATAATGGTCCCCCCTGTGATGACAGCGATCAAACCATAGATCACGCCGTGTAGCAATCGCCGCCCAATCGCCGTCGCGGGTCGCAAAAAAGCCGTGATGCGGGCGAAAAAGTCGCCATCGCCTCTTGAAAACTAAAACAGTAACTACTATTGTTACGTTTCCAATTCGCGATTCACCTCAGCAGAGATCCTCCCCCATGAAAATGTTCGCTGTCAAAACCCTGTTCGCCGCCTCGGCTTTCGCCTTCATGGCCTCGGCTTCGGCCTTCGCCGCCGATAGCTATAAGCTCGACGCCACCCATACTTCGGTGACCTTTCAGTACACCCACTTCGGCTTCTCGCACCCGACCGGCAAGTTCATGAACGCCGACGGCGCCGTGACGCTCGACAAGACCACGCCAGCCAACAGCCATGTCGAAGTCAGCTTCGCCATTGCCGGCATCAATACAGGCGTGCCGGCGCTCGACACCCACCTGAAGAGCCCCGACTTCTTCGACGCCGACAAGTTCCCGACCGCCACCTTCAACAGCACCAAAGTCGAGCAGACCAGCCCGACGACCGCCAAGGTCACCGGCGACCTGACGATTCATGGCGTCACCAAGCCGGTGACTTTGAACGTTACGCTCAACAAGGAGGATATACATCCGATGATGAAGAAGGACGATGCCGGCTTCACGGCCACGGGTTCGATCCTGCGTAGCGATTTCGGCATGGGCAATTACGTGCCGATGGTCAGCGACCAGATCGACCTGTATATTGAAGCGGAAGCGATCGCCCAATAACCCATAAAGGTTCGAACCATGTGGAAATCCGCTGCTATCGTCCTGGCCCTCGGTTTTACGGCGGCGCCGGCTTTCGCAGCGGATACCTACAAGTTCGAGCCCGACCACACCTCGGCCATCTTCACCTATGAGCATTTCGGCCTGTCGCACCCCAGCGGCAAGATCATGGGCGCCAAGGGCACCCTGGTGCTCGATGACGATGTGACCAAGGACACGGTCGACGTTTCGCTCGACATGAACACCCTGACGACCGCCCTGCCCGACTTCGATACTATGCTGAAAGGCAAGGACTATTTCGATGTCGCGCTGTTCCCGACGGCGACCTTCAAGAGCACGTCGGTCGTCTTGACGACGCCCCCGGCGACCGACAATGCGACCGCCGCGGACTCCCCCAAAACCGCGGACGTAACCGGCGATATGACCATCCACGGCATTACCAAGAGCGTCGTGCTGCATGTCACCTTCAACAAAAAGGCCTTCAATCCGGCCCTGTTCAAGACCGGCTACGGTTTCACCGCGACGGCGCATCTGCAACGCAGCGACTTTGATCTCAAGAAATACGAGCCCTTCGTCGGCGACGATATCGACCTCGTTATCGAGGCCGAAGCGTTTTAAGTAATCAAGCAATATCCCCCAGCACCCCCGCGCGAGGGGCGTGCGGTCTCCCTCACCGAGCCTCTGCGGCTGCCCAAGCGGGTAGGTTCAGGTATTCTTGATCCTCCCCGCTTGCCGGGGAGGGGGACCGCGCCCAGAGGGCTGGTGGTGGGGTATCTTGTTTTTCCTGCAAACGGGCGACATCAGATGACACGAACCACCAAAACCCCGACCCTCTACATCCCCCACGGCGGCGGTCCCTGCTTTTTCATGGAGTGGACTCCCGCCGATATGTGGGACGAGATGGGCGCCTATCTCAAGCGCTTGCCCGAAGATATCGGCGCCAAACCCAAGGCCCTGCTGATCGTCTCCGCCCATTGGGAAGAGGCCGAGTTCACCGTCCAGACCAAACCGGCGCCCGGCCTGCTGTTCGACTATTACGGCTTCCCGCCCTCGACCTACGAACTGAGCTGGCCGGCGCGTGGCTCGGCCGACCTGGCGCAACGCGTCCAAGAACTGGCCGCCGCCGCCGGCATTACGGTCGCCGGCGACGCCAACCGTGACTTCGACCATGGCGTCTTTATTCCCATGCTGATGGCCTGGCCCGACGCCAACATTCCCACCATCCAATTGTCGCTAAGGGCCGGCCTCGATCCGGAAGCGCACCTGGCCCTGGGGCGTGCCCTGGCGCCTTTGCGCGACGAAGGCGTTCTGATCATCGGTAGCGGCATGAGCTATCACAATCTCCGCTGGCTGATGCAGCGCGACACCGAAGGCAGTGTCCGCCATGTTTCGCACGATTTCGACGCCTGGCTGCAGGAAACTCTGAAAGTCGACCGCAATGACCTCAGGAATTGGGAGTCGGCGCCCAATGCCCGCGCCTGCCATCCACGCGAGGAGCATCTGATCCCGTTAATGGTGGCGGCCGGAGCAGCCGGCGACGATCCTGTGCGCGTGACCTATCACGAAGACAGTCTGGGCCCGACGGGCGTCGCGATTAGCGGCTTCCAATTTGGCTGAAAATCGCCGTTTATTGGCGACAATCCGTCTGGCGATTTTATGAGAGTCGGCGTTATTGAGCGGCATTCTAGCGCTCAAACGCCGCGGGGCTCCTCGCAAAGGCTCGGGCGCATGGTCATGCTTGCCAAATCTCGTCGAGATTTGGAGGCAACATGGAGGCGCGCATGTACGAACTGCATATCGGCAACAAGAACTATTCGTCCTGGTCCTTGCGGCCATGGGTGCTGCTGACGGCCCTCGACATCCCGTTCACCGAGCACCAGCACTATTTCCAGCCCGACAATAGCGGCTTCAAGGACTTCTCGCCGTCCGCCCTGGTCCCGGCCCTGATCGACGGCAAGACAAGCGTGTGGGATTCGCTGGCCATCGCCGAATATGTCGCCGAAGACCACCCCAAGGTCTGGCCGTCCAACCGCGAAGCCCGCGCCTGGGCGCGCTCCGCCTCAGCGGAAATGCATTCCGGCTTTTCGACCCTGCGCAACATGTGTTCGATGAATGTCGGCGTCCGCGTCAAGATGTTCGATACCCCGCCGGCCCTGATCCGCGAGCTGGCCCGCATCGATGAGCTGTGGCGCTACGGCCTGGCCAATTTCGGCGGGCCTTTCCTCGCCGGCAGCAGCTTTACCGCCGTCGACGCCTTCTACGCCCCGGTCGTGTTCCGCATCCAGACCTATGGCGTCGCCTTCGACCTGAGCTCCGAAGCGCGCGCCTATGTCGACCGCATCCTCGCCCTCCCCGCCATGCAGGCGTGGTATGCCGGCGGCATTGCCGAAACCGTGCGTGATCTGCCGCATGAGCATGAAGCGGCGTCTGTCGGCGAAGTGATTGCCGACTATCGCGCGAAATAACCTTGCGCGAAATTGTCGTACAATTTAAGCTCCCTCAAAACATAAGTTGAGGGAGCTTTTTCATGTCACGTCTTGCTGTCAGTCTTATCGCCTTGTCGGCCGCTTTGGCCGCCGGCGCCGCGTCCGCCGAGGGCGTCACCGTCACCTCGCCCAATGGCCGTGTCAGTATCGCGGTCGACAATGGCGACAAGACCCTGACCTACACGGTCAGCCTGGACGGCAAGGCGATCCTCACCCCGTCGCCGTTGAATCTCAATCTCGACATCGCCAGCATCGGCGGCGGCGCCAAAATCCTGTCGCACAAGGAAGTCAGCAACGACACGACCTGGCAGATCGTCGTCGGCAAGGCGGCCACCGCCAGCGACCACTATAACCAGAGCGAAATCGACTTCCAGACGACCCACGCCAAGGCCTTCAAATACACCGTCATCGTCCGCGCCTACGATAATGGCGTCGCCCTGCGCTATGTCGTGCCCGAACAGGCCGGCGTCACCGACTTCAAGGTGATGAACGAAGGCACGGCGTTTAATTTCGCCGGCGATTACGATTGCTGGGGCGCCAATATCGGCCGCTTCGACTCCAGTTTCGAAGCCGAATACGACAGCACCAAGGCGTCGAAAATCCGCAATTTCCAAAACTACATGGATCCGTTGGTGTGCAAGACCGGCGCCGGCCAGACGACCTTCGCCATCGCCGAATCCGACGTCAAGGACTATCCCGGTTTCTACCTTTCGGGCCGCGGCGACGGCGGTCTGGGCGTTCAGGTCACCTTGCCGCCGCGCTTCGACAATGACCGCAATTTCCGCTTCCGCAAGTCGGTCTCCGCCATCGAGCACCTGACGGGCCAGGGCTTCCAAACCCCGTGGCGCGTCGTGATGATCGGCGATACACCCGGCGACCTGACCGCCTCGACCCTGATCCCGACCCTGGCGGCGCCATCGAAGATCGCCGACACCTCGTGGATCAAACCCGCCAAGACGTCATGGGATTGGTGGAACGACTGGGCGCTGGACATCCCCAATGCCGGCATCAATACCGCCAGCTACAAGGCCTTTGTCGACTCTTCGGCCAGCATGAAGCTCGACGACATCCTGATCGACGAAGGCTGGTCGGTCGGCAGCGATGTCGAACCCAATCCCGACGCCGATATCACCAAGGCTATCCCCGCGCTCGACATGCCGGACCTGCTGGCCTACGCCAAGTCGAAACATGTCGGCGTCTGGGTGTGGGTGCAATGGCAGCAGCTCGACAACCAGATGGATGCTGCGCTCGCCACCTACGAACAATGGGGCATCAAGGGCATCAAGGTCGACTTCATGAACCGCAACGACCAGGAGATGGTCGATTGGTATCACAAGCTGCTCGAAAAGGCCGCCGCCCGCCATATCATGGTCGATCTGCACGGCGCCTACCCGCCCAACGGCCTGAACCGCACCTGGCCGAACTACATTACCCAGGAAGGCGTTCTGGGGGCCGAGAACAACAAGTGGAGCGCGCGCATCACCGCCACCCACAATGTCACCCTGCCCTTCACCCGCATGATCTTAGGGCCGATGGACTATACGCCGGGCGGTTTCCGTTCGTTGACCCCGGCGGAGTTCGCCACGCAGCAGCGCTATCACGCCCCCTTCGTCATGACCACGCGCGGCCAGGCCATCGCCATGTATGTCGTCTATGACAGCCCATTCCAGATGGTGTCCGACAGCCCGTCAGCCTATAAGAACGCCGATGGGACCTGGGCCGACGGCGCCGACTTCATTCAGGGCGTGCCGACCAGTTGGGACGAGACTCGTGTGCTGCAAGGCGATATCGGGCAATTTATCGTCACCGCCCGCCGCAAGGGCGCCGACTGGTATATCGGCGCCATGAGCAATGAGCAGGGCCGGACCGTGACGATCCCGCTGAGCTTCCTTGGCACCGGGTCTTATGCCGCCCACGTCTATCAGGACGGCGCCGACGTCAATCACCTGGCCATCTCCGATGCCAAGGTCGATGCCGGCCAGAGCCTGACACTGACACTTGCCCCCTCCGGCGGCGGTGTGGCGGTCATCAAGGCGGACGTCGCGAAGAGCAAGAAGCGGAAATAATAGGCTTTCCGAACAAGCGATTGATAATGCTTCACTTCTCCTGCCCCGCTTGCGGGGAAGGTGGCGAGCTTGTCTCGCCGGAAGGGGGATGGGTCGTCTTCAGCAAGTTCCCCCTTCCGTCGTTTGCTCCGCAAACGCCACCTTCCCCGCGAGCGGGGCAGGAGAATGAAGATAATTCCCTGACCTTGACGCTGGCACCTTCCGACGGTGGTGTATTGGTGATCAAGGCCGATGCTTCGAAGGGCAAAAAGCGGAAATAGCTGTATCATCGTCCCCGGATGGGTCTCTGCGGACGGCGCCCCTAGGTTGGCGTGTCTCTGCCGGTACGAGGCGGGGGTTGTACAGCCCATTCCCCGCTGCATTCGTCGGATGGCACCTTGTAGGGATGCGGAAGACCCAACTCACTTTTATAAAGTGCGCCGGACCAATTGAGCGTGGGTTGGGATTCACGGAAGCGGTCTAGCAGCATACCTATCGTCTGCATGGCGTTATAGAGCGCGCCCAAGCGATCCATGCCGACGGCTCTATGCACCGCATCTCTATTCATCCCCTTGATGCGGAACCAACACAGCATAAGGCCATCGTAGCGACCGGGATTCCATATCTGGACGACCAGCTTTTTCCCATCGCCATATCCGTATGTCCGTTTGAAGAGCGGTTTTCCGAGCTTGCTGGCTTTCATATCGTCTCCTCCAAATGCGAACCTTAACCCATCCTGGCCAAGCTTGGTCAAGCCATGGTCGCGACACCACCTTTTCCATGTCCAAAATTTAATTTGCCAAGCATCGTGCCTTGCCATATACCTTGCATCACAAAGTATATGGTCATGAAAGCCACTTCGCATGTTGAACAAGACGCCRCCACCCGACAAGACCCCGGAAAGCCGCCGCACCCAGATGTACAAGGGCGTGCTGGAACTGGCCCTGATGAGCCTGTTGCAGGACGGAGCGCAGTACGGCCTGCGCATCCTCGACCAATTGCGCGACGACGCCGGTTTGGACCTGGCGGAAGGCACGCTCTATCCCCTGCTGCACCGCCTGGAAAAGGCCGGCTTGATCAAGGCCGAATGGCGCCATGAAGACGGCGCCAGCCATCCGCGCAAATATTACGGCCTGACCGATGCCGGCACCGGCGAACTGACCGACCAGCGCAAGGTGTGGCTGGACATGACAACGCGGCTCAACGCCTTCCTGATCCGGAGGGGCGGATGAGCGACGCCATCGAGACCTGGATGCGCGCCTTGGCCCGCGGCCTGCACACCCTGCCCCACGCGGCGCAGGACGACATCATGGCCGAGGTCCGCGCCCATGTCGCCGATCGCCTGAGCCAGGGCCTGACACCCGACCAGGCGCTCAGCGGTTTCGGCGACGCCAAGGCGTTTGCCCGCAAATTCGGCGCCGACGTCCGCCTCGACGACGCCATGGCGCAACGCTATGCGGCCGAAGCCCTGGTGGAACTGCTGACCGTAGCAGCGCGCGCCTTTACCGCCGGCTTCGGCCTGGTCGCCGGCACGCTCAGCCTGTTGCTGGTCGTGCGCATCGCCGGCCTGTTCCTGGAACAGTTGGGCCTTCTCGCCGTCATCCAGGCTCCGCTCGATCCCGCCACCCTGCTGTCCGGCCTCGGCCTGTGGATGTGGCCGGCCGGCATCGTCATCGCCACCATCTTGGGCTTCGCCGCCCGTTCGAGTTTCAAACTGGCCGTGGCCAGCCTGCGCATGGAGCGCTTCGCATGACATCTTCTTCCGGGAAACCCGACATGACCCCCTTGCCCACAGACATTACCCAATGGCTGACCGCGCTCAACACAGCGCTGGCCACCCTGCCCGACGCCGACCGCAACGACATCGTCAATGAGGCCGGCGGCCATCTCCAGGACCGCATCACAGCGGGCCTGACACCCGCTCAGGCCCTGCACGGCTTCGGTCCGGCCAAGGCCTATGCACAAAATTTCGTCGATCAATATGCGCTCGATACGGCGCTCAATTCCAGAAAGGTACTTGTTATGGTCAAGACACTTGTCGGCTTCACCGGCCGCAGTCTCATCGCCTTCTTCGGCCTGATGGGCGCCCTCGTCTTCGGCAGCCTCGCCCTCGGTTCCGCCGTCTCCATCGTGCTGAAAACCATCCGCCCCGACATGGTTGGCCTGTGGGTCAATGCTGAAGAGCAGGAATTTGTCCTGGGCACGGTCTCCAACCACATGACGTCGCATGAAGTCGCCGGTAACTGGGTCTATCTCATCTTCCTCGCCCTGATCATCGTCGGCGGTTTCCTCGGCCGTGCCTGCCTGTTGGCGGCGATCAAGAGCATCAAGGGCAAGACGGTCGCCCTCCATGCGATTGCTGCCTGATTGACAGACTGCCCTTTATTCGCTATTTGCCGAAATACCAAATTATTACTCAGAGGTGGGCTATGAAAAAAGCATTGATGATGGCGGCGGCAATGATGGCTTTTGGTGCGGGACAGGGCCGCGCCGAAGAGGCAGCCGGCGACTGGGGCGGCTTGCTGGCCGGTCAGTTGCACGTCATTATCCACGTTAAGAAGGCCGACGACGGCAGCTATAGCGCCAGCCTGGAAAGCCCGGACCAGGGCACCTTCGTCCTGCCGGCCGATACGGTGACGGCGACGTCCGACCATCTCGCCTTTACCATCGCCAAGATCAACGGCAGCTATGACGGCACCTGGGACGCGACGAAAAACGCCTGGGTCGGCACCTGGACCCAAGGCCAGGCCATGCCGCTGGTTCTGTCTCGCCTGACCGCTGATCAAGCCAAGGCGGCGCCACAACCCCGGCCACAGGAAGAGGCCATTGCCGCCGGTCCCCTGCCCTATACCTTGTCGGAGGTGACCTTCGACAATGCCGCCGCCAAGGTGACATTGGCCGGCACGTTCAGTGTCCCGCAAGGTGCCGGCCTCTTTCCGGCCGTCGTGCTGATCTCCGGCTCCGGACCCAATACCCGCGACGAAAATGTCTTCAATCACAAGGTCTTTCTCGTCATCGCCGATGCGTTGAACCGCGCCGGCATCGCCGTTCTGCGTTATGACAAGCGCGGCGTCGGCGCCTCGACCGGCGATTACAAGAGTGCCACTACGGCCGATTTCACCAGTGATGCCCAAGCCGCGGTCGCCTGGCTGAAAACGCAGAAACAGGTCGACCTCAACCATATCGGCGTCGCCGGTCACTCCGAAGGCGGCCTGATCGCCCCGGCCGTGGCGGTCGCCGATCCATCGGTCAAATTCGTCGTCATGATGGCCGGCCCCGGCCTGCGCGGCGACCAGATCCTGATGATGCAGCAAGACCTGATCGCCAAAGCCATGGGCGCCACGGATGCCCAGATCGCGCCCGGTGCCGCCATCAACCGCAAGCTCTACGACGCGGTGTTGGCCGCCAACGACATCGCCGATGCCAAGCTGCGCGTCAAGGCGGCCCTGGATGAAGAGGTCGCCGCCGGTCGCCTGCCCGCCGACAAGGTCCAGGCGGCGATCGACGAGGCCACGGGGCCGTGGATGTTCGCCTTCCTGCGCTACGATCCGGTGCCGACCTTGCGTCAAGTCAAGGTGCCAGTCCTGGCCATCGATGGCTCTCTCGACCTGCAGGTCCCGGCGAAAGAGGACCTGGCGGCCATCGCCGCGGCGCTGGCCGGCAATCCGGATGTAACGACGACCGAACTGCCGGGCCTCAATCACCTGATGCAGACCGCCACCACCGGCGCGCCCTCGGAATATGGCACGATCGCGGAAACCGTGGCGCCGCTGGCCTTAAAGACCATAACCGACTGGGTTGTCGCCCATTGTCGTTAGGCGCCGGCCGCCATGGTAACGAGAAGCTCGTCCAGTTGTTCGAACTGCTCGGGCAAGCCGTCCGCCGCCCCGCCGGCAGCATCAAACGCTTCCTTCGACGGATAGACCTCGCTCAAGGTCAGCAGGGTCGCGTCGCCCCTTGCCTCGAAAGTCACCGTCGTGATGGCGCCGTCTTCGCTTTCCTCATTGGTCCAGACGATCCGCGAATTAGGGACCACGTCGATATATTTACCGAAGAAGGCAAAGGACTGCGAGGCATCCTGACCGAACTCGAGGCGGTAGCCGCCCCCCGTGCGAACATCCAGCTCGCAGGACAGCAAAGGTACGCCCAACGACTTCGGCGCCCACCACCGCCTGAACAGCTCCGGCTTTGTCCACGCCTGGAACACAATGTGCGGCGGGGCGTTGAAAGTCCGCGTAGCGACGACCTCGCGATCGGACTTCAGTTCAATCACCGTCCGGTTTTTCGTGGCTGCGGCAGCGCTATCATGTGTTTCACTCATCGATTTTCTCCTTGCTTTTCAATTCTTCAACAATGTCGTCCAACGCATCGAAACGTGCGTCCCAGACCTGGCGGTAACGCGCGATCCACGCCGCCTCTTCCTCCAGCCGGCGCCGCCCCAACCTGCATGTGCGCACGCGCCCGACCTTCTGCGTCGTCACGAACCCAGCCTTCTCGAGGACACCGACATGCTTCTTCATGCCCGTGAGGGTCATGTGGAACCTGTCGGCAAGGTCCGTGATCGAAGCGTCCGAACGGCCGAGCTGCTCCAGAACACCGCGTCGGGTGGCGTCAGAGAGCGCGGCGAAAGAGGCATCGAGGCGAGGTGTGATATACTGAACCATTTGGTTCAGTATATAGCCCAGAGATCGCCGTCGCGCAATGAAGAATATTCGTAAGGGTCTAAGTCTTCTTGAGCTCGGCTTCCAGCCATTCCATATCGTCGTCGGACAGGCCGAAATGGTGGCCGGCTTCATGGATCAGGATATGGCTGACCAGGTCGTCCAGCGTCACACCGCCGTCCGCCCACTCATCGAGGATCGCGCGGCGGAACAGGTGGATCATGGCCGGCAGGTCGCCGGTCACGGCTTCGAGCTCGGCCGGGCGGCCGCTATAAAGCCCCGTCAGTTCGTACGGATCTTCGATGCCGAGATCGTCGAGCATGTCGTCAGCGGCAAAATCCTCGACGATCAGCACGACGTCCTTGAGATAGGTCGAAAACGGCGCCGGCAGTTTCGCCAATGCGGCGCGGGCGATCAGCTCGATCTCATCAAGCGAGGGCGCAAGGCCGAAGGTGCGGCTCATTCGGCGGCGGTATCGACCGGATTTTCCGGAAAGACCTTGACCGGCTTTTCACCGTCCCACACGACCCAGTATTGGCCAAGCCGGCGCTTGCGGTCGATGGCTTTGTCGGCGGCCTCATTCAAGACACCAAGAATGTCCAAGCCGTGCGGAGACAAATTACTTTCTGTGCTCGCCATAGAGTCCTGCATAGGTCAAGAGTTGCTCATAGCTGTTGGCATTACCAATGTGAATATAGCGCTTAGTACGTTCAAACAACAGAACACGTTCAGCTCCAAGATTCATGGCACAAAGGCAGTAGTCCACGACTCGGCTATAATCGGCGAAAAGGTTGCGCAAACTGCGAGGAAATCGGCGTTCAATATCGGCCTCCGGAATATTGTGACCACCGTGCGCGACGCGTTCCGCAACACGGGCTTTTGATACGGCTACATCCGGAAGCGCCAGATAAATAAGTTCGACGGTCCAACCCTCTGACTGCAAGCGCTCTACAAGCTTAAGATAATTGCGACCGGAAAGCGTTGTCTCGAAAGCGAAATCCTCTTTCGCGGCGATGCGCGCTTCAATGGCAGACAGGAACAAGCGCCCGGCCATCAAGGCCTTGGTCTCTGGCGCAAACGGCGCCAGGCCAGCGGCCATCATGTCGGCATTCAGGAAATTCGAAACGCCAACCTTCGGAAGATATTCCAACGCGAAGGTCGTCTTACCCGCGCCGTTAGGGCCTGCAATGATCAAACATCGGGGCATTTAATCGCCTGTGTTGGTCGCTTGTATGCCTTCCTACCATACACCGGCGCGAAAATCGTGAGATTTGAGTCGAGGAGCAGGAGGCTAGCGACGGCTGTATGCTTATACAGCCTAGCGACGTCGACGCACTCATCGGCCAAAGACCGCGATTTTCACTCCTGGTCTTCGGAAAGGCCCATTATATGGAAACCCGCATCGACGTGGACGACTTCGCCCGTGGTCGAGAAACCCAGGTCCGACAGCAACCACAACGCCGAGCCGGCGACGCCTTCCATGCTGGTGGCTTCCTTCATGGCGCTGAACTGGCCGCTCTTGGCGTGCAGGCCGCGGCCGCCGCTGATGCCGGCCAGGCTCAACGTGCGCATGGCGCCGGCCGATATGGCGTTGACGCGGATACCCTTGGGGCCGAGGTCGCGGGCGATGTAGCGCGTCGCCGCTTCCAACGCGGCCTTGGCGACGCCCATGGTGTTGTAGTTCGGAATGACGCGCTCGGAGCCGAGATAGGTCAGGGTGACCAGCGAACCACCGTTCGGCATCAGCTCCGCGGCACGGCGCGAAGCATCGACGAACGAAAACGCCGAGATATTCATCGCCAGCAGGAATCCTTCGCGCGTCGTGTTCTCGACAAACGAGCCCTGCAGTTCGTTCTTGTTGGCAAACGCCACCGAGTGCACCAGAAAGTCGATCTCGCCATAGATCGCCTTCAGTTCGGCAAACGCCTTGTCCATCGATTCGTCGGACGACACGTCGCATTCGATCAGGTTCTTGACGCCAATCGATTCCGCCAGGGGCTGGACGCGGCGCAGCAGGCCTTCGCCCATATAGGAAAACGCTATTTCGGCGCCCTGGGCAGCCAGTTGCGAGGCGATGCCCCAGGCGATGGACTTGTCATTGGCGACGCCCATGACCAGGCCCTTCTTGCCCTTCATCAGGTCGCCCTTGGGGAAGTTCCATTCGTCGGCCATGCGGTCATCCTTTTAGTCTAGAGATCGGTTTGCGAGAGAATCAAGGTGCCGTTGGTGCCGCCAAAGCCGAACGAGTTCGACATCACGGTGCCGAGCGGCCCGTCGTGGCGTTTGCGCAGGATCGGCATGCCTTCGAAGGCCGGATCGAGATTGTCGATATTGGCGCTCTCGGCGGCGAAATTGTTCTGCATCATCAACAGGCAATAGATGGCTTCCTGGGCGCCGGCGGCACCGAGAGAGTGCCCCGTCAACGACTTGGTCGACGAGATCAGCGGCATGTTCGCGTCGAAAACATTGCGCACCGCCATCATTTCCTTCTCGTCGCCAACCGGCGTCGACGTGCCGTGCGGGTTGAGATAGTCGATCTTGCGGCCACCGGCTTCGGCCATGGCCAGTTTCATGCAGCGCTCGGCGCCCTCGCCCGACGGTGCCACCATGTCGTAACCGTCGCTGTTGGCGGCATAACCGACGATCTCGGCGACGATATTGGCGCCGCGCGCCTTGGCGCGTTCATACTCTTCCAGCACGACCATGCCGGCGCCGCCGGCGATGACGAAGCCGTCACGGTCGCGGTCATAGGCGCGCGAGGCCACGGCCGGGCGGTCGTTAAAGCCCGACGACATCGCGCCCATGGCGTCGAACAGGTTCGACAGGGTCCAGTCGAGCTCTTCGGTGCCGCCGGCGAACATGACGTCCTGCTTGCCCATCATGATCTGCTCTGCGGCGTTGCCGATGCAATGGACGCTGGTGGCGCAGGCCGAGCTGATGGAATAGTTGATGCCGCGGATCTCGAACCAGGTAGCCAGGGTCGCCGACGGGCCGGAACACATCGCCTTGGGGACGGCGAAGGGCCCGACACGCTTGGGCGAATTTTTCTCACGCGTGACATCGGCGGCTTCGACGATGGCGCGGGTCGAAGGCCCGCCGGCGCCGAAAATAATGCCGGTGCGTTCGTTGGAAACCTCGGCCTTGTCCAGGCCGGACGAGGCGATCGCCTGCTCCATAGCGAGGTGGCCATAGGCGGTGCCGGGCGCCAGGAAGCGGGCGGCGCGGCGGTCGATCAATTGGGTCCAGTCGCCGACCTTGGGCGCGGCATGCACTTGGCACTTGAAGCCCAGGCGCGCATAGTCTTCAGCAGCGATGACGCCTGATGTCGCATCGCGAAGGGATTGGGTGACGTCCGCCACGCCCGTTCCGATCGAAGACACGATGCCCAGACCTGTTATCACGACTCTACGCATGCAATCGTCCCACTCTCAATCCGCCCCAAATGAATCAAAAAACGCCGAACTCTTAACCCAGGTCCTTGGCGTCGAACAGACCGACACGCAGGCCGGATGCCGAATAGATAGGTTTGCCGTCGGCTTCAACAACCCCGTCGGCGATCCCCATAATCAACTTGCCCGACATGACGCGCTTCATGTCGATCTTGTAGGTCACCTTCTGCACGTTCGGCGTCACCTGGCCGGTGAACTTGACGTCGCCGACGCCGAGCGCACGGCCGCGGCCCGGATTGCCCAGCCAGCCGAGATAGAAACCGACCAGTTGCCACATGGCATCCAGCCCGAGGCAGCCCGGCATGACCGGATCGCCGATGAAGTGACAGGCGAAGAACCAGAGCTCGGGATTGATGTCGAGCTCGGCTTCTATATAGCCCTTCTTGAAGGCGCCGCCGTGATTGTTGATCTCGATGATCCGGTCCATCATCAGCATCGGCGGCGCGGGCAGTTGCGCATTACCGGGGCCGTACATCTCGCCGCGGCCGCAGGCCAGCAGGTCTTCGTAGCTAAAGGACGATGGGCGTTCGGTCATTCGTGTTGCGGCTCCGCTGCATCCTCAGGCCCGCCGGCGTGATCACGATGCGTGTAACATTAAAAAAAGATGCGTTACACGAGCGCGCGTCATGTCTCAATGTTTTTTTGGCTCAAGCGCCGCCGGGCTCCTCGCATAGGCTCGGGCGCGCAGTCGCTGGTCTTTTAGTGCTCAAGCGCCGCAAGGCTCGCGCAAACGTGCGCGGCGCGCGGTCGCGCTTGCCGAAGGATAAGGGCCTTCGGAGAATCTTGCCTCCCTGAAACGCTTCTTCGGCGTTTTGGGGAGGGGGACCGACGCGCCCTTGCGCGTTGGTGGTGGGGTTTCTTGCTTTCTTACACCAGCGCCCGCTTAATTGCTCGCAAATGGATTCGGCCGCGTGCAAACCGCCGCCGTCTGCGTGCCCCACAGGCTCTTTTCCGGCGCCCAGCCGCTGACGCCGTCGATACTGACCTTGCACCAGTCCTTCTTGCACTTGACCAGTTGCGCCAGCGAACGCGGCCGCACAATGGCCTTTACCGGCGAGCTTTCATCGGCGCCGCTATGCAGGCTAAGCTTCATCTGGAACGGGCTCATCACCGTGCGCGGCGCCTGCAGCATGGTCTTGCTGACCCAGGCGACCCCGCCGTCAGGATCGCACACCAACCGCCAGTCGCGCGTTTCGGAAATGATCTGCACCGGCAAGGTGGCCACACGATAGGTCCAGACCTTGGCATTGTCCTTGCTCGGGCCGTTGCGGGCATAGACCTCGTTACGGCGCAGCATGGCCCACCGCGGCACCGGCGCCTTGGACGGCGTATCGAACGCGCCCTCCTCCGCCTGAACCGGCACGGCCAGCAACACGATGCCCGCTAAAGCCAGCCATGACGACGCCTTAAGCCAGGTTGGGGCTTGAAAAGGCCTTGGCAAAGCGGTTATGTCGTCGCGGGTTTGAGAGCGGGCTGGACGAAGAACTGGCATGGCGATTTCAGACACGACGCATTGAGCAAAAATGAACCTGGGCGGAACCCTACGAATCCGGCCCAAAGCGTTCAGATTTGGTTAACAAGACTATAACTTGCCGCATAAGTGATGACAAATATCACGGGGCAACCGGCCGGTCGGACCAAGGGAAAGGGTCGGGGCGCGCCGGGTCAACAAAAAAGGCAAAGATGAGCGCTTCGAAACTCAAGGTCGTCCTCACCATCAAGCTGCCCGACGCCGTCGAAACGCGGATGCGCGAGTTGTTCGACACCTCGCTGTGGCTGCACATGTCGCCCATGCCGCGCGAACGCATCCTCGAACTGGCCAGGGATTGCGACGTCCTGGTGTCGTCCATCAATGACAAGATCGACGCCGAATTCTTCGACAATGTCGGCGATCGCCTGAAGATGGTCGCCAATTTCGGCGTCGGCTACGACCATATCGATATCCAGAAAGCCGCCGATCGCAGCATCATCGTCACCAATACGCCGGGCGTCCTGACCGAAGACACGGCCGAAATGACCATGGGCCTGATCCTGGCCGTGTCGCGGCGCTTCGTCGAAGGGTCGGAAATCGTCCAGCGCGGCGAATTTTCCGCCTGGTCGCCGACCTTCCTGCTCGGCCGGCGCATTTTCGGCAAGCGCCTGGGCATTATCGGCATGGGCCGCATCGGCCAGGCCCTGGCCCGCCGTGCCAAGGCCTTCGGCATGAGCGTCCACTATCATAACCGCAAACCAGTCTCGGCGCGCATCTCCGACGAGCTGGGCGCCACCTATTGGGACGATCTCGACCAGATGCTGTCGCGCATGGACGTTATCTCGATCAACGCGCCGGGCGGCTCCAGCACCATGCACCTGCTCAACGCCGAACGCCTGAGCAAGCTGCAACCCCATGCCATCCTGGTCAATACCGCCCGCGGCCAGATCGTCGACGAACAGGCGCTCGCCGCCATGCTGCGCGAAAAGCGCATCGCCGGCGTCGGTCTCGACGTCTATGAACGCGAGCCGGCCATCAATCCGGAACTGATCGGCCTGCCCAACGCCGTCCTCCTGCCGCACATGGCCTCCTCGACCATCGAGGCGCGTCAGGACATGGGCGATCGCGTCATTCTCAACGTCAAGACCTTCCAGGACGGCCATCGCCCGCCCGACCGCGTTATCCCGGCCATGCTTTAATCCTCATCAAAAAGTTTTTTCGG
Source organism: Asticcacaulis sp. P2_B1 (assembly GCF_056404915.1). Classification (NCBI taxonomy): domain Bacteria; kingdom Pseudomonadati; phylum Pseudomonadota; class Alphaproteobacteria; order Caulobacterales; family Caulobacteraceae; genus Asticcacaulis; species Asticcacaulis sp. P2_B1. The sequence continues at coordinate 298,699 of NZ_JBFUDD010000003.1, read as the reverse complement.
TTTTGCCGAAAAATACGTTTTTGATGGCCCAAAGTGGTCAAATCATCGCTCGGGGCGGCCCTTCACTCGATTTGGCATTTTGCGAAGAATATTTTTCACAGGAATTCGCGATTAGGCTCTTGCAAAGCTTTCCGGCTTCCGTCTATAAGGCCCGCCTACCCGGCAGGCCTGCCCTGCCAACGGATAGAGACGCGGGCGTAGCTCAGCGGTAGAGCGCGACCTTGCCAAGGTCGATGTCGAGAGTTCGATCCTCTTCGCCCGCTCCAATCCCTCCTTTGGGGTTGGATATTCAGTGTCCTATCCGACTTCGGTGGAACTCAATCTTAGTTTGGACTGTTAAGCCGCGCCTTGGGGCCCGTCCTCCCATGGCCCAGCTTGCCGTTGCGCGGATTGCCGGATTATTCCAGTTCGCAACCTGTGGCCGACGAGTCTCAGAAGACTTCGGCGACTTTCATGCTCATGCGTGTCTGCCAGCGTGTCATTTGGGTCATCAGGAAGATTTCCAGCATCAGCTCCGCCATGATCACGACCTGCAAGCCAAGTCCCAGCGAAAAGCGTTCGCCCTGCGGATCGAGGGGTATGGATAGCGGCCATACCCCAAAGTACAGAATAAGCCGCGCCCACCACCACCATCCCACGATCGGGGCCTTGTGATCCTCCTCGGTCGGGTCCTCGCTGGCCAGATATATCTCACGCACCACCGGCCACGGCATGAAGAGGAAGGCGCCGGGGATGAAAAACCACAGCGTCGCCATAAGCGGCCGGCTTTTGAGATCGGGGTGCACCCGCGCTTGCAGGGCGCGATTGGCAAGGCCGCACCACAGGGGCCAGATCACCAAATTAATCAGGGCAAGAGTGACGAAGATACCCCACCCCCATCTTGTTTGGTAAGCATCCGACAAAGGGAACATGCCCGGCAAAATTCCGGTCTCTGCCATTACCACGACCAGCATATAGACCAGCATCAGACCCGCCGTGACCCGCACCGCCCAGGATATCATGCGCGGCAGGCGTGCCGCCCCATCCAATGGCTCCATAATCTCCCCCCTGAGAATGACGACCGTCCTGCAGGACGCCAATGGACGATAGCCCGGCATCCGGATTTTGGGAAGACGCACAAAACAACGTTTTTTGGCATCGCCAAAAGCGCCTTTGCCGGTTACCATGGCCTCGACGGCGGACTTAACCGTTCGCGCCGAACCCACTTGGTCGGAGGGGTCGATGAAGCGTTTTATCTGTCTGGCGTTTCTGCTGCTTACGGCCTGCGCCGGCAAGCCGCCGGTGACCGTAACACCGCCCGCCCCGGCCCCGCCCCCGGCTCCCGCGCCGGCCCAACCTTCGCGCATCGGCATTCTGGACGATAGTACCGGTTATGTCGGCGGCTGTTTCGCCGGTTTCTTCCGCCCGCAGACCAAGTTCAAACCGGATGGCTCGACAGCCTGGGTCATGATCGATCCCTATGACAGCACCGGCGAGATCCAGTTCGACGGACGCCACCTCATCCTCAAGCGCGTTTCAAGTTCCGGAAACGAAGAACAGGGCGGCGTGCACGACCGTTACACCAGTCAGGAAGCCGATTTGAAGGCCGAGCTGGACTACACCATGACAGGTACGGACGAAGAGGGCACGCACGTGCTGGAAGGCACCTTGACCATTTCGACGGCGGACTGGCACGAGGCCCTGTCCCTGGAAGGTCAATCCAGCTGCTTTTGACGGCAGGCCGACCGGCCACACCGATCATAGCCGAGCGGCGCCACCGCCGGCAACGACCATCAGGTGGTGGGCGCCATGGGCACGACAATGCTGGAATTGAAATCCAGCGTCTGGTCCGACAACAAGGGCAGCCAGAGCAAATAGTCATAGGTCCAGCTGACGCGTTTGATACTCTCTGACGTTGAAACGGTTTCGGTGCTGACCGTCACCGTCAGGTTCTCGACGGGCACGTCGACCAGCAGGGCCAGGGCGCTTGTTTTTAAGGTCGCTGCCGAAGTCGTCGGCGTAATAATAAGCTGGCGCGACGCCCGTTGCACGGCGCTGCGGACCGCGGCGCCGCAATACGACGCGTAGCCGAAATTGACGACGCCTATGACCAGGGCCAGGAACACCGGCGCAATAATGGCGAATTCGAGCGCCGTCGTGCCCCTGCGATCGCCGGCCAGCCGGCGGAAGACACGGTTGCTCATCGGGTGCGGACTTCCTGGTGGGTACTGACCGTGGTCTTGATGTACCATCCGTCGACATAGTCGCTGGCCGCGATGGTGACATAGGCCTTCGGCGCCGTCGCATCGGTGCACAGGGTCGAGCAATCGGACACCGCCGACCCGCAATAACACAGCTTGGTGGCCGAAAAGGCGGACTCCTCCGAGCGCGACGGCCAGGACGACAGGCCGACGGACTTCGCGGTGGCCAGGTCGGCGCCTCCGCTCATAATATACTGGGCGCTGCTGCTGACGCCGGCATGCATCGAGCTCTGTTTCAGCACCAGGGACGCGCCGTCGCTGATGCCGGCCAGGACGACAAGTATCAAAGGCGCCAGAAAGGCGAATTCGACCGCTGCTGCCCCACCGCCGTGGCGGAACCAGGCGAACAGGTGACCCCGGCGTTTATCGTTACGCGCGACAATAACAGAATTGGCAATACCAGGATTCATGTCGTTACTCCGCCAACTTTACTGCGCCACCGATCGGCAAGGCACTCATGCCGTAGGCGGTGCAATCCACCGCCAGGTTCGAATTGCCGCTCCACGCGACGGTACGGGCGATAACCTGGGTACACCCGTTGGCGCCCTGGAAATTGCCGATATAGGATACTGTCTGTTTGGGAAAATATATCGCTCCGGTCATGACGGAACCCGCCGTGCCGTTCAGGGTCACCGCCGTCGACGCCGAATTCGACCGGCTGCCGAAGAAGAGGATGCCGCTATAGGTCCCGGAGGTCGGGGCGGACAGGTTCAGGACGGCGTTACCGTTAAAGCTGATCGTGGCATTGTTTTTCAGGATGAAGGTAACCCCCGATCCCGTCAGGCTGGCATTGCCATTGGCTTTCAAGGAACCGCCGTCGATAACATAGACGCCGGGCTTGAAGCTGACCGAATTATTGACGGTCAAGCCGCCGCAATAACGCCCGGGCTGCATCATATTGCCATTGGTATTCTGGCAGGCGCCTGTCGCGGCCGGCTCAACGACATTTCTCAGCGGATCGGCGACCGGCGACAGCTGCGTCATGGCCGTGGAACAGGCAGTCTGGGTGACGGCAGCATTGATCGAAACGTCACCGGCCGTCATCAGACACGGCACGGTGACCGTGGTGGCGCCCTGGCTATAGATGGCCGAGTTGGATATGGAGTTGGACATAACGTTGCAGCCGACCATTTTTACCGTCGAACTGCCGGAAAAATAGACCGCCTGATTGGCGCCCGGGTCAAGGGCCAGGACACAGGCATTGGCGGCCGTCGTAAACGTAACGACAGCCCGCGCCTTCACCACAACCGGGCTGTTGTCGAAGATCGATGAAAAATAGCGCGCTTCGGTCCGGGTCAGCAGAACCTCGGTGGAATTTACGTTTTGATTGGGTCCGGAGATGGGTGGCGTATGGACAACCAGAGTATCCGTCGTGCCGACGAAGCCGTTGGAAACGGCGGCGGCCTGGGCGGAGGTCAATATGACAGCTTCGGCGTTACCGGCCCGATTCTCGAGAGCGCCGGCGAAAGCCGATGCGTCGGCCATCTGCTGCAATCGCACCTGATCGTAATACCAGCCACCGATCTCAACGCCAAAAGCTGACCCACCCACCACCATCGGCAGGGTGAATGCAAACAGTATCGTCACATTGCCGGACCTTGCCCGGCCAAATGATCGAAAGCGCGCCCGAACACCTTCAAACATGTGTGCTTACCCGAGAACAGAAAGTCTCAATGTGCGCGGCGGACATGTAAAAAACGTGAAGGATCGTACCTAACGCCGCGTTGACCTCGTTTGTAGCGGGCGGGTTATTCCGCGGCCGCATTGTGGGCTACCAAAGCTGGCGTCATGAAATCCGGATTCTGCTTACCGCCCGGTGCGAGAAGAGTGGCGACATCATCGGCGCCAATAGCCTTGCTGAACAGAAAGCCTTGGATTTCCGCGCATTTTTCGCCGCGCAAATGCGCCAGTTGCTCCGTCGTCTCCACGCCCTCAGCCACGCATTCGAGCTTCAACTGACGCGCCAGGTCCAGGATACTGTGGACGATGGCAGCCGTGCTGTGGTCGTTGACGATATCGCGAACGAACGAACGGTCGATCTTGATCCGGTCGAGTGGAAAGCGTTTCAGATAGGACAGAGACGACCAGCCGGTGCCGAAGTCGTCCAGCGACAGCTTGACGCCGATGGCCTTCAGTTCCCCCATCACGCGCAGGGTCGTGTCGGTATCGTCCAGCGTCAGGCTTTCCGTCAGCTCCAGTTCCAGCCATTCCGGCGCCAGGCCCGACTCATCGAGCGCTTCACGCACGGCCCGGACGATATCGCCGCGATAAAATTGCTGGGCCGACAGATTGACCCCCATGCGCACCTTGGGCAACCCTTGGGCCTGCCAGGCGGCGTTCTGGGCGCAGGCCGTGCGCAAGACCCAACGGCCGACTTCGACCATGCGGCCATGTTCTTCGAGCAGCGGAATGAAAAGGCCCGGCTGGATCAGGCCATCGACCGGATGGTGCCAGCGCAGCAAGGCCTCCAAACCGGTGATGCGCGAATTGTCGAGCGAAAACTGGGGCTGGTAATGAAGCACGAACTCGCCGCGTTCGCAGGCGCCGTGCAGGTCGCTGGACAGGCTGTGCCAGCGTTCGGCCGCCATGCTGAGATCGCGTGAAAACAGGCGGTAATTGCCGCGGCCTTTTTTCTTGGCCTGGTACATGGCCGTATCGGCCGCCTGGAGCAGCGCCGGCGCATTGTCGCCGTCGGCGGGATACAGGCTGATACCGATGCTGGAACCGACACGAAGATTGTGACCTTCGACCGTAAAGACGGGCTCCAGGGCCTCCTGTATCCGCTTCGCCAGCGCCTCGGCGTCGGCCGGCCCGGTCAGCCCGCACGCGGCGACCACGAATTCGTCGCCGCCCAGGCGCGCCGGAGTATCGACCTCACGCAGCACGCTGCGCAGACGCTTGGCCACCTGTTCCAGCAGGCCGTCACCGATAAAATGGCCCAGACTGTCATTGATGTGCTTGAAATGATCGAGATCGAGCAGCAACAGCCCCACCTGGCTATGGTCGCGACGCGCCTGCGCGATGGCCTGACCCAGGCGGTCCATCAGCAGGGTGCGGTTCGGCAAGCCGGTCAGCGCGTCGTGCAGGGCCAGATAGCGCACACGCGCCTCGGCTTCGCGGCGGACGCCGATGTCGCGGAAGGTGCATTGCGCCAGCAAGCGATCGCCGGCCCGATAGGTCGTTCCGATAACCTCGACGGTCATGGTTGTGCCATCCGCCTTCTGCCACGACCAGTCTTCCCAGGTCATCTGGCCATTCTCGCGCAAGGCGTCCACGATGGCCCTGCCGCCTGCCGCCTTGAGGGCGGGTATGTCTTCGATATAGCGGCCGCGCGCATCGTCGGCCCTGCAGCCGAGTATGCTGGCGCAGCGAGCGTTCAGGTCGTAAATTGTGTTCGTACCGCAATCGAGCACCAATATGCCGTCGCCGGCAGCTTCGAAGAGGCGGCGATGCCGCAACTCGGACTCACGTAACGATTGTTCGGCGACGTGACGCGCGGCAATTTCGGCTTCGAGGCTGGCTTTTTGATCGAGCAGGTCCACCTGGGCGCGGCGCAGCGCCAGGTGGGTCCTGACGCGCGCCAGCAGCTCTTCGATCTGGAATGGCTTGCTGACATAGTCGATGCCGCCGGCCGCGAATGCCGCAACCTTGCTGTTGACGTCAGTGAGCGCCGTCATGAAAATGACCGGGATATCGCGACTGTCCGCGGAGGCCTTCAGCCGGCGGCAGGTTTCGAACCCGTCCAGGTCGGGCATCATGACGTCCAGCAGGACGATGTCCGGCCGCGCGAAGCGTACGCGTTCCAGGGCCTCGAGACCGCCAAGAGCCACCAGCACCTCAAAGCCATGGACTTCGAGATGATCGACCAGGACCTCCAGATTGACCGGGTTGTCATCCACCACCAAAATGCGCGCCGGCGCGGCTATCTTGCTCATCACGGTCATGCGGCGTTTCTTTCCTGAGCATACTGCTCGATCAGCCGTAACACGGCCGGGGACTGGTAAGCGGCCGCCAGAGCGTCGAGGCGCTCGGCAAAGCCTTGATATTGTGGACCGGCGGCGATGATCGCCGGAATTTCCTTGCGGATGGCGCGCAGATTGCCGGCCCGGGCCAGAGCGAGAAGCCGTTCCATCTGCTCGCCCTGCGGCGCCGCGTCTGGCTGAGCTTGGGTGTCGGGCAGGGAGATCACCAGACCTGTGTCCGGGTTAGCCTCGGAGGCCGCCGGAAGCGCCTCGGCCGCAGCCAGTTCGAACGGTGCCTCGACCATAAAACGACTGCCTTCGCCGACCGTGCTCTCCACGCGGATATCGCCGTCCATCAAGGTGACGATCTGATGCGTGATGCTGAGACCCAGGCCGGTGCCGCCGCTGCGATCGATAGCATTGCCCGCCTGCTCGAACGGGCGGAAAATGCGCTCGATCTGATCGCGGCCGATGCCGACACCGCTGTCGATGATATCGAAACGCAGGCGTACGATTCCATCCGTCGCGGAAACGGTGGACACCTCCAGGCGAACCTCGCCCGCGGCCGTGAATTTGACGGCATTGACCAAAAGATTGATCAGGACCTGGCGGACGCGCTTCTGATCGCCCATGATATTATGCGGCACGTCGCTGGCGACCTCGACGGCAAAACTCAAGCCCTTTTCGTCCGCGCGCAGGCGGATCATTTGCGCGACCGTCAGGACACAGGCGCGTACGTCGAAAGGCGCCGGCATTAACTCCATGCGGCCCGCCTCAACCTTGGCGATGTCCAGAATGTCGGTGATCATGGTGAGCAAGTGTTCGCCGCTGTGCTGGATCGTCTTCACGGCCGACACGTCGCGCTCGCTGAGATCGGCCGTTTTCAACAGCTGGGCATAGCCGAGAATGGCGTTCAGCGGCGTCCTGAGCTCATGGCTCATATTGGCGAGGAATTGCGACTTGGCGGCGCTGGCCTGCTCGGCGGCGGCGCGCGCTTCGGACAGGATCCGCGCCTCCTCGGCCTGTTGCCGCTGGCGGGCCTCGTAGCCGCTGCGGATGGACAGGAAGCGATAGACCAGAAAGGCGCCGGTCAGGACCAGCCAGACACCGAGAATGATAAGGTACCATTGCGCGGTCGTCAGAAAGACGCCCTTGAACACGAGGCTCCGGACCGACACGTTGAACGTGCCGTTCGGCGTCGCGCTCCCCGACGAAAACGCCAGCGATACAACGTGATTGAGCGGAGACCTGGTTTGATCGGGCGCAATATTGTGGCTGGTCAGCCACCATTGTTCCGCCACAAACTGGTCTTCTGTCAGGTGAATTTCGTTGTCGCCCTGAACGACGGTGAATTCGGCGACAAAAGGCATGGTGTCGCCTTTCTTCACCTTGTCCCCAAGGGAGGCCGGCGGCGTATTCTGCAGCATAAGCCGCAGATGGTCGCCGACACCCTGATAGTTCAGATGCAGGACAATATTCTGGTATTTCGAAAAATCGATACCGGTACGGGTATCGGTCGCATCCAGTTGCAAGCCATATCCGCAATAGGTATATTGCGCGCCGGGCCGCAGCGTGCACGACCATTCCAGCGGCTTGGCGGAGTCGTAGGTGACCGACGATTTGCCGCCGTCGTCCTTATCGCCGTAGACAAAAGGGTAATATTGTCCCGACCGGGTGGCGATATCCAGCTGTTTGCTGGTAACGGCCTCCTGGCCCAGAACCGCGGCAAAGGTCAGGGCGATCAGCATGAAGATCGCGGCTTCGACTTTCAGATTAGCGAAGTGAAACCATTTGCCCGAAGCTTCGGGCCGCGCGCCCGTCGGCCGGACGCCGGCCGGCTGTTCCAGCGTGTCGTGCGGCAAAACTGCCAGCGGGCTGCGGGACAATGACACGGCTGTAACGGAGTCTTTTGAAGGCTGGTGCAAATACGTACTCGGAACTCTAAAGCCATTATCTCCCGGGCCGCCGCTGGGAGGTGAAGAACCAGGATACGTGAAAATGCTTAGTGAGAGGTTTCTTGCCGTGAAAAATCGTTACCGGCCTACCGGCACGGGTAATTCCGCGAAACCTGACATAATATTTGTCTTCCCGTTTTCGCGATCCCGCGTTATATTGCATCGCACAATATATTGAGACCGTAGATGACCGATACCGCCACCTTGTCGCCCAAGACCCGCCCCCTGCTGCTGACCCCGATGGAATTCGCCCGCCTCGCCGAACTGGCCTGGCGCACCGACCCGCGCAAGGCCCTGGCCAAGCAGATGTCGGAAGCCACCGGCGTGTCGGAAAGCGCCTGCGACCGCTGGCTGAAGGACGAAGGCTATCCGGCGCCGGCCGACCGCATCGCCGAAGCGCTGAAACTGGCCAATGAGCGCATGTATGAAAACGCCGACCTGCTGGTCAAGGTCGCACTGACCCTGTCGCAAAACCCGAACTGAGCGGTTTCGCACGGCGCCAGTACCTCTTCCTTAACATGGCGCCCAATTCCTCTGCCCTTCATGGCGCCCAATACTTCCGCCCTTCCGGGCAATTGAGCGCCCGCGCCACGTTTGGCGCGTAGCCAAGGCCACGCCAAAAGCCCAAGATGTGGCCGGCCGGCGACTGAGGCTAAGGAAAAACCTTTTTTTCCCCACTTTGCCTTAAACAATTGTGATGTAAGATAAATCCGTTGCGGCCCGAAACTTGCTCGGGTTTGTGGCAACAGGCGGATTCTGTCACAAAATGTACCATGTGACAGGTGCGCCCGGCAGAAGGTCAAAAGCCCCAAGTCCAGACGGCGCCCGGTCATCGATGGCGCCTATTGACGGCAAGGCGTTACAAAAGTGGGTTTTTGGGTATGTTGTTGCAAAATGAGCATGATTTGGTCCTGCTCCTCGGTGCCGCCGCGGCCCTGCTTCTGACCCTGACCATTATCGCCGGCGTCATCGCCTCCTTGAAGACTTTCCAGGTCCGCCAGTTCGAAGACTTGCTGTTCAAGGCCGAGCGCAAGATCGACACCCTTGAGCGCCGCATGTTCAGCGTCTTGAACGCCGTGCCCGTCGCCCTGGTCGAGACCGACACCACCGGCAAGTTCACCTTCGCCAACAAGGCGGCGCATCAATTGCTGGGCCGCAAGGATTCCGAGCTGATCGGCCTGCGCTTCCATTCCGCCACCTGGGGGATCGCCTATCCCGACGGCCGCTCCATTCCGCCCGACATGATGCCGATTGCCCGCACCCTGCGCGGTCAGACCGTCAAGGGTTTCCAGCACATGCTGACCAATCACGGCAGCCACGAAAAGGTGCTGGTGTCCGTCACCTCCATGCCGATCACCAACAATACCGGCGAGGTCACCGGTACGACCAGCGCCATGGTCGAGATCGAAACCTCCTCCGGCGAAGGCGTCGACGACATCAGCGGCCTGTGGCGCGGCCACTGGTTCGCCGCCGCGACCGTGCCGTTCTGGGGGCTCGACGCCCGCGGCAATATCCTCGACATCAACGCCGCCGCGCTCGACGCCTTCGATCTCAAGCGCGAGCAGGCCATCCACCAGAACTGGTCGCAGATGTTCGTCGCCGACGCCGATTTCCAGAAGGCGCTAGACTATCTTGGCGACGCCCAGGACGACAGCGAGCCGCATAACCAGAAATCCGTCCGCCTGACGCTCAGGAACAGCGACGGCGATGCCCGCGCCGCCATCGTCACCGCCTGGGTCGTGCGCACCCACGAAGGCGGCGATATCGGCCTGACCGTCATGGCCATGGCGGCCGAAGGCGCCGAAGCCGTCCGCCCGGTCGAGGCCGTGGCGCCGGCGCCGCTCAGCGACGACGAAGCCCAGGAACTGCTCGATTTGCGCCAGGCCGAGCTGGCCCGCGCCGCCTTGGGCGTCGGCACCTGGCAATACGACCCCGAAGCCGACACCATTGTCGAGGACGAAGGCATGATGGCCCTGATCGGCCGCGAACAGCCCGGCGGCCCGACCCTGATTTCCGACGCCGACCAGGCCGTGGCCGATGCCGAATTCGCCAAGCTGCTGGGCGGCGACAGCGACGCCCTGTCGCTCGATATCAAGGTGGTGCACGGCGACGGCAGCGAGCACTGGATTACCCTCAAGGGCCAGGCGGAAATAGTCGACGGCCAGCGCGACATCTTCGGCGTCGCCATCGACTGCACCGAATGGAAAACGGCGCAGCAGGTCGTCTACGCCGCCGCCGATACGGCTGTCAGCGAAGCCGATCTCGAAGCGGCGCGCGCAGCCGCCCGCGAAGAAGCCCTGGCCGAAGCGAAGGCCGAACACGAAGCCGCGCTTGCCGCTGCCAAAGACGAACACGCAACCGCCCTGACAGCCGCTCAAGACGCCGCCAAAGCCGCGACTGCCGACGTCTATGCCTGGCAAACGCCGCAAGCCCCGGCCGCCCCAGAACCGGCCCCGGAACCGGTTATCGTCCATCAACCGGACCCCGAAGTCGTCGCCGAAAACGAAGCCTTGAAAGCCCGCCTGGACACCCTGACGGCCGACCTCCAGGACACCGAGACCCGCCGCAACGAATTGCAGCTGCAACTCGACGAAATCATCTTCGCCAAGCCGGTGGCCGACTCGCGCGACGACCGTATCGAGGCCTTGCAAGGCGATCTCGACCAAGCCGAAATGGCGCGCAAGGACCTGCAGGCCAGGCTCGACGAAGCGCTCAACACCCCGCCGCCCGAACCCGACTACAGCGACTATGAAGCGCGCATCGCCGCCATGGAGGAAGATCTGCGCCGCGCCCGGATCGAGACCAGCGACGCCATGGGCGCCATGAAGATCTATCTCGACACCCTGCACGCCGCCGAACGCGACCGCGCCGCCTTGCAGGCGCGCGTCCAGGCCCTGCAGGCCGTCGAGGACGAGAAGGCCAAGCTGCAGGCGCAACTGGCCGAGGTCCTGGCCGCGCCCGTGCCCGAACCCGACACCAGCGCCTGGGAGACCAAGCTGGCCGACACGCGCTTCGAATTGGCCAAGTGGCAGGCGGCCTATCACGACACCCAGGCCAAACTCGACGCCATGCCGCAGGTCGATCACGAGGCCCTGGAACGCCGCATGGCCGACATGCAGGCCGCCCTCACCCAGGCCCAGGAGCAGCAAGCCCAGATGCAGAAACGCCTGGACCTGGTCAATGACAACCTCTCCCACGCCCAACGCTTCGAGACGATCGGCCGTTTGACCAGCGACGTCGCCTCGGACTTCGCCCAGATGCTCAATGTCATCAACGGCGCCCTCGAAATGCTGTCGCGCCAGAACGAGAGCCCGGAAAGCGTCAGGCGCCTGTCCGAAGCCGCCCTGGCCGCCGGCCGCCGCGGCGAACGCCTCACCCGGCAATTGCAGGCTTTTCAGTCGGAAGATTACTGAAAACCCTGGCCTCGGCCAATTTTAAACGTAAGATACCCCACCACCGTTTTGCTTCGCCGGGAGGATCAAACATTTTTGAACCTCCCCGCTTGCCGGGGAGGGGGACCGCGCCCGCAGGGCGTGGTGGTGGGGTTTCTTACTTTAGTAAAGTTCACACATGGCACGCTTCGGTTTCAAGGCAGAGGATTTGCGGCTGTGGTCGCTGGTGACCGCGACCGTGCGCCCGCACAGACCTGTGCGCGCAGCGCCCAAACCACCCGAAATCGAGACCGTCAAGGTCGCCGGCCTGCCCGACATGGTGGCGGAAAAGCCCAAACCCGCCCCCCTCACCCCATTCCGCCTAGGTCAATCCCTCAAACCGGCCACCGGTTTCAAGATCACCCGCGCGCCGGGCTATGAACCCGATCCGATCGAGCCGAAACGCAAACGCCGCATCAGCCGCGAACGCGACCCGATCGAGGCCCGCCTCGACCTCCACGGCATGACGACATTCGCCGCCGAGGCCCGCCTGAAAGCCTTCGTGCAACAAGCCTATGCCAATGATTACCGCGCCATCCTGGTGATTACCGGCAAGGGCCTGGCGGAAAACGGCATCCTCAAACGCCACGCGCCGGAATGGCTGGCCGACCCGGCCCTGTCGCATATCGTGGCCGGCATTTCCCAGGCCCATGCCCGCCACGGCGGCACCGGCGCCCTCTATGTCGCTTTGAAACGACGGGGCTGACGGCCCCGCCGTCTACTCAATCAACCCGTGCTTGATACCCAGCTCCCGCAAGCTCACCAGCGGCCGCGGCCCATAATGCGCAATCACTTCCGCCGCCGCCACAGACCCCAACCGCCCGCACGTCTCGACATGCAGCCCCTGAGACAGGCCATACAACACCCCCGCGGCATATTGATCGCCGGCGCCGGTCGTATCCACCACACCCTCGGTCGGATAGATCGGGATGATATGCGTATCGTCGAGCTTGGCGCACACCGAGCCCTCCTTGCCGCGCGTGATAAAGGCCAGGTCGACCTTCTGGCGCATATAACGCAGCGCCTTGTAGAAATCGTCGGTCTGGAACAGCGCCAGCAGCTCGGCCTCATTGGCGAAGACCAGATCGATATGGCGGTCGATAAACGCCAGCAGATCGTCGCGCCAACGGTCAACGACGAAGCTGTCGGACAGGGTAATGGCGGTCTTGCGGCCGGAGGCGCGGGCGATCTGCGACGCCTTGGCAAACGACTCCCTGCCGGACGGCGTGTCGAACAGATAGCCTTCCAGATAGACGATCTGCGACGCCTTGATGATCTCGGGATCGACGTCTTCGGGCGCGACCAAGGCCGCGGCCCCCAGAAACGTCGCCATGGTGCGCTGGCCGTCCTTGGTGACATTGATCAGGCAACGGCCGGTATGGGTCGGGTCGTCATGCAGCACCGGCGTGTTAAACGTCACGCCCATCTTCTTCAGGTCCTTGCTGAAGAACTCGCCCAGCGCATCGTGCGCCACCTTGCCGATATAGGCGCATTTGGCGCCGTATGACGCAGCCCCCGAAATGGTGTTGCCGGCCGATCCGCCCGAAGCCATTTCGCTGTCGGCCATGGCCTCGCTGAGCGATACCGCGCGGTGCTGGTCGATCAGGGTCATCGAGCCCTTGTGCAGGTCGTGCGACACAAGAAAGGCTTCGTCGGCCGGTGCCAGAACGTCGACAATGGCGTGGCCGACGGCGGTGATATCATAGGTGAGCATGTCTGAACGATTCCGTTTGCGGAAGGCTATCCTAATGGTCAATAAAGATTCGATGAGCAAGCGTTTATTGATCCTGACACCCAACCCCGACCATCCGTCGCACCACGGTCGCTGGCCCTATGTGCTGGACGCCTATCGCGAAGCTTTGGCCGGCGTCGACGTCGAAATTTTCGACCAACCGTGGTCGGAACCGGTGACCGAAGCCTATGACCTGATCTGCCCGCTGGTGGCCTGGGGCTATCACAATGCGCCCGACGACTTCAAAGCCACCGTGATGCGCATCGGAGCGGACGGCTACCGCATGTTCAATCCGCCGGAAATCGTCGCCTGGAATGTCGATAAGCGCTACTTGCGCGACCTCGCCGAAGCCGGCGTGCGCATCATCCCGACCMTGTTCGTCGACAATGTAACCAACGAAGACGTCGCCCGCGCCCGCCTCGATTTCGGCCAGAAAGCCTTGGTCATCAAGCCGGTGATTTCCGCCGGCGCCAAGAACACCCTGGTGTGGGAAGGCGATACCCTGACCGACATCGGTACCGGCCAAGCCGACGTGGAAGGCAAGCTCCCGTCCCTGCCCGACGGCCCGGCCATGATCCAGCCCTATATGCCGGCCATCCGCGACGAAGGCGAATGGTCCCTGCTCTATTTCGCCGGCGAACTGTCGCACAGCGTCCTGAAAACCCCCAAGGCCGGCGACTTCCGTTCCCAACCCGATTACGACGCCAACCTGCGCGTGATGGCGCCACCCGCCGAAGCCCTGGCCCTCGCCGAAGCCGCGGTCAATTTCATCGGCCGCGACCGCCTGCTCTATGCCCGCGTCGACATGGTCCGCCACAGCGACGGCGGCTTCTGCCTGATGGAACTGGAACTGATCGAGCCCGACCTATATCTGACCTACGACCTCGAAGCCTCCATGCGCTTCAAGGACGCGGTCGAGTCGGCGCTACATATCGGCTGCCGCTGCCACTGAATTAAAATGCCGGCGCGAACGAAGGCGTGGTGGCCGCGATGGCATGCGTATGCAAAGGCGCGCCACGCATGAATTCGCCGATGACTTCGGTGACTTCGGGTGACACCATGAAGAGGTTATGCCCGGCGTTTTCGACAGTAACCGTTTCGGCATTGACCAGGCCGGCAACAGCGGCCGCCTGCTCACGCGGATAGGTCCGGCCGTCCAGCGTACCGGTCAGAACCAGCGTCGGGACGGCACTTTGCGGCGCCGTGCGAAACCCATCGCCGAGATCCAGGCCAAGTGCGCCCGCGACCTGTGGCATAGGGTAATTGACCACATCCCCCAGCAAGGCCGTCTTTGCCTCGGTCTCAACCCGGGACAGCCGCTTCGCGTCGATGCCCGAAGCTATATCCATCGCCAGCGGCATCAGCGTAAATTCTTCCGGTGCACCCGGGGTCACGAACTGCCCTAAAATGGCAGCAACAGGCTCTGTTATGCCGGCGTCAACGGCCAGATACAGCATCAGCAGCCTTGACGCGTTCTGAGGGTCGGCAATCATGCCGCTGGCCAGCATTTGCATCGTCTCGCTGGTGAGGCGCATCGGCCTTGGCCCGGCCGGTGTAGATACGCTGATCAGGATGGCCTCGGCATCCAGCTTGGCATGGACGCGACGGATCAGGGCCTTGATGTCGGGATAGACGGCCTTGGCCGCGGACTCCTTATCGATGGCGGCTTGCAGCCGGTCAAAATAGGCGTCCGTTTCCGAAGGCAGCTTCACGGTTTGATCAAGCCCCTCAACACTAGACAGGACGACCTTGTCCAGCCGCGGGCCCATTTCCTTGATCGCGGCCAGTGCCAAATGCGTTCCATAGGAAATACCCCAAAGCGAGATTTTCGGGGCGCCGAGATGGGCACGAAGCGCATCCAGATCTTGGGCGTTTTCGACCGTGGTGTAACCGGCGGTATCATAGCCGGCCTTGCGCCAAAACGTGCCGCAGAATTCGACGGCCTGGCGCAACAATGTGTCGCGCTCGGTCTGCGACACGCGTCGATCCATGGGAATAACCGTTTCGGATACGCACTTTGGCGCTTCCGCCGATAAGCCCGCGCCGCGCTGGTCCAGCGCAATAACGTCGCCGAATTCACGCATGGCCATAAACAGCGGGAACCGCTCATGTTTTGCCGTTTCGATACCCGAACCACCTGGGCCACCGGACAGGTAGACGATCGGTGCGCCCGGATGCGCGCCGGTCGCCGGGAACCGGACATAATGGATTTTCAATTGCCGCCCGTTCGGGTGCGCGCGGTTTTCCGGCACCATGAAGGTTCCGCGCACGGCGTCGACCTTCGCGCCCGCGGCGCTTTCAAAGATGAAGGCCTGCTCATCGGGCGCGGCCTCGGCCGGCACGGCGAAGGCAGCCGCCACAATGAGTGGCGCGAGGTATTTTGTGAACATCATGGACAGGCCCTTTCACGGCAAAGCCTGGCGACGCTACGCAGAGCCCCTGCGCATTTCATCATGATTTCGGCCAAAGGCGCTGGATTTCCGGTCAGCGGCGCAGACCGGTGGCGAAAAATCGGCTAACGGTAGGTCATGAAATTTGTTCTCCTCGCTCTTGCCCTTTGCCTCATATCCCTGCCGGCCTGCGCCGCCGCCGCGACGCCCCTTAAGGACGTCGTCACCTGTCCAGGCGGGGACCTGCCACCCGCCACCTTCGATCGTCCGGGGTGCGCAGCGACTACACTGCACGCCCTCGATCCCCAGGGCCGCGACCTGTGGTTACATGCCCGGGTGGATGTGACGGCGTCATCCCTGAACGAGGGCCCGCTCGGCCTCTATGTGTCGGCCAAGGCGGCAAGCGTGGCCTACGTGAATGGTGTGCGGATCGGACAAAACGGTACGCCGGGGGCAAACAAGTCGACCGAGACCGTGGGGCGCATGGATGCGGTCTTCTTTATCCCGCCCGGGCTTTTGCACGCCGGCGAAAACGACATCGTCCTGCGGCTGTCGTCATTTCACAATGTCCTGCGACTCGCCGGTCCGGTCCATGTCATCGCCATCGCCCCTTATGGCCAGCCTCTGGATTTTATCCTGCGCGCCTATTGGCCATCCCTGGTGACCTTCGGCGTCTTGCTGGCCGGAGCCTTTGTGTTCGCCAGTTCCGCCCTGTCCAAGGTCAACCGCCGCGAACCGCTCCTGCTGGCGGTCATGTCCCTGGTCGCAGCACTTCAGTTGTTCGCCGAAGTGTATCGCGGCCTGACGCCCTATCCTTACCCGGTTCAGGACTGGCGCCTGATGACCATCGCGGCCTGTGCCACCCTGTTCGCCGTAACGCTCTCGGCCCTGGTGATCTTCCGTTTCGCCCCCGCCCGCCAGATGACGACATTCGCTGGCGTGGTGGCCTTAAGTCTGGTCCCGCTCGTCGTCGTGCCGGGCTATGACGGCAAGGCCGCGTTTGTCCTTCTGGTCGCCGCGGTCGCCAGCGCCCTGGTCGCCGGCTATGCCGCGCTCAAGGGCAATCGTGCCGCCTTGATGGTCAGTCTGGCGCTTGGCCTCGTCGCCGCGTCGATCCTTATCTTCCAGGGCGCATTTCTCGACGCTCTGTTTTACTACGAAGCCGCGACCGCGATCCTGATCGTGTTCACAATTCGCGTCCTCCTGTTTGAGAAAGAACGGCGCGAGCACGAGAGCACCCAAATGCGGGCTCACGATCTCGAACTGGCCCTGGCCCGCGCCACCCAGTCGAAAACGCCCGCGGTCATTCGGGTCAATAGCGCCGGTGCGGTGACCATCGTGAACACGACGGACATAGCCGTGTGTAAAGGCGCGGACGACTATGTCGAACTCCACCTCACCGACGGCCGTTCGATTTTGCACAATGGCGCCTTGCTGGAGCTTGAAAAGCTGCTCCCGGCAAACTTCCTGCGGGTGCATCGCTCATTTCTCGTCAACACCGGCTATATCGAAAAGCTGACACGCGAAGCGACCGGCGTCGGTGTCCTGGCGCTGTCAAATGGCGCCAGGGTCCCGGTCAGCCGGCGCATCATGCCAAAGGTCAGAAGCGCCTTAGCCGGAACGGATTAGGCGATAACGGGCCCCAAGCCTGAGGGGTAGCTTTATTAGCGGCGCAAATTCACGGTCTATTTGCATTTACCGCCAGTGGGATCTGTCGGGAGCGGGGCGCGGACTGATGAGTTCAACCTGGCTGTCACCGTCATTTATAAAGACCGCCTCCCCTTTCCTATTCCGATAAATCCGACGACAGTGTTCATAGGGCCGATTTTCCCTTGTTACACAGACATGGTTGCTGGCGACCGTGAAATGACCTCGCTCAGGTCCATATCCAAGATACACATAGCTTCCATCATGATAGAAAACCTCTGCCATATCGCAGCACTCGGGTCCGATTTCGACATCTGACAAAAGCGCGCGTACGTCCGTCTCATTCATCGCCGTCAAATCGACGACGGTCGGTACGTTTGTTGTGGCAAGCATCGGTGATGCGGCCAGCGTCAACGTGGCCAAGACTGCAGTTGCACGTGCTCGCATGTGACTGTCCCGCGTTAGTTGCGCCTAATAGGCACTCATACAGGGTCTGGGTAGGCCGTCAACCGCCCGTATCGCCACGTCGCACCCATTGCGGAGGGTGTTTTAGAGGGTCTTGTCCCTTTGCCCCGGCGGCGAAGTGCGGGGGGCGTAGTCCCTCGAATGCGGAGACTCGCTCACGGGCTATTCGAGAAGGTCGTGACTTGGAGAAATGGCCGGAGGTGCAGACGGAAGCCGTGGGACGGAGCGTCGGCATGGTCATAGCGGCCACCGAACACCTTTGCCGCTGCGAACTCGATATAACGGCTTTCCTTGCCCTGCACGACGCGCGCACCGGGGCAGTTCAGCAGGTCAAGCCGAACAACCGGTTCCGATACGCCTGCGCAACTGAGCGCAAGCGTCACGTCGCCAACCAGCGGCCAGATCGTAAGGCCGAGCGTTAATGGCCCGCGTTCGACGATATAGTCATACGAAATGCCGTATTCCTCCTCGACCGGCACGACCTCAAGCGCCTCAAGAAAGTCGAGCGGGTCCCACGAAAAATTAGGCATGTCTCTCCACCGCTTTGCAAATCCAACTCTGGCAATAGCCGCGATCGGGCCCTGTGTCACGACGGCGGCAGGTTTTCGTCGCAGTGCCGGCCTTCACGGTCATACTTTATGACCGTTGGTATCTAAGTATATTCCACGGGTGCCATTTCGGACTATGGCTCGGCCGCAAAGGCCGACGAGCGAATGAACTATCTCCCTGAGAGATATCTTGTCCTCTCATGCAATTGAATGTCATAACGAGGCAATCAGGCCGCGAAGTCGTCAAGTCAGAGCTTAATCCAACACGTCACCTTTCAGGGGTAAAAGTGAGAATGGCGACAATACCGCAAGGTCACCTGGGTGCACTTTTTGCCTTCAATGGCCGCACGAAGAGGTTGCCGTTTGCACTAACGGCATTGGCCATTCTTGTTTTGTAGCAGTTCCCGGATCCCGTGTTGACGACCTTGCTCCTCTATGGGGTCTCGGTGCACGCAGCGACCTTTACGGCCGTTCTGGTGCTTCTCGCCTGTCTGGCGTGGCCGCTTTCATGCGCCGCCGCCAGGCGTTTGCACGATGTCGGATTCAGCGGATGGCCCGCAGTAATCTATCTCGCCCATACCGCCTTGGTGCTGTTCTCACGCCTTTCCAACTGGCTCCCACTACCCCGCGCTGGCGCATGGGTTTATGATTCCCTATCCTGGCTGCTTCTCCTGACCACCTTGGTCTTGGCTGTACTCCCTGGCACCAAGGGCGAAAACAAGTATGGCGGCGATCCGCGTCAAGGCTCTAAAAAAGCGGTGGACGCTTTCTGACTGACGCATGTCCTATCGAATTAAGCCGATATGGCGTCGGATTATATGCTCGCGTCGATATGGTCCGCCACGCCGACGGCGGCTTCTGCCTGATGGAACTGGAACTGATCGAGCCCGACCTCTACCTGACCTATGACCTCGAAGCCTCCACGCGCTTCAAGGATGCCGTCGAAGCGGCGCTGCATATCGGCTGCGGCTGTCATTGATATATACCTCGAGGGCAAGACGGCGTTTCCTGGCCATATTAACAACGGTTGTAACTGGACAGGCGTTGCACGGCCTATAACCTCGCGGCCTTATCTGACCGTGGGGACATCATGAAAAAATTGCTTCTTCCGTTGTTTGCCGGGACCGCGTCTGCCTGGCTCATCTTGCCACACCCGGTTTTGGCCCAAAACTACTATGCGCAGCAGAATATCCAACGCGAGCACGACCAGTACATTCAGCAGCAAACCGAGCGCAACACCCGCTATTACAAGAATGACGGCGACTCCGATACCAGCTTTACCTTCCAATATGACCCTCCCGAGCCAGATCCCGAAACCGCGGACCACATCCGTGAGGAATGGGAACGTCAGCAATATGCACGTGCCCATCCGCTCGAAACCGGTTTAGCGGCCTATCTCGCCACGCAATCCTCCGATCCGGAACTCCCACGTCAGCAGACGCACGAAGAATACGCCGCCCAGGTCAAGTCTGTCGCCGACTCGGGCGATCCCGCGGCAAAGGAATCCTACGCCAACTGCCTCTACAAGGGCTACGGCGTCCCAATGAACAAGGCGGAGGCTTATCGCTACTACCGTGAGGCTTCCGCCCTGCGTCCTACCGCCGAAATGCAAGCGGCCGGCATGCTGATCAACGGGGACGGCGTTGCCAAGAATTTCGCCGAGGGCATGGCGCTTATGAAGCATGCCGCTGCGGCCGGGAACGCCGATGCCGCCGACTACGTGATGAGCGTGGAAGGCACCTATACGGATGAAACGGTGGAAGCGAGCGCCGCCAAGGGCGATTTTGACCCGATGATGCGTTTGGGCGTCGATTATCACAACGGCGAAAACGGCCGGGCGGAAGACAATGATAAGGCTTTTTCCTACCTCAAACGTGCTGCGGACGGCGGAAACCTGCAAGCCATGGTGTTCCTCGGGAATATGTACGAAAAGGGCGATGGAACCCCTGTCGATCACGCCCAAGCGATCACCTGGTACCTGAAGGCGGATGCGGCGGGCGAAGAAACCGCGCCTTTCGCCATCTGCGAATACTACCGTGAGAATGGCGGGGCGACGCCTGAAGAGATTCTCGGCTGGGCACAAAAAGCCGTGGCGGTCGAGCCCGTAGCAAGTAACTATCTTGAACTGGGCGCGGTGCAACTGGATCAAAAGGACGAAGTGTCGGCGCGGCAAAATTTCGCCAAGGCCGCGGAATTGGGAAGCGTGACAGGGCTGGCCCTGACCGGCATATATGAATGGCGGGGCGTAGCCGGCCCCCTGGACGCCGTGAACGGCTACAAGCATCTCATGGAGACGGCCGATAAGGGCAATGCCCGGGCCTTTAATGAACTGGGCCAAGGCTATCGTGATGGCGAAAATGGATTGCCGGTCGATCTGAACGTCGCCAACGCCTATTTCCTTAAGGCGGCCGAGGGGGGTTACAGGACCGGTCAATACAACCTGGCTCTGGCATACTGGTCGGGCAACGGAGTCGAGCAAAGCTATAAGCACGCCGGTTACTGGGCGGTCAAGGCGGCGGCGCAGGACCATCCCGACGCGCAATACATGATGGCGCTGCTTACCCAGGCCGGCATTGGCGGCGTCAAGGATCCGGCGCGCGCCGTCGAATGGATGGAAGCCGCCGCCGCCAATGGCAGTAACGACGCTATTGCCAAGATGGCTGAAGGATTTGACGGCCAATAGCACGTGCGTTCTGCCACTAGTGTGGTAAGGGATGCGCCGCAGCGCGTCATAGACTTCCTGGGCCGTCAGCGTTTATCGGCGTAAATGGCGGCTAAACCCTGCAAAAAAGCGACCGCCTCGATGGGGTCGAAGGGTTGTTTATCACCACCTTTTTGCAAGAATCAGCCGAGGTCCCCGGTTACGACGAGCGTTTCCGTTGCCAAATGTAAATTTAAATTTTACATATGGATTGAAAATCTAATTCCGCTAACGCAACCACGCTTGCTGAAGTGGTTCCGCTTCCGCGCCGGAACGCGTTTTTCCAATAGAAACAACAGGCAGGTATACAGTATGACATTCGATAAGCTCCATCCATCCCGGCGCGGCCTTTTGGGCGGGCTGGCCCTGACCGGCGCTATCGCCACAAGCCTGAGCACGCAGGGCTCGGCGAGCGCCGCTGAGAGCGGCCGTTTCATACTGGCGCCAACCCCGCCCATGGGCTGGAACAGCTGGAACAGCTTCGCTACCACCATTACCGAGGATCAGGCGCTGCAAACCGCGCGCATCATGGCCGAGAAGCTGTTACCGCACGGCTATAACGTCTTCACCATCGACATCCAGTGGTACGAGCCGAACGCCAGCAGCTATACTTACAGCGCCAAACCCCAGCCGGTCATGGACGGGTATGGCCGGCTGTGTCCTGCGCCCAATCGCTTCCCTTCCAGCGCCGATGGCAAGGGTTTCAAGGCGATTGCCGATCAGGTCCATGCACTTGGCCTCAAGTTCGGTATCCACCTGATGCGCGGTATTCCACGTCTGGCGGTCGAGAACAATCTGCCGGTTTTTGGCACGTCCCTTCACGCCCGCGACATCGCCGATACAGCCAGCATCTGTCCGTGGAATCCCGACATGTACGGCGTCGACATGCGCAAGCCCGGCGCGCAAGCCTATTATGACAGCGTGTTTGCCCTGTATGCGAGCTGGGGTGTCGATTTCGTCAAGATGGACGATATGAGCCGGCCTTATGACGCTCACGCGCCGGAAATCGAGGCGGCCCATGCGGCTATCCTCAACGGAGGGCGACCGATAATCCTGAGCCTGTCGCCCGGTGAAACCCCCGTGCCGCGTGGCGACCACGTTAAACGCTTTGCGCAGATGTGGCGCATCAGTGACGATTTTTGGGATGAATGGGCGCTTCTCGAGGCGCAGTTCACCCGGCTGGAAAACTGGAACTCAGGCCGGGCGCCGGGGGCCTGGCCCGATGCCGACATGCTGCCTCTGGGGCGCCTGGCTCTGGGGCAACGTGACACCAAATTCACGCCCGATGAGCAAAAAACCCTGATGACCCTTTGGTCGATCGCCCGCTCGCCGCTGATCATGGGTGGCGACCTGCGCTATCTCGATGACGCCACCCTTGCACTTCTGACCAATGACGAAGTGCTGGCCGTCAATCAGGCGAGCCATGATAACCAGCCGCATTTCTTCGCCGACGGCACACGGATCTGGACGGCGAAGGCCGCCAATAACGACGTTTATCTGGCCTTGTTCAACACGACCGATGCCGAAAAAGAGGTCGGTTTCGATCCCGCTGTGATCGGGCTTCAAGGTGCGCTTTCCGTGCGTGACCTGTGGGCGGGCAAGGCGCTGTCGCCGGTGGATGGACGGGTGAGCGTCAGCCTGCCCGCGCATGGCGCCGCGCTTTATCGTTTGAGCGCTGCTTGAGACTAGACATCGCCAGATTGCCATCAAAAAAGGCCCCGGCGTGACGTGGTGGCTTTCGAACTGTTGCCAAATTTGAACGCCTGCCTCGGGAGCTGACATTGACCTTATGCCGTTTTCTGGCTGCCGGATTGGCCATGATGTTCGCGTGTGGAGCGGCCTTTGCGGACGACCGGGAAAAGTTCCAGGTGGCCGTCACGGTCGACGACCTGACCGGGCAAGGCGCCTTGCCGCAAGGGGTGACGCGTCAGCAGGTGGCCGACGCGTTCCTGTCGGCCTTCAAGGCGCACGGCGTCAAGGAAGCGTGGGGCTTCGTCATCGGCAAAAGCCTGACCTGGGATCCATCGTCCGCCGGCGTCCTGGAAGCGTGGCGGGCGGCCGGGCACCCCGTGGGCAGTCACAGCTTTACGCATATGAATGCGGCGCAAAACACGGTCGAAGCCTTCGAGGCCGATATCGACAGCAATGAGCCCGTCCTGAGGTCGCTGATGGGCCAGGCGGACTGGCACTGGCTACGCTTTCCCAACCTCAGCGCCGACACGGACACCACGCACGCCGAGATCATGCGGTATGTGACGTCCAAGGGATACAAAATTGCCGATGTGACCATGAACTTCAATGACTGGGCCTATCCCGACGCCTATGCCCGTTGCCTCGCCAAGGGCGATACCGCGGCGATCGCGACGCTGCGCGAAACCTATGTGAGCGATGTGACCGCCGCGATCAAACGCGCCCGTATCTTGTCGAAGACGATCTACGGCCGCGAAATTCCGCAAGTGCTGCTGGTTCATATCAATGCTTTCACGGGCGAAATGATGCCGCAGATTCTCGGCGCCCTCGACGCCGAAGGCGCGGAATATGTCAGTCTGAAAGAGGCCGAAAGCGATCCGGCCTACGACTTCAGTGGTCCTGGATCGGCGCAAGGGATCATGCTTGAACGTGTGGCGCAGGAGCGAGGTATCGACATTCACGACGGTTCGATCGCATCGCTGCACGAGATTGGACCGATCATGACCACGTGCCAATAAGGGGTTCTCGGCATACCCGTGCAAAAACGTGCCGCTGGCGACGACGGACCGGTGTTTGACAATTAAACAACCGATTACGCTACTGTCCTGAATCTGAAATTCGCATAAGCGTTTTAGTTGAGATGAATTGTCCCGTTCGGAATTTATCTCATAAGACCGCCGATGTCCGGCGGGCGGAATATCGGTCGCAATTGATATGGAAGGGAAGAAATCAATCTTCCCCCTGTTCTCATACTGGACTTACCGCGCTCTTGCTCTCGCGGACGTGGGTAGACAGATTGAAGCTTTCGGGATCACACTGGACGATAACTTTGACCAGGTGGCAAAACAATAAGGCTGTAAGACGTTCCCGGAGGTCGTCTGCCGGTGTCAGCTCACGTTCTCCGCTCGAATTGCGCGGCCTTCAGCCTTAGCCAGGTTGCGGCAATGCGTTCGGGATCGCCGGAACGGGACGCGGAAAGATATGCGTCCAGCGCGGCGACTTCAGCGGCCGGGCCGCTCGGCATCTTCAAAGGTGTAGGCATAATGGATTCCATGTTGATACGCACACGGCTCGAACTGAACGCCTGATGTACAAGACATGCGGCATGTTTAGCAGGTTTAGCTTAACAACTTTCGCGAGATGCACTTGCCAGATTACCTCCTTATGGTCGAAGCCTGCCAATTTAACCTTCGTTATCCCTGTCCCGGATCAATGCCTCGTCGGCAATCAACGTTCCATGTGCGTTCGCAAATAATTCCGTTGCCGCCAATTTTGCGACCATCGGGCCGATGGGGCAAGTCGAAGACAGGTTGATTTTTTACAAACACTCCATTTACAACCTCCGGCGCTAATTTTTGAGGAGGCTTTCTAGATGAGCAAGAGTGCTTCTAAACAGCGTTCCAATCCGATTGATGTCTATGTTGGCGCCCGCGTTCGTTTGCGCAGGAAGTTCATTGGCATGAGCCAGGTTAAGCTTGGCGAGCGGCTTGGCCTTACTTTCCAACAGGTTCAAAAATACGAGCTCGGCGTTAATCGCATCAGCGCATCCAAGCTCTATCAAACCGCGCGCGCCCTGAACGTCCGGGTCGGCTACTTCTTCGAGGGCTTTGACGACCTCGATCAGACAGGCATTCAATCGTTCAAGGGCAACCAATTTTCGCATGATTTTCTCACCACGCGTGAGGGCATCGAATTTGCCGAGGCATTTCCGCGTATCCAAAAGCCCAAGCTAAGGCGCCAGGTCGTGGAGCTGGTCCGCACATTGGCAAATGACGCCGATTAGCACTGTCCGTTTTACGTGGCGACAATCCACATCGCGTTATTATTTAGTCCAGTGATACCGTTTCCCTGCGCGTCGGCTCACGCCGCCCCCCCGCTTGAGTCGGCATAACGCGGCGGGCGTCCTGCATACCAGGGCGCCCGTTCCTATTCGTCGCGAGACTGGAAAAGGCGGGTTGTATCTATGTGCAAGTGCATCAGGCGCTCTTTAACTTCGGAGACGGCGGCCGCATGATCGCCATGGCGGAAGGAAAAGAAAATGGGGTAGGTTGAGGCGGTTGATTGAATCTCCACACAGACCTGACACTCCGTGCCAACGTCCAAAACCTCAAACTTCATCGCCTGTAGCTCACCACCCATGGCGAAAGATAAGCAGCTAAAAATAAATTATCGCTGCTATTCCCTCGTGACGTCCGCAGAGCGCTAAAACTCAAAACCGCACTGCTCTTCCCAAAGAGCAATTTGGGCGTTTACCCTTTGCAGGTCGCTTCGGGCGTTCTCAATTTTCACACTATCGATTTGGTTTCGGGTGCTTTTTCGGGCCAGGGCTTCAATGGTGCGCTTGGCGTCGTCGCGAACTCTTAGGGCTGCCAATATTGCAGATGCTAAAACTTCGAGGTCAACCCCCGGCAGGCTGCCAACTTGAGGCGAGGCGCGCAGCCGCTCTTTAAGTACATCTAGGGAAGTGGGACTTTCGGACATACAAACCAATCGCTGGACGTCTGAAAAGCTTAGCCAAACAGTCGCAAGTTTTCGGTATGGAGGCTTTCCAGGATAAACAATTGTGTGTGAACGCCTGTTTCACCATTCCCCCAATTCGCCATTTCGGATTCCCGGTGGACCAATAACCTTGTGTCGTTAGCCATGAAGGCCAGGACATAACAGGCAAACCCAGGGATGCGGCTTGAGTGGCCCTGAGCCGTCGGCAGGCGCCTCTTATCCGGTCCGTTGGCTGTCCTCCTCGGCGGTTGTCTGGCTGCCGGCCATTGCCTGATACTTACAATCCGGGGGGTAATTCCCGATCAGAAAAAGAGCTGGCGTTGGCTACAGTCGCTGCAAGCAAGCGGGTGCCCAAAGCACCTTGCGCTCGCTATCTGACGAAAAGGAAAACGCTATGAAAATCGCAATTTTGGGCTTGGCCTCCGCCGTGTTGCTGAGCGGTTGTGCAACTGACGGCATGGGCGACATCAGCAAAGGGGCGATTATCGGGGGCGTCGGCGGTGCGGCCGTAAGCGCTGCGACCGGGCATGACGTCGTCAAGGGCGCCGTGATCGGCGCTGCCGCGGGCGCCGTCATCGGATACGTCGTCAAGGAGGGCAAGAAGCGTGAGCTTTACAGCGATGGCCATGGCCATACCTACTGGGTGGACGATAACGGCCAGCAACACTACACGGACTAGCGGCACCTAAAGCGCAATCAAACAAAAAGTGCTGCCCCCTTTCAGGGTGCGGCACTTTTTTTCTGAGGACGTCTTGCGGTAGTATCATACTAAATAATTGGACAGAATTGGATGAACTCTGAGCGATAATCCGGCCGATGTCCTGGCCCAGCGCCCCCCAAGGCGCCAAACGACGCGACCCAAAACGCCCGTTTTTCGTCCGCCAAACACCTCTCAGCCCCTTCCAAAACCGCTCCAACGCGCAAAAACCAGCCCCAAAAGTGCTCCCTGCATACGGGCGCGGCTGCCATTAACCATCACCACAACCCAAATATGTAAAAAGCGCTTGAAAAGCGATGTCCTTGCGGCTTTAGTCGCCTCAGGGGCCAGAAGGCCAAAAAAAAGAAGCTTGCCGCATGCCGGACGTCGCCCGAGTTCTATTTGTCGAAGACAGCGCTGCGGAAATCCGCCTGGTGACAAGCCTGCTCGATCGCGCCCATGTCCAGTTCGACGGCCACTGGGTATCTTCCGGCGAGGACGCTTTGCATTTCCTGCATCAGGATCCCGGCTTCGAAGCGGCGCCGCGGCCGGACATCATCTTCCTCGACCTCAACATGCCGCGCCTCGATGGCAACAGTGTTTTGCAGCACGTCCAGGGCGATGCCGGCTTGAAGGATATCCCGGTCGTCATCCTGAGCGGATCGGACCATTCTGACGACGTCGTCAAGGCGCGCGATCGCGGCGCCGTCCACTATCTCGTCAAGCCGCTCAACTATGAGAAACTGTGCGAGGCCGTGGCCCGCTGCCGCTCGCTACGATTGCAAGCCCAGGGCGACGACCTGCTGTTGTGCCTGGCCTGAAAACTGCCGTCCCTAGGCGGAACGACCCTCGTAACTAACGCCCAATCATTGCGGCATTATAATACCGCATACAAATGACCATATTGAGATTCGGAGCGTCGGTTTTTCGCGAATCCGACCACAACCACTCCGAATCTCGCTAATTCCACGGCTGCAAGCATTTGTGCAGATATTGCCCGTAATCGCTGCGGCCCAGGGCATTGGCCAGCGCCTCCAATTGCTCGGCGGTGATGAAACCGCGCCGCCAGGCGATTTCTTCCGGGCAGGAGATCTTGAAACCCTGCCGTTTTTCCAGGACGCGCACGAATTCTGCCGCGTCGAGCAGGCTGTCGGGCGTGCCGGTATCGAGCCAGGCATAACCGCGGCCGATCGGCTGGACACTGAGTTCGCCGCGCTCGAGATAGACGCGATTGACGTCGGTAATTTCATACTCGCCACGCGCCGACGGCGCCAGGTTGGCGGCGATATCGACGACCTGGGCATCGTAGAAATAGAGGCCGGTGACCGCCCAGTTGGACTTGGCGCGGATCGGCTTTTCCTCGATCGACAAGGCGCGCATCTGGCTGTCGAACTCGACCACGCCGTACCGCTCGGGATCCGAGACCTGATAGGCGAAGACGGTGGCGCCGTTCTCCAGGCGCGCTGCCTCGGTCAAAAAGGCCGGCAGGGAGGGACCGTAATAGATGTTGTCGCCGAGGATCAGGCACGAGGGCTGGCCCGCCACGAAATCGGCACCGATCTGATAGGCCTGGGCCAGGCCGCCCGGCTCGGGCTGGACGGCATAGGACAGTTGGATGCCCCATTTTTCACCGTCGCCCAGCAATTTCTGGAAGGCCGGCAGGTCGTAGGGCGTCGAGATGATCAGGATATCGCGGACACCGGCGACCATCAGGGTCGACAGCGGGTAATAGATCATCGGCTTATCATAGATCGGCATCATCTGTTTCGACATGCCGATGGTCATCGGAAACAGGCGCGAACCCGATCCGCCGGCTAAAATAATACCCTTCATCGAACTATCCCCCTCATGCTTACAAAACTCACTTACAGTACCCCCAGGCGTTCGCCGCTATAGACCTCGCCACGCAACGGCCGCCACCACGCTTCATTGTCGAGGTACCACTGGACCGTCCTGGCGATGCCGCTGTCGAAATCATCGCGGGCGCGCCAACCGAGCTCGGTTTCGAGACGGGTGGCGTCGATGGCGTAACGGTGATCGTGGCCCGGCCGGTCGCGGACAAAGGTGATCAGGCGGTCGTGCGGGGCGCCGGCAGGGCGAAGTTCGTCCATCAGGCCGCAGATACGGCGCACGACGTCGATATTGCTGCGTTCGTTGCGGCCGCCGACATTGTAGGTCTCCCCCAATTGCCCGCGGCTGCAGATCAGGTGCAAGGCGCGCGCGTGGTCTTCGACATAGAGCCAGTCGCGGACATTAGAGCCGTCGCCATAGACCGGCAAAGCCTTGCCTTCCATGGCGTTGAGGATATTGAGCGGGATCAGTTTTTCGGGGAAATGATAGGGCCCGTAATTGTTCGAACAGTTCGACACCACGACCGGCATGCCGTAGGTCCGGTGCCAGGCCTTGGCCAAATGGTCGGCCGAGGCTTTCGACGCGCTATAGGGCGACGACGGATCGTAGGGCGTGGTCTCGGTGAACAGGCCGTCGGGCCCAAGCGAGCCATAGACCTCGTCGGTCGAGACATGCAGGAAACGGAAGGCCGACTTGGCGTCCCCCGTCAGGCCGTTCCAGTAATGCCGCGCGGCTTCGAGCATGACGAAGGTGCCGACGATATTAGTCTGGATAAAGTCCGCCGCGCCCGTGATCGATCGGTCGACATGGCTTTCGGCAGCCAGATGCATGATATGGTCGGGGCGGAAGCTTTCGATCGCCTGGACCACGGCGGCGCGGTCGCAGATATCGGCCTGGACGAAGTGGTAATTATTGGCGCCTTCGATGGGCGCCAGGGAATCCAGATTGCCGGCATAGGTTAGCTTGTCGAGGTTGAGCACGTCGGCGCCCACCTCACCCACCAGATAGCGCACGACCGCCGAGCCGATAAAGCCGGCGCCCCCTGTTACCAGAACCTTCATTGCCCCTCCCCTTCTTGCAAATTATGTAGCGTCAGCAAGTCGATACACGCCGGTTGATAAGAGCTCAACCTGCCTGAAGCGACCAGGGCTTCGATCTCGTCCAAAGCCTTGCCGGGTTGGTTGAAAGCGAGCCCGCTCAGCTTCCATAACGGATATTGCCACCATTGCGCGGCCAGCAGGCGCTCAATCAGGGCTTCTGGGAAACGGTAGCGTATGATCCGCGCCGGTGATCCGCCGACAATGGCATAGGGCGGCACATCGTGCGTCACGACGGCGCCGGCGCCGATAATGGCCCCGTCGCCTATGCGCACGCCGTCGCGAATAATCGCGCTGCGGCCAACCCAAACATCGTTGCCGATGGTTGTCCGCTCCGAGTTTTTAAACGTCAGGACCTCGCGTTTCAGCGTATCGTCCCCTTCCAGGGCCTTGCCGAAACTATGCCATCCCCACGGATCTTCGCGATATTGAAATGGTCCGCTGCCCAGCCAATCGGTCGGGTGGCGGGTGGCGCCTACGGTAACATCCTCAGCGAACGAACAGTAGCGGCCGATGTCCAGATTCACGAACGACCCGCCCTGGGTATAGGTGAAGGCGCCGACGCACAAACGCACACCCGGCGCTATATTGCCGGCAAACACAAAGGGTGGCTCAAGACGACTGGTCGCGCTGTCCAACTTTTTGACGCCGCCGATAGCGGCGCCCGCGGCGCGCAATTTCGCATGGTCGAGATCGATAATCACGTGGCGCCTGTGTGCCGACCGGCTGCAAGTTCGGGCGTCTTGGCGGACGCGGCCAGCGCATTATCGATGGCGTCGATCGCCGCCCTGGCCTTGCCTTTCAGGTGAGGATACAGCTCCTGCATCAAGGTCGACTTGCGGAACTCGTCATAGGCCGCGACCCAGTTGCGGATGCCCCAGTCGGGCTTACGCTTGCCATCGGCGTCCGCCACGGAAATCGGCTCGCGGTTAGGACTGACGTGGATGCCCGGAACGGGCCGCCACATCTTGTCATGCTGGGGCAATCCTTTGCGGTCACAAATCATGCCGAGCACGTTTTCGTCGTTTTCACGCAGCAGGTTGATATCGCTCAGGTCAGGCAGAGGGTACATGGCCTCCCATTTGGCGAAGTGCAGACCCGTCATTCGACCCGTGCCTGTACGGCGACTATTGGCATAGGGCAGACCCATGCTGGCCATAAACTCAAGGTGCTGGGCTGGAAAGGTGCGATCGAGATAGATGATGTCGATATCGCCGATATAGATATTATCGGCATGGGTCAGCGGTTCGTTGAGGAAACGCACGGTGTGGGGCAGGACCTTCTTGCCGTCCCTTTGCCACGGCACATCACGTAACACGAACCGGTCGCCAAATTGCTCGTGCAGAACTCGAATCGCGTCGGGATTCGCCCTGGCGAAGGCGTCGGCCGACACCAGACCGACCTCGGCCCTGGCCTTTGGCACCGACCACAGGGCCGAGGCTATATAGAGCGGTGCGAAATCTTCGTAGCCGGCGTCAGCACAGGTGAAAAACAGAACGGGGGTCATAGTCGTTACTTTCGTGTCGGGTCGCGACTTAGGTTTGGCTTTCGCCTTGCGCGCGGTCGATACCGCAACCGGTCCAGCTTCGAGTTTGCGATCGGCCGCGGCCAACCGAGTCTGAGCGTTCTTGTCGTCAGGATCCAGAGCCAGGGCTGCCTTGGCGGCGTCGCGGGCATCGGCAAAACGACCCAATTGCAGCCAGACCTCAGATAAATGGGCATGGTAGGCGGCGACACCTGGCGCCATCTCAATGGCTTTCAGGGCGGGCGCCAGGGCCTCGGTCGGCTGGCGCTTGCGGATGTAGACCGCGCTGAGCCGGCGCAATATGCCGGGCCCGAGAAGACCGGAACGCTCCGGGACCAGGTCTACCGCCTTTTTCAAGGTGGCTTCGGCCTCGTCCAGGGTGCCGGCATGGACCATGATCAGGGCCGCGTCGTTCAGGGTGGAAGCGTCCTGAGGGAAATAGTCGACCATTTTGTAGGCGTTTAAAAGCGCCTTCGGCAGGTTCTTTTGCGCCAGGTAGATCTTGCCGGCGAGCACGAGTGCCGCCTTGTCGTCAGGCGCGGTCTCCAGCAGAGCCTCGATCATATCCTGAGCAAGGTCGAGCTTTTGCGCCGCTAAAGCTTCCTTCGCGACCAGCATATGGAACTCGAGGATCTCACCGGGCTTGAACTGTTCCAGGCGACGGTCGAAGAGCGTTTTGGCCGCCTCCGGATTGCGTTTGGCGTAGGCCTTGCACACGGTCATGATGCGAACAGCGGCGGAGCGGCGCACGCGGCGCGCCGTCGTCGCCAATCCGTGACTGTCCCCGGCCAGGCACATTTCGAACAGATCGACCATGGGCTGGGTGCCGCGAAACAGCATGATGGGAAAATGCGTGGTGAAGGGCAAGGGGACTTCGACAACGGCGGGCGCGGCCTGGCGAATCAAGCGGACATTTTCGCGGTCGTCACCATAGATCGGATCGTAAAAGACGTAGGCTGTCCCCTGGACATCGTCCTCACGGATCGCCATCCCGGCGTGGAGCTCCGACTGAAACCAGACTGCGAAGCGCTTATCGAAATAGCTCACGTCCGCCGGGTCAATCGAATATTGCGGAGCAAAGGACAGGACATGTGTCGCGCCTAACCGCGCGCTATGCTTCAACGCGGCATAACCGCCCATCGAGGTCCCAATGACGATGATCTTCTTGTAGGCGCGTAAAATATCGCCGATCGCTTGAACGGCGCTTTCGACCTCGGCCTGCGGATACCAGCTGGACGTCCGCGGCATGAAACCGATGACGCTGATATCTGCCTTTTCCGCCACCGCCTTCAACCAATAGAACTCGCCATTGGCAACCTCGTTCTTGGTGCCGAAGGAGACCACCAGATAATCGCTGCGGCCGTGGCGCCAGAGGACTTCGATGTTATCGGAGCTGTGCACCACGCCCTCACCGGGCAGGGATGCGTCACGGTCGTCGTGCAAAAGTGTATCTAACGATGGTTGCACGGACTGGCTCGCGGTTTCAAACAACAGGGTCATACGACCTGACCAATCGCATTCAATTCCGAAAGGGCGGCTTTTTCAACCGTATAGTCAAAACCTTTCGTGATCGCCTTGACCCGCATGCGGATTCTATCCTCGTGGGTCATGGCGAAAACCGAGTGTACCGCGCGCAGAATCGATTCGTCGTGGCGCGTGTCGACTATAAAACAGTTTTGCCCATCGACGCCGTATTCATAGACACCGCCGTGGGCCGGCACGATCGCCATGGCGCCACACGACATCGCTTCGATGGCGGTGCGGCCAAAGGCCTGAAAATCCGACAAGTCCAGGAACAGGTCGGTCGTGCGCAGCAATTCACCCACCTCGCGGCGCGACAACACGCCGCGCATCTCGATTCGGGAATCGACGGCAAGGCCGCCCTCGACCAGTTCGTCGGGACTGCAGCCGAACACGATCAGTTCGGCACGCCATCCAAAAGTTACCGCCAGGCTGTTCAAAATGCGCAAGGTTCGATGCGGCGCCCGGCGCGGCGTGGCCGGCCTGAGCATGCTGACGACGCGCAGCTTACGGGTCGGGTCGGAATCCGCCAGCACGTCGGCAATCCTCGGATAGTAAACCGAATGATCGATGCTCGGCTCGACCTTTACGACGCTGACGTCGTGATTGAGCTGGACGACTTCTTGTAGCCAGCGGGTCTTGGCAAAATGAACCATGCCCGGAATGAGGCCATAGGAAGCATAGGCTATCCGCCAGTCATCGCTGTCGCCTTCGTAGAAGAACGGTTCGTAGTCCTGGATGTAGTAGGCCGTATGCAGATCCGAAAAATCCTTCATGACGGCGGCAAGAGTGTGGACCGACTTATTGGTCGTGGCGATGACGACGCGTGGATCCAGTTGCCGTATCAAATCGCCGAGGCTCGCCGTGCCATTGAACCCGTAGATGTGCTGACTGATTGTCGGCAAGTCGGCATAGCGGGCGGCGAGGTTGTCGGCATTGCCGGCGTTGACGGCGATGACGGCCGGTTGACCGAGCGCCCACATGGCCTCGGCTTCCTGCATCACGCTGTGCGCGCCGCCGCTTCCCCCCTTGACGGGCAGGAGAAACATGACGGGACCGGTCAAGCGCGCCACACAGTCGGCCGGATGACAACATCGTCATTGACCGCTTCCGGCGGCACATCGTTGCCAAAAGCTTCCATTTCGATTTGCATGGCGGCGATCAGGCGGTCGCGCAAGGCACTGAGCGCGGGCGATTCACGCATCTGCGTTTCCAGAGCCGTGAAATTGATTTCCGGGTGGCGTTTACGCAGGAGGACATTGGACTTTTTCGATAATTCGCGACGCCGCTCAGCGCCGAAACTTCGCGATTTCTTGTGATAAACATAGGCGTTGTCGGCCACGCGCAGCGAATAACCCAGTTTGGCGACCCGCAAGCACAGATCGTTCTCCTCACCGTAACCCATAGGGAATGCATCGTCGGCGAAATAACCCACCTCTTCGAGGACAGCACGCCGGAACATGGTGCAAAAACCATTGAGAAGCGGGAAGACGGGGTAATCGGATTCGGACATCTCCTCAATCAAGGTGGCCATATCGTCGACCGTCATACCGCTCAACAGAGGGTTAACCGCCCATTCCTTGCCGCTCTTGGTCAGGGGCACCGACTGCCATGATGCAGCGTTGGACAACGGCCCTGCCGCGGCTGTATCTGGGGACGCGCTCAAGGCCATATAGAGCTTGTCGAGCCAACCTTTCGAGACCACGACGTCGCTGTTGAGGAGCACGACATAGTCCGCGCTCGTTCGTTGCAGGGCCTGATTGATATTGCGCGTATAGCCGAGGTTTTCGGAATTGGTGTGGCAACGGACACGCGGATCACTTTCCGCCATTTCACGCAGCCGCCCGGCTGTGTACGGCTCGGAGCCGTCGTCGGACAGGACGATTTCGAAAGGTGAGTTCGTGTGGCGCAGGATCGAACGCACGCACTCTTCGACATCCATGGCGGCATTATAGACCGGAATCACGATCTGCACGAACGGCGTGTGGGTGGGGCGTTGCGGAACGCCCCGTGCGCGCGCGGTTCCTGAAAAAAGCGACACGGGCTGGTCCAGCTGCCACAAAGGCGACAGCCGCAGCATCTTCACCTGACTGCGGATATTGCTGTCTTCGAACGCGCCTTCGATAACCACGGGCGGGGTTACGGTCCGGCGTACCGCGGTCAGCTCCGGTTCGAAGATGACCACATCGCCGGCACCATCGAATTCGAAGGCGACGGCCAGGCGATCGTCGGGCCCGAGTTGGGCCAGCATGTCGGCGGTGATCGTCACCGGCAAATGCGTCAGCCGTACCGTTTGCTGGACGGCAATATTCTTGCGTACGCTGGCCAACCGTTCAACGGAGATCTGACCATTGACGGATTTGAGGCGCGCGACAAAGATTTCACGGATAGCCAGCGCGCCCAGCGAGGCATCGAGCGGCGTGCGCAGACCGCAACTGAAATGATAGATGCCCGCCCGGGGGCGATCGCCTTCCAGAGGGTTCAACAGGCGCGCATAGGTTCCCACCGGCGGTTCGGCGAGATGAACCCTCATACCGTAGGTGCGACTAACGCCGCCTATATTCGATACTTCGGTCAGACTGACAGCCATGGCCGGCGGTTTGCCGGTACGGAAATCGACAAGCCAGTCCGCCGCCGTTTCCTGAAAGCGGCTGGTAACGGCTTGATGAATGTCGTGCTGCCAACGGCGGAATTGCGGATTCCGCATCAGATTGGCGGCTGAGAGCGGCTCAACCTCAAACTCGGCGACGGGCTCCTTCTCGGGCAGGAAGGCGGCGGCGATCTGGTTATAGTCTTCCGGATAGATCGACAGGTCGCGCTGGATGGCATTGATCAACTGCTCATAGGCAGGCGGAACTGGCCGTCGCTGCGCCAGGGCACTCTTGACCGACGCCAGCAGGAGCGGCCGGACCGTCGCATAGCCGAAGTCGCGCATATAGGCCGTGCGCGCCACCTGTCCCTGCGCCTTACACAGGTCATCGTCGCCCAGGATACGCAACAGCGCGCTTTTCAGACCTTCTTTTTCGACGTCGATGACCGCGCCTTCGGCCAGCAAGTCTGCCAGAGGCGGCACCGGACGAACCAGAATGGGCCTGGCCATGGCCATGCCGTCGGTCAGCTTGGCGGGAAATTGATGATCGGTGATGAGCGATTCGTCCTGCCAGACGCAAATGACGTCGGCAATATTGACCAGCTCGGCAGCGCGCGAAAAGGGCTGGTCGCCGAACAGCGCCATGCGAACCTTGCTGAATTGCGCCAGATCCTCGCGTATTTCGGGCTGGCGAATCCGGCCCATGATACAGAAGACGATATTCGGGTCTTCGAGTTCGTTCAGCGCCGCGCCGATTTCGTTCAGCCCCTTGTGCGGCCGCGGCGTGCCGAAGAACAGCACGATCTTGTCCGAGGGGCGGAAACCGAGCTCGGTCCGCGTCGCTTCACGATCATAGAGTGCGGGATCGAAGACGCGTTCATCGCGCGCGTGGGCCACGATCTGACCGCCGAAACGCTTCTGCAGCGGGGTGTTGGACACCGTGACCGCATCGGCCAGATCCAGCATGCTGTCGGCATAGCGGGTCCACAGCTCGACATAGGGCTGCCCCCAGTCATTGTCGCGCAGGGCGACAAGCAGGTCGTCGAGGCCGAGGCCCTTTTCGGTGTCGAAGAAGGCCAGTTCGAGATCGTCGACGTCGACGACGACGACCGACTTATGGAAGAGCTTGTACAGCAGCGCCATGAACAGGCTCGGGAAACGCGCTTTACAGGCGATGACAACGTCGTAGGGGTGTTCCTTGACGAAGCTGATGCTGCGCAGGACGAATTGGGCGAAATTGTCAGCCTGGAAAAAGTGCAGCGGAAAGGCTAGCGAATCGGCGACCGGCTCCCAGACGGACTTGCCCCACGCCGAAAACAACGGCCCGACCAGTTCGACATTATAGTCATCCTCGAGCATGTCGGCCAACAGGAAGGCGCGGCCCAGGGGATTGTGGCTCACACTCCAACTGATGACGCCCAACGACAGGCGGCCGATTACAGGCGGGGACGCGACGCGCGGCATGAGGGTTTGATACTGCCCGCCGGACGATGTTTTCAACCGGGCGGGCGCGGCGACCGGCGCCACTGCCGCGGGCGCGGCTTCGGCGAAGGCGAAGTTCGTCAGGTAGAGCTTTTTGACGCCCGGCTCGATCGATATGGCGATGTAATATTTCTCGCCTTCGACATAGTCGTCGACAATCCGTTGCCGGCGAAAGGTTTTCCAGCGCGCGCACGCCTTGTCCTGAAAGCGCAGGCGGAAAAGCGAATCGTATTTCTTGGTCTTGCTGGTGCGCACCAGGCCGACCCATTGAATAGGGCTTTCATGTTCGGGACACATGACGTCGACGCTGATGTCGAACATTTTGCCGAACGGTAGGGTGGCTGGATCGACTTCCTGCAGAAGGCGGACCCATTCCTTTTTATAATTTTCGGTACAGATGCGAAGGACGCGTTGGAAACGGCCATCCTTTACCATTTCCACTTCGGAAAATTCGGTTTGCAATTCATCCCGGTCAGTCGGGACGTGCAATATCCAATTATCTGAAGACGTGCCGAATTTCGGGTAAGGGCGCTTACGAAATCTGTCGAGAAAGTTGGGGTTATTAATCAAACTCGCCATCGATGGTTTCGAATGCCACTATAAGACGGACAATAGATTTATCCGCACGCCATATGTTAAGTATATCGGCAAAAATAAGGCTATGCGCGTCGCCATGTCAAAGTATAAATTTCCAATAAATTTTATAATGCCGTTACGCCATTTATGAATATTTTACTACGGTATAATTATACCATATAGTTGCTTTAAGATCGTTTAAGAGGAAGTTGGTTCGGATTGACTCCTTAAATCAGCGGCAGGGTCTCAACACCGACCTTCGGGCACAGGTCGCGGACAATGCAGATATCGCATTTTGGCTTGCGCGCGACGC
Organism: Asticcacaulis sp. P2_B1; assembly: GCF_056404915.1. Taxonomy (NCBI): domain Bacteria; kingdom Pseudomonadati; phylum Pseudomonadota; class Alphaproteobacteria; order Caulobacterales; family Caulobacteraceae; genus Asticcacaulis; species Asticcacaulis sp. P2_B1. The sequence continues at coordinate 261,287 of NZ_JBFUDD010000003.1, read as the reverse complement.
AGACATAGCGGCCGTGCAAAATCAGCCAGTGATGCGCCCGCGTCAGCCACTTTTTCGGAATGGTGGCCATCAATTGCGCCTCGACCTTGTCAGGGGTATTAGCCGCGGCATCGACTAGGCCAAGGCGGTGCGACACACGGTAGACGTGGGTGTCGACGGCGATGGCCGGCTCAATATTCAACTCGTTGAGCACGACACTGGCGGTCTTGTTGCCGACGCCGGGCAGGCTGAGCAAGGCTTCGCGGTTGAGCGGAACCTCGCCGCCATAGCGCTCGATCAGGATCCGGGACATCTCCATGACGTTCTTGGCCTTGTTGCGGTACAGGCCGATGGAGTTGATCATCTGCATCAGGCGGGGTTCGCCGAGCGCCAGCATGTCGTGTGGATTGGAAGCGAGCTTGAATAGTGGGCCGGTCGCCTTGTTGACCGAGACGTCGGTGGCCTGAGCCGACAAGGCGACGGCGACAACCAGGGTGAAGGGATTGGTGAAGTTCAGTTCGGTGCGCGGGTCGGGCTTGTCTTCCTCGAAGCGGTCGAACAGGGCTTTTATAAGCTTGCTGCTAGGCTTCGGCATGAGCTTCTTCGGCGATAACCTGTTCCCACTTCAGCCATTTCTCGGTGATGGCGGCGTTGAGGTCGATGCCTTCGGCGCGCGCCATCAGCAACAGCATGCACAGGACATCGGCCATCTCCATGGCGACCTCCTGCTTGGCCGGCTTGGCGTCGCGGCGCGAGCGGTGCGTCATGGCGAGATAACTTTGAGTCAGTTCACCCATCTCTTCCTGGATCTTGAGCAGGTGCCAGTCGCCGCCGCGGTCGACGTCATAGACGCGGCCGTAACGGTCGGAAATGGCCTTCAGACGGTCGATGAAGTCTTCGAGATTGGGGATGGGTTGGGACATGTCGCGCGCACACGTGTTCTGGTGATGTTCCAGTCAGTGTTAAGGGCGATTCTCGTGGGCGGCAAGGCGCTTCACTGGGCGTCGGCCATATCGGCGGCGAATTTGCCGAAATCCCGGGCCGATGTCTTCGCCGCGTCCAAGGCGTCGGGCACATAGGCCGTGGTTTGCAGGAAGCCGTGGATCAGGGAGGTACGGGTTTCCAGAATGCCGCCCGGCAAGTTATGGCTCGCGAACAAGGCCTTGCTGAAAGCGGCCTGGGAGTCCGTCAAGGGGTCGAATCCCGCAGTCACGATATAGGCAAAAGGCAGGTCACGCAGATCGGCCTGCATAGGCGAGGTGTCTTCCGAGGTCGTGGCCACGCCGGCGGGATAGACCTGGTCGGCGAGATATTTCAGATTGTCGGCGTCGAGACCATAGCCGGTGCCGAAAGCCTTTATGGAGGGATAGTCGTTCACGCGATCGACTCCCGGATAGTAGAGCAGCATGGCGGCCGGCATGGGTTTGTGGCCTTCGCGGGCGCGCAGGGCGACGGCTATGGCGAGCGTGCCGCCGGCGCTGTCACCGCCCACCGAGACCGTGCTGCCGCCCAGGGTCTTGGCCTGGTCGACGGCCCACAGATAGGCGTCTTCGGCATCGTTCCAGGCCGCGGGATAGGGGCTTTCGGGCGCCAGGCGGTAGCCGACAGAGACGACGATCATATGGGCTTCATTGGCGATCAGCCGGACCGTGCGGTCCCAGCCGTCGATACTGCCGAACATGAAGCCGCCACCGTGGTAATAGACTAGGACCGGCAGGGGTTTGTCGCTGGCCGGGCGGTAGGTGCGGATGGGGATTTGCACGCCGTCGCGGCCCGCGATCATGCTGTCCTCGGTCGCCACTTCGGGCGTCGCCAGGGTATGCAGATCCCAATAACGATCCAGCGCCGCGCGGGTGGCGGCGCGGCCTTCGGGGGTCTTGTAGCTGTTGCGCAGATAGGCCTGGACGGGCGGCGCCGAGGCCGGGCGAGTCACGTTTTCCAGAACATATTGCAGGCGGGCATCGAGGAGGTCGTCACCGGAGGATTCCCGCGGCCCCTTGAGGTGGGCGATGAACCAGTCTTCGGTTTGGTTGAGAGCATCGAGCTGGGATTGCTCGGCCGGGGTCGGGGTGATCGGCTCCGCCTGGACCGAGGTGGCCAGCGCCAAAGCGGCCACGGCGGCGATAAAATAATGTCGGATCATGTCCCTGCCCCTTTTTGTTAAGGCGGAGGCTAACCCACGCTGGGCGATAATTCAACGCTTGTTGGAGTTGCGTCAGCGTGGACGGGTGTTTATGGTTCGGCGATGACAGCTATTCTCTTTGTTTGCCTTGGCAATATCTGCCGCTCGCCCCTGGCCGAGGGCGTCTTCCGCCACCAGGCGCACAAGGCCGGGCTTGACCACCTGTTCGAGATCGACTCGGCCGGTTGCGGCGGTTGGCATGCCGGCGACCCGCCCGACAAACGGTCGATCGCCATTGCCGCAAAGCATGGCGTCGTCATTCATGAGCAGCAGGCGCGCCAGATAAGGCCAGAGGATTTCGACCGCTTCGACCTGATCCTCGGCCTCGACCGCGACAATGTCGCCCACCTGACGGCCATGCAGCCCAAGGGCGCCAAGGCCCGGTTCGCGCTCTATCTCGAAGAAGCGCTGGATGTGCGCAAGGACGTGCCCGATCCCTATTACGGTCCGCCGCGCGATTTCGAAGAGGTTTTCAAGCTGTGCGAAAAAGCCTCGGCCGCCCTGTTGAACAGGCTGGTAAGCGGCTAATTTTCAGGGCATTGTGGCGCACAACTTGCAACCCCACCTCATAAACTCAAGTGAGACCTATGGCTGAATCCGACGATCAAATGGACTTTTTCAAACGCGCCGACGATGTGATCGCCGTGGCCAATGAACAGTTGAAGACTTCGCGCTCCGACCGCGTGGCGGCCTCGACGGCCTTCGCCGCCGCGCGTTTCGCCGTCTGGGCGGTGTGCACGACGACGACCGAACAGTCCCAGGTGGCGCAGCGGCGCGACCAGTTTCTTGAAAACTTCGTCACCGGCTATCGTCAGATGCTGATCGACAATTTCAACGATCACGAAAAGAACTTCGACACCTATCACCCGGCCCTGACCACGCCGGCACCGCTTTAACACCCGATACGAGTAAGCCCATGTCCACTCCCGATCCCAAATTCGACCGGCGCGTCGAAGCCAATATCCAATTGTACAACGCCCAAATGGCTGGCGAGCCCCAGGCCAATATGGTCGCGGCCTCGGCGGCTTTTGCCGCGGCGCGCTTCGGCGTGTGGGTAACCGCCAATATGACCATGACCCAGCCTGAGTTCGTGGCCATGCGCAAGGATACCGTGGCGGCGATGACCGAAGGCTTCCGCCAGATGCTGGAGCAGCATTATGACGAGGTGGCGCAGAACTACGACACCTATCTTCCCCCCAAGCCCGGCGTCGCGACGCGGTAAGGACAGACCATGAACGATATCACCGGGGGCGACCCCAACTTTTTCGTGCGTTCCAACGCCCATATCGACCTGTCCAATGCCCAGGTTCGCGATGACGGGGGCCGTATCAATGGCGTGGCGGATTCGATGATCTACGCCGCGGCGCGCTTCGCGGCGTACTTCGTACGCAGGAGTTGCAAGACGCGCGAGGAAATGACAACCCAGATGGCCGCTCATAGCTGGCGGCTTACCGAGTTGTTCCGGGAATGCCTTGAGGTCAATATGCGCGAAAATCTCGAGCGTTTCGACGAGAAATAGTTACAGGATATAGCGGCTGAGATCGGCGTCGCCGGCAATGTCGCCGAGGCGTTTCTTGACGTAGTCGGCGTCGATTTCGACCGTCTGGCCCGACATGTCGGACGCTGCATAGCTTAAGTCCTCCATCACCTTTTCGATGACGGTGTGCAGCCGGCGGGCGCCGATGTTTTCGACCTTCGCATTGACGGTGGCCGCGGCCTCGGCCATGGCGGCGATGGCGCCATCGTCGAAGGTCACCGTGACGCCTTCGGTCGCCATCAGGGCCTGATTCTGCTGGATCAGATTGGCTTCGGGCTCGCTCAGGATGCGCCGGAAATCGTCCTGGGTCAGGGCCTTGAGCTCGACGCGGATCGGCAGGCGGCCTTGGAGTTCCGGCAGCAGGTCCGACGGCTTAGAGACATGGAAGGCGCCCGAGGCGATGAACAGGATATGGTCGGTTTTGACCGGTCCGTACTTGGTCGAGACGGTGGTGCCTTCGATCAGCGGCAAGAGGTCGCGCTGGACGCCTTCGCGCGACACGTCGGCGCCGCTGCGGTCGGAACGGCTGGCGACCTTGTCGATTTCGTCGAGGAAGACGATGCCTTCGTCTTCCGCCAGTTTCAGGGCTTCCATGGCGACGGAATCCTGGTCCAGAAGCTTGTCGGACTCTTCGGTAATCAGCAGCGGAATGGCTGCCTTGACCGTGGTTTTGACGGTTTTCTTGCGGCCGCCCATGGCTTTCGACAACATGTCGGACAGGTTGAAGGCGCCGTTCTGCGGCTGGCCCGGGATCTCGATCATGCCGATCGACGAGCCGGTTTCGCTGACCGAAATCTCGATTTCCTTGTCGTCCAGTTCGTTGGCGCGGACCTTTTTGCGGAAGCTGTCGCGCGTCGCCTGACCGGCGGTGTCGCCGACGAGAGCGTCGAGGACGCGCTCCTCGGCCTGTTGTTCGGCCTTGGCACGGACGCCGGCGCGGTTCTTGTCGCGCACCATCAACATGGCGGCCTCGACCAGGTCGCGGACGATTTGATCGACGTCGCGGCCGACATAGCCGACCTCGGTGAACTTGGTCGCTTCGACCTTGATAAAGGGGGCGTTGGCCAGGCGCGCCAAGCGGCGGGCGATCTCGGTCTTGCCGACGCCGGTGGGCCCGATCATCAGGATGTTTTTCGGCGTGATTTCGTCACGGATCGCAGGATCGGTGTGCTTGCGGCGCCAACGATTGCGCAGGGCGACGGCGACGGCCTTCTTGGCGTCGTGGTGGCCGATAATGTGGCGGTCGAGTTCGGAGACGATTTCGCGGGGAGAAAAGGTAGTCATGTTTCAGGCATTCAAGGTTGGAGTGCGGGACATCAGCGTGACTTGACCCCAGCGCGGGCTGTCATGCTGCTGATAGATGGTAAAGCCGGCTTTCGCGAAGGCCGAGATAGCGCGGGCATTTTTGGAATCGGGATCGATCAAAAGTTTCGGCGCGCCCTTGGCCAGCAGGTCGTCGCTGAATTGGCGCAGGATTTGGGGCCCAAGGCCTTCGCCGGTCAGGGTGACATCGCCGATAAACATGTCGAGGCCGAGCACACCCTTGGGCTGGCCGGCAAAATAGAAGGCGTTGTCGGCGGAGTCCGGCCATTCCGAATACGGGTCGTAATATTGAATATAACCGATCGGGCGTTTGTTGAGCTCGATGATAAAGGCGGCGCCGTCATCGGATCCGATAAAGCTCAGGGCCTCCTCGACCTCGTCTTCCGCCGTCGAGCCGTCCTGGTGCCACCACAGTCTGACGTGCGGCGAATTCATCCAGATCATCAGGAGACCGGCGTCCTGGTCGCTCAAGGGCCGGAAGGTGATCATGATGGCCGCCCCTCAAGCTTCAGGATCTGCTTGCGCACATCCTGTGAGCAAATCTCGGTTTTTTCGAAAATATGACCATCCGGCCAAATTAAGCCAACATCAACGGCAGCATGCTTGAGCGTATCGACGTCCTCGGCACGGGCATAGGCCCAAAGCTTCCATTTAGGTATCGCATAGGACCACCACAGCCAGGCCAGCGGAATATTGAAAAGGCTCAAGACCAGCAATATTGTTGTAAGAAAACTTGGTATGCCGGCCGTCTTTAAGACCTCAGCCGTCATATACAAAGTCAGCAGCCAGGGGGCAACAATGATAACCAGGATCGGCAGGTTGACGGTACAGGCTCCCCGCCAAAGTGCCTGTTTGACGCTGACATGACGGGCCGCATTGTTCATTAAAGCGTTTCGAGCGTCAGATGGTCATTGGTATAGACGCAGATGCTCGAAGCGATCTTCATGGCCTTGCGGGCAATGACTTCGGCGTCTGGTTCATATTCGAGCATGGCGCGGGCGGCCGACAGGGCGTAGACGCCGCCAGAACCGATGGCGGCGACGCCGTCCTCGGGCTCGAGCACGTCGCCGACCCCGGTCAGGGTCAAGATATGGTTCTTGTCCGCCACCAACAGCATGGCCTCGAGACGGCGCAGATAACGGTCGGTGCGCCAGTCCTTGGCGAGATCGACACAGGCGCGGGCCAATTGGTCCGGGAACAGTTCCAACTTGGCTTCGAGGCGTTCGAGCAGGGTGAAGGCGTCGGCGGTGGCGCCGGCGAAGCCGGTAATGACCTTGCCGCCGGCAAGGGTCCGCACCTTCTTGGCGCCGCCCTTGACGATGGTGGCGCCCATGGACACCTGGCCGTCGCCGGCGATGACTGTCTTGTTGTTGTGGCGCACGGCGACGATGGTGRTGCCGTGCCAGTTGGGGAAGGGAGAATTGTGATCGCTCATGGCAGTGTAATTGGCGCTTTTCGGCTTGCGGTTCAAGAGCGACGGGCGCATTTGCATCATTATGCTGACAGACGACGAAATCGACCGCTATGCCCGCCACCTTGTGCTGAAGGAGATCGGCGGGGCGGGTCAGATGAAGCTGAAGGTGGCCCGGGTGGCTTTAGTCGGGATGGGCGGGATCGGTTCGCCGGCCGCGCTCTATCTGGCCGCGGCGGGGATCGGCACATTGGGGCTGATCGACGACGATGCGGTGTCGTTGAGCAATCTGCAAAGGCAGGTCCTGTATGGCGCCGCGGATATCGGCGACGCCAAGGCCGAGGTGGCGGCAAGCCATTTAGCCGGCCTCAATCCGCATTGCGAATGCCGGGTGCACCGGCTGCGCCTCGATGACGGCAACGCAGCCGATGTGCTGGGGGGTTATGATATCGTGCTGGACGGCTGCGATAATTTTCCGACGCGGCTGCTGGTCAACCGGGTCTGTCATGAATTGAAAATTCCGTTGGTTTCGGCGGCGCTGGGCCGTTTCAGTGGCCAGTTGGCGACGTTCGACGGCTCGCCCTGTTACCAGTGCCTGGTGCCCGAGATCCCGCCGGATGCCGAGACCTGCGAACGGGTCGGCGTCGTTGGGGCGCTGGCCGGGATCATGGGCTCCATGGCGGCGCTCGAAGTCATCAAGCTGATCACCGGGGCTGGTGAAAACCTGCGTGGCCGATTGCTGATATTCGACGGTCTGACCATGGGTTCGCGCATCGTCAAGCTGGCATCCGATCCCGCCTGTCCGGTTTGCGACCATTGACGCAAGTGCCTGCGTGACTTGATTTCGGTCAAGGACGGCCGCCACCGGAGCTGACACAGTGTGTCATCGCAACGGGAATTATTCGATCATGAAAATCGCTGCCACCGTCCTGCTTATGGGCTCGATAGCCGTAGCCATGCCGGCCATGGCGCAGACCCGGGCTGAAAACCTGACGCTCGGCACGGCGATCTACAATCGTGACTGCGCGCTCTGCCATGACAACAGCGAGCATATGCTGAACGACAATGGCCCGGCCCTGTTCGGGGTCGTCGGCCGCCGGGTCGCTTCGGTCGACGGTTATGACTATTCGCCGGCGCTTCAGGCCGCCAATGCGAAACACGACCGCTGGACCTATAGCCGGCTCGACAAGTTCCTGACCAATCCGACTTTGATGTATCCCGGCACCAGCATGCCGATGAATTTCGACGACCCGCGCATGCGGAAGGCCATCCTGACCTATCTCAAGACCCTGAAGTCGCATGATTGAACGGCGGCACGGCGGCTATTCCGAAATAGCGGAAATTGTGCCATAAGAGGGTAATCATAAAAAACAGAGGCCAAAAATCAGGGATGACAACGCGCGGGCTCAACTGCTCTTGTGGACCCTTGTCATGCCGTCTGTTGCTAGCCCTGCCCGCCTCCCCGTCGACAAGGACGGCGCCGACGCCCTCTATCTGACGGTCAAGCACACGGTGGCCGAGGATATCTATGCCTTCGCGATCGGCGTTTCCTTTATCGCCCTGGGCATCGTCTTCCTGAAATCGGTCGGCCTGGCCACCGGCGGCGTCGCGGGTATCGCCCTGCTCGTCTCCTATGTCCTGGCCTTGCCGGTCGGCGTGCTGTTCATGCTGATCAATGTGCCCTTCTTCCTGTTTGCCTGGCCGGCCATGGGCAAGCGCTTCATGGTCAAGACGGTGCTGGTCAATATCGCCATCATGGCGGCGACCACCTATGCGCCGCTGGCCTTCAAGCTGAGCGGCGTCCATCCCCTGTTCGCCGCCATTTTCGGCGGCACCGTTATCGGCATGGGTTTGCTGGCCCTGGCGCGGCATGGCGCCGGCGCCGGCGGCACGGGTGTGCTGGCGCTCTATCTGCAAAAGACGCGCGGCATCAATGCCGGCAAGACTCAGCTGACCTGCGACGCCCTGATCATGGCGGTTTCGCTGGTGGTGCTCGACTGGCACCAGGTGCTGTACTCGCTGATTTCAGCGGCAGCCATGAGCGCGGTTTTGGTATGGTTCCACAAGCCGGAGCGTTATCTGGGGCGGTAGCGGGCGAGATTCGGAGTGGCTGTGTCCGGATTGGCGGAAAACCGACGCTCCGAATCTCAATATGGCTATTTTTGTATGGTATTATATTGCCGTATGGACTGGGCGAAATTACGATGTGTAAAATTTATTGTCATGTTTCGTATTTTATCCATTGACATGGCAGGGCAAGCTTGGTAGGTTTTCCTCAGCATCCAGTGTTGCGAATGAAATCAACCCCACGGTCTTTGGCCGATGGGGCTTTTTTATGCCTGAGGAGGGCCTTCCATGACCACAGAGACAAAGACCGAGCGGCGCCCGCGCAGCACCTATTCGGAAAAGCTGGCCGAGCGGGTTTGCCAGTTGATTGCGATCAGCACGATCGGATTGAAGCGCATGGTGGCCGCCGATATGACGCTGCCGAGCGAAAGCACCATCTATCTGTGGGTCCAGCTCTATCCCGACTTCCACGACAAGTATCATGCGGCGCGGGAAGCCCAGGCCGAGGCGCGATGGGCGGCGTGTCAGGTGATCGCCGAAGACTACCAAAAGGATGTCAAGGTCCTGGTCGATGCGAGCGATCCGCAGTTGGCGGCGAAGACCAAGGCGCTGAATGAAGCCGCCAAATTGGTGATCGATGTGCAGTGCCGGATGATTGCCTGGCTGTCGCCGAAGAAAGCGAGCGAAATTGTCAGCAAGCCGCCCAAGCGCAAGAGCAAGCCCTTTATGTACAAGACCCTCGACGACCTGATCTGCTAAGGCGCAGCGGCGGCCGGGCTCGTTTTATAGCGACGGGGGCGGTCGGATTCGAACGGGCGACCAAGTCGTCATGCGTCGAGACTGACGGCGGAGCTATACGCCAAAATCAGTATGGACGCCGAACATGTGCTTCTGTAGTGCCGTATCGGAAACGTCGGGGAATAGTGCTCCTGTCCCCCTGTTTCCCGCAAGCCTTTTATGTACACCCTTGGCGCCGGAAGTCAGGCAGGTTGTGATCGATAAATTCCGACTTTATAGATCACTATTTTCTATATTTTGATCTATAAGTGTAATAAATATCCATCATGACGTGGAACTGGCAACAGGAAGACTGGCCGAATTTTGTCTGGGATGCCCGCAAGCTGACCAGGGCGGAAGCGCTGTTCAGCGAGGGCGCCGGGGTCGTTATCGGCGCGTCCAAGCATTTGGCGGCGGACGAGCAGCAGGCACTCAGCATCGACATGATGAGCCACGAGGCGGTCGATACCTCGGCCATCGAGGGCGAACGGCTTGACCGCGACAGCGTGCAATCTTCCATCCGGCGCCATTTCGGCATGGCAAGCCACCGCCGCAGCAACCCGGCCGAGGCCGGTATCGCCGACATGATGGTCGACCTTTACCAGCATGTATCCGATCCGGTTAGCGAGGCGGTCCTGTGGAACTGGCATCGCATGGTGATGAACGGGCGTACGGACATCAAGGACATCGGTGGCTATCGACGCCATGACGACCCGATGCAGATCGTGTCCGGTGCCGTTTATGCGCCCAAGGTCCATTTCGAGGCGCCGCCGTCAACGGCGGTTCCCGGCGACATGGCGCGCTTTATCCTGTGGTTAGAACAGAGCGGCCCGAAGGGTGACGCGCCCCTGCCCGCTCTGACGCGGGCCGGCATCGCCCATCTGTGGTTCGAGAGCATCCACCCGTTCGAGGACGGCGACGGCAGGATCGGCCGCGCCATTATCGAGAAGGTTCTGGCCCAGGGGCTGTCGACGCCGGTGATCACCGGTATATCCGGCACCCTGCTGAAATACCGTAAAGCCTATTATCTGGCGCTCGAACGCGGGAGCCTTGATCTCGATGTCACGGATTGGCTGCTGTGGTTCGCCGCCAAGGCGATCGAGGCGCAGAAACGCACCCTGGCTCAGGTGGAGTTTATCCTGCACACGTCGCGCCTGCTCGACCGGCTGCGTGGTCAGATCAATTCCCGGCAGGAGAAGGCGCTATTGCGGGTGCTGGCGGCCGGACCGGATGGTTTCGTCGGCGGATTGAGCGCTGCCAACTATATGCGTATTACGGAGGCGCCTTCGGCGACCGCCACGCGTGATTTGGCCGGCCTTGTCGAAATGGCGGCTTTGATGCGAACGGGTGAGCGCAAGGCGACGCGGTATCACCTGAATATGCCGGTAGAGGCGATTCCTGAGGTTACGGTTCGCGATATTCAATAAGGCAAGACGCGGATGGCGGTCGTTGCGCCCTTCCCCGTTTGGTTTGCGTCATTCCGCAGCGTACGGAGGCTGGGAGTTGGGGGGCTTCCGAAACGTTGTAGTACGCTTCTCACCTCCCGAAATGTGTGGATCCCAAAGCGTAAACGGGGTGGTGAGCAAATCTTGCAGGTCTATTCCCACGCTGGCGCAGCCTTAGGATTGCCGGGTACGCAGGGCACGGCGGTGAACATCCAGCGCATCCACAGGTGTGGCTCCACAAGCCCGAGCGTTATCTGGGCTGGCAAACCATGACTGGTTGACCGGACATCATGTCTGGTATAGCGTACATCAAAACCACGATTATGGGGACGATGGGTGCTGAAAATTGCTGGCTTTTTGCTGATTTCATTGGCTTTCGGCGCCGTTTTGGCGTGGGCGGGCATGATCAGTCACTTTCCGCTTGGCGGGTTGGGCGCCGCGGCGCTGGTGGCCTGGGCGATCCTGGCACGCCGGCGCTGGGAGGGGCTGAAGGCCGCCGACGGCAGCGATCCCGGCGCGCCGGAACGGATGGTGTGGCAAAGACTGGCCGGCACCGCGATGATTTCGGCGCATCTGGCCACTGTCTTGCTCAATCCGCACATCGACCTGCATGTCGGTCAGGGCAACTACCTGGCCCTCGATAACTGGACCCTGATCGTCGGTGTCATGGTCAGCGCCTTTGTCTTTCGCGCCGACCGCCATGAACGCGACGAGCGCGACGACCGGATCGATGCGCGCGGGACGCGCTGGGGTTACGGCATCCTGATCGCCCTGCTGGTCGTCCTGTTGCTCTATATGGGCTTTGCGCCGCGGCCGTGGCAGTCGGCCCTGACGCACTGGATCCTGGCCAATGCGCTGATCGCGCTGATCCTGGTGTCGTTCGTGGCACGGCAATGCGTGCAGTTGAGCGGCTATGCTCAAGACCGGTCATGGGACAGGTCATGAGTGACTCCCTGATCGGCAATCATTTGCGGCGGCTGCGCTTCGATCACGGCGAGATGACGCAGGATGCCCTGGCGCGCGCCGTCGGTGTGACGCGTCAGACGATCGTAGCGCTGGAGACCGGGCGTTATGCGCCGTCGCTGGAGCTGGCGATGCGTCTGGCGGGCGTATTCGGCAAGGGCGTCGACGATGTATTTTTCTGGAAGGACGGATTATGAAGACAATCCTTGGCTGGGCAGGTCTTGTCCTTGTGCTGATCGGGATCGGCGGGTTGGCGTTCAAGCTGTTCGAGCCGGTCTTCGTCTATAATGCCGGGTGGCGGCCGATGCCTGCGATCGCGCCCGTGGCGACGGCTGAGACCGGCAATGACGCGTGGGCGGCGCAGGGTCAGCGCGCGCTCGAAGCCCTGAAGGCGGCGCGCCGCGATATCCAGGCGCCGGCGATATCCGCGGCCATTTCCGTCGACGGTCAATTGGTGTGGCGCGGCGTCACAGGCTTTAGCGATATCGAAGCCGGCCGGGTGGCGGATTTCGATACGCGTTTCCGTCTCGGCAGCACATCAAAGGCGGTGACGTCCGTGGCGGCCGGCACCTTGATCGATCACGGCAAGCTGGATGTCGATCAGCCGATCCAGACCTATGTGCCGCGTTATCCGCAACAGGCATGGCCGATGACTTTGAAACAGGTGATGAGCCATCGCGCCGGCATCCGCGATTACGAGCTGTGCCTGTGTTTTCCGATATGGGAGCATCTCAATACGCGGCCGTTCGCCAGTGTCGATGGGGAGGTCGAGCGCGTGGCCCATTCGCCGCTGCTGTTCCAGCCGGGCACGGATTTTCGCTATACCAGTATGGGCTATAATCTTGTCGGCGCCGCGATCGAACAGGCTTCCGGCGAGCCGTTTGGCGCCTATGTCACGCGGGCGGTGTTCACGCCTTTGGGCATGACGCATTCGGGGTTGGATACGGCCGGTGCCGCCGGTTTTTACGAAACCCGCGACGGTGACTATGCCCGGGCTTTCCCGGTCGACAACAGCATCCGCTGGCCGTCGGGCGGGTTCCTGTCGACGCCGTCGGACATGGTGAAGCTGGGCAATGTCATGTTGGACGACCGGCTGTTGTCGGCGAAGACACGGAGTTTGTTGGTGACCGTGCCGGCGGATGGCGGAATGTCGAACGGCGCCAAGGTCTATGCGTTAGGGTGGCGGCACAGCACGTGGACGCTCTATGACGGCCAACTGAAACTGGACAGTTATCATCATGGCGGCACGGCGGTCGGCAGCACGTCGGTTTTCGTGGTATTGCCGGAGCGGCATATCGTGTTGTCGTTGATGATGAATAAGGGCGGCGAGAACGTCGATGGTTTGTACGGCGCGGCCGATAAGATTTTACAGGCGTTTATACCGGCGCCGGTTCAGCCTTAGAACGGCTAGCCGGAAGGAAGTACCGCTCACCCGTGTCTGGGGCTGTCCCGCACAGATACAGGTAGGCCGGCAAGCAAGACACCCCACCACCGCATCTAGCCGCGAAGACGCGGCGTCGTGCGGTCCCCCTCCCCGACAAGCGGGGAGGATCAAGGAAATCAATAACTTATTGTTCTTTTCAGACTGCCAGATGGTGTCGGAAGTTAAATAGAAAATTGTGCGAATCCTGTAGCCTTGAAAGGGGCCTGGGGAAATGGCGTGTCTCTGCCTAAGTCAAGATCGTTCATAGGTCATGGCGGTGATTATCCAGCGCGTCCACAGTCGCGGCAGCAGGAACATGAACGGGATCATGCGTGCACCTTGCCGAACAGCGCGCGCAGTTCGTCCTTGGCCTGTTCCAGCACATGTTTTTGCTTGTCCGGGAGGTTATGACCGGCGCGGTTGATATAGAAGGTCAGCATCGACATGGCCGAGCGATAGGGGCTGGACTTGCGGCGATGGCTGTCTTCGGCCGATTGTTTCACGGAACGGGCGATGGCTTTCGGATCTTGGGATTCGAAGACGTGCGCCTTGAGATCCAGCGCGTTGGAATGTTCGGTGACGTCCTGGGACCATTTATTGGCGGGCATGACGGGACTCCTGTGTTGCCGCCATGGTGAACCCGCGATCATCAGAAAAACATGGGTCGTGGAGGGGCGAGACATCAGGTTTGCGAAAATAATTGCCTGCAGGCGAACCGTTTTGTCCGTTTGCCGCCTCTTGTCCGGTATGCGCCGCGGTCATCGCCGCGCAACAAGGAGGTTGTGATGTTGTACAGCAAGAATGTTCCCGCGTTTGAGCGCCTGATCCGCATAGTGATGGGGGTGGCCGTGGCCGTGGCCGGCCTCTACCTGTTCAAGGGCGGCCTGCTCGGCTATGGTTTGGCCGGTGGCGGCGCCATGATTGCGTTGACAGGCTTTGTCGGCTTTTGTCCGATGTGCGCCCTGGCCGGCCGCAAGCTCGCCAAACGCCTGCCGAAGGATTGACGATGGCGGTATCCGTTAGCATGATCATAATGGATGCCGCGGTTGCCGGCGACCGCGACGCCATCATGGCCGTTATGGCCGCCGCGCAGGGCGATATCCGCCGCTACGCCAGGAGCCGGTGCCGCTCAATGTCGGATGCCGAAGACGCCGTCCAGGAAACGCTTTGGGTCGTCTACCGGCGGATCGGCGCCTTGCGGCGGCTCGAGGCGTTTTCCGGCTGGCTGTTCCAGATCGTCCAGCGCGCCTGCCTGAAACTAGCGCGCCAGGGCATGCCGTTCGTCGACATAGCGGCGCTGGAAGACGATCTGCGTTTTGCGCATCGTCCCGAGGCGGAGTTGCGCCTCGACGTCGCCGGGGCGATACAATCCCTGCCGGCGCATTATCGCGATGTGGTGCTGCTGCGCGACGTCGGCGAACTGACAATCGACGAGATCTCGGGGCGGCTATTGCTGTCGCGGGAAAGCGTCAAGGCCCGGCTGCATCGCGCGCGGCTTCTCATGCGGGAGTATCTTAGCGGCTGATTAGACATTCGCCCGGGATTCCTGTATAGACCCGGCCAATCCCGACATATGCCTTTTTTGAAAGCCGCTTAACTTGGCCCATACGCTCGACCTGTCCGCAAAACCTACCACCCTGGTGAACATCACCGGCCTGACGCGCGACGGCCTGATCCAGGCGCTGAAGGACTCCGGCGTTGTCGAGGAGCGCAAGGCGAAGATGCGCGCGACGCAGATCTGGCGCTGGGTTCATCATTACGGCTTCACCGATTTCGACCGCATGACCGATATCGCCAAGGACCAGCGCGGTCCCTTGGCGGAAAAATTCACCCTGGCCCGGCCGGAAGTCGTCGAGCGCCAGGTCAGCGCCGACGGCACGCGCAAATGGCTGATCCGCATGGCGCCGGGCATCGAGGTCGAAACCGTCTATATTCCCGATGTCGGCCGGTCGGGCGCGTTATGCGTCTCCAGCCAGGTCGGCTGCACGCTCAACTGCACCTTCTGCCATACCGGCACGCAAAAACTGGTGCGTAACCTGACCGCGGCCGAGATCGTCGCCCAGGTCCAGGTGGCGCGCGACGACCTGAACGAATGGCCGTCGCCCAAGGAAGACCGCAAACTCAGCAATATCGTCTTCATGGGCATGGGCGAGCCGCTGTACAATCTCGACCATGTCGCCGACGCTATCGACATCATTTCCGACGGCGAAGGCATCGCCATTTCGCGCCGCCGCATCACGGTGTCGACCTCGGGTGTGGTGCCGGAACTCGAAGCTCTGGGTAACCGCACCCAGGCCATGCTGGCGATTTCGCTGCACGCCACAAATGACGAACTGCGCGACGAGATCGTGCCGCTCAACAAGAAGTACAATATCGCCGCCCTGATGGAGGGCATCCGCAACTATCCGGGCATCTCCAATGCCCGCCGCGTCACCTTCGAATATGTCATGTTGAAGGGCGTCAATGACAGTTCGGCCGAAGCCAAGGCCTTGTGTCAGCTTCTCAAAGGCATTCCGGCCAAGATCAATCTCATCCCGTTCAATCCGTGGCCGGGCACCGATTATCAGTGCTCCGACTGGAAGACGATCGAGTCCTTCGCCGCTGTGCTGAATCGCGCCGGCTATGCTTCGCCGATCCGCACGCCGCGCGGCCGCGATATCCTGGCCGCCTGTGGGCAGTTGAAGTCGGAAAGCGAAAAGAAGCGCGCCAGTGTCGTCAGGCGCGAGCAAAAAGCGGCACAGGACGATGGGTCAAATCAGGATAACGGTGATACAATCAGCCTGCCGTTTGCGGCGCTGGCTGCCGGCATGATCGACTGAAGCCAAGCCCCGCCTTAAGCCGGCCGGTGTCATCTAAATTTTATCCACAGCGCAGGATCGCGGACTTGATCTTGCACGGACAATCCTCCATGACTACCACGCTTGTTGCAAAAGCGACGGGCGCGTACCGCCAGAAAGTGCCAGGGGACCCAGCGCATGACACCTGATTTCTTTTCCAATTTCCTGTCTCCTGAAGTTTTGCGGCCGGAAATCCAGGCTTTCGGCACCGGTTTCGTCATCACCCTGGCCCATGCCGGCGTCACCCTGTTGATGCTGTTTATCGGCTCCTTCGTCTATTCGATCCTGACGCCTTACAAGGAGATCGCCCAGATCCGCGACGGTAATTCCGCGGCCGCCGTCGCCTATGGCGGGGTGATTATCGGCCTGGCTATTCCGCTGGCCGCCTCCATGGCCGCGTCGACGTCGTTGCGTGAAATCCTGCTGTGGGGCGGCGCCACCATCGTCCTGCAATTGTTCGTCTTCCGCCTGGTCGACTTCCTCCTGGCCGGGTTGCCGGCGCGCATCAATGAGGGCGAAGTTTCCGCCGCCGTGCTGCTGGTCTCCGCCAAGCTGGCCGCCGCCCTGATCCTCGCCGCCGCCGTCGCGGGCTAAGCGATATGAAACTTGACTGGCTTCTTTATGCGGCCTGTATCACCACCCTGGTCGTGGTGACCGGCAAGTGGCACGAACAATCCGACGCGCCGCCGGCGCCGCCCCCGCCGGGCATCGGCGAGATGTCGCTGTTCGCCAATTTCACGCCGTTTTCCGCCGGCTCGATCATCAACCTGCCGGTCGACGACCAGAAGATCATGCGCGGCACCGCCTTTTCGGTATCGCAATCGGGCGAATGGATCGTGGCGCGCGACAGCATCGCCGGCTGCACCCACCCCTTCCTCAATATCGGTGGCAATCTCGGCGTGCCGTTGAAGCTGCGCGATGCGCCGAAGGCCGACGCCCAAAATGCTAATGCTTACGTCATCGCGGTGACCGATGGCGCTGGCCGTCCCTTGCCCTTGGCCGATCCGCAAACCGTCGTGCCGGGCGTACGCGGCTTCATGCCGGGCTTTCCGTCGGGCCAGGTCGGTGAAGCGACGGCGCGCCTTATCGGCAAGACCGTCGTCGAAGGCTCCAAGCGTTTTCAGCGCAACGAACCGGTCCTCGCCTGGGCTCAGGCTGGGCGCACGGTCGGCATCAAGGGCGACCTCAACCAGCTGATCGGAGCCCCGGTAATCGACGACAATTCGCGGGTCATGGGCGTGGTGCTGCGTGAAAAGCCGCGGCGCGGGCGGATCTATACCTCGATCCCCGAAACGGTCGTCGCCCTGGCCAATGTGCCGGACCGCAAGGCCGACTTCGAGTCGGAAGCGACTATCACCAAGCGCAATTACGGCATAGTGTCGGATACGCTGCGGCGGGAATATCGCGTCGCCCAGGTCGGCTGTATCAAGTCCTAATCCTGTCAGATTCCGGTGACGGGTGTGCTAGGTGCACCGCTATGACAGCCAATCCTCTCGACCCCGTGCATCTGAAACATCTGGCGGAGACCGATCCGCGGTTGCGGCCGCTGACCGAGCATTTCAGCCATGTCCTCTATCGCAAGCGTCCGGGCGGGTTTCCGGCTCTGTTGGGGTTGATCGTCGAGCAGCAGCTGTCGGTCAAGGCGGCGGAGACCATCCTCGGAAGGGTTCGCGACGGATTAGGTGACGTCAGTCCAAAGGCCTTTTTGGCCCACGATCCGGAGCTGTTGCGCGGTTATGGTCTGTCGCGGCCGAAGATCGCCTATGCCCGGGCTCTGGCCGAGGCCTTTCATGCGGGGGATTTCGACACGGAACGGCTGGCCGATATGGATATAGAAGCGGCGGCCGAGGCGTTGGTGGCGTTGAAAGGGATCGGGCGGTGGACGGCGGAGGTCTATCTGATGTTCAGCGACGGGCGATTGGATCTGTTTCCGGTCGGCGATATCGCGTTACGTGAGGCGGTGGGTTGGCTGGACGGATTGGAGGCGCGGCCCGGGGAGGCCTACTGTGCCGACCGCGCCAAGGTGTGGTCACCGTATCGTTCGGTGGCGGCGCACCTGCTGTGGGCATGGTATTCAGCCGTCAAACGCGGTGAGATGGGGCGGGATTTAGGGTAGCAGAATGGCGTCCGGATTCAGGCCCTGGAGAATCTGATTGACCATGACGCCGTGCGCCGGCATGGACTTGTCATCGCCCTCGTTGAACATCACAACCAGGGCCAGTTTGAGTTCCGGCTCCAGGATGCAGTAGCTGTGGAAGCCCTCGATATTGCCGGTCTGCCAAATCACCCGCTTGTCGGGCGCCGTCAACATCTGCCAGTTCAGGCCGGCGGCGTAGTTGCCGGATTCGGCATAGTGCTGATGCGACAATTTCACTGCCGGATCGCTTTCGGCTAACTGCCAGGCGGCATATTTGAGCATGTCGGTGACATCGGATTTCAAGCCGCCGGCGGCCGCCAGGACCTCGGAATTGCCGGGCATTTCGCGCCCCGTCCCGTCATAGCCTTTGGCCATGGTTGCGGGTGTGGGTTTGAAGGTGGTGGCCGTCATGCCGAGCGGCTGCAAAATCTTGCGTTCGACCAGCGCCTCATAGGAGCGGCCGTAGATGCGTTCCAGGATATAGCCGGCCAGCATGGCGGCGGCGTTGGAATATTGCACGATTTCGCCCGGCTTGCCGGCCAGCTTGACCTTGTGCAGGTCGGCGTAGAAATCGGCGCGGCTATAGGTCTTTTCGAAGGTGTCGATGCGGGTGAGCCACGGCGTGTCGCCCGGCACGGGCTGGGTTTCCGGCCGGTCGGGAATAAAGAAGGGCAGGCCTGAACGGTGATCGACCAGGTCGGCGATATGGATGGGCCGGCCGTCAAATTCGAGATTGGGATAGTCGCCCTCGAGATAATGGCGGATATCGTCGTCGAGCTTGAGCTTGCCCTCCATCGCCGCCTGGGCCAGCAAGGTGCCGGTAAAGGTCTTGGTGATCGAGGCGATGGGATAGAGGGTCTTGTCGGTCGGTGTTTTGGTTTGGCCCAGCTCGGTTGTGCCGTAGTGAAAGGTGAAGGTTTGGCCGTCTTCGATGACGCCGATCGATATGCCGGCGGCCTGGGGATTGGCCTTGCGAAAGGCCTGGGCGGCGGTGTCGACCGTGGTCTTGATGGCGGCGGCATCGGCGGCGGCGCGCGCTTCGGGCACGGTGATGAAGAGGAAACAGAAGGCCCAGGCCAGAACATGCAGCGGTTTCATGACGGCGTCCCACATTTATATACGAAGATCTTCGTATGTGGTAGGACGGCTTTGCGACCAAATTATGTCGCGACCGAAAGCGCGTCGCCGATAGCGACCTCGCCGTCTTCGAGCACGCGCGCCGTGATGCCGCCATGGCCGCGCACGGCATTATAACCGCCGGGGCCGAAGGTCGCTTCCATTTGCGAGCACGGGTGGCATTCGCCGGTCATTTCCAGAAGGGCGGAACCCACGCGAAAGCGCTTGTCCTTCAGAGCCAGCAGGTTGATGCCGGAAACCAGGATATTACGGCGTAGCTGTTCCGGCGTAACCGGTTGAGCGAGATAGGCGGAGATGGCGTGCAGGTCTTCATGTTGGATGAGGGTAACCTGACGCTCGCCGCTACGGCCCGAGTAACGGTCGCCGGCGACGCCGCGTTGGGTGTCGAGCGCGACACGACCGAGCGATACCATGGCGGCACCGCGCGATGGCCGGACGCCGATCCATTGGACCGTGCCCGGCCGCATGGGCGCGTTGAGCAGTTTCGATAGGGGCGAATTGGGGTTCAACACGCCGCTGTCTTAAGCCGCCATCAGTCTTTTTTCAACGCCGGTTTCGGATCGTGCGACTTTTGCTTCAGCTGCAGGTCGGGCTTCAGGTCGTGCTCGTTGGCGTCCTTGGGCACGGTGAAGTGATGCTGATCCTTCGGATTGAAGTAGTCCTTGTCCTCGCCCGCCTGGTTCAGTTCGTTGGGTGAAAACACCTTCTTGCCGACAAAGGTGCCCGTGCCGGTCTTGTCGGTCAGCGGATCGTCCTTGCGGTCGGAATTGGCTTCCGGCGATTGCGGATCGTCGGAAGCGTCGGCCTCGACCGGCGCTTGGGCCGGGGTGGTGTTGGTCGTCGGAACGCTGGCAAAGTCGCGGCGCTCGTCGAGGCTGGTGCCGGTGAAATTCGGGTTTTCCATGATACGTCCTCCTGTAAACAAACGACCAGTGTAAGCCCTGTCGCGTAAGGACCGGGTGGCGTTGTGACAGGAGGACGATAAAGGCAGCGTAAGGGTCAGCCGAGGCCCTTGGCGCCCTCGATCAGGTTGGCGACGACCGAAGGATCCGCGAGCGTCGAAATATCGCCCAGGGACTCCGGCTGACCCTCGGCGATCTTGCGCAGGATGCGGCGCATGATCTTGCCTGAACGCGTCTTGGGCAGGCCGGGTGCCCATTGGATGACGTCCGGTGTCGCCAAGGGGCCGATTTCCTGGCGGACCCAGTTGCGCAGCTCGACCTTTAGCGCGTCGGTCGGCGTGACGCCGGCCTTCAAGGTGACATAGCACCAGATGCCCTGGCCCTTGATATCGTGCGGATAACCGACGACGGCGGCCTCGGTGACGCCGCTGTGGCCGACCAGGGCGCTTTCGATTTCGGCCGTGCCGAGACGGTGACCGGAGACATTGAGCACGTCGTCGACGCGGCCGGTAATCCAGTAATAGCCGTCTTCGTCGCGGCGGCAGCCGTCGCCGGTGAAATACTTGCCGGGATAGGTCGAGAAATAGGTGTCGAGGAAGCGTTGGTGGTCGCCGTAGACGCTGCGCATCTGACCCGGCCAGCTGTCGGTGATGCAGAGATTGCCTTCGGTGGCGCCTTCGAGCACCACGCCCTCGGCATCGACCAGACACGGCTGGACACCGGGCAACGGCTTGGTGGCGGAACCCGGCTTGGTCGGGGTGGCGCCCGGCACCGGCGAGATGAGAACACCGCCGGTTTCGGTCTGCCACCAGGTATCGACGATCGGGCAGCGTTCGTCGCCGACGACGCGGTGGTACCACAGCCAGGCTTCGGGATTGATCGGCTCACCGACCGAGCCCAGCAGGCGGAGAGAGCTGCGCGAGGCGGCCTTGACCGGCTCTTCGCCGAAGCGCATCAGGGCGCGGATCGCCGTCGGCGCCGTGTAGAAGATGTTGACCTTGTGCTTGTCGATGACGTTCCAGAAACGGCTGTTGTCGGGATAGTTGGGCACGCCCTCGAACATGACCGAGGTGGCGCCGTTGGCCAAGGGGCCGTAGACGACATAGGAGTGGCCGGTGACCCAACCGATATCGGCCGTGCACCAGTAGACGTCGCCGTCCTGATAATCGAAGACGGTCTTGTGGGTATAGGCCGCCCAGGCGAGATAGCCGCCGGTCGTATGCAGCACGCCCTTGGGCTTGCCGGTCGAACCGGAGGTATAGAGGATGAATAAAGGGTCTTCGGCGTTCATTTCCTCGGGCACGCAGACGTCGGACTGGCCTGCCAAAGCTTCGGCGATGCTGACGTCGCGGCCATTGTGCTTGAGATAATGCGCCTTGGTGTGTTCGACGACCAGGACATGCTTGACGTCCGGGCATTGCAGCAGGGCCAGGTCGACATTGGCCTTGAGCGGGATAGTCTTGCCGCCGCGCAGGCCTTCATTGGCGGTGATGACGATGTCCGACTGGCAATCCTGAATACGGCTGGCGATGCTGTCGGGCGAGAAACCGCCGAAAATGATATTATGGACGGCGCCGATGCGAGAGCAAGCCAGCATGAAATAGGCGGCTTCCGGGATCATCGGCAGGTAGATGGTGACGCGGTCGCCCTTCTTGACGCCGTAGGATTTCAGCAGGTTGGCGCGTTTATTGACCTCGACGGCCAATTGCTTGTAGGTCACGCCGTAGGAGACGCCCGGGTCGTCGCCTTCGAAAATCAGCGCCGTCTGGTCGCCGCGCGTCGCCAGGTGGCGGTCAATACAGTTGACCGAGACATTGAGCGTGCCGTCGTGGAACCAGCGAATGCGGAAGTCTTCACGTTGGTAGGAGACGTCCTTGACCTGGCTATAGGGCTGGATCCAGTGCAGGGCGTCGCCCAGCGTCCGCCAGTGGGCATCTGGATCGCGGGCGAACAGCGCGTGCTGGTTGGCCAGGCCGTCGGCGGTCAGGGTCTTGGGGCGGAGAAAGTCGGCGGGGACGCGGAAAAACGTATCGGACATGTGGCGGTTCCTCGGATTCCTTGGGAGGGAATTTCGTTGGGCGGACCTTAGGGAATGCGTCAAGGCGAGTCTATAAGACCAATGCGAAAAAACCTTGAGATAACTGTGTGCGACGCGGTTTATGGCCCGGACGCGATGCAGATTGCGACATGTTTGGGCTCAAGCGCCGCCGGGCTCCTCGCATAGGCTCGGGCGCACGCTTGTGCTTGCCGAACAGCAAAGCTGTTCGGAGATGAACTCCAAGACTTGCCTTGCATTCGCTCTGCCCGTAAGCAAGGTAGGAAAACCGTTTCATCGGAGTTCCCCATGCTTCTGGCCATGTCCACCTGGCGCGAGATCGATGAGCGCCTGAAATCATCACGCACCGTCATCATTCCGATCGGCTCGAACGAACAGCACGGGCCGATGGGGCTCCTGGGCACCGACTGGCTGTGCCCGGAAATCATCGCCCACGTCGCCGAACAGAGCGGCGACCTGCTGATTGCGCCGACCTTCAATATCGGTATGGCGCAACATCATCTCGGGTTTTCCGGAACCATCAGTTTGCGGCCCTCAACCTTTATGGCGGCCATCGAGGACTGGGTGCATTCCCTGGCGCGGCACGGCTTCGATCGCATCTATTTCCTCAACGGCCACGGCGGCAATATAGCGACCATTGAAGCGACCTTTTCGCAAATCTATGCCGCCTATTCTTATGAAGGCCGCCCCTGCCCGTTCATTCTGAAACTGAAGAATTGGTGGGACCTGCCCGGCATCGCCCGGCTGTGCGCCAAGCTCTATCCCGAAGGCCATGGCACGCATGCCACACCGTCGGAGATCGCCGTGACCTTCGCCGCCTATCCCGACCGCGTTAAATCGGCGGCAATGGAGCCGCGCATCGCCCCCAACGGTCCGATCCGCGACGCGCTGGATTACCGGTCACGCTTTCCCGACGGCCGTATCGGCTCGGACTCGTCGCTGGCCAATATCGAGGACGGTCAAAAAATCATCGACGCCGCGGTCGCCGGCCTGATCGAGGACATCGCCAAGTTTGACGCGGAGTAGTCCGGGGTCCGTGTCATAAGCGGTCAGCCGGCGAAACCTGCCATTAGGTAATCTACGGTAATATCAGGTTCATTATCAGCCTTGAGGTTATGAACGTGATCGAAAACCTGCGCCTGGCCATTCGCAATGACCTCGAATCTACAGAGGAGGCACGCCGCTTCGGCTCAGGGTGGATCAGCGGGGTTCTCGGCCTGGCGCTTGCCGGTTCGGCCCTGCTTCTGCTGCTCAGCCAGCAATATCCCGCCTGGTTTGCCGTAGCCGATCTGAAGTCCGTTCATGCCAATCCATGGTACATGGCAGCCGTCCAGGGCATGACCCTGGCTGGCTTCCTGCTCGCCTGCCTCAACCTTGTCCTGCGGCGCAACCGGATCATCGGATTTTCCGCCATGGCCCTGGTATTGGTGACCCTGTCCCTCGGCACACTCGGCAGCCTCAAAACCGTCGGCATCGGGCCCAATCTCGGCCTCGACTGGTTCGTGCTTAACTTGCTGCTGAAGGGCGCCCTGTTCATCCCGCTTGAAAAGTTGTTCAGCGGCGACCGCAAGCAACCGCTGTTCCGCACCGAGTGGCGCGAGGACCTGTTCTATTTCCTGATTTCCAGCCTGCTGATCCAGAGCATGGCCTTTATCTCGCTGGCCCCGTCACTGGCGGTGATGGCGCATACCACCGGCTGGGCCGGCTTCCGCGCCCTGGTGGCCAGCCAGCCGTTCGTGGTGCAGGTAATCGAGTTGATGATCGTGTCGGACTTCATGCAATATGCCTTCCACCGTGCCTTCCACAGTGTGCCGTTCCTGTGGCGCTTCCACGCCGTCCACCATTCGGCCCAGGCGATGGACTGGATGGCCGGTTCGCGCATGCATCTGGTCGAGATCCTGGCCCTGCGCGGCTTCACCATCATCCCGATGTATGCGCTCGGCTTCGGCCAGGGGCCGCTCTACAGCTATATCTTCTTCGTCTATCTCGTCTCGGCCTTTGTCCATGCCAACCTGCGTTTCAACGACAAATGGCTGGCGCCGTTCGTGGTGACGCCGCGCTTTCACCACTGGCACCACGGCATCGAAAAGGAAGCCATCGACGTCAATTTCGCCGTACACTTTCCGTGGATCGACAAGCTGTTCGGCAGCTATTATCTGCCGGCGGACAAATGGCCGGAAGGCTATGGCATCGATGGCCATCCAATCCCGAAAGGCTACTGGAGGCAGTTCGTGTATCCATTTCGCAGGAAATAGGATCAACGCAAACGCCTCAGCCTGGTCGGGGTCGCGGGACGTGGAAGTGTTTCAGACCTTTTTCTACCTACTTCACGAACCGCGCCAGTAGCCGGATATAGGCCGTCTGGTAGCTGACGGAGGGCTCGGTCACTTCCCAGGAATCGATCGGCCAACTCTGGTTGAAATCGGCGTAGGCCTTTTGCGATGGCTGGCCGACTGGTGGTGACGGAGGCGCTGAGCCGCAGGCCGGGTTGAGGCCGGGGCAGCCATCCGCCCAATTATAGTCCGGGTTGGCGCCGCCGACGAGATAGCCCGGCGGCGGACCGTATTTCGATTTCGAGACGCTGTTCCACGGCGTCCCCGGCGCGTACCAGGTGTGGTAGAGGTTATCGACCGAGTTGGTGGCGCCGAACGCTTTCATGTTGCTGAGATAGACCTTCCCCAGCGGGTTGACGCCGTGCAGGTAATGCACAAAGCCGGCCGCCGCATTCATATCGTCGGTGGCGCTGTGGGTGCCCAAACCGTAGAGGGCTTCATCGGCGAAGATGCTGCCGGCATTGCCCTTGATGCCGCTGCTGCCCCAGCCATAGGCCGAAATATGGGCCAGGTAAGGATCGCTGGCGGCCTGGGCCCAGCCCATGGTGTCGTAGCCGGCGGCGAAGGCGCGTTTGATATCGGCGGCGACCTGGGGCGTGGCGTTGGCCGTGGCGGCATAGTCGAGCAAGGGCGCCGTCTGGGGATAGTCGAAATCGACCGTGATGCCTTGGGTGAAGATATGGTTTTCGCGATAATGGGCGTCGATATAATCGCGATAAACGCTGTCGCCGGTCAGGTCGTAGAGATAGATGGCGGCGCTTAAGGCCCCCATGGCGCGGCCATAGTCGTCAACTTCCTGCTGGCCGGCAGCGAGACCGTCGGAATGGTCGCGGGCGTCGTTGTTGTAAAACAGGACGTGCGGATGGGCCTGGGCCCAGGTCCAGGCGCGGACGGCGCGGACTTTCAGATCGGCGGCGTAATCGGCGAATTGCGGCAACCGGCCGTAGATCTTCGCGGCATAGGCAAAGGCGCCGGCGCCGCCATAGGTCGCCGCCGTCGAGGCAGGGCCGTAATAGCTCGGTGCCTTGGCGGCCGATGGCGGCGAGGCGTGGGCGACACCGAGGACCGACAGCAGCGAGCCGTCGTCGTTCTGCATGCGGACCAGCCAGTCGGCTTCCCACTTCACCTCATCAAGCAGGTCGGGTATACCGTTCCCGGATTCCGGAATGTTGAAATCGTCCGTAAACGCGGCCGGATTTTCGCTATAGGCATGCAGGAGACCGACGACATAGTCCGCGCTCCAGCGGGTATAGCGGTTGAAGTCGCCGGCGTCGTACCAGCCGCCATGCAGGTCGCGGGCGGTCGACTTGTCGCCCTTGGCGCTGTAAAGGCGCGCCTCGGAATCCTGACCGTGGCCAAGGTGCGACGCCTTGTCGGTCCAGGCGGCGCCGGCATATTGCGCGTCCTTGGGAAAGCCGGCGCGCTGGTAATAAAGCATGCGCACGGCCTGGACCAGAACGGGCTTGTAGACATTTCCGGCTATTTCGAAGGGTACCGAATCGTAACCCGCCTGCTTGTCGCGGATCAGATAGGTGCCGGGAGCGGTGAGGCTGGTGAAATCGAACGCCCAGGCATGGTCGCCGGAGCTCGGATCGACGGCGCCATTGTTCCACGCGACCGACTTGCCTTCGAAGACGACCGCCTGGGTTTTGCTGTCGATGACCTGATAGACGGCGCCCGGGGTGAAATCCCAGCCGTTATCGAAGCCGATCTCGGGGTCGCGGATGATTGCGATTTTTTGCGCATCGGGCAGGTAGCCGAACTGATCGACCACGACAAAAGGCGTCGGCGGCGCATCGTCCTGGGCGAATGCTGGTAGACCGACGGCAGCAAGCGCCAGGCCGAGTAGGAGTGCGCGTTTCATCAAATCCCCATCTTTATTGCTCAAGCGCCGGGCTTGGCGCCCCCCTCGCTCCTCGCATGGGCTCGGGCGGGCTTTTGCCCTTGTCAACGGCCAAGGCCGTTGGAGTGACCGCGAACATGGCCCATTTACACAGCTTCGCCAAGTCGGATAAGGTCGACCCATAAACAGCCGCGCAAAGCGGCACTTTGGGAGATACCGTCATGACTTTCATTCGCGCCTTGATGTTGAGTTCCGCCCTCGCCTTGGCCCTGCCCGTGGCCGCGCACGCCCAGGATAAGCCGTGGCTCGATCCGAAGCTCGATGCCGACGCCCGCGCCGATATGGCCGTCAAGGTGATGACCCAGGCCGAGAAGATGCAGATGGTCTTCGGCTATTTCGCCACCAAGGCGCCGTGGATGAATTTCGACCTGCCCAAGGGCGCCCTGCCCGACTCTGCCGGTTTCGTGCCGGG
Source organism: Asticcacaulis sp. P2_B1 (assembly GCF_056404915.1). NCBI lineage: Bacteria > Pseudomonadati > Pseudomonadota > Alphaproteobacteria > Caulobacterales > Caulobacteraceae > Asticcacaulis > Asticcacaulis sp. P2_B1. The sequence goes on along the minus strand of NZ_JBFUDD010000003.1, from coordinate 234,463 downwards.
GATCGAGCGGCTGGGCATTCCGCCGCAATGGCAAACCGATGCCGGGGTCGGTGTCGCGACGCAAAGATCACCCACACCGCGCGAACGCACCTCCCTGCCCTCGGGCATGGCCACCGCGGCGACGTGGAACCCGGAGCTGGCCTTCCAGGGCGGCGCCATGATCGGCCATGAGGCGCGACTGTCCGGCTTTAATGTGCAACTGGCCGGCGGGGTCAATCTGGCGCGCGATCCGAGGAACGGGCGCAATTTCGAATATGCCGGCGAAGACCCGTTGCTGGCCGGGATCATTGCCGGCAACGAGATCAAGGGTATCCAGTCGAACCACATCATCTCGACCGTCAAGCACTATGCCTTCAACGACCAGTCTACCAGCCAGGACCACCTTGATTCCAAAATCGACGACGCGGCGGCGCGGACCTCAGACCTGCTGGCCTTCCAGATCGCCATCGAGACCGGCGATCCGGGCAGCGTCATGTGCTCCTATAATATAATCCATGGCGATTACGGCTGCGAGAACGACTGGTTGCTCAACCAGGTGCTGAAGACCGACTGGGGCTATAAGGGCTATGTCATGACCGATTGGGGCGCCACCCATTCGACGGTCAAGGCGGCCAATGCCGGGCTGGACCAGCAATCGGGCTTCCCGTTCGGCAAGGAACCGTGGTTCGGCGCGCCGTTGCAGGCAGCGATCACAGCCGGACAGGTGCCCCAGGCGCGACTCGATGACATGGTTCACCGTATTCTCTACGGCATGTTCGCCAATGGCGTGGTCGACGATCCCGTGGCCGGCGACCAGGCCGCCAAGCTCGACATGGTGGCGGATGGCAAGATCAGCCAGGCAGACGCCGAAGAGGCCATGGTCCTGCTGAAGAATGACGGCCTGTTGCCACTGGCCAAAACCGCCAAGACCATCGCGATTATCGGCGGCCATGCCGATGTCGGCGTGCTGTCCGGCGGCGGGTCGTCCCAGGTCTATCCGGTCGGCGGCATGGCGGTGCCGAATGAAGGTCCCGACAATTTCCCCGGGCCGATGGTCTATGATCCGTCGTCACCGATGAAGGGTATCCAGGCGCGGTCATCGGCCAGCCTCACCTATGCTTCGGGCAAGGACGTCAAGGCGGCAGCGGCCCTGGCGGCCAAGAGCGATGTGGTCATCGTCTTCGCTACCCAATGGTCGGCCGAGGGCATGGACCAGAAGGATTTGAGCCTGCCGAATAATCAGGACGCCTTGATCAGCGCCGTGGCGGCGGCCAATGCGAAAACCGTTGTGGTTCTGGAGACCGGCGATCCGGTGACGATGCCGTGGCTCGACAAGGTCGGCGCCGTGGTCGAAGCCTGGTTCCCCGGCACCAATGGCGGCGAGGCGATTGCGCGCGTCCTGACGGGAGAGGTTACGCCTTCGGGCCACCTGCCGATCACCTTCCCAGCGTCGCTGGATCAATTGCCGCGGCCGGTCCTGGACGGCGGCAAGGACGACAAGAAAATCTACACCGCCGATTACGATATCGAAGGGGCGGCGGTCGGCTATAAATGGTTCGACAAGAAGGGCTTAAAGCCGCTGTTCCCGTTCGGTTACGGCCTGTCCTACACCACCTTCGAGATGACCGAGGTCCATCCGGTTGATGTGACGCGGGACGGCCTGATCGTCGGGTTTACCGTCAAGAATACCGGTACGGTCGCCGGCAAGTCGGTGGCGCAGATCTATGTCGCCGGTGATGGCTGGGAAGCGCCAAAGCGGCTGGGCGGGTTTGCCAAGCTCGACTTGGCGCCCGGTGAGAGCAAGAGCGGCCAGGTGACGGTCGATCCGCGTTTGCTGGCGACCTATGACTCAAGCTCCAAGACCTGGACCGTCGCGGCCGGCAAATATACGGTGATGCTGGGGGATAGCTCCGACCACATCGCGCAAAAGGTCGAGGTTACGCTCGACAAGATGGTGTTCGATGTGCGCGGCAAGGCGATGTTTTAGCCCAATGTCTTCTGTCACGTCCGTTTCTCCAAAATTTCCGAGCCTTTCCGAGGTGGAGAAAATTGCATTTCCAGGAACTGTTTATGCAGTTACTGGTGAACGAGATTGGATCTATTACGGCCAGGCCACGCTTAATAAACGAATTGGCTTTTTGCGCAGGCGTGATCGTGAGGTCGCTACTCTTGCCGAAATCTTGGGTTCACCTATCATGTCGGTGGTAAACGTAGCGACCGTAGAACGGGCATTGCGTAGCGGACATTGGATGACGTTAGGGAGTGCCGACATGCATCCCGACCTACGTGTTCCGAAGCCCGTTGTTCAATGGCCAGTCGGCACCCTGATCGTGACAGTTCACGATCATCTCAGTTCATACGACACTCGTGTGGAAGACCCGGCCATTCAGCATTTTGAAATAGCTGCCTCATGGGACGCGGAATATCACATCCCTCCCAGGTTAACCGCTGATTTTGGCGAGGAACCTGCTGAATGGCACGTGGGAGGCACTATCTTGCGCGAACGGCGTGTCAAAGAAGAACGAGCACGCCGTTTCCCCGACATGCCATGGCATCAACTGCCGTTAGATTGGGTGCCGGTTTAAGCCCGCTCCGACTTCAGCGGCCGTGACAGCAGGGCGTCGATGGCGGCATTGACGTCCATCTTTCCCGCCAGGACGGCGGCGACGGCGTTGCACAAAGGCAGTTCGACCTCGTACTTGCGGCCGAGATCGACCACGGCCGGCGCCGACTCGACACCTTCGGCGACGCTGACCTTGCCGTCCAAGGCCTGGGCCAGGGTTTGGCCGCCGCCCAAAGCCAGGCCGACGCTCATATTGCGCGATTGCGGCGATGAGCAGGTCAGGACCAGGTCGCCCATGCCGCACAGGCCCGACATCGTCTCGAACTGCGCGCCCATGGCCATGGCCAGGCGCGACATCTCGGCAAAACCGCGGGTGATCAGGGCAGCGTGGGCATTGCGGCCCAGGCCCTTGCCTTCGGCGATACCGCAGGCGATAGCGATGACGTTCTTGATGGCGCCGCCGGCCTCGGCGCCGATCAGGTCGGTGCTCTGGTAAGGCCTGAAGGTCGGGCCGGCGATGGTGGCGGCGATGCGCGCCCCGATGGTCTGGTTCTCACAGGCGATGGTGACGGCCGACGGCAAGCCAAGCGCCACTTCGCGGGCGAAATTCGGTCCGGCCAGGACACCCGGCACGGCTTCGTGCAGGACGGCTTCCAGCACTTCGGTCATCAGGCAGTCGGAGCCGCGTTCGACGCCTTTCGAACACAGGACGATCGGCAGACCGGCACGGGCAAAGGGTTTGAAAGCCGTCAGGGTGGCGCGCATATGTTGGGCCGGCGGCACGGCCAGGATCAAGTCGCAGCCGGCCAGATCGGCGAGGTCGCCGGTGGCGGTGATGGCGTCGGACAGGGCGACACCCGGGAGATAGAGGCGGTTCTCACGGTCGCCATTGACGGAGGCGACGACCTCGGCTTCGCGGGCATGCAGCAGGACGCGGTTGCCGCCTAAAGTAGACACTTGAGCCAGGGCGGTGCCCCAGGCGCCGGCGCCGATAACGCCGACGGATGTAAAGGTCTTTACCTTCAAGATCGCGCTCCCTTGCGGCCGCTATGTTTGTGGACCGGCGCGGATGCCGCCCGGACCTCGTCCAGCGGCCAGCGCGGCCGCGGCTGAATCGCCATGCCGGACAAAACCAGCCCGGCGCGGGCATCCTCACCCAAGCGGGCGTAATGTTCAAGGCCTGCCAGGGCGATCATGGCGGCATTGTCGGTGCAAAACTTCATCGGCGGGGCGACAAAGCGGAAACCGTTTTTGCCCGCCAGCTCGGTGAAAGCCGTGCGCAGGAACTGATTGGCGGCGACACCGCCGGCGACGACAAAGGCCGGTTCAGTCACATTGTTTTGTTCGCGGAACAGCTTCATGGCGCGTTCCGAGCGCTCGACCAGTTGCCGGGCGATGGCGGTCTGGACGCTGGCGCACAGGTCGGCGCGATCCTGTTCGGTCTTGACTTCGTCGTGGGCGATGCGGGCGGCGGCGGTCTTCAGGCCCGAAAAGGAGAAGTCGCAATCCTTGCGGCCGGGCATGGCGCGCGGCAGGGGAAAGCGCGTCGGATCGCCGTCCAGGGCGCAGCGTTCCAGAGCAGGGCCGCCGGGATAGCCGAGGCCGAGGACCTTGGCGATCTTGTCGAAGGCTTCGCCGGCGGCGTCGTCGATGGTCGTGCCGAGGCGTTCATAGTCGCCGACGCCCTTGACCGACAGAAGCTGGCAATGGCCGCCGGAGACCAGCAGTAGCAAGAAGGGAAACTCCACCTGCTCGGTCAAACGCGCTGACAGGGCGTGGCCCTCCAGGTGGTTGATGCTGATCAAGGGCAGGCCGCGGGCCAGGGCGAAACCCTTCGCAAACGACAATCCGACCATCACGCCGCCGATCAGGCCGGGGCCGGAGGTGGCGGCGACGGCATCGAGGGCGACGTCGCCGGCTTCATGCAGGGCGCGCCGCGCCAGGTCGTCGATGGTTTCGACATGGCTGCGGGCGGCGATTTCGGGGACGACACCGCCGAAGGCCGCGTGCTGCGTCACCTGGCTGTGGATCAGGCTCGACAGGACATGGGTGCCGGCCGCATCGCGACGCACCACGGCAACGGCGGTTTCGTCGCAACTCGATTCAATACCCAGGACGGTTATAGCCATTGTCATGCGGAACCCTTCATCCTGTCATATGGCCGCACGTCAAGTCTTTTGCATTGAACCACGGCGATAAAGTGATAGGAACACCGCATGGTGAAACTCAAAATCGGCACCCGCGGATCGAAACTGGCCCTGACGCAATGCGGCTGGGTCCAGCGGCAAATCGTAGCGGCCATGGGCGACGATCCGGCGCGGGCCGAAGAGATCGCCCCTCTCGTGATCATCTCGACCCAGGGCGATCGCATCCAGGACCGGCGCTTGATCGAGGCCGGCGGCAAGGCTCTGTTTACCAAGGAAATCGAGGATGCCCTGCTGCGCGGCGACATCGATATCGCGGTGCATTCCTTGAAGGACATGCCGGCGGCGGAGATCCCCGGCCTCAGCTTGTGCGCTATTCCGGTGCGCGAAGATCCGCGCGACGCCTTTGTCAGCTTGAAATATGAATCGATCGACGATCTGCCGCAGGGCTCCAAATTGGGCACGGCCAGCCTGCGCCGTCAGGCACAGGTGTTGAGCCGCCGGCCCGATCTCGACATCGTCATGGTGCGCGGCAATGTCGATACGCGCCTGCGCAAGCTGGAGGCCGGTGAATGCGACGGGCTGTTGCTGGCGGCGGCGGGTTTGAACAGGCTGGGCCTGGGCGATCAAATACGCTCGTTTGTCGATCCCGAGGTTTATGCGAGCGCCCCAGGTCAGGGGGCGCTGGCCGTCCAGTCGCGCACCGGTGATCTCGGCGCCGCCTGGATGAAGGTCCTGCACCACGAAGAGACGTTTTTGTGCGTCCAGGCCGAACGCGGTGCGCTCGAAGCCCTGGAAGCCTCGTGCCGCACGGCCGTCGGCGCCTTTGCCAGAATCGACAACGGCGCGATGCGCTTTTTCGTCGAGGCGCTGAGCAGCGACGGCAAGACGCGGTGGCAAAGGCGCGGCACGCTCGACGCCCCGACCGCTGTGACGGCGCGTGCCATGGGTCTGAGGTTGGGGGAAGAGATCAAGGCTGAAGCCGGCCCGGACCTGATTCAGGCAGGGATGTAAACGCATGGCATCCGGTTTCGTCGTTTGGGTCACAAGGACGGCCGAAGGCGCCAAAGGCACGGCACGAGCGGTAACGGAACTCGGCCATGAGGCCATTGTCGCCCCGGTCCTCAGCGCCAGGCCGCTGTCTCCGATCATCGACTCCCACAGCTTCGACTCGGTCATCGTGACCTCGCGCAACGGCGTCAATGCCTTTGCCAATGTGTGCAGCCGCCGCGCCCTCACCGTCTATTGCGTCGGCGACGCCACGGCCGAGGCGGCGCGGGCGAAGAAATTCCAGCATGTCATTTCGGCCCAGGGCGATTCCGAGGCGTTGCACGCCCTGATCCGCGACAGCGTCGACAAGGGGACACGCCTGCTCTACGCCTCGGCACGCGAGCCGGCGACCAACCTGACCCAGGCACTGCGCGCCGACGGTTTCAATGTCCGGACGGCCGCCGTCTACGACACCCAGGACGTCATTGCCAAACTGACACCGGCCGATATGGCGCGAATTACCCATGTTCTGATCCATTCGCCCAAGGCCGGCCGCGCCATCGCCAGGACATTGATCGCCCATCACGGCAAATTTGCTTGCGACAAATTAAGCATTATCTGTATTTCTGAAGCGGCATGGCAGGGTCTGGAAACTGCTCTGGCGGGGGTGGCCGGCGGAAATAATCTCGCTGAACGGCTGCATCCGCGCATTTCGCCGTTTCCCGACGAAGCGTCCATGCTAAAGCTGATAGACTGAACGCACGGATGAGACACCATGACCGATCCGCTAAACTCCGCTGACGATGGCGGACTGAACATCTCGGATACGCAGGATTGGGCGGACCCGAAAACGACCAACGTCGCCCGGATGATGGCGCTCATCGTCTTTCCCTGCATCTTTCTCGCCCTGTGCGGAGTCGCGGTCGTCTTGTTGTTGCAGGGCAAGCTCAAGATGTCCGCCGCAGCGCCCAAACCGCAAGCGGTAGCCAGTTCCACCTTGCCCGCTGTCGTTAGTGAAAAAGACGCCGAAATCGCCAGCCTGCGCAATCAGTTGCTGACCCTGCAAAGCCAGGCGGCACCCGTCGCCGGCACGTCGACCACACCGGCGCCCACCTATAATCCTGATCCCGTCGCGATCGCCCAATTGTCGTCGCGCCTCGATCGCATCGAAGCCAATCAACGCGCCCTGGCCCACGCCGCGGCCGCCGCCAATGCCGCCGCGGCGCTTCAGGTCGCCGCCCGCACGTCAGGCCCTTTCCTGTCGCAATTGGCCCTGGTGGAGCCGTCGCTGAACGATCCCAACCTGGTGGCGCCGCTGCGCCCCTATGCCGAACACGGTGTCGCCAGCGAAGTCGCCCTGACCGTCGATTTCCCGGCCGTCGCCGCCCGCGCCAATATCGCCGCCAAAACAGATGGTCACAACGGCCTGCTGGCCATGTTGCAACACGCCACCGGCATTTCGATCCGCCGCACCGACAGCACCGACGGCCAGGACGTCGAAACCCTGCTGCACCGCGCCGAGATCCAGCTTAATAATGGCGACCTGCACGGCGCCGTCGCCAATCTCAACGCCCTGCCGCCTTCGGCCCAGACCGCCATTAAACCGTGGCTGGATCAGGCGCGGGCGCGTCTCGTGGTCGACGACACCACCCAACGCGTCACCGAAGTGGCGCTCAGCCACCTCAGCCAAAGCGGTGACAGCGACGTCCCGGCCCAAGGACCGACCCAGGGAGGCGTGCTGTGATCCGGACACTTCTTATCCTGCTCATCGTCACCGTGCTGCTGGCCTTCGGCATCGGCATGGTCGGCGATCCCGGCCAGGCCAGTTTGCAGTGGCTGAACTATCGCATCGACATGTCGGCCACCGCCGCGGTGATCATGATCGGCGCGCTGACCTTTTGCGCCGTCACCTTCTGGAACCTGGCCCTGTGGCTGGCGCGCTCGCCGCAACGTTCCGAACGCGCCCAGGCCGCGGCCCGGCGTCGTCAGGCCGACGATGTGCTGACACGCGGCTTCATGGCGGTTGCCTCAGGCGACGGCAGCGAAGCCCGCCGCAATGCGGTGAAAGCCATCGATCTTTCGGACAATATCGTGCTGGTCCGCATCCTCAACGCCCTGGCCGCCGAGGAATCGGAAGACGCCGTGGCGACCAAGGCCGCCTATAGCGCCATGCTGAGCGTGCCCGAACTGAAGCTGGCCGGATTGAAGGGCTTGGTGCAACTGGCCCAGGGTCAGGGCGACAAGGCCGAGGCCGTCAAACTGGCCGCCGAGGCCTATAGCCAGCCGCGCCCTTCGATGTGGGCCTTCAAGACCCTGTTCGAAGCCCGCCTGGAAGCCGGCGAATGGAGCGAAGCGCTCGATCTGATCGACGGCGCTTTGACGCGCAAGCTGATCTCGCCGATCTTCTCCGAACGCGCCAAGGCGTCCCTGATGGCGGCTTCGGCGGCACGGCAGGAAAGCGCCGATACGGCCGCCCAGCGCGACCAGGCGCTCGACTACGCCCTGCGCGCTTCGAAACTCCAGCCGCAATTCACCCCCGCCGCGGTCATCGCCGCCCGCCTGCTGTGCAAGGCGAAGAAGCTGGGCCGCGCTGAGGACGTGCTGGAAGCCGCCTGGGCCGCCAGCCCGCACCCGGCCTTGTGGATCACCTATCGCGACCTGGTCAGCGACGAGACGCCGAAGGAACGGGCGCGCCGGCTGCAAGGCCTGATCGACCGCAATCCGAAGCACCGCGAAAGCCGGCTGCTGCAGGTCGAGCGCGCCCTGCTCAACAATGCCAAGGCCGAAGTCCTCGCCGCCATGGCCGCGATGCAGGACGACCTCGGCGACGACAAGGTCACCAAGCGCGTTTGCGGCGTCATGGCCCGCGCCGCCCAGGCGACCGGCGATATCGACGCCGCGCGGACCTGGATCGCCCGCGCCGCCCTGGTCAAGGGCGAGCCGGAATGGTCGGACATCGATGCCGAGGGCAAGGCCTTCAATTACGGCGCCTCGGACTGGAGCGACCTGATCCTGACCTTCGCGCAAAACGCCACCCTCGTGCATCCGCGCTACGAACGCGGCGACAAGGGCCTGGCGGAAATCCCCGACATGCCGAATCGCTATGTGCCGTCCATGCCGTTCATCAAGGCGACGGTGAAGCGCAACAATCCGATGCCGCAGCCGGACGACGTCGGGCAATACGACATGGGCCAATACGATGCCGCCATCACCGGCCAGGACCTCGACGAGGACGAGCCGGTCAAGCCCGTGCGCCCTCGCCGCGCGGTACCCAAGCAGACGAAATAATGGTGTTTGCGAATTGAGGCTTGGCAATTCGTGGCGACATGTGTAATGAACCACGCCTGTTCGCGGGGTTATGCCCTGTAACGTTCCGGGCCGCTTTAGCTCAGCCGGTAGAGCACCGCATTCGTAATGCGGGGGTCAGGTGTTCGAGTCACCTAAGCGGCACCATCACCTTGTTCGCCGGCGTGCGCTAAAGGTTGAAAAACCCAACAAAATCTGCTACTTTAGACGCTAGGAAGCCGCTAGCGTCCGCCCCCGTTCGCCCGCAATCGGACGATTCTGGGGGCCACGGTGGGGGCCACTTGAATTCAGCAAAAAGGCGTGGCCCCCAATGCCGATCGTGATAACCCAAATCCGTAATGCTAAGCCTGGGCCTAAGCCCTATAAAATGACCGACGAAAAGGGTTTGTTCCTTTTAGTTCAGCCATCAGGCGGCATGCTTTGGCGCATGAAATACCGTATTGACGGTCACGACGATGAAGGGCGCCCCAAACGCATAGAAAAGAAGCTTGGGCTGGGCACATATCCTGAAGTCAGCCTGAAGCAAGCGCGGGAGCGCCGTGACGAGGCGCGACGTATGCTGGCGAATGGCATCGATCCAGCCGAACAGAAGCAGCGCGACAAACACACCGCCAAAGTGGCCGCGGCCAATACCTTCAGCGTGGTGGCGAAAGCCTACATCGCCAAGAACCAGCGCGACGGTTTGGCTGAGGCTACAGTGCAAAAACGCGAGTGGTTCACGCGCCTTGTCGAGAAATCTCTCGGCCATCGACCCATTGCCGAAATCCAGCCTTACGAAGTTCTGGACGCCGTTCGCCCGTTCGAAGCGTCTAAGAACGATGAAAAGGCGCACAGAACCTTACAATTCATTGGGCAGGTCTTTCGCTTTGCGGTGGCCAACCAACTTGCCCCTTCCGATCCTACACGTGACTTGCGCGGCGCCTTGGCGAAGCGCAGTGCTAAGCACCATGCGGCCATTCTTGATCCCGGCAAGGCGGGCGAAATGCTTCGCGCCATCGACGGCTATGAGGGCCATCCGTCAACACGTATTGCTTTGCAGTTATCGGCACTGCTGTTTGTTCGGCCAGGTGAACTTCGTCGCGCAGAATGGTCGGAAATCGATTTGGCTTCAAATGTGTGGCGCATTCCGGCGGCGAAAATGAAAGCACGACAAGAACATACCGTCCCCTTGTGCCGACAGGCCATAGCTCTGTTCAACGAAGCGAAAGTGCTATCCGGTGGCGGCCGTTATGTTTTCCCCTCGATCCGGTCCCCTTTGGACCCCATGTCGGAAAACACGGTCAACGCGGCCCTGCGACGACTGGGCTTCACCGGTGACGAAATGACAGCCCATGGCTTTCGCGCCATGGCCAGCACCCTCCTCAATGAATCAAACAAATGGTCGCCTGACGCCATAGAGCGCTCCCTGGCGCACAAGGACAAGGATACCATTCGCGCTGCTTATCATCGCGGCGCGCATTGGGCCGAACGCGTGGAAATGGCTCAGTGGTGGTCCGACTACCTCGACCAATTGCGACACGGCGCTGAAATCCTGCCATTCAGCCGCAGCGCTCAGCCGTGAGCGTCAAATGTCGTCCTAGCGGGCTCGCCCTTCTGGCAAGTGCAGGAATTCCAAAAGGTCCTCACGCAAAATCAGCCGCCGCGCTCCGACCTTGATCGACTTGAGCTCTCCGTTGGCAATTCGCTCGTAGAGGAACGTTCGGCCAAGGCCGGTTGCTTTTACGGCCTCATCCATGCGGTAGGCAATTTTGTTTGTTTCCTGTTGCATCCTGAGCGCCTTTTTCCGTCGCGGGATTCGAAAAAGAAAACGCCATAGTGCCCTGAGGCGAGCCGTTTCATTATAGCGCCTATATACGCTGTCGCCCGCATCTGACACGCAATGCCGCTGCCTGGCTCGATCATCCAGCTAATTGCGCGTTTCAAATAGGAGAACGATATTCACAAATTTTAAATCTGGTGATCGATTTTCACAGTTGGTGAGTGCTATGCGCTCCACGCCAGCAAGCAGAATACCCTATCTTAAAGGGCGCGGCGATCAGCCTTCACATTAAGAAGCATTGAATTTGCCTCTTAATGTTAGTGGACCGTTTATCACCTTGATGATACAAAACCTCCAACTCGCTCGATCTTAGTTATAGGTTTTGTATCATGGGCCACCTTAGCCCTACGCAGCAGGAACGCCTGCACGCTATCGTTAAGGATCATCCCCTCGTGCGCGCTCACGAGCTAAGGGAGCAAGGAATCACGGCTGCGACCATCTCCCGAGCAGAAGCCGCCGGTCTCATTAGCCGAGTATCCCGCGGACTGTACCAAAGTCTCGACAACGAATTCGACAGGGACCAATCCCTGGCCGAAGTGGCAAAGCAAGTCCCCAACGGTGTCATCTGTATGGTTTCAGCCCTGGCTTTCCACGATCTGACCGACCAGATGCCGCGAAAAGTTTGGATTGCTATTGCGCGCGACGCATGGGCGCCCACACTAAGCTACCCTCAGGTCAGGCCGGTGCGCTTTAGCTCATCATACCTTCGCCAAGGCATCGAGTATCACGATATCTCGGGCGTTCGGGTACCGATTTATTCCGTCGCCAAGACACTTGCCGATGTATTTCGCAATCCTCGCCTGGTCGACCGTTCTGTGGCGCTTGAAGCTCTCAAGGCCACCCTCGCCAAAAGGAAGGCTACTCCGTCTGAAATTTACGAGGCTGCGAAAACGGGCGGCGCCCTCACAACCATCAAACCCTACCTTGAAGCACTGACGTCAAATGGCTAAGCCCGTTACCAATCTGCCCGCCTCTGTGAGACAGCGTCTTCTCAACCATGTGCGCGAGCAGAAGCAGCCTTTCGACGTCATCTTGGTCCGCTATGGCCTGGAGCGACTGCTATACCGGCTTTCGATTTCGCAATATCGTAACCGCTTCATTCTCAAGGGCGGCGTTTTGGTTACGCTCTGGATCGATGATGCTCAACGCGTCACCAAAGATATCGATTTCCTCGGGCAGGGTGACGATAACGCCGAGCAGTTGAAAGCCGTATTTGCCGACATCCTATCAATTGATGCGCAAGATGGCCTGATCTTCGATACTGAAAACCTGACGGCCGAGCCAATCAGGGAAGAAGTGGAATACGGTGGCACGCGGCTGAAAACGACCGCTACCTTGGCGGGGGCGAGAATACCGATCACCATCGATATCGGATTTGGCGACGCCGTCGCTCCAAAAGCGGACGACATGACATATCCAAGCCTGCTGAATATGGAAGATGCCAAAATCCGAGCCTATCCGCCGGCAACCGTGATCGCCGAGAAATTCCAGGCGATGGTCGCCCTCGGCGTTATCAATGGACGGCTGAAGGACTATTTCGACCTCTGGGCAATACCGCGCAGCTTGCCGATATCCGATGACGCCCTCGATACAGCAATCGAGGCCACCTTTGCCCGGCGGAATACCGAAATCCCCACCGATGCGCCGCCGGGGCTTTCTGAGGCGTTCAGCCGTTCGCCAGACAAGGTCCGACAATGGGAGGCCTATTCAAGGTCGATCGACTTCCAAGACATCTCCCTTGAAGAAGTGACCCAGTCGATATGGACACTGGTCGGCCCCACATGCCAACGCATCACTAACAGGGGGCATTGAAACCTGAAGATCTCATCTCGGAAAATATCGGCAGACTAGCGACGGGCTAACTTTAGCTCGGATAATAGATTATCGGTTGATGCGCTTTCCAGAGCTTATAGGCCATGAGGTGGTGATAAATTCCGGCCACGGTATTGGCGCGTGCTTTAGAAAACCCTCCCTTCACAAGCAACGAAATCATTAAGTCCTCCGGTATCTCCCGGCGGCTGACGCGGACAAATTCATAGAAGCGTTGCCAATCACGAACATGCGGTGACGTCTTGTTGCAAGTTCCCAGAAAGCGCTCAAAAGCTGCGTGAGCTTGCGGCGCCAGTGAAAATTGCCCCCGCTTGGGCTTCTCTATTCTGAGCCGACATCGTGCCTTTTCCGACCGGTTGTACGCCCGTAATAAAGGATTGATCAGCCTTTTCGCCAATTCGGCATAAGCCGCGTGCGGCGGGGGCTCTGGTGTCCAAGTTTCCGCCCGCATCTCAACTTGCACCCGCTCCTCTTGATCAGGTTCGACAAGCAATTGCGCTCCTGGTGCAGTGTGTTCGGATGGTCCAAGGTATCGAAGATTCAGGACGTGCCAACCTTGTCGCGAGAGCGCATCCAGATGGAGTTCCACTTCAAAAATACCTGCTGATTCCGCAATTTTCGAAATTTTTTCCAGGAACGTTTTTCCCGGCTCTGGAATTGCGAAATCGATATCCGGCAACATTTCGTAGCCTCAAAATGCGTTGGTCGAGGCCAGGTGTCGGCGGTGCCTCATTCTCAAATTTCAGGTAGCTGCTGATTCAACTACTGTGTCTCGGTAATTCGCTCGAACTCAAGTAAGATATCGGGTTGTTTGGCCGCCATATCCCAAATGGATGCCCTGTGGTCTTATATTGTGTGGCCACAAGCAAGAAGGCGAGTGAGTCAAAGACTTCCACCAACACGAGCGCTATGATAGAGCTTGTCGACAAAAATAATGGATAACTAAGAATTATGCGCAATCTGGGCGTCGTCGGAACGACCCATACAATAGGGCCCGATCCCAATGAAATGGTGTGGAGGGTGGCCAAAGACCAAGCCCGGCGCTTCGAACAGGTAGTCGCAACAGGCATTCGCAACCGGATTGCATCAAACGACATATCTGTCCGGGTAGCTAAGACGCCTTTAACCGGAGATCAGGGCCGGGACATAGAAATTGAGTTCTCCCGTACTATCGAAATAGCGGGGTGTAGGTTTTCCGTACCCGAAGGTAAGCCTTCCGGCCGGATTTATGTCGAGTGCAAAGCATCTGAGGACGACCGCCTGAACGACGGTTTCCTTTCGGATGCGAGCCAACATGAAACTGGTGAATTCGACTTCCACGTCTTGGCAACTAACGCGACCATTACTCCGTCTCTGCACTACCGGGCTTCCGTCAATTGGTCGCGTTGCGGAGCAAAATTCTACCTCCTGGATCGCTGGCGCTTATGGAATTGGCTTTTTGAAAGCGGTGTAGTAACTCCTATAGGAACGGTTCACCCGCACGCACCTTCTGCCGGGACACCAAACCGCTTCCAGGAGCACGCAACTGGACTCGTGCTTCACCTGTTAAGTCATCGCGAGCGCAATAGCCAAGAGCACCTCGTCCGAACCTATCTGGTCGTCCGAAATTATTCACCCGTTTCACAGTCGTTTTCAATTTCGACGGCGTCAGAATTAAGCTGGGACAGCGATGTCGAGTTACAAGCTGTCCTAGAGCCTTACGAAGATCGGGCCTATCGATTCCGTTCGAGGCAGCAAATCTTTGGCTATGATGCCGAATTGACATTGAAATTGACGTCCACCGGCCGGTCAACTTCCATATCGCTTAAAGCTCCTCACTGCGATTTGGTGCTGGAACCTATTTTTCACGGAGAAAACCATAGGGCCGCGAGCAAAATTATTGGAGATTTGGTAGCCGACCCCCAGCCATTGAAATTCGTTAGTGTTGAAGGTGAAGCTGGCGTTGGGAAAACGCGGACGATCCGTGAAGCACTGGACGGATACGGTAACGCATCTGCACATGAAGTTGTTTGGTTGCCCTGCCGGTCGGATACCGGAACATTCGACTTCACGATTTTGGAGACGCAACTTCGGGAACGCACGCGTGTTGCAACTGAGATCGATCTAAGCGTCCCTTCTTTTTCAACGCGAGTGATCGAGTCGATCGGGCATCTTTCACTCCCAGTTGTACTGGTTTTGGAAGATTTGCATCACTGTTCGGCTGATGGGATTCGCGAGCTAAAGCAGCTGATTTTAGATCCACCGTCGATGTCGGCTTCGTGCACTGTGATCTTTACCGGGCGTAATGACTTTACTTTTCCTAACCCGGATTACTTTTCATTTCTGGAACTGGTTCACTTAAATTTGGACAAAATTGCCCAGATAAAGCTTGAGCCGCTGTCGCAGCAAGATTCTCACGACCTCATCAACTCCATCGTAGCTAATTTGCCAATTGCGGCAATGGAGAGGATCGATCGCCTGGGGCAACGCAATCCATTCGTAATTATAGAAATCTTACAGTACCTTTTGGATGTGGGTCTCTCACGTCTTCTGTCCCGAAGGACAACGGGCATCGTGGATCCGGAACGGTTCGTTGGGGCAACAGATCTCCCAGACCGGGTTGAGCATCTATATAGTCTTCGATTTCAATCACTTTCTGCGGCGCCCCACGGGCATCGCGCATTTGACCTCCTTTGTCTGGCCTCCCTTTTTGGATATCGCCTTTCCGTTGAATTGTTAGAAGATTTCTTTGACGATGAACCTGTGGCCCCCGTACTTGCCTTACTGAGACAACGTCGGTTTCTGACATTTCATCCTGAGGAAGGCAGCTTCACCTTCACTCACGAAAACCTTCTTCATGCCGCACGGAATCAACTAGCCTCGCAAGGTGGTTCACGAGAGTTGGCACAGCGACTCTCCGATAATCGAATGAGTTCTCGGCTTCCCGAGTTCCAGCGAGGCCTTTTATTGGCCCTCGCTGGAAGAGATGCTGAGGCCTTCGAAGTGTTCAGTCCAATTTGGAACTGCCTGCGAAACGTTACCAATTTTAGCTCCGAAGAAATTAGCCGGGAATATTTTCAATATCTGCCATTTCTCTTCGATGTGGCTGAGCGCCTTCAGGAAAGCCCAGACGATTTAGCCCGTGTTGCGACAACCCGAGGGTATATGGGCGTTCACAATTTCCCGCTCTACATCGGCGTGCAAGCCTGTGACGACGCAATAGAATGGATTTCCAGAATCGCCGAGACTCCGGAATATCTTTTGAAAAAAAGGCGGCCGCTCCGCCAATTGCGCGCGCATGCACTCCAAAATATGGGGCGGACGGGCGAGGCATTTCGGGTGATGCTCGAACTGAAGGCGGAACTAGAAGTCGGACTAATCAATGACCCTCCGCTCGAATATGATCTATATGATCGCCTTCAAGAACATTATCGCAGGGCCAATCATCGAGCTTTGATGCTGGATTACGGTCAATTGGCCGCTCGCGCTGTCCAACTTTCTGTCGATGACAAACTATTAAGTTCGCATCTCATCACGCAATCCCTGGCGAGTATCCACGATGGGCGAAAAGCCGCACTGAACATGGCGCAAGCGGCCCTGTCGGCATCGGAAAAGGTTGGCGTAAAGAGGTTTAATGTCTTCAACCAATTGACCGTATTGGTCGCAGAGGCACTCTACATCGGGAAGGATCGCGACAAATACACGCAACTCTATCACCAGGCTCTCACGCTTCTCAGAGTTGCCGTGAATGAAAACTTCTCCGACTCGATTATTCGATTGGATTTGTTCCTCGCGACGCTGGCACTACAAGTCTATGAAGATCCTGGCGAAGCGCGGAAAACGGCATCCATTTTCATAGATTCCGGAAGAGAGGCTTCAGTGCGTTACGGAATCGGCTTCTATGGATGGGCGTTCGAAAACCTACGTGCAGTCTTAATGCTAAACGACGATCGCGCGGCCGACGAAGATATTAGCCTGGCGTTCCAAGCCTGTCTCGACCACCTTCAACGTCGAGGCCTTCTGTTTGTTGGGTGCGCAGACGGGACCTACCCGAACGTTCATGCCATATCGAATATCGTCAGGTACTGGGCATCGTTTTCCGAGAAGGAAGCATGTCGGCTGATTTCGAGCCACATTACGTCTTATTCAATGGCGCACACTGGCAATAATGACGCGGCACTAAAATTGGCATTGGAAGCGAAATCAGGTCGGGCCATCCTCTGGCCGGCACGTTCCCTGGAAATGTTGCGCTACCCGGCTAAAAATGGATTTTTCACTCCGATATTTTGACAGAAGTTACCTCGGAACGCGGCGGGTCTTGTCGGCAACGTAAACATCCTCCAAAACAAGACAGTCCAGATTTGAAGCCAAATAAGTGGAAACCGCATCGTGCGCTGTTTCGACGATTGGATCGCCCGCCAAGTTAAAGCTGGTGTTCAACAGTACGGGATGACCTGTCTTGGTACCGAACGCGACGAGCAAGGCGTGCATGAATGGATCGATATCTTTTTCAATAGCTTGAACACGGGACGTTCCATCAACGTGGACAATAGCCGGGAACTTGTCCTTGTAGGCCTGTTTTAGCCGGGTGGCGAAGAGCATGAATGGAGATTCTTGCTCAAGTTCGAAATATTTGAACTGAGCTTCAGAGGTCGTGACTGGGGCGAACGGGCGAAACAATTCCCGTCCTTTAATTCTATTGAGTTGGTCACGCATGCCAGGCTTGCGAGGGTCAGCAAGAATGGACCGGTGGCAAAGCGCTCGCGGCCCGATCTCGGAGCGTCCCCGAACAATAGCGACAATCCGGCCCGCCGCCAAGTCATCGACAATACGCTCTATCAGCCAAGGCTCGTCATATTTTTTTGCGTACAGCTGGAACTGAGCTACCGCCTTTTCGACATCTTCCGGAGGATTGGTTGGACCAAAGAAAACGTCGCGGATACCGCCAACTTCTGGTGAACCACAAAGCTCTCGGTAGGCATGAAAAGCCGCGCCAACAGCCTGTCCATCGTCACCGGCGGCGGGAAAGACATGAAGCCGTTTGAACGGCGTCTTCCTTAGAATCTCGTGATTCATTTTGCAATTTAGGAAGACCCCTCCGGCCACACATAGAGTTTCATTTGGCTGCTGCTCATAGACTGCTCGGAGAAATGCAATAATGAAATCTTCAAGTGCAGTTTGAGTTGTCGCCGCTATGTCGGCTCTCCGTTCGACAAGAAAGCGGTGCCAGGGCATCTTACTTCGATGAAATTCCTCGTCGACGGCCACGAGGAGGTCGGCCATCGTCAAGGAGAAGTTGAGCCTATCGTCGATTTCAGGCTGTACGGAGAACATCGGTTTTCCATAGGCGGCCAGTCCCATTGTTTTGCCTGATTGGTCGTGTCCAAAGCCAATAAGATAGGTCAATTGCTCATACTTTCGACCCAGTGAAATCTGCTTGGCCTTATCCAAGTCGTGCATATAAGCGAGATTGAAAATATTCCGACGGTCTGTCCGAGTTAGCCCGAAATCCTGAAGGCGTTGCGAATGCTGGACTATCTCGGCACCTCTTGCCAAAAAGACACTTTCGGCCTCAAGACGCGAACCCACAATATCGCCGGCGCCATCAGCCACGACTATCGAGGCGCACTCGGCACCGGACGTATGATATGCGGACAGGGCATGGCACCAATGATGCGATGCTCCAAGAACAATTAAGTCGGGATGAGCCAGACCGTCGCGCAGCTCTGCCGCTAATTGATCGACAATACCGCCAATAACTACATTGGTGTAGCTGATGGCCACGCCGGCCAAATCATTTGCAGTCAAATCACATGCAGCCAAAACGGCTCGGATTGAGCGGAATGGCAGTTCCGGCGAAGGGGAATGTTTACGACGATCCAGTCGTTCTTCAGCTACACACGCTGCGATTTTTCCATCAACAACGATAGCGGCGCCTCGATCGTGACCTATGTGAACGCCAAGACAGGCACGACGAGAACGCATAATTCTTAGTTATCCGACGCAAAATCTCCCAAATGTGTCGGCGCCCATGACGACCTGTTTAAGTCGCTCGTCAGTGACGTGAGTGTATATCTCGGTGGTCGAGATTGACTGGTGGCCTAGGAGTCGTTGGACAAAACGAATATCCACGCCGGCCTCAATCAGGCTGGTCGCGGCCGAATGGCGGAGCATATGCGGAGTTATCCGACGTGGAATGCCGGCCTCTTCTGCTAAGCCCCGTAGACGCAGTCTGAGCCAAGCCGTAGTGGCTGCACCGCCACGTGAATTTCGCAATAGGTTTTCCCCAGATGACTTCCCGTGAGGGAAATACTTTTTCAGATACTGCTGAAGTTCCGTGAGTACGTCGTCATGGCTTAGAAATACCTGCCTTTCGCGACTTCCCTTTCCACGAACACGGATCGTCCGACGTTCGACGTCAATATCTTCCAAGCGCAACGACGCCAGTTCCCCGATCCGCATCCCTGTTGTGAAAAGAAGCAAGATGCCCAGCGCCACCGTGTCAGACCCTTGCTTCCGTGCTTGAAACAGCGTTCGAAGCTCTGCCGCGGTAAGGCATCGTGGCAATTTCCTGGGGAGTTGAATTCGAATTTCCGCCGTGCGAAATGGCGATGATGTCAGGTCGCCCCGTCGCTCTGCCCACGAAAATAGTGCCCGCAAGCAGGCGAGTCGGCGCTTTACGGTCGCGGCTGCGTTGCCCCTCGTTTCGGTTAGCCAGCGTGCAAAAGCCATTAATCCATCAGGCGTGTGAGGCGGCGCCTCACTGTTCATCGCGGAGTAGGTTTCCACTTCGGCCAAATCTTGCTTGTATGCCTTAAGAGTATTTTTCGCCAGGTTGCGACCGGTTTGGCAATGCTGAAGAAACGAGGTGACGGCGACAGTTATATCCATGTGATGCTCCTTGTGATCGGCGCATCCCGAAGCGATTCTGAAACGAGAAAAAGACTTGCTTGCCGGTATGCACAGCCAATCCTGTCATCGAATAGGGCAAACTCAAGACCAGACACTGTCCGCCCATTTGAAAGCACGGAAACTTAGACTATTGGCAGCACCCATGGACAGTTCAAGGTTGCATTCTGCGCCAATTTAACTATGTCTTGTCGTAGCGGAGGGGTGAAATGACTGACATAAAATGGCCAGATGCGAACCCGGCTCAGACCCACCCTGACAGCTTTGCCTATGAGGTCATGGAAACGAACAAGCGCCAGGTGCGCGAACTGCTGTTGGACGGCTTTCTGGCCGAACGCGATCTGATCGATCGCCGGGCCATCGAAGAGGCTCTGCGGGACGACGGGCCCGTGAAGCCGCTTGAGCATATCCGGCTTGCCATTCTGGCGGAGGCGGAAGTCTGGGCACGGCATTGGAGCGGTGCGCGAAGCCGGGCCGAGACAGATCTGTTGAGACTTCACCGGGCGGATGGGAACTGAGCCCCGTCTGCGGTTCCGCAAACGGGGCTCCTTTGAGCGCGTGCCTACTCACCCGGAGATGCGCTCAAAGCCTGTTGTGCCTGATGTTGCAGGCGGGTCCAGCGCGCATATTGCTGCGCCTTGGACGGGTCGGGATCTTCACGTCCGCGAAGCCAGAAATCGAACCAGTCGAGCGATCGCATATAAACCGCCCGACGGTGCACCGGCTGCCATTTGAAATGGTACTCGTCCGGAAAAACGTAGAGCTCCACGGGCTTGTCATGTTCGCGCAACGCGGCGTAGGTTTCGATGGCGCCGAGGTACTCCCCATCGCCGATCTGCATCAACAGGGGTGTCGACATAGACGCCGCATTGTCACGCAGCGACATGTCCTTCCAAAAGGCAGCGTGGTCTCCGGTCAGGGGCGGATAGCCCATGCTGCGATACCAGGGCGTTCCACCTGGGCCGTCGAGGACGTTGATGACGGACGACTCATCGCAGCAGGTGCTCACGGCCGCCGCCTTGAATAGGTGGTTGTTGAGCAGGGCGAACTGAGCGCTGGAGGCGCCCTCACTCAAACCTGTGATCCCGATCCGGTCGCCATCGACCGCGCCGGTGGCCATGGCAGCCTGAACGCCGGCTTCGAGCGAAGACAGGATGCTACGGCGGTCTGCCCAATCGACGCGATCGAGACGATTAACGTCGGCCGGCGATGCGGCGCCGCGTGCCCAACTGATGCTGACCGGCCCCTGTACGCTGAGGACCGCATAGCCTTGAGCGGCATAGACCTGGATCGGGTACTCGTCACCCGTCCCCCCGCGCAGAAAGCCGCGGGATTCGTATTGCACGACGATCAGCGGATGTTTGTCACCGGGTTGGTGGTCAGGCGGCAGGACAAGATCGCCGAAGGTCGCGATACCACAGGCATTGGTCCAGCGCAGGCGTTCGACCTGGCCCAGGCGCAGGTTCCGCCACTCAGGATTCGGGTCGAAGATCGAGCGAACCGCGCCCGATGCCAGATCAATGGCGATGATCCGGCGCGGCTGTTTCGCGGCTTCATCGGCGCAAACGAGTTCGTGCTCAGCGACGACGCAACCGATCAAGGCGTCTTCGGTATCGAATAACCGGGTCGGGCGCGTGTCATGCAGGTCGAGGCGATAAACCGCCAGATGGCTGAGGTCGGCGCCCTCGCGATTGAGATAGACCAGGGCCTTCCCATCGGTCGTCCACCACAGGTCCCGCACCCGGTCGCACAATGTGCCGGCACAGATGGCCCTGTCTCCGGCCGGCAGGCGGACGTGCAGCGTGGTCGCGGCGTTGACCTTGTCCGGCACTTTCAACTCGGTCCATGCCCACGTCCTAGCAGCGCTTTTAGCGCGTAACCCGGCCATCGGCGGCAGGCCCGGGTCCTTCGGGGCCAGACGCGCGACGTCATCGGGCGTCGCCGGGCGCACAGCGCCTGTCGAAACGTCGATGGTCTGATAGACCTTGGGCGCGTCCCGCGGAAACGGCGCTGACGATGCGAACGGGACATATCGCTCGTCATAGAGGTATCCGCCCTGCCCCTCCGCCTTCATGGCATCGCGCGCGGCCACCAAACCGGGGCGACTGGCGACCACGATCGCGCGGCCATCGGCGGTCCAGACATAGGCATCGGGCCCGACGGCCAGATGGGTGACCGGCGTCGCCTCACTGCCGGCTGCCGAAGCGCGCCAGACTTGGGCGACGCCGTTGTCCTGTCGCAGGTAGGCAATCCATCTGGAGTCCGGCGACCATTGGGGGGTGACCACGGCGACAAAGCCGCTCGGGTAATCGGCCAGGCCATGCAGGGTCTGGACGACACGGGTCAGTTCTCCTCCCCGGTCAACCAATGCATACTGGTGGGTGGCCAAATCCACGACCACCATGCCCATGCAGTAGCGGTTCGTCGCGAGGTCGGCGCGACGAAGTTGAAAGGCGACCTTGCGACCATCCGGCGACGTCGACAGGATGCGCAGCGTCGGGTCTGCCGATACGACGGGGCCGATGTCGCGAAGCCCGATGAGGTCCTCCGCGTCGACCGTCCGCGGCGCAGTACCGGGGTCATCGCCCGCAGGATCGAGCCGTGCGCAATCCTGGGCGTGCGCCATCGTGGCGGCCAAGGTCAGGGCCGCCGCCAGACCTGCGGCCCTGTAAGGCTTTCGGAATCGGGACGGCACGGCTTACCAATCCTTGGTCACGGAGAGGGTCACAAAACGGCCGATGACGGAGGCGTTGGTGCTGTCGTAGTGGACGCCGGCGTAGCTCAGGGCCGGACTGACGGCGTAGGGCGGCTTTTTGTCGAAGAGGTTCGAGATGGCCAGGCCAAGCCTGAGGCCGGACGGCGCCGCCTTGAGACCCCCGAAGGCATAGCTGAGGTTCAGGTCCGCCGTGGTCCAAGAGCCGATCGGTACTGCCGGCGAAACGCCCGCATCGGTTTCCGCGGCGACGTAGTTGCCGACCAACGTCGCCGAAAGGCCTCCGCGCCGCCAGATCACTCCGCCGCGTGCCTTGAATTTCGGGACGTTGCCGATGGTGCCGGACAATTGCTGAAACGGCAGGCTGATGATGGTCTGCTGTTTCAGCCGAATCCAGGTGGCATTGCCGAAGGCGTCGAACGTGCCGAGCGATGAGGCGAAGCTCTGGCGATAGGACAGGTCCATGCCCCTGACAGTCTGGGCCGTCGCATTAGTGTAGCGATCCAGCAGGATGCCGACGACCTTCGCGGGATCGTAGGTGCTGCCAGAATAGTTGGTAAAGAGGTCCGCGTCCGCAAAGGCCGCGTCGACCTGCGCCTGCGTCGGGTTGAAGATGGCGAAGGGCGCGTAGATCGGATTGCTCAATCCCTGGGTCGTCTGGTTGATCGGCTGAACCACGCGGTCCCGATAGTCGATGTCGAAATAGGTCGCCGACAGTTTGAGGAAGGGATTGGCTGCCGGCGTGTAATCGACTCCCAGGGTCCACGAGGTCGACCGTTCGGGTTTCAGGTCAACATTGCCGCCCTGGGCGATGAGCACGGTCGCGCCGGAAACCGGACCGGTGTAGCCGGAGGTCGTGGCCGCGTAGGCATAAAGCAGCGACATGGAATGTAGCTGAAAGAAGGACGGCGCCTTGAACGACTTGCCCCAAGTCGCGCGCAGAGCCAGATCGTTCAGCGGAACATAGCGTATGCCGATCCGGGGATTGGTGCTCTTGCCGAGATCGCTGTAATCCTCGACGCGGGCCGACAGACTTACATCCAGGGCGTGAAGACCAGCGCGTTCCATCGATGGCGCGACGACAGGAACGGACAGTTCACCGTAGAGGTAGGCCACGTGGCGACCACCGAGAAAATAGCTGCTTTCCCCGGGCGAGGCGCTGCGGAAATCTTCGCGGCGGTAGCCGCCGCCAACGGCCGCCTTCACGTCTCCGCCCGGCAAGTGCACAACGGGACCATCGGCTGTGACTTCGCCGTATTTGACGGCATTGCGAAAGTAGCCGTGGGCCGTATAGGCGAAGGCGGGAATAGCGAGGTCCTGGCTGTTGTGGCTCCCCGAGGCGACGGCCGTCGCGTGAAGCCGCCAATGGTCGGTCAGCCGATAGTCGGCCGACACCGATCCGGAATAGGCCGGCGTATCCATACTGGCCGTATAGACATAGCTTGGGTACTGCTGGACCGACAGGTTGCTGCGGTCGCTGACCAGGGCGTCGAAGGCGATCGAGAGGCGGTCGGTCAGATCGCGGCCGCCGGCGAGGAAGGCCGACTTCCGCGTCTGAGGCTGCAACAGGGTGGTCTGTGGCTTTACGCCTGCGGTTGCCGAACGCTGCGACGCGAAGATGCCGTCGCTCTTCTGATATTCGATATTGCCCAGAATGTAGCCATTGGCACCGGCGGCACCGACCAGGGCGTTCACCGTGCGACTGGCGCCTCCGCCTTGCGTGGCGGCGCCATAGCTGGCGGACACTTGAGCGCCATTATAGGTCTTGCGCAGGATGACATTAGCAACGCCGGCGACGGCCTCTGAGCCGTACAGCGCTGAGGTGCCGTCGGCGACGATTTCGACACGCTGGACGGCGGCCAGCGGAATGCCGGAGATATCCGCCCCCTGGAAATAGCCGTCTGAAGACAGCCGGTGACCGTTCAACAGGGTCAGGGTCGCATCGGCGCCGAGCCCCCGCAGATTGACCGTCGTCTCGTTGGAGTAGTTCTGATTGTTGATGTTGACGCGCGAGGCGCCAATGATCCCTGGGTTCTGGCCGCCGCCGAAGTTTTCCGGCAGGCTGTGGATGACGTCTCCCAGTTGGGTGTACCCTGAAGCGTCGATATCGGAGCGCGTCACGGTATGCACAGGCGCGGTCGGGTTGCCGCCGCGAATATGGGTCCCGGTGACAATCACTTCCGTGGCCGCTTCGGCTGGATCGGTGGCGCCCGGCCTCTCCTTCACCCGTATGGAAATGGTGTCGTCGGTCTGGCTGGCGACTTCGAGGCCGGTCGCCGCAAGCAATGAGTTCAACGCTTCCTGGCGCGTAAAGGTTCCCTTGAGGCCCGGCACATTCACCTTCGCGGCGAGATCGTAAGGAAAGAGAAGCTGTACGCCCGACTGCCTGGAAAAGTCATTGAGCGCCTTGGCCCCGTCTTCCGCCGGAATGTCGAATGTGTAGGTCCTGGCCTGCGCCCATGACGTGGAGGGCGAAGCCAGTGTCAGCCCGCAGACCGCCGCTGCGATCGCTGTGGCTGAAACGAGAGAAGCGCGCATGCCGTATTTCATCAGAAGTCCCCTTGCTTGACAGTTTTGTGTCAAACGTGAGGGGACGTCTGCGGTTATTCACCACACCTGCGGCCCAAAAAATCTTTGCAATTCACCCGGTTTCTCCTGGCGGGCCGCTACGCATTGCCTGCGCCACGCTTATGCGAATACGGTCTATTGCATCAGGCCCCGACAGAAGCTCAGGTGGGCCGCCAACAAAATCATCACCCCGATCTACCGGAAATACCTTCAACTCACCCATCCCCGCATCCAATGCTTCCACGACGAATTCCCGAACCTCTTCCGGTGGATTGCTCATGGATGCTCGGGCGACAAAGCCCGCGATCAAATCGCAAATCTGCAAGGAAGCGCATTCATGGCTTCGCGCACTTGTCGTCGATGTCACCGGTATCGGCAACTTCAGCACCTTATCGCCTACTTGAATTGTGGTAGGTGCGATCGCCGGGTTGGTCATCTGAGACCAAATCCCCGACCGGGCAAAAAAGTGAATGCTCTCGTCGTGGATAACATCAAACGGCCCGGCGTGCTGATCTTGCCAGTGCTTCATACACTCGATGACAGCAGTGACGTGAATTTCATTGGTATCCCCAAAGGCCTCGATATCGTGGAAGGTCTCGAAATGCTTCGCCCCCTCGGCCATCAAGTCAAGAAAATGCTCGACACCCTCGGGCGCCCGCTCTGCTTCTGTCTGCAGAGCCCCCGTGAGCGCCGCCAAGCCTTCTTTCGACGGAGCCCGCGCGAACGCATTATACCGTTCCATCAGCGCGTTGGCCTTGTCTCTTTCCAGGATTCCTTCAAAGGCAAAAGACGCCATGTTGGCGAAACGACGAGCGTAATCGTCGGCGTAGAAGTCGTAGCCTTGTGCATGCAGAAAAGGCTCAACTAAGTTATCTACCATCTTGGAAACGATCGTGAAGCGCTTCCCGATCTGCGCGGCGCAAAACCGATCTGGCATTTCGCCGACGACCCGAGCAAAGTCCAGGAACGCCGCTCGCCCCCGAGGGCGCCGAAAGATTTGCCGAGATTTCAGCTCGGGCGCGGCGTAGCGTGGAAAGCAGCGGGCGATGATCTCACCTGCAGCATCCTCGGGCAGATCAGTACTTCCTATAGTAAAATACGGCTGGTCATGATCGAACAGGTGCGTGCCGGTTTGGCCGCTTTCATCAAAATATATTGTGGTCATAAGGTTTGCCTTCCAAGAAGGCCTATAAATAGGCGTTTACGCAAGGATTTGAAGCCTGCATCCGACCCGTCAGGTCACGGCCAAGCTTGAGCGGTATCCGCCAATAGAAAAAAGCTGGTGTTCACCGGCTGATCGCGACGGAGCCATTCGACAACTGGACGATGTGAATCCCAAAACTGGTTTGCAATGACGCCAGAAAATCCTTGGGATCGTGTGTCGTAAACCGTCCGCCCAAACGTATTCCGGCCAGTTCTGGGTCCGCGATCGTTATCTTATCATCCAGGTAGCGATTGTATTCCGCAACCGCGACCCCAAGGGTCTGACCGTCAAAGATCAGTTCGCCGCTCCGCCAGCCGGACGTGAACTGCATATCACTGTCACTGAGGCGTCGGACATGCGTCATGTCGGCGGCGCTCAATGCTGCCTGTCCTGTGTTGACGACGATCGGTCCACGCGACGAGTTCAGAGTGGACTGCGGTTTAATCGTACACATCCCTTTGTTGACGGTCACGTCCACCGCCGTGCTGCGCAACCTGGCATTCAGGTCGCCAGCCTGCAATTCCATGACTTGGCCGGCGGCATAGAGCAGATAAGGGCGATGGTCGGCAGGTACCGATAGGCCGATCTCGACACGCTCCAGCCAGATTCGGCGGCTGGAACCGCCGAACTTCCAGGACACCTTTGTGTCCGTATTCAGATCGAGTTGTCCGCCATCCGGCAGCCGAACGGTCTTCCGGCCTCCAACGGGTGTCGATGCGTAGGCACGGGCGTGGCTTGCACCCCAAATACCCACGCCGCCAGTTACGGCGACGAGGGCAGCCGCCCAAGGCAGCAAGCGGCGCCGGTCCACCTTTCGCGTCAGTCGCAAATCCGGATCATCACTATGGCCGATCCCACGCAAATCATTCATGGCGTCGGCGGTTGCCGCTATTCGCGCAAACGCCGCAGAGTGGGCCGGGTCGGAATCCCGCCAGGCTTCGAACGCGTTTACGTCGGCAGATCCGGAGTCCAGGCGCGCATGCCATAGAGCCGCTTCACGGTTGATGGCCTCGCGGGAGGAACTGTTGATCGCGTTCATGCTACTGCCCTCCTCCGGTCGAAACCATCTCCATCGTGGAGGTAAAATACGGGATATTGCACGCAGGGTCTATTCAGCAGCGGCAGAATTCGGCGTGCTCGAACTGGCGTCCTGCATACGTTGCGGTTCGTGTTCTGCCAGTTTGTCGGCAATGGCCGCCATGCCGCGGGCGAGGTGTTTTTCGACCATCGATACGCTGATGTCCATTTCGCGAGCGATGTCCTTCGGGAGCATTTCCGCCAGGCGGCGCAACTTCACGACTCTGCGGCATTGCGGTGGTAAGGCGTCGATGGCGTCAAGGACCAGTTGCCGGCGCTGTTTGGCCGAAAGCACTTCATAAGCATCGGGGCTGAGATCCATGTGACCGACCTCTTCCATGTTGGCCAACAGCTCGATCGGTACGATTCGGGCACGCTGAAGCAGCCGGCCGGCCAAGCTTCGAACGGCCTTCATGGCATAGGCCCTCGGGTTTTCTATCGCGCGCCATTTTTCGTTACGCAGCACGTCCGCATACGCGTCTTGAACCACATCCCGGGCCGTTTCCGTATTGCCGGTCATGCGCCGCGCTACCGCCAAGAGCGCGCCTTCGTGGGGAAACAGATTTGCGGAGAACCAGCGATCGACGTCCCGAAGCCACGATTTTGATGGTGGGCCGGCGTCGGGGTCTTTTCTCCCGAAACCCAAGTAGAAATAACGTTCAGCGACATCCAAAGCATCGGCCGCGCGCAGGAGCAGTTCGAAGCCAATGCGGCATTCGCCCGCCTCCATTGCCAATAGCTGATTCACGGAAACTTCAAGATGACCAGCCAGCCACTCTTCCGACATCTGCATAAATTCACGCCGCGCACGGAGACGCCCACCAACGTATTGGTCGACCGCGTTCAACGGAATAGTATTTTCACCCCCATCACGACCGACATATAGAGTCACGATATACACTCGATTGTATAGAGCCTGCCGATGAGATAGCGCCCATTGTGGCGATGGATGTGCAGGCGCTAGTTGGTAAGAATTTGAACCGAATCCGCATGGAGAAAGGCTTGTCGCAAGAAGCGCTTGCCCTTCGGTGTGAACTGGTAAGTCAAGGCTACATTAGCAAACTCGAAGACGGAAAAAGAAATCCGACATCCGTTATCCTCTACATTCTTGCGGCCGCACTCGAAGTCGAAGTTGGTGCCTTCTTTTCGAAAAGCGGAATTGCCTCAAGTCTGCTTGACGGCCCGATCCTAATCAGAAGCAAGCGGTCGAAGAAAACCTCAATCGAAGTCTTTTAACCAATAAATATACACTCGATTGTATGGCGCGGCAACGACAAATCACGAACCTGCAACCCTATGGATGTGCAGGCATTAATAGGATGGAACGTCCAGCGGCTTCGTAAGCAACTGAATCTGTCTCAAGAGGAATTGGCGCTCAGAGTCGAAATGGTAGCGCAGACCTATATTAGTAATTTAGAGGCAGGCCGATGCAATCCCACAGCAGTTACTTTATACCTATTGGCTAAAGCATTGAGAGTAGAGATCGCGGATCTTTTCGACGAGCGCGAGGTTCCCAAAAAAGTTGTCGAGGGACCTGTCGTCATTAAAAGCAAGAGGTCTGGGAAACGGACGATCTGACGTAGATTCACCTGCACAAACCTAGGTTTTTTGAACCGTCCACAGACGCCTGTAGGCCGCCGAATCCGCCATCAGCTGTGCATGCGTCCCCTGACGGACCAGCTTTCCGGCTTTAACGAGCAGGACATGATCGGCGATTTCGGCCAAGCCCAGACGGTGCGTCACTACAATCAAGGTCGTCCGACCGGCCATTCGCCTGCGCAACGTCTCGACTACATCGACCTCACTGGCCGGATCAAGAGCGGATGTACTTTCGTCGAGAATAAGCGCCGGCACCTGGATTCCGGCAATGCGGGCGAGTTCCAGTTTTTGCAGCTGACCGCCGGATAGCCGCTCGCCGCTCTCGCCGGCCAAGCGCGACAGATCGATCATCTCCCCCGTGTCATGAAATCGCCAGTCCGCCAGCAGGGATATCAAGCCGGCTTCGGTCTGGGCTGTCGGCGGATATAAGGCATTTTCGCGCAGGGGCCGGTTGAAGAGGGTTATCATCTGGGGGACATAAAGCACCAATTCATGCCTGCGGCCGGGCGGCACGCTCATCATGTCCTGGCCATTGACGGTAAGCTCTCCCGAGGACGGTTGCAGGATGCCGGCCATGAGCTGGGCCAGGGTCGATTTTCCGGAGCCGTTCGGCCCGACGATGACGACGAAAGCTCCGCGCGGGATAATGGCGCTTACATCGTCAAGCCCGCCGGTGTTGCCGGCATAGCGAAATCCGACGTGGTCCAGACGGATGTCTGCCGCGCCCTGGCCGCTCTGGAAAATGCCATCTTCTGTCGCATCTTCATCCGTCGAATCCAGCACGTCCCTGACTGTTCCGATTGCGCCGGCCGCCTGACTCAAAATGAAGCCAAAGCTGCTCAGGGGCGTGATGAGGCGAAAGGCGTAGGCTTGGAGCAGAACGAAGCCGCTGACGCTCAATTCGCCGATCAACGCGTCGTGACTCGCAAAGCCGAACACGACGACGAGGCCGATGCCGATCAGACCATATTGCGCGACGGACATGGCGATCAGCGAGCGGATCATACGCTGGTTGGCGCGTGTCTTTTCCTCGAACCGAGTGGCAATCATCCGTATCTCGGCGTCAAGCGCGCCATTGAAAACAACCCTTCGGGCATTCCTCAGAACATCTCCGACATCGCGGGAGACCGCCGCGGCCGCGGTGTTGGCGACGGCTGCGTTAGTTTGATGGCGAACAGCGCCTACCCAGGTGACCACAACGTAGACCGCCAGGATCAAGGCCAGAAGGACGGCGTACGCGAAGGGAACGATCGCGGCGACGATGACAAGACTGCCGACGACCTGCAAAGCCAGCGGCACGGCACGCCAGATAAGGCCATCGACCACAATCACCAGAGCGTATGGCAGGCGTTCCAGCAGGCCGAGCATTTGGCCGCTATCACCGTCGCGCCCACGGGCGGAGACCGGCAAACGGCTATGTATGGCGCGCGCGGCGAGGCTTTGCACGAGCCGATCGATGGCCCGCGTCGAGTAAGTCATCCGCCACGTCGAAAGGACGGCGCTCGCCGCCCACGATCCGACAAACACGGTTACAGCCAGAACCAGGTGCGGAAGCGCGGTGACATGCGCTGTCAGTCCATCGACCACGGTCTTCAGGGCGAATGGGCCGGTTATACCGAGAGCGATGACGACCAGTTCGATCAGGGCACCGCGCACAATGTCCAGTCTTGAGCCCGTGGCGCCGTTCCAGAGCGCCTTTGTCACTGCGGTCAAGACGCGCCGTACGGAAGGCTCAGACGAGGAGGGATCGGTAGCCGCCATCGACCATTCTCCGTGCATAGGCGAGCAGACGTTGGACACGCAGCCGCAGGAAGTCGGACCGGCCGTTCCATTCCTCCCGGACCAGGCGTTCACCGAACAGGACCGCAGCAATCTCGCGCTGGCTGGCGCCCGCCGTCATGCCGTCGAAAGCTTGCAGAGCATTTGCCCATTTCGCGGCCGCGGTTTCCTGGGGAAACAGCGATTTCGGAAATCGTCCCAAACGGCACAGAGCGCTGAACCGCATCAGGGTCCGCAGCTTGGCATCGATATGGGCGAGGCCTTCGACCTGGTAGCGCAGCCGCACCGGCCCTGCCGCCAAGGTCCCTCCCCTGACATCGAGCTGGATTTCACCGACGCCATCCGTCAGGAGGACAAGTTCGCGGCCATGGCCATCCGTGATAAGTACAGCCCGATCGCCGAACCGAGCGATATCGAAGGCATCGGGGTGCGTCGAGGGTACTGGTTCGGCTTCCGCGACAACGACGGACGGATCGACGTCCGTGTGCCAGAACAGCCTGGAATCTCGATCACCATCGCTCATGCGGCCGAGATGGACAAATACCCCTTCGGAAAAAGGTCGTTCAGATCGTCGCTGATGAACCGGTAAAGCGCCGGCCCGAAGAATTGCCATGATGTCGTCTCCGCGACGCGCCGGGCGGCGCCTTGATAGTTGAGATTGCGCTTGAGCCACAGCCAGGCCCAACGCCTTCGATCGATCGAAATGAGCGCGCGGTAGCGGGCGGTTTCGGTCCACCCGCCAGCCGCGGTGTCGCTGTGACCTGTTTCCTGGCCCATTCGACTACTCCTCGCAGGCGTTCTGCCCGCTCTACGCTCGCCGGCCGACGCCCGCGAGGCTGTTCCTGGACTTCCGCCGGCGCGCCTGGCGCCGACAGCTCAATTGATTTTCGGCTTCGGTCGATACGTGGGCTTGGCTGTCGGGTCAGTGGCGGCCTGATCCTGAAGCTCGAGATAGGCCTTCAGACACCTGGCGAAAGCCTCATCGAGCGCTTCCGCGCAGTCGAGCATTCCAAGACTTCGCATATGCTTGCGCAGCCAATCCACGGCATCGATGCATTGCTCGACCTCCACGGTCGATGGGCGAGCAGCACCCGTTAGCGGACTGGAGCCTCGTCGCTTAGGCGGCATGGCGTTTATTGACCGGCAGATCGAGGTGCAGGGCAGTTGGAATACCGGTTGTCCGGACCACGCGATCCCGTTGGTCTGCGTTCACAGTGATCGATGCAGCTTGGATCTTGGAATGCGAACCGACGCCTTTGACGGGACCGAGTCTGTCGAGAACGATCCCGGAGCGCTCGAACACCGAGCGAAGAATAAATGTCGGCATGAGACCGACGATGCGCTCTATTCCCAAGGTCAAGCCGAATTCGAGATAGCCGAGACAGATGTGCTGGCAAATATTGGCCCGAACGTCAGGCGAAAGGCGATTGTCGATACAGAAACGTGTTCCCTCCCACACGTTCGGTGCGTCGAAGACGGTTGGGTCGTCGACCCAATCCGCAAAATGATCTTTGAGCATGCAGCCGTAATCGACCGGTGTCAGGCGGCTGCAGCCCAGGACTGTCTTGCCATCATCCGAGTAGACAAGATATACGGCAGCCAAAGTGTCATATTGATCGAACTCCATGCGGTCGATTTCCCGGACCGCGTAATGCTGGCGCTCGATGAATTCGCGGTGACGCAATTGGAACTGGCCGAAAAACAGGCCGGCATTACTGGAAATATTCCGGTACGAAATAGCCTTCAGCATTGGTAACTCCTCCTCGAACAGAGGAGTTCAGAACACCACGTGGACGGACCGCTCAACACTACCCAAACAGGTAGTCATTTCGCTAGATTTCGATGATTCCGTCGCGGACCGCGGCGCCAACCGCTTGCGCGCGGGTTGTCGCCCCGAGTTTATTGAAGATGCTGCGCCAGTGATAATGGACGGTCGTCGGCTGTATGCCGAGAACCGCCGCGATCTCGACATCCGTGCGGCCGTGCGCGGCACGGATCAGAATTTCCGCCTCGCGTTCCGATAGCCCGGCCATGCTCGGCAGCCGCAATCGCACACCGCAGATGCGCTTGTAGGCCTGATAAAAATGATTGCAGATCGCCACGGCTATATCGATATCGACCGGGTCCGTCAGCTTTCGGTAAGACGTCGCCAGGGCGATGCCAGCCTTTTGAACCGACGGTCCACGAAAAGGGATACCGAGACCATTGTACAGTCCGGCCGCCTCTCCTTCGCGCAGAAAGGCCCGTTGCTGCGCGGTCAGTCGTTCCTGACGATTGAGGTCGCGCCACCAAAACGGAGGCGACACCCCGGAAGCCCGTCTCAGCACCGGATCGATACGAATATAGTCCCGATCGATATAGTGGCCCTGCCAATCGAGCGGGTACGTACTGATCAGGCCGAAGCCCCAGTGGACTTCGGCAAGTTCGGGATCATACGCGACGGAGAAATTGACGCGATCGAACCCCAGACCGGCAACTGCCTCGATCAGCAGTTCATACAACCTTGCCTTCGTACGGACGGGGCGGGTCGACGCGATGAATTCATCAATGACAAAACGCCTGAGAGCGGACATGCCAAGGGCTCCCGCAGAATGTGACATGCGCTCGACTGGCGAGGCGTCACGATGGAACGGTGTACAGGCGTCGTCGCGTCAATGCGCACTGGACGTGGCCAGCATACGTTTTCTGATTTGGTCGCTTTCCCAGGCGGCGGCGCCCAGGCACAGGGCGACAAATATGCCGCCCAGGAAGTCTGATGTGACAACGTAGGCCCAGGCCATCTTATGCCCGGCAGGCGCAAGGACATCGGCAAAATGCGACACAAGGTCCGCAGCCGCGCAGGCTGTAATCAAAACCGACCAGAGGCGCCGTGAAAAAAAGGAGATGGTGAAAAGCGCCGCGACGACCACGAAATCGAGCACAAAAATGGGGAGACCTGGGGTGTAGGTGGTCTTGACGAGCGGCGTCACAAACCATCCCACCAGAACCACCAGAACGGCCAATCGTTCGGATCGGCCACCGCGTACTGCTGCCCATGCGCCAAGAATGAGGACAAGGGCCGTACCGCCGTAACCGAGAAGAAAATAACCGAGGGTCAATCAGGTCTCCATTTGCGGTCAAACGGCGTCCGCGTCTTCCGGCACAACGCCATCGGTGCCGATGGGCGGCTTGGGTTGCAGGGTTCCGATCAACAAAGTCCGGCATCCCAACTGCGTCTTGACTTCGTCAAGGTGGCTGTGGGCGCTTACGAAGTGGCTGCGAGCGGTATTGAGCGCGGTAGCGCCGTTGAGGATAGCATCCAAAGCCTTTTGCCCGAACGTACCCGAGATGTTGCCTGTGATCCGCAGCCTCGTCAGCGTGGCCAGGAGTTCACCGGTTTCCGACAATGCCTTGTCCACGGCATCCTCCGTCGCAAAAAGGCGGTCAGCTCCAGCCGTGACCATATCCGAGCGTTTCATGTAGTACTCCTGTCAGAGCCGGATTCCCCGGCGAGGTCCGGCGACCGCTTCCGAACTATCGGTGCGCACCGCCGATCTGTTGAAGGACTTCGAAAATTCCCAGAACGGTTACGGCCGCCAAGCCGAACGCCATGATGACACCCAAGGTAAGCAGAACGGTTAGTCCCACCCAGCGAGTCGGACTAAGCCGGGCAAGCCAGCCGTGTAGCCTGGCAAGGCGGTCAGGTCGCTCGGGCCCTCCGGCGGCCGCGGAAATGTCCGCATTTGCAACCGTCGAACCGTCCGGTACCTGTTCTTCGTCCGAGAGAGGTTTCGAATATCCAGGCTCCGACGGTGCTTCATCGCTACGGTGTCGCGCTACCCGCTGAAATCGATCCCCCTGATTTTGAGGGGCTCCTTGGCTGCTTTCAAATTCGAGGAAAAGCAGTGCCGCGTCCCGGACCGACGCCAGGCCGAGCTTTTGGCGCGCCTCGTTCGCGTAGCCACGCACGGTATGTTCGCTTATCTTCAAGTCGCGAGCGATTTCCTTCGCCCGGCGGCGTTGTCCAAGCCCCTGCAAAACTTCTTTTTCCCGCGGCGACAACGCCGCGCATCTCTCCAATGAAGTTCTTCCGTGTTGGTCAGTATGCAATGCAAAGCCCGTCACTAATGCGCGGAGGCTTGACCGCGAATACATCAAACCTGGTGCCCGGGGGTTAGCTTCCAATTTATAAATTACGTCGCGACATGACGTTGTGCCCTTGGGAGGCACCAATACGTACGTTCTGTGATGTTATGGGACTGGTCGAATAATGCAACCACCATACGCTGGAAAAAGCTCCATCACATTCAATGAGTTCTTATTAGAAATCGACTATATAGGAATCGTAATCGCCGCCCGAGGTTGGTCGTTCAACCCGTCGGTGCGACGGGCCGGCACGAATCTCGAGACGTTTCAGCTTCTTCGCTACGCGCGGTCGATTCGCGATTCCGACTATGCTCTTTCGGCTACCTCTCGGATTTCGCAGCGTCTCGACGGCGCACAATGTCACCGATCGTCGCGGGCATTAAGTTGGCTGATATAACCTGAAAACATGCATTGTTGCCCCGCACCGCAGGGCAGCCAAAGCAATGCTTCATTTATCCGGGCGCACAATGCCCTCGCCGCCGTTTACGCGCAGAGGCCTCAATGCCTTATTTTACGAGCCTAACTGTTCTTCCGGACAATACTCTCCAGCGAGTCGGGAGACTTTTCCGCAAAAAACATCTCAGGCGTCTGCGCGTCGAGGTCGGTGGCTGCGATCAGGGCGGCGAGGCCCTTAGAGAGGTTGTCAAGGTCTTCGGGCGGAAGGGATTTGACTGCGGCCATCAACCGCTCGTGCGCCGTAGGCGGACTTAGCTCGACCAGCGCAACGCCCTGTCCGGTCAAACGCACATCGACCCTGCGCCCGTCCTCAAGCGAGCGATCGCGCGTCACAAGGCCCTTGGTCTCGAGCCGCGAGACGATTTCGGACACGGTGCTTTGATGGGTGAAGGTCAGGGCCGCCAACGCATTGACCGAAACGGCGCGCTTGTCGTGAATCTGTTTCATGACGAGCATTTGCGCCGCCGTCAGGCCCGTCAGTTCTTCGCTGTGGGACGCCGAGGATCGCAAGGCCTGCACGATTCGGCGCAGGGCATTCATGACGGTGTGGGCGGGAAGATTGGTTTTCGACATGCAGTGTATTGGAGCCGATCATGTGGCCTAAGGCAATGCCAATCCGTTCCGTCCGGTTCGCAGGCAACACCTAGTGCGCCGCACAAATTTATTGACGACGTGTCTGGACATTCATGGCGCTAAAATATATTGGAGCCAATATATTTTAGCCCAATCGAATCCGCTGTTGCCGCGACGCGTGCAGTCTTCGATGACGCCCGAGCGTCCAAGTGAAAGCTGAGCCATGAGTTCCGACGATCTGAAACAGGCCTCGACGACCCCGGGCCTGCCCTTGTCGCTCGGCATCGGCCCCCTGCTTGAAAAGGCCGACGTCGAAAAACATCCGCGGGCGCTCAACCGCCGCAGCTTGTTGATCAGCGCATTGTGTATCGCGCTGGCCATTGCAATCACGCCCATCGCACGCGGCCTGATGGGGCTCATTGGCCTGATTACCAACCTGGCGTTCTACGGTCGCATATCGAGTGATCTCGCCTCTCCTGCCGGCAATCACCTCGGCTACCTCGTCATTTTCGTCCCGGTCATCGGCTCCCTGATCGTCGGCCTGATGGCGCGTTTCGGCGCCAAGGCCATTCGGGGCCACGGCATCCCGGAAGCCATGGAACAGATCCTGACCAATGACAGTCGCATTCCCGTCCGCATGACGTTCCTGAAGCCGCTGTCTGCCGCCATCGCGATCGGTACCGGCGGCCCTTTCGGTGCGGAAGGACCGATCATCGCAACCGGCGGTGCTCTGGGATCTCTGATCGGACAATTGATTCACGTCTCTCCGCATGAACGCAAGACGCTCCTGGCCGCCGGAGCCGCCGCGGGCATGACGGCGATCTTCGGCTCGCCATTTTCGGCTATTCTGCTCGCGATCGAATTGTTGGTGTTCGAGTTCCGTCCTCGCTCGTTTATTCCCATCACCTTCGCGGCTCTGGCGGCTATTGCCTTGCGGCCGGTCTTCTTCGGAAACGCGCTGCTTTTTCACCTCCCGCCCCTGGCAGCAGCGACGCCCGGCGATCTCATCGCTTTCGGTCTCGAAGGACTGGTCCTAGGTCTGTTCGCAGTCGTTATCGCCAAATCGACCTACGTCATCGAGGACGTGTTCGAGCGCCTGCCGATTCACTGGATGTGGTGGCCCGCAATCGGCGGCGCCGTGGTCGGCATCGTCGGCATCTTTTCGCCGCACACCATGGGCGTGGGCTACGACAACATCGACCACATCCTGAGTGGAAAATTCGTCGGCACGGCCCTGCTGGTGTTCTGCCTGTTGAAATTCGCGTCATGGTCGATCGCCCTGGGCAGCGGGACTTCAGGCGGGACCTTGGCCCCTATTTTCACGATCGGCGGAGGCATTGGGGTGATGACAGCACAAATGTTCAACGCGATCGTCCCCGGAACGGCAATGGACCTGCGCATGGCAGCCCTCGTCGGCATGGCGGCGTGCTTTGCCGGGGCGTCGCGCGCCCTGTTTGCGTCGATCCTGTTCGCGCTGGAAATCACCGGGCAGTTCAATACGCTTCTGCCCCTGCTAGCCGGGTGTTCAACAGCCTTCCTGGTCTCGGCCTTCCTGAAGAAGACGACGATCATGACCGAAAAGCTCGTCCGGCGCGGACACCACGTGCCCTCTGAATACACGGCCCACGTGCCCAAGACGTGAACCCGCCTATCTCGCTAATATAGCTAGCTCCTCACGAATTCTGACGTAGCCACTGCCCCTTGCCTCCGCCTCGGCCCCGCGCCAGCAGGCCCTTAGCCCTGCGACAATTTGGCTTTCCGTATTGATTGACCGCGCAAGCGATAATGATTATCAACTGCAACACAATTGAGAAATATTCTCAGTTGCATTGAGTCGCCGAAGGAGTTCCGCGTTGTCCGGTCGCAGTGTTTTTCTGAGTGCCCTCGTCGCCGCGGCGGTGGTGGCGGTGCCGTCGAGCCACGCCTCGGGCGCCGACGAGCTCTTCGTCATCACGCTGAAAAACCATACCTTCTCGCCGCAAGTCCTGGTCGTGCCCACGGACAGGAAGATCCGGCTGACGATCCGCAATCAGGACCCGACTCCGGCGGAGTTCGAAAGCAACGCGCTCAACCGCGAAAAGATCGTCGGCACCAATGCCGAGATTACCGTCTTCGTCGGCCCGCTGAAGGCCGGCACCTACGGCTATTACGACGATTTCCACAAGGCGACGACAGCCGGCAAG
This sequence comes from Asticcacaulis sp. P2_B1, assembly GCF_056404915.1. Taxonomy (NCBI): domain Bacteria; kingdom Pseudomonadati; phylum Pseudomonadota; class Alphaproteobacteria; order Caulobacterales; family Caulobacteraceae; genus Asticcacaulis; species Asticcacaulis sp. P2_B1. The sequence goes on along the minus strand of NZ_JBFUDD010000003.1, from coordinate 196,667 downwards.
ATCGAGGCGAAGTAGATAAAGTGACCCGCATATCAAGACTATTCGCCGCGCTCAGCGTCCTCGCCGGCGGTCTTTCCCTGGCATCAACCGCTCTTGCCGGCGACAAGGTCTATTCCCCCAATATCGTCAAGGGCGAGCTGGAAATCGAATATGCCGGATCGCACACCTTTTCCGCCAATCCGGACAAGAATAACGCGCAGTCGCACGAAATCGAGTTCGAATATACGCCGACTGACCACCTGAAGCTGGAACTGGAAGGCTCTTACGTGCGCGAGCCCGGCGATAAGCTGATATTAGACGCGCGCGAATTCGGCGGCATCTACCAGGTCTTCCAGACCGGCGAAAAATGGGCCGACGTCGCGCTCAAGGTGATGTACGTCAAGGCCGCCCTGGACGGCGACAAGGACGCCATCGAGGCCAAGCTGCTGATCGAAAAGCAGACGGGCCGCTTCCTGCACCGCGCCAATATCGGTTTCAAGCAGCCGCTCGGGGCCCATGCCGGCCAGGCGGACCGGGTTTTCCTGTGGAATACGCGCTATCTTTATAACGAGCATTTCAATCCCGGCATCGAAATCCAGAGCGATTTCGGAACCGCCTCCGAGGGCAAAAACTTCAATACCCAGGAACATTACGCCGGTCCCGGCGCCTACGGCACGATCGTGCCTGGCCTGAAGTACGAAGCTGTCTATTTCTGGGGACTCAGCAAGCCGACGGCCAGCCACGGCATCCGCGTCCTGCTCGAATATGAAAAGTATTTTTAAGGTCCAGTTGTCCGATGCTCGCAACTCTCATCATCGTCCTGCGTGAACTGATCGAGGCCGGCCTGGTCATCGGCATCGTCCTTGCGGCGACGCGCGGCGTGCCCGGACGCGGCCTGTGGATCGGTGGCGGCGTCGCCGGCGGGCTCCTTGGCGCCTGCGTGATCGCCCTGTTCACCGGGGCCATCTCGCAAGCTTTCGAAGGCATGGGACAGGAGCTGTTCAACGTCGCCGTTCTCCTGATCGCCGTCGGCATGCTGACCTGGCACACGGTGTGGATGGCAAGTCACGGCCGCGAGATGGCGGCTGAACTGAAGACAGCCGGGTCGGCTGTCGTCTCCGGCGAGAAAACGCTGATGGCGCTGGCGATCGTGGTCAGTATCGCCGTCCTGCGCGAAGGCTCCGAGATCGTCCTTTTCCTCTATGGAATCGCCATCTCCGGCCASGAACAACCCGCCAACATGGCGATGGGCGCAGGGCTGGGTGTCCTGTTGGGTGCGGGTCTGTCGGCGCTGATGTATGTCGGCCTGGTGCGCATCCCGATGAAGCATTTCTTCGCGGTGACCGGCGGCATGATTGCCTTGTTGACCGCCGGTCTTCTGGCCCAGGCCGTAAGCTTTCTTGAGCAGGCCGGCATCGTCAATGCGTTTTCCGGCGTGCTTTGGGATTCTTCGGCAATCGTCGCTCAGGACAGCGTGCCCGGCAAAATCCTGCACACCCTGGTAGGCTATATGGATCATCCGACCGACGCCGAACTGCTCGCCTACCTTCTGTCGCTTGCGGTAACCTTCGGCCTGATCCGGCTAACCGCACTGGGTGCGGACAAGCAATTCACGCCTCGTCGGTCGTAAGGCGTACTCCCTCAGAGCTTTGGCGCATGCGTGCGAGGTCAGGCGACCTTGGAATACCGGTGATCGCCCACCATATTCGACGAATGCGGATCGAAGACGCTGGCGACCGACCTGACAAGCATCCGCAATGGCGAGTGAAATACGACCTTTCGGTCCGCTACCGTAACCAGGCCGGCGGCAATGAACTCCCCGAGTTGCTCAAGCTCGCTGTCCAGATAGCTGAACGGCAGCTCGTGGTCGATGAGGATGTTTCCGATGTCGATCTCGAAATAGCACATCAACTCCGCGATGATCGCCTTGCGCAGCTTGTCTTCACCTTCGAAGCGCCACCCCCGGCTCGTCGCCAATTGCGCCTTGTTGATCGTATTCTGGTATGTCGTGCTTTGAGGAATGTTCTGGAAAATGCCTTGATCCAGTTCACTGATCGACGAAGCGCCGAACGCAATCAGACGGTCATTCGGCTGGTCGGTATAGCCCATGAAATTGCGCCTCAAGGTGTGATTGTCCAGCGCATTGGAAAGACCGTCGCCGGGCTGGGCGAAATGATCGATGCCGATGGCTCTGTAGCCCCGGTCCTGAAGGGTCCGACTGAGCAACAGGAAGAAATCGGCCTTGTCTTCGGTCGTCGGCAGCGTTTCTTCGTCAATCAGGGTCTGATGCTTCTTCATCCAGGGCACATGCGCATACGAAAAAGCACTGATGCGAGTGGGTTCAAGGCAACGAACCTCGGTCAGGGTGACCGCCAGACTTTCCAGCGTCTGCAGCGGCAATCCATAGATCAGGTCTATTCCGATCGATTGCAGGCCGTGTGACCTGAGCAGTTCGACACTCGCCTGAATGAGTTCGATCGGCTGAATGCGATTTATCGCGCGCTGAACCTCGGGATTGGTATCCTGAACCCCAAGGCTGACGCGATTGAACCCCATCGCCGAATAGGACTGAACTTTGGCAGGCGTGATGCGCCGCGGGTCGAGTTCGATCGATATTTCGGCCGACATATCGATCGAAAAAGTCGATTTCAGCGCATCGAACACCGCAGCCATGTCTTCGGGAGAAAGAATTCCCGGGGAACCGCCGCCAAAATGGATCGAGTGCACCGTCGGTCGAAAGGCCATTAGCCCTCCCACCATGTGAATTTCCCGGGCCAGGCTCTCAACGTAGGTGGAAACCGGCGAGTAGCGCTTCGTAATGTGGGTGTTGCAGCCGCAGAAATAACACATCTGTTCGCAAAACGGCACGTGCAGGTAAAGACCTACACTTTGGTCCGGTTGCAGCGATTGCAGCGCGGTTTCGTAGGCAACCGACGGCATGGCGCCGAAATGGTGAGCGGATGGATAGCTCGTATAGCGCGGCGCTTCCTTACCGAGGAAGCGCTGCACATCCTGCTCTTGCCATGATCTTTGCATTGGCTCCCTTCCTGTGTGCGCGCCAAGTTGCCGGCTCAAGCAGAGCACGTCCAGGCGTCCGGAAAAATCAAGAATATCAATCGACCGACCCAAAACCTTTATGCCGGACAGTCTGACGCGTGACATTGGATCCAGATCATTTCAGGAAAAGTTCCGGAACCGGATGTCCACTCCCGCCCCGGCCAGGTTCGTCAAGTCCAGCCTTCGGGACGGCGCCTTGAGATTGCCGAGCGTCCGGCCCATCCTGAAGTTCTGCAGAACAAAGGTGCCGCGAAATCCCACGTCTTCGAGAAGGCGGATCATCGTCTCGATGTCACGACGATCAAGCAGGTCGGCGTGCACCGTGGTGCGCAATTCCTTGCCGATCGCCGCCGCCGCAACCAAATGGAGCGAACGAAGAAAATCCGGCCAGGCGGACATCCCTGTAATGGCCTCGAATTTTACCGCTGGCGCCTTGAAATCAAGCGCGATAAAATCAACCAGACCGGCATCCAATAGTCCTGCGAGCATTTCCGGACGCGTTCCGTTGGTGTCGATCTTGACCTTGAATCCCAGGTTTTTCAAATATCCGGCGAGTTGCGGCAGCGCCGGCGACAGCGTGCATTCGCCTCCCGACAGGACGACCCCTTCGAGACGGTCCCGGCGCGAGGCCAGGAACCGTTCGATCTTTTCGTGGGGTAGCTTCGCCAGCGTTCCCTTCACCAGTTCGGGGTTATGACAATAGCCGCAGGCCATATTGCAGCCCGAGAACCACAGGATGCAGGCCGTGTGCTCCGGGTAGTCCTGGAAGGTGAAGGGCGTCACGCTGGTGATCGGCAACTTGCGCCACATAGTCTATTCGGCCGCCTCACACCGGAACAACGGCAGGTTCGTAGCCCCTTCCTTGAAGTGCAGGCGCTCCTTATGCTCGCCCTTTTTGCCGAGGTTGAAGCTGGCGACCGGGCGATGGTAGCCCATCACCCTGGTCCAGACGAGCGTCTCCTTGCGACAGGTCGGGCAGTGGCTCTGTTCTCCCGCCAGATAGCCATGGGTCTCACAGACCGAAAACACCGGCGTGATGGTGATATAAGGCAGGCGGTAATTCTCGATCACCTTGCGCACCAGCCGCTTGCACGCTTCTCCCGAGGAAATCCTTTCGCTCATATAGAGGTGAAGAACCGTCCCGCCGGTATATTTGCATTGCAAGGCGTCCTGCAGATCGAGCGCCTCATATGGGTCTTCCGTGAAGCCAACCGGCAACTGGCTGGAATTGGTGTAGTAGATATTTTCATCAAAGCCAGCCTGCAGGATCCCCGGATAGTGCTTCGCGTCTTCCTTGGCGAAACGGTAGGTCGTGCCCTCCGCCGGCGTTGCTTCGAGATTATAGAGGTGGCCAGTATCCTCCTGGTAGACCTTCAGTCGCGCCCGCATGACGTCCAGAATATCCTGACAGAAGGTTATGCCGCGCGGGTCTGTGACATCGTAGGCATCAAGCGTGAAATTGCGCACCATTTCGGTCATGCCATTGACGCCGATCGTGCTGAAATGGTTGCGAAAGTGAGGCAGGTAGCGGCGCGTATACGGATAAAGGCCGCGATCGTACATTTCCTGTACGAAGACGCGCTTCTTCTCCAGCGAGGAGCGCGCCAGATCCATAAGCACTTCGATTTCGGCCAGAAGCCCCGGCATATTGCCTTTGAACCGATGGCCGAGGCGCGCCATGTTCAAGGTCACCACCCCTATGGAGCCGGTCATTTCGGCCGACCCGAACAGCCCGTTGCCGCGTTTCTGCAGTTCGCGCAGATCCAGTTGCAGACGGCAGCACATGCTGCGCACTGCATGCGGTGCGTAGGCGTCCGGATTGGGCTCGCGTTCGCCCGCAGCATTCAACCGGTACTGGCTCCCGATGAAGTTCTGAAAGTAGGAGCTGCCGATTTTGGCGGTGTTCTCGAACAGCGCTGTCGCCACGGGACTATCCCAATCGAAATCCTCCATGACGTTGACTGTGGGAATCGGGAAGGTGAAAGGTTGCCCCTGTGCGTCGCCCTCGGTCATGACTTCGTAATAGGCGATGACGATCTGCTCCATTTCGGGTTGGAAATGGATATAGCTCATGTCTTCAAGCGCGGCCGCGCCGCGCCGGTTGGCCTCGGCCAAAAGGGTCTCGTCTTTAATCCCCTTGAAGAGGTGCAAACTGCCGGCCGTCGGGAAGTTGTCACGCAAGTCCGGGGGGACGGTGATGTCGAGCGTGATGTTGGTGAAGGGGCTTTGCCCCCAGCGCGCGGGGACGTTGAGGTTATAGACGAAGCTGCGGATGGCCTTCTTGATATCCGCGAACGACAGTTGGTCCTTGAAGACATAAGGCGCCAGATAGGTGTCAAAGGAACTGAAGGCCTGAGCTCCGGCCCATTCGGATTGCAGGATACCGAGGAAGTTGGCCATCTGGCCGAGCGCCTCGCGAAAATGGCGTGGCGCACGGCTGGCGACTTTGCCGGGCACGCCATTGAAGCCTTCGTCGAGCAAGGCGCGCAGGCTCCAGCCCGCACAATAGCCTGTGAGGCAATCGAGGTCGTGGATGTGCAGATCGGCCCGACGGTGCGCCATGGCTTCTTCAGGGCTATAGACATGGTCCAGCCAGTAGTTGGCGATGATCTTGCCCGCCGCATTATTGATGAGGCCGGCATTGCTGTAGGATGTATTGGCATTGGCGTTGACCCGCCAATCCTGTCGCAGGATGTATTCCTCAACGGTTTGCTTGCAGTCGACCAGAGCTTCTGGGAAGCTCCTGTCCGAACGCGTGGGAAGCAGGAAATCGAGTGCGCGCAGTCCGCCGTCACTATCAGCCATGGTAAGCTCCAAAATCAAAATATAGGTCTTCTGTTCGACTTAGATACTATATGTTGATTTCCAGAAGCACCTTTGACGCCTATCAAACGCCCAATTGAAATTCTTGGATGGATTTTGAAAAGCGCGCAGGCAGAGAGGGCAACTCGCCGCGGTTGCCCTCTCTGCCTGCGATAGCTGCAAGCGCGGACCCGTGCCCAATAGGGATCAATGCGTGAGGAAAAGCGGAATTTCGGCCTGACGATACAGATCGATTGACGTGCCGCCGATCAGCCTCTCGACGATGGCATTCTGCCCATAGGCACCAGCCGCAAGCAGTCCGGCGCCGACCTCCTGGGCCTTGGACAACAGAAGCTCGCCTACCGCATTGGCGCCCTGCTCGATGAAATGGACCTTTGGCACAAAACCATGGCGCCTCAACCAATACATGACGGCCGGATCGTCGCGCACATCGATCTTCTTGTTGTGTTCCACCACGGAAATAATGTGAAGTCGGCAGTTCACCTGCAGGAACGGCAGCAAATTATGGAGCGCGCGGGTGGCTTGCACGCTGCGGTCCCAGGCCACCGCGACATCCCCGTCGAAAAGATCACCCGCATCAAGGCCATCCTCTTGTGACGGTGTCAAAAGGACGGGTCTTCCAGAGCGTAAGAGCGTGCTCATAAAGGCGTCCGGGGTCGCGTCCTTCCTGACCGGGGTTCTTGAGCAAATGACGAGGTCATTTGTGCGTGCGACACGCGGCACGACTTTTTCGGCAAATCCCGTCAAAGCTTCGTAGCCGACGCCCGTTTGGTAAAACTCTCTGGAATTCAATCGTCCCCGCCATAGGTCTTTCCCCAGCTTCTCTGCCCGCACCCGAACCATCCAGCCAACCTGATCGGCTATATGGCCGTGCGTATTGATCAGGCTTGCTTCCTGCGCAGGGTTCAATTCGAGATACGGATCGATCGGTTCGGTAACGTGCAGAACATGCACAAAAGCCTTGTGCTGAACGGACAAGGCCAAGGCGAGATCGAGTGTTCTCAACTGTTTCTCGGCGCCATCAAACAGGCATAAAATTGACCTCAATCCGGTCATCTGCGCCTCCCATCTCCGCTGGGCTGATAGGCCCGCCAAAATTAAATCCACCGCCACGAACTAACGAGGCGGGGATCATTGAATTTTCAAGCTGCTTCCTTGCGGGTGAATTGAACGATCTCAAGCGCGTGCTCCGGGTAGGGGGCGATGGCTCCAGTCGCGGGTTGCACACCCTTCAGTTCGTTCGAGAAGCCGTGGTTGACGTCACGATGATGCGCCTCGTCAGCGCGGACCAGGAGAACGACGTCGCGCAACGTCGAACCCGCAGGCATCTTCCAATAACGCATAGCGATTGCCGGCGCCGGGACGTTGGCACTGCGGCCTTCGTCGATCTCGGCCAGGTAGTGGGTATAACTAATTACCGCTTCTTCCTCGAAATAACCGACCACCCGATGGGCGGTCTTCGCCGAGATGAGATAGAGGAGGAAGAAGGCAACGTAGAAGATCCATTGCACGCCGATAATGACCAACCGTTCGAACAGGGTCGGCTTGGCGATCTCAACAAAGGTCATCAAATGCATACGCTCGTTTTCTGCCTCCTCCATCAGGGTACGGATCCAGCCGTTATCATCCGTCATCCGTCGCAGGCACTTCAGGTGATTTATGGTCGCCCCCACCATACCCGGAACAGCGGCGACCGTTTCGAGAACGACAGCCCGATGGCCATAGCGCTTTGCAAAAAAGGTGTCGGCGCAGAAGCGCAGAAGCTTGGTAAAGCCGAAGGCAAAGTGGTCGGAAAAGCCGACAGGCTTATGGTGGACGTCGAGGTCGACAAAAGGGGCGTTCGTCATAACAATCTCCAGGAGAACTTGACGTTGGTGATAACCCCAGAGCCGCAGCTGCGCATTGACATTGCCGGAACGGCTCGGCGAATAACGTCAATCGCCCGGTTGCATTCCTCGATAGTTGAATTGATATCTATCAATTCAACTATCGTCGCTCTGGTTTTCAAGCACCCCTGACGGAGCAGCGAGCGAGCCGCAATTTTTGGCTTGTAACGTGCGTCAGCCGGAGCGTGACGGCGCAATTCTTGATATTCGTCAATTGAAAGGTCACTTGTGCATCCTGCGGGCGAAGCCGGATCAAGAGCCCCATCGATCCTAGGCTGGCTCGTATGCCGTTATACCGAGATCGGGCGATGTGGAATGCCGATGCCAGATTTCTCACTTGCCAGATCTTTCATTTGAATGATCAGCCTTACTGAAAACCGGCCCCGGCAATACCAACCCAAAAATGTCAATTGCTCGACCGAAGTGCATTGACCAAGGACTTGACCGCCTTGAATGCCTTTTCGTTTGAAAGGCCTTATACTACGGCATCCACTGGAGTAGCTGGAATGTCACTTGCACACCTTCTCGTCCGCGATCTGGTCGGGAATTTGATCGGCGCCAGCGACGTCTTTCGCCGGTACGAAGTCGACTTTTACCGCATTGGCGGGCTTGAGCTATGGGAAGCCGCCGCGAGGCAAAAGATCAGCCTTGACCGGATTGCCGAGGACCTTTCGACGCTTGCGCCCAATCCTTCTCCTCCGCCGACCTCCATGTTCGGCCTCATGACCTATATAGACACGCGCTACCGGATGGTTCATCGCACGCAGTTGCTTGCCGCCATAGGACTCGCGAAAGCCGTTGAAGCAAGGCGGGCGGCGCAATCCTTTTGTCCGGCAGGCCTTTCAAAGGCCCTGACCTTGCTGTTCGACACCCTCGAAGATCACCAGGACAACGAGGAAAGCAATCTCTTCCCGGCGATGATCAATAGCCCGCAGCATTTGTTGCGATATCCCGTGTGCCGGGCGATGCTTGAACACGACGAAATCAGCGATCAACTCGATACGCTTGCCCGGTCCACGGAGGGCTATGTGGCGCCGAAGGGCTCCCCGCGCAGCCTCAGGGTTTTGTACCAACTCTGCAGTGCCCTGGATGGCGATATCCGGCTGCACATGCATCTGGAAAACAATCTGCTTTTCCCTCCTTTTGCCGGCGGTAAGGACATCGCGTCCTGACCTCCTACCCGGATCCGCGGCAGTATTCGGCTACCGGCTCTCGCCCCGTTTCCCCAATTTGTTGTGATCGACGGCCGCTATGATTGAAGTGCTATTTTTTGGACGCATGGCCGATGTTATTCGCGAACGCAGCCTCAAGCTTGACCTGACTGGAACGCGTAAGACATTGTTCGCGCTCAGGGATGACCTGTTCAGGGAGGCCTCCGAAGCCGGCCGGGTAAGCCTCAATGCCATCCAGATGAGCGTGAATCAGGCCGCAACGCGGATTGACCAGCCGCTATCAGACGGCGATGAAGTCGCATTTTTCTCGGTGTTTTCAGGCGGATGATCATTTCCGATTTTCAAACCAACCTGTCGGATCAACCGCTGGATATCGTGCGTCTTCAAGCCGGCTTTCTTAACGCGTTTGGTCATTGCGGCGCGATGACAACTTTCGTTGGAATCGTTCGGCAGCAACGAGACGATCAGATCGTTCAGTTTCTCGAACTCGACTGGTATCCTGGATTGAGTGAACGATCCCTTGAAAGTGTCGCCCGTGACACAGTGCAACGATTCAGCGTCGCGGGCCTGACGGTCGTACATCGATGCGGGAAGGTCATGGCCGGTGAGCCGATTGTGTTCGTGGGTGCGGCCGGATCGCACCGGCGCGAAACGTTCGATGCCGTTGATTACACCATGGACAGGCTTAAGTCGGATATCGCCCTTTGGAAGCGCGAGGTCGGTCCTGATCTCGATCATTGGGTCGAGCCAACTCATGATGACTCAAACGACCTTCGCCGCTGGGGCTGACTATGACCGACAGTTCCCTGACTCATCTCGACAAAGCCGGGCGGGCCCGGATGGTCGATGTATCGGACAAGGCGCCGACGGCCCGGACTGCAACAGCTTCCGGGCAATTGGCTTGTTCGCTTGCGACCCTTCAACTGGTGCGCGATGGCAAAGCCCCCAAGGGCGCGGTCATATCCACTGCTGAACTCGCCGGCATCATGGCCGCAAAGCAGACTTCAAACCTCATACCGCTTTGCCATCCCCTCGCCCTGACCAAGGTAAGCGTACGTATTGAGCCGAATGCAAGCCTCCCCGGTTTCGACATAAGCTGCGAGGTCAGGACGACTGGACCAACCGGAGTTGAAATGGAAGCTCTAACCGGTGTGAGCATCGCTGGTCTGACCCTCTTTGATATGTTGAAGGCGGTTGACAAGACGATGAGCATTCGGAGTATCTGCGTAGACTCAAAGACGGGTGGAAAATCCGGAGCAACCTATGGAGCCGATAGCATCTGACCATGAGACGGCGTCATCAATGCTTGTAATTCTTGCAGGCGGTCTCGGACGCCGCATGGGCGGAAACAAGCCCTTGTATCCACTCCAGGGAAGCAGCCTGATCAAAAAAGTCATCGATCGTCTGCCGCATAAGAATGTCGATATCCGGATAAACGCAGGTGCCCTTGGAGGTGGGTTGGCTGGGCCGTTGTCTCAGTTCGGCCTGGATATTCTGTTTGACGAAGATATCTATGCCGGCCTTGGTCCCATGAGTGGGGTATGCACCGCCCTTCACGTCGCCGCGAACCTCGGCAAAAAGGAAGTTATTACCGCGCCCTGCGATATGCCTGCTTTGCCGGTCGACTTTATTTCGCGCTTGAGAGAAGCCTGCGTGCAGGACTGCGATGTCGTTCATTTCAAGGGTCAACGTGACTATCCCCTTTGCGCCTTGTGGAGCACCCGCCAACTCCCGCACCTGCTGCAGGCGCTGGAGGCCTCCAAGGTTCGCGGTGGATTGGGTGTGATGAAATACCTCGATAGCGTAAAAGTTCGCCACGTCCCCGTCACTGACGATCGGGAGTTCCTGAACGTCAATACGCCCGAAGATTTAGCGTCGGTCCAATCGAATGAAGGGCACAAGGTCGCCCGGTAGCGTCGCCGGCGCGCGGGCCGGCCGAACGACAAGAGCGTCTGATAGCGCAAACACCTGAATTAGCGCTGAGTCCTGATCGGCAAAGGCCTTCAACACCGGGCGGCCCTCGTCGTCCGGTACGATCTTGGCCCGCAAATAGGTTTGCCGCTCGCCGTTGCTCGTAAGCGCGTCAGCGCACGGCAGGCTCAGCGTCTCATCGCAACCAACTCTGCCCAGCGACCTTTCAATGAATGGCTTCAGGAACAGTTGGGCGCACACGAAGGCGGAAGCCGGATTGCCAGGCAAACTAAGGACTCTCGTGCCGGCCTTCAGTACGCCGAAGGAGGTTGGACGGCCTGGACGAAGATCTACCTTGTCAAAAGAGGACTCATACCCCAGCGACCGCATGGCCGGCTTTACCAGGTCATAGTCTCCGACCGAGGCGCCCCCGACCGTCACGATGAGGTCTGCTTCGATCTTGCGAAGCGCCTTCGCAATGCCCTTAAGGCTGTCTTCCTCGACTCCGACGAATGTGGGCTTGCCACCCCATGCCTTTACCAGACTCAAAAGTCCAAATGACGTCGACTCGAATATCTGGTCGTCGCGCACGGCTCCTCCCGGCGGGACGAGTTCGTTGCCCGTGCAAAGGATGGCTATCCTTGGTCGGGCTGCTACGCAGATGCGGGAAGCTCCGGTGGCAGCAACGAGTGAAAGTCGCCAGGCGTCTAGTCGCTCACCGGCCCTTGCAACCGTATCTCCAGTTTTAAAGTCCTGACCCGCGGGCCGAATATGAGTCTTCTTTTCCCTCGTCCCCTCGGCGGAAACGGCAATCCTGTCTCCCGCGCGGGTAACATTTTCCTGAATGATCACCGTGGTGGCTTGCTGCGGCACAGGCGCACCGGTGAATATCCGAACGGCCTCACCTGGATTGAGTCCCCCCAAATAGGCCTTACCGGCCTGGCTTTCGCCAACGACGGTAAAGTTGATTGTGCCTGGGGAAGCGGGATCGAGTGAGTGTATGATCGCATAACCGTCCATTGCCGACGACACGAATGGAGGCTGATCCCGGCAGGCGACAATGTCCTGCAGCAATGTGCGCCCGTCGCAATGGCCAAGCGCTCGCTTCTGCGATCGGGGCATCGGGGCGGCCGCTTCTAACAGGGAAGTGGCTTCATCAACCGTGACTACTCGCATATCAATCTATCCACAAAGCTAAAAAATTGATCGGCTTACGTAAAAGCAAATTTCGTCGCGGCAATTAACAGTACGATCGCCAAAACCCGTTGTAACAACAGGGGTGCGAGCCATCGAATACCGATTTGAGTGCCCAAGGCTGCGCCAAGCAATGCCGGGATGACGAGATAGGGCACGAGAGTCGGCAAGTGGCCCAAGGTCCGGTAACTGCCTGCGAGACCAGCGAGTGAATTCACCAATATGAATGGCGCTGTAAGTCCGGCCGATTGACGGGCGCCTGCCCAGCCGGAAAAAATCAAGATCGGACTGAGAAAAATGCCTCCGCCCGTCCCCGTCAACCCCGACAGAACCCCAATTGCTCCACCGGTCACCGCTGCCGGCACAAGTGGAGGAACGGGAGCGGCCTCGCCGAGTTGGGCTACTTTCGGCTCGCGAGGTTTGATGGCAAGCCTCAACGCGGCGACGATGAGAACGAACGCGAGGAGTGACCTGTACCAGTGGCCGGGCAACTGCACCATTCCGCCTACGAAGGCCAAAGGTACTGACGTAAGAATAAAGGGCAGCAGTGCACGGAAATTGACCATCTCCGCGCGATAAAGCCGATAGGTTGCGAACCCGGCGACAAGAATGTTCAACACCAGTGCTGTCGCCTTCATTGATGCAGGGGCAACGCCGAATAGCGCCATTGCGGCGATATATCCTGATGCACCGGCATGGCCGACTGACGAATATATCACCGCCGCGCCAAAAATGAGCGCGATGAGCATCCACATGTCGGGAGCAGCAAGAGGCATAGTTATTTCCTGAGAAGGACACAGACGCAGGTTCGCCGATCTGCGCGGCATTTCAAAACCCGGCCAGGGATGGCGGTAGCTAGCCTACGCACGTTTGACCGATCGAACCGGTCTCGGCAGCTTGGTCACGCGCGCAACAGCAATGCCAGGGTCGCGCAGCAAACCGTCTCGTGCCGACCACAGGGCGCCTTCAATCTTCAGGCTGCCGACAGCCAGACGCGCTTCGACAAGAGGATGTTCGGAGAGGTTTCGCACCTGCATCCGCACATTCAATTCACACAGAGACTGAATTTGCGCGTCCTCGCTGACAATCTCGTCAAGATGGCGCCGGTTCTGCTTGAACAGGCTGCGGATGGGATTGGTCCAGCAGCCGACGACATCTCGAGCCTCATCGCGCAGAATGCCCCGCAGACAGTTACATCCGTAATGGCCGCAGACAACAATGCGATCAATGCGAATGCTCTGCAGAGCGTAGGCGATGGTCGCCGAGAGGTTCGCATCCTGCGAGGACACCTGGTTGCCGAGATTGCGGTGCACCAGGCATCCTTCGTCCTGGAAGGGAGCGACTTCCAGAGACGGGAGTGCATTGTCGCTGCATCCTATCCACAATATCTGCGGATCGGACGTTTTGGCTCTGGTCTTGAATACGTCAGGATCAGCCTCTGTCTGTTCCGCGACCCAAGCCAGATTTCGCCTGAAGATTTGGCTAGTCATTTTTCCCACCGCCGAGGAGCCGGCCGCGKCGTGCGGCCAATCGCGCGCTGAGGGCCTGAAGGTCGCATGACTGCAGCCGCATACGCGCGATCGGGAGAACGACCGCGTTCTCAAGCGCAATATGCTTGCGCTCGTGCGCGGCGAAATCCGCCATAAGGACGCGCAGTCCCGGAATCAGGGACGGCGCCTTCCGTTCCGCCTGAGCCTTCAGCAGCCCCGAAAGAAGCCCGGAGACGCGGTCGACGTCGCTAGTATGCTCTCCGCTCAACACGCCGAGAACATGCTCAAGATCATCCTCCGGCGCCGCGCGGCGGCGAAGGAGGGGAAAAAGATCTTCTTCCTCGTCGAGAACATGCAAGGGCATGTCATGCTGCAGAAAGCCGATAACTTCAGCCATGCCTTCATCGTTATAAGCCGCAGACGTCGCCAGCGCGTCTATCAACTTGCACAGTTGGCGATGGCGGTAATGCTCCGCGAAGAGCCAGTTCAGAGGCTCGTGGATTAAAGCATCCGGCAGCTTCTCAATTTCCATTTCCTGAACGTCCATACTGCGCCTCCAGAAGATCAATAGCTATAGTCGAGAGCGAGCCAGATCTTCGTACGGCTCTTCATCGCCGGCAGTGCGCCGGAAAAATCCGCCATCTGGACGCTCGCCGAGACCTTCTTGGTCAAGGGAACCGAAACGCCCAAGTCCCACTCGGACCCATAGTGAAATTTGCCGCGCGTGGAGCGGAAATCATGCCAGGCGACAGTCGCTTTAAGTGACTGAACAGGCCCCTTCAGCGTCACCGTCCAGTTGCCGGCCGCGAAGGTATCGCTCAGCCCCTGCACCGGCGTCGCCAGGAAGACATCCGCCCAGCCCTGGAAAGGATGAAGCGTCGCGAGCGGCGTCTGGAAGGCAAAGGTGCCGTCGCTGCCGAGTTGCTCGCGATTGAGGCTGACTGCCAGCGTGCTCGTCTTCACTCCGAGACTGAAGCTGGTGTAATCAAGAGCAAAGTGACCGGGGTTGCGACCATGGTCCGTTTGCCGCGCCCATTCCGCGCCATAGGTGACGGCGGCGCCTTTGCCCGCCGGATGCTCGCCGGTCAGCCGACCGCCGAGCGTGGCGCTCGACTGGGTGGGCGCGTTATCGAAATCCAACAGATAGTCGTAAACGCTCAACGTCCCGATTGCCGTCTTTCCACTGCCATTGACGACTTGCACGGATCCGTCCCAATGGCCTTGTATACTTTTTTCGCCGAAGACCCGATTCACGCGGTTGGCAATGGCATAGGTCAGGGTGACACCCGGAATGGCCGTTGTCGCAATCTTCAAACCGTCAAAGGTCTGCTCGGTCTGGCGAAAGGCGGAATCGCCGATAAAGCGCGCATTGTCGAGAACGAGAATTTGCCGGCCAAGCACGACCTGTGTTTTGGGTGCTCCGGTCCAGATGACCTGCAGGCGATTGATGCGGCTACCTTCCGGATCGGCGATCACCGGGAATGAGGCTTTGCCATTGACGGTACTATTGTAATCGGACTGGAATGCGGTAACGGCCTCGCCCTCAATGAGAAACGAGAAGTCGCCGGCTTTCGGTGACTGCCAACCCAGTTGGGTTCGTAAAGTCAGGGCGTTGGCATTGCTCGAGAAACCGTCCTGGTCCACCGTTTCCGATCGAAGCCGGTTGGTGAATATGACCGTTCCTTGGTCGGCCGCAGCGTCAGCCGCAAGAGGAGCAAGAGCGAGAGCGAGAGCGCTGACGAAGCTCAGTAACGCGAACCTGGTAATGCACAACATGGCTTAGGTCTTTTTGATAAGGGTAAATGTCTTTTTCGCAGGCGGCGCCAAACGCGACTTGAGAATGCAGGCCACGCTGGCCAGCATGGGATCGTCCGACCCTTGCGCCGCGGAAACCAGTTGGGTGAAGGACTCGTCATCGGCATGGTCGAGGAAATGGCGAACTTCGCTGCGGATGAGATCGACCACGGTCTTGCCTTGGGCATCAGATGCCGCACTGACGCGAGACAACAGGTCCGGATCGACTGCGGCCAACCAGGGCTCGATCCGCTCGGCCATCCGCTCGTCATCGACAAGGCCTCCGAGAGACAGACTGGGTTTTTCGATATCGCCGGCCTCGCCCAACCGAAGCGCAACCCCCTTAGCCTTCGAGGCATCGAGCAAGCCTTCGACATATTTCGCTGACGCAGCCACCCAGGCCCGGCTTTCAAGATGCATCAATATCTTGGACTTCACGGCGTCAAACGGCAGGCGCTGACGCACGACACGGCGATCCAGGCGCAGAATGTGCCAACCAAACTGTGAAGCAACGGGTTCAGGGTAAATCGCCCCGACAGGTGTCGATAGGAGGGCTTCCTCGACTTCCGCCACCAGGTCGCCACATTGAAGTTGGCCGAGCGAACCGCCAATCTGACCCGATGGACAAACCGACAAAGATTTGGCGAGCCCCGCAAATCCACTTTGGTCCGCAAGCAATTGCTTCACGAGGTCGAAAGCCAGGTCGCGCGATGACTCCAACACTAGGATGTGCGACGCTTCGTAAAGCTCCGGTGTGAAGAAGTTGTCCGGCCGGGCTTCATAGAAACGAAGGCATTCCGCTTCGGACGGCACCTGAGGCGTCAGGTCATGCGAAAAAACTTGCCGGATCAATGCCTCTTCTGCGGTTTCCAGACGGCCAGCTTCATCGGGCTCGGGCTCCGGCGTAAGCAACAGTTCCGTCGCCCGGTTGAGCAGCAGCGCCTTGATGGCCAGGGCCCGCGCCGCGTTCTTGTGGGCCTCCGCCGACGTCGCCGCCGGATGGTTTGGCATTTCGTCACGGATCAGTTGTTCCGGGATTTCGACGCCTTCGATAACAAGGGATGTCATGAGCTTATTTCCTGCGGATTTCGGAGATGTCGCGGCGCGTGCGGACCAACTGCCAGCCCCGGCGATTGAGGTACCAGATCGGCGCCGACAGCATGTGGACCAGGCGCGTGAAGGGGAACACGAGAAGGATCGTCATGCCCAGGATCAGGTGTGCTTTGAAAATCGGGCTGACGTCGGCGACGTAGGATGCGACGCCGGCCTTGAAGGTGAATATGCCCTGGGCCCAGGTCATGAACTTGATCATTTCCGAACCGTCGAGGTGCTGCGCCGACAGCGGAATGGTCGCCAGGCCGAGGCAAAGTTGAAGGGTCAGCAAAGCCAGGATGGCGATATCGGCGAAACTCGACGTCTTGCGGATGCGGGCATCGAACAGGCGGCGATGGAG
The DNA here is from genome assembly GCF_056404915.1 of Asticcacaulis sp. P2_B1. Classification (NCBI taxonomy): domain Bacteria; kingdom Pseudomonadati; phylum Pseudomonadota; class Alphaproteobacteria; order Caulobacterales; family Caulobacteraceae; genus Asticcacaulis; species Asticcacaulis sp. P2_B1. The sequence continues at coordinate 179,908 of NZ_JBFUDD010000003.1, read as the reverse complement.
CAGGATAAGCGCCCCGGCCAGGCCGAACGCGCCGGCAATGCCGCCAGCTATCATAGCCAGTAACTGCTTGGCCATATGCGCCACGCCGAAAAAGTTGAAGACGGCGATCGGCGTCAGCAGGCCGACAAGATGCCCGCCGAAGATGACGAGAATGCCGAGGTGAAAGAGCACCGAGCCCAGGACAAGTTGCTTGCGGCGAAGGAGCTGAGATGACCCCGAGCGCCAGGTATATTGCTCGCGGTCGAAACGCAGGATCGAACCCAGGGCCAGGACCGAAAGCGCGATGTACGGATAGACACCGAACAGGAAGCTGTTGAGGATTTCCATGACTACAGCCCCCCCGCGATAGCCGGCCGTTTGACGGCAGGCGTCGAGCGCATGGCCTCGACCAGGGCTTCAGCCTTCGGGCAGCCGGCCTCACCCGGGCCGAAGGTGACGGCGGTCTCTTCCCAGGTCTTGTCGAGCGCCTCCAGGTCGTCCGGGTCTTCTTCCGGTTCCGCAAGCAAAGCGGCCAGGACGTGGGCTTCGGCCCGGACGCCGGCGAGCACGACCAGGGCGTCGAAGACGGCCTTGTACCTGCTGTCACGTTTCTTCAGACGCTCGCCCATGGCTTCGAGGACATGCACGGCTTCGGCCAGGAATGACGCGGCCTCGGCTTGCGCCATGGTCGACAGGAATTCGAGGAACACCGGCAGGAAGTCCGGCAATTCGTTGGCGGACAGCTCGAGATCACGGCTGCGGTAAAGCTCAAGCAAGGCCACCATCGCCTGACCGCGCTCGCGGCTTTCACCATGGACGTGCTCATAGAGGTTGAGCGACAGCGACCGTGTGCGGTCGAAGATGGCAATGTAGGCTTCCTGCAAGTCGTATAGGTCGCCTGCGACGAGATCGTCGATCAGTTCAGATAGATCCGAAACCACACTGGGGTTCAGCATGCCTTCGAGCTTCAGGACGTCCCGTATGGCTTCGGCGTCTGCCTTTATGTCCTGGGTCGGATAGGCCAGCAGCCGGGCCAGGCCTTGGTAGGTATAAGCCATGATTACAGATCCTTTGCTCTGGCAGCCATCGGAACGGCTTTGGGCTTCCTGATTTTGCCGAATAGTCCGACCTCGGTCTGACCGCCCGAGCAGCCGTTGCCGAAGGTGAAGCCGCACGAGCCGCGCAGGTCGTAGGCATCTTCCGCGACTTCACGGTGGGCCGTCGGAATGACGAAGCGATCCTCGTAATTGGCGATGGCCATGATCTTGTACATATCCTCGACCTGGGCGACGCTTAAGCCGACCTTTTCGGTGATGGCGGCGTCGATGCGACCGTCGATAGTCTTGGCGCGCATGAACATCCGCATCGCCATCATGCGTTGAAGCGCAGTGATGACAGGCGCTTCAACGCCGGCCGTCAGCAGGTTCGCCAGGTATTTGGCGGGGATGCGCAACGATTTGACGTCGGGCATTTCGCCATCCATTTCGAGGGCGCCGGCCGAGGCGGCCGCCTGAATGGGCGACAAGGGCGGGACGTACCAGACCATCGGCAATGTCCGGTATTCCGGATGCAGCGGAAAGGCGATCTTCCAGTCCATGGCCATCTTGTAGACGGGGCTGAAACGCGCCGCCTCAAGCCAGGCTTCGGGAATGCCGTCGAGCCGCGCTTGCGCGATGACCTTGGGATCATGTGGATCAAGGAAGACGTCGAGCTGGGCCCGGTATAGGTCCTTTTCATCGGCCGAAGCTGCCGCTTCGATACGATCGGCGTCATAGAGCAGAACGCCGAGATAGCGGATGCGGCCGACGCAGGTTTCCGAGCAAACGGTCGGCAGGCCGACTTCGATGCGAGGGAAGCAGAAGGTGCACTTTTCCGATTTTCCGGAATTCCAGTTGTAATAGATCTTCTTGTACGGGCAGGCCGAAACGCACATGCGCCAACCGCGGCACTTGTCCTGATCGATCAGGACGATGCCATCTTCCTCGCGCTTGTAGATGGCGCCGGATGGACAAGCGGCGACGCAGGTCGGGTTGAGGCAGTGCTCGCACAGGCGTGGCAGATACATCATGAAGGTGTTCTCGAAGGCGCCGTACATCTCCTTCTCGATGCCTTCGAAATTGACATCCTTGGAGCGTTTGGCGAATTCGCCACCCAGGATTTCCTCCCAGTTCGGCCCCCATTCGATCTTTTCCATGCGCTGGCCGGTGATCTTCGACCGCGGCCGCGCCGTCGGGAACGCCTTCATTTCCGGCGCCGTCTGCAGATGGCCATAATCGAAATCGAAGGGCTCGTAATAGTCGTCGATTTCCGGCAGGTCCGGGTTGGCAAATATCTTCGACAGGATGCGCCATTTGGCGCCCATGCGGGGCTCGATCTTGCCGTTGGCCTTGCGTGTCCAGCCACCGTGCCACTTCTTCTGGTTTTCCCACTCCTTGGGATAGCCGATGCCTGGCTTGGTCTCGACATTGTTGAACCAGGCGTATTCGACGCCTTCGCGGTTGGTCCAGACGTTCTTGCAGGTCACCGAACAGGTGTGACAGCCGATGCACTTGTCGAGATTGAGCACCATGCCGATTTGCGCACGAATCTTCATTGTGCCTGCTCCTTCTTGTTAAGTTTCTTTTCGAGCCAGTCGACTTTTTTCATTTTGCGGACGACAACGCATTCGTCGCGATTAGAGCCGACCGTTCCGTAATAGTTGAAGCCGTAGGACAGTTGGGCGTATCCGCCGATCATGTGGATCGGGTTCAGCACAATGCGTGTGCACGAATTGTGGATGCCGCCACGCTGGCCCGTGATCTCGGAACCCGGCGTGTTGATGATCTTTTCCTGGGCGTGATACATGAAGAGCGTGCCTTCACGCATCCGCTGCGAGACGACGGCGCGCGCCGTCAGGGCGCCATTGGAATTGAAGACCTCGACCCAGTCGTTGTCGACGATGCCGACCTTGGCCGCGTCGGTTTCCGATATCCACACAACCGGTCCGCCACGATTGAGCGTCAGCATCAGGAGGTTGTCGGAATAGGTTGAGTGGATGCCCCATTTCTGGTGCGGCGTGATGAAGCTGAGGACGATTTCGGCTTCGCCGTTGCTCTTCTCGCCCTTGACCCAGGTCGTCTTCATATCCACGGGCGGCTTGTAGACGCACAGGCTTTCGCCGAAGGCCCGCATCCACAGGTGATCCTGATACAGCTGCTGACGCCCGGTCAGGGTCCGCCACGGGATCAGTTCGTGGACATTGGTGTAGCCGGCATTGTAGCAGACGTGCTCGCTCTCAATGCCGGACCAGATGGGCGACGAGATGATCTTGCGCGGCTGAGCGACGATATCGCGGAAGCGGATCTTCTCGTCTTCCTTGGGCAGCGCCAGGTGGGCATGGTTGCGACCGGTCTGTTTCTCCAGCGCGTGCCAGGATTTGACGGCCACCTCCCCGTTGGTCTCGGGCGCCAGCATCATGATGGCTTCGCAGGCGTCGATGTCCGTCTCGATCTTCGCCAGGCCGTGACTGATCCCCTCTTCCGTCACTTCGCCGTTGAGGTCCTTCAGCAATTGAACTTCGTGTCCGGTCTCCCAGAAGATGCCCTTGCCGCCATTGCCGGTCTTGGCCAGCAGCGGACCGAGCGAGGTAAAGCGCTTATAGAGATTGGGATAGTCGCGCTCGACCACGGTAATTTGCGACATGGTCTTGCCGGGGATCGGCTCGCATTCGCCCTTGTACCAATCCTGCACGTCGAAGGGCTGGGCCATTTCGCTGGCAGTATCGTGCTGGATCGGGGTCAGGATGACGTCCTGCTCGACGCCCAGCACTTCCGGCGCGATGTCCGAGAAGGTCTTGGCCAGGCCTTTAAAGATCGCCCAATCGGAGCGCGCTTCCCAGGCCGGATCGACGGCCGCGGTCAGCGGGTGGATGAAGGGGTGCATGTCCGAGGTATTGAGGTCGTGCTTTTCGTACCAGGTCGCCGTCGGCAGGACGACGTCGGAATAGACGGCCGTGGTCGACATGCGGAAGTCGTGGGTTACCAGCAGATCGAGCTTTCCTTCCGGCGCCTCCTTGTGCCAAACGACATCCATGGGCTTTTGCTCGCCGGTGACGCCCAGATCCTTGCCCTGGACACCATGGCTGGCGCCCAGCAGGTGCTTGAGGAAATATTCGTGCCCCTTGCCCGACGAGCCTAGCAGGTTGGAGCGCCAGACGAACATGTTGCGCGGCCAGTTGACCGGCTTATCGGGGTCCATGCACGACAGTTTGAGCGACCGGTCCTTCAGGGAATTGACGACATAGGTCTTGGCGTCGATGCCGGCCGCCTTCGCCGCTTTGGCGATGTCCAGCGAATTGGTTTCCAGCGCCGGCGCCGACGGCAACCAACCCATGCGCTCGGCGCGGACATTGTAGTCGATCAGGGACGCATTCCAGTCGCCTTCCGGCGCGGTCGGTGACAGCAGCTCACTGGTCGACACGGTCTCGTAGCGCCACTGATCGGTGTGGGCATAGAAGTACGAAGTGCCGTTTTGCTGGCGCGGCGGCTTGGCCCAGTCGGTGCCGAAAGCGAGCGGCGCCCAGCCCGTTTGCGGACGCAGTTTTTCCTGGCCGACATAGTGGGCCCAGCCGCCACCCGACTGACCGACGCAACCGCACATGACCAGCATGTTGATGACGGCGCGATAGTTCATGTCCATGTGGAACCAGTGGTTCATCGCGGCGCCAATGATGACCATGGACTTGCCATTGGTCTTTTCGGCATTGATCGCGAAGCCCCTGGCGACGGCGATGATCTTGTCACGCGAAACCGTGGTGATACTTTCGGCCCAGGCCGGCGAATAGGGTTGTGGGTCGTCGAAATCCTTCGGCATGAAGTCGCCGCCGAAGCCCTGATCGACGCCATAATTGGCAAGGAACAGGTCATAGACGCTGGCGACAATGGCATCGCCTTCCTTCAGCGCCATGCGCTTGACGGGGATATTGCGGACCAGGACGTCCGGATGGTCGGTCGACGCGTAGCCCACGGTGGCTGCATTGGCAAAGTACGGGAAGCCGACCCCTGAGACGTCGTCATGGACGCCCTTCAAGCCCAGTCGCAGCGAAGTTGGTTCACCTGCCCCTGATTTTTCTTCCAGGTTCCACTTGCCGTCCTCGCCCCAGCGGAAGCCGATCGAGCCTTGCGGCACCACGACTTGACCCGTGGTTTCATCTATCGCGACGGTCTTCCAGTCGGGGTTATTGGCCTCATGCATGTCGCCGATAAAATCGGACGCCCGCAGCAGGCGCTCAGGAATGAGATAGCCGTCCTTCTTGACCAGGCGCACCAGCATMGGCATGTCGGAATATTTGCGCAGGTAGTCGCGGAAATAGGGCACTTCGCGATCCTGATGGAATTCCTTCAGGATGACATGGCCGAACGCCATGCCCAAAGCCGCGTCTGTGCCCTGCTTGACCGCCAGCCAGATGTCGCCGAACTTCGAGGCTTCCGAATAGTCCGGGCAGATGACCGCCGACTTGACGCCCTTGTAACGCGCCTCGGTATAGAAGTGAGCGTCGGGCGTGCGGGTTTGCGGGACGTTGGAGCCCCACAGCAGCAGAAAGCCTGAATTGTACCAATCGGCCGACTCCGGCACGTCGGTCTGCTCGCCCCAGGTTTGCGGCGACGACGGCGGCAGGTCGCAGTACCAGTCGTAGAACGAACCGCAGACACCGCCCAGGAGCTGGAGATAGCGCGCGCCGGCCGCATAGGACACCATCGACATCGCCGGGATGGGCGAGAAACCGAAGACCCGGTCCGGGCCGTAAGTCTTGACCGTATAGGCGTTGGCGGCCGCGATGATCTCGTTGGACTCCTCCCATGTCGCGCGGACGAAGCCGCCGGCGCCACGCATCTTGGTATAGGAGTCGCGCTTCTTCGGGTCGGACTGGATCGACGCCCACGCCGCCACCGGCGATAATTTCAGACGGGCCTCGCGCCACATTTTCAACAAGCGCGACCGGATCAAGGGATACTTCACGCGATTGGCGGAATAGAGGTACCAACTGTAGCTGGCACCGCGGGCACAGCCGCGGGGCTCGTGATTGGGCAGGTCGGGACGCGTGCGCGGATAATCGGTCTGCTGGGTTTCCCAGGTGACGATGCCGCCCTTGACGTAGATCTTCCACGAACACGACCCGGTGCAATTCACACCGTGGGTCGAGCGCACGATCTTGTCGTGGCGCCAGCGATCGCGATAGGCATCCTCCCAGGTACGATCATCGTCGTTGAGGACCCCGTGGCCCTTTGAAAACAGCTCGGTCTTGCGCTTGAAAAAAGCCAGACGGTCAAGAGTATGGGACATGATTATTCCGCCGCTTTGAGAATGGGGGTGGACTTGGCGCCGCGCAGGATAGAGCCGGGGCGGGCATAGAAGACCCAGTTCAGGAGGGCGCAGGTGACATAGAAGGCCAGGAAGCACAGGAGTGCCGTATTGGCATTGCCTGTGGACTTCAGCGATTGCCCCAGCGCCATTGGGATGAAGACGCCGCCATAGGCTGCAAATGCCGAGGTGAAGCCGATGATGGCAGCGCCCTCCATTTCAGAGGCGCGCAGACGATTTTCGGCACTGGCCGTCGGCATGAGCCTGGGCATATCAGCACGCACGATTGCGGGGATCATTTGGAAGGTCGAGGCGTTGCCGACACCCGTCCAGAAGAACAGCCACAGGAAGCTGGCGAAAAAGATCTGAAAGTCGGCGGCGCCGCCAAAGGCACCCGTACCGCGCAAAACACCGACGACACCGAAGATAAGCGCACCAAACGTTATCTGAGTCACGTTTTCGCCCCCCCATTTGTCCGAGATCCAGCCTGTCAGGGCGCGCGAAAGAGCGCCGACCAGCGGACCGAGAAAGGCAATTTTCAGCACCAGAACATCCGGAAATAATGTCTTGGACAGCAGCGGAAAGGCAGCGGAGAAGCCAATGAAAGACCCGAAAGTGCCGAGATATAGCCAACACATGATCCAGTTGTGCTTGCGCTTGAAAACAACCGACTGAGTCTTGAACGAGGCCTTAGCTGTTGAAATGTCGTTCATGCCGAACCACGCCGCAGCGGCGGCGGCAATTATGAACGGCACCCAAATGAAGCCGGCATTCTGAAGATATAGGTGACCTTCGATTCCTTTGTCATGTGTAACCTGGCCGACGCCGAACACCGGTGCGAACAGGCCGCTGGCAATGACAACGGGCACGACAAACTGCATGACGCTGACACCGAGGTTCCCGAACCCGGCATTGATGGCAAGCGCGTTACCTTTTTCCTTCTTGGGAAAGAAGAAGGCAACGTTGCTCATCGACGACGCAAAGTTGCCACCGCCGAAGCCGCAGAGAAGCGCCAGGACAACAAAGACCGTGTAGGGGGTGTGTGGGTTCTGCACCGCCAGGCCGATGCCAACCGCCGGGACCGCCAGGGAAAGCGTCGTTAGAACGGTCCACAACCGCCCGCCGAAGATCGGCACGACGAAGCTGTAGAAGATGCGCAAGGTGGCGCCTGACAAGGCCGGCAGTGCGGTAAACCAGAACAACTGATCCGTGGTGAATTTGAAACCGATCAGCTTCAGCTTGGCGACAACCATCGACCAAACCATCCAGATGGCGAAGGCGAGCAAAAGATTGGGGACCGAAATCCACAGGTTGCGCGTTGCAATGCCGCGGCCCCTGCCAGCCCAATAGTCCGGATCTTCGGGCTTCCAATCGGTGAGTACGTGATTTGCCATGTTTAAGTCTCCTTAAGACTTGGTCGCTTTATGAGTGGGGTGTGGGGGCCTGGCCCATACCGACCAGCTCAGGCAATTCGGGAAGGGAAGACATTCCGGGGAAGCGAGCCTGCTCCATGCGTCGGATGGCAAAGTGCATCCACAGGAGGGCCGAGCCGACGAGGACGAACAGCAGCATGAAGCAACTGGTCCACACTCCGGTGATGTCGTTGAGGAAGCCAAAGGCGATCGGTAGCAGAAAGCCGCCAAGCCCTCCCACCATGCCGACGACCCCGCCCACGGCGCCGATGCGGTCGGGGTAATAGACTGGGATATGCTTGTAGACCGCCGCCTTGCCCAGGCTCATGAAGAAGCCAAGGACAAAGATGATGACGGTAAAAGGGACGAGACCGGTTTCGATGCGGAACGTGATCGGCCCCTTCACGCCATCGACGATGTAACTGGCGGAGGGATAGGCCAGGAGGAATGTACAGATGATGGCCACGCCGAAGGTCATGTACATGACCCTGCGCGCGCCGATCTTGTCGGACATCCATCCGCCCACTGCGCGGAATAAGGAGGCCGGGATAGAATAGGCCGCTGCGAATAGGCCGGCTGTTCGTATGTCGAGATGATAGACGCCGACCAGATAGTGCGGTAGCCACAGGGCCAGGGAAACGAACCCGCCGAAAACGAAGAAATAGTAGAGTGCGAAACGCCAGACCTGGAGGTTCTTGAGCGGCGCAAGCTGGGTCAGCATCGGCACCGATTTCACGCCCGCCAGACGCCTGGAGACCAGATCTGGATCGTCCTTTGTCGTGAAGAAGAAGATCAGCGCCATGACAAACAGCCCGACGGCCCAGATCTGCGCAACGCCGGTCCAGCCAAATGCGATCATGACGATCGGGGCAACGATCTTGGTGAAGGCAGAGCCGATATTGCCGGCGCCGAAAATGCCCAGGACTGTTCCCTGCTTTTCCTTTGGATAAAAACGCGAAACATAGGCCACACCGACAGCAAAAGACCCGCCTGCGATACCGACGCCCAACGCTGCGAGAAGAAACTGCGGATAGGTGTGCGCGTAGGAAAGCAGAAATGTCGCGACGGCCGCCGCTATCATGACGATCAGGTTGACAATTCGGCCGCCGAACTGATCCGTCCAAACGCCCAGGAAGAGCCTGACGAGAGACCCCGTCAGAATTGGCGTACCCGCCAGAAGCCCAAACTCGGCATCGGTCAAATGAAGGTCATTTTTGATCTGAATGCCGATAATGGCGAAAATCGTCCAGACGGCGAAACAGGCCGTGAAGGAGATCGTACTGACCCAGAGTGCAGCGAAGGCTCCGGGTGCTGGGGTATTGGATTTCAACGACATATCGTACCTGTGCAACTGCAAGACGGCGCTTGGCGCTGCATACAGAATTAGTTCAGGTCGGCAGCCTTACGATTGACGTTTGTCAATTTACAGACCCATTGTCGTCAGTCACACATGAATAGATTTCAAATTGGACTGGTATATGACGCCAAAAATAGCCATATTTGCTTAAATTACCGCGACCAATTGATATTTATCAATGCCAAATTCTCTATATTAATATCAAAACGGTCGCTACGTATTTGTACGTAAGTGTATTCACGCGATTGACATATATCAATCAAAACTGCACCTTGTGCAAGACAAAGCGTTTTCCGTTGAGCGTTTGGCGGCCTTCTAAAGGAAGCCGCGACCCCAGCGATTACTATCAGAATGAAAACGTCTACATTGTACCGCATAAAGGAAGACGTCATATGAGAATCTCCGACCTGGAACGCATCCGCAATCTGCAATTGTTCTCCGGTATGAGCAATGAACGGTTCAGCGACGTTACCAGTGGTTCTTTCCTGCAAATTTTTCCTGCGGGAACAACGCTCATGTACGAAGGCGATCCTGTCGATTTCCTCTATATTCTGATGGAGGGCGCGGTCGAACTGCAGGGGACCTGGAATGACAAGGAAAGCACTCTTGCCGTTCTCCGGCCCGTCTCGACTTTCATCCTCGCCGCCGTCGTGCTTGACGCCAACGCTCTGATGTCCGCCCGCACACTCGAAAAATCTCAAATCCTCATGATTTCGGCGGAAGCCTTCCGCCGCGCCATGAACGAGGACGCAGCCTTCGCGGTTGCCGTTGCCCACGAACTGTCCGGTTGTTACCGGGGTCTGGTTCGTTCCATCAAGAATCAGAAACTCCGTGGAGGCGCGGAACGCCTTGCGAATTACCTGATCACCCAGCAGGTGCGGCAAGGCGGTGGCGACTCCTTCACCCTGCCCTATGAAAAACGCACCTTGGCCTCTTTGATGGGCATGACGGCGGAAAACCTGTCGCGAGCCTTCGCCACCCTGGCAGACTATGGTGTTGAGGTCCAAGGCCCCGAAATCCGCATCACCAAGGCCGTCACGCTGAAGCGCCTGGCCAAGCCGAGCCCCTTGATCGACAATCATATGCCCCAGGATCATCACGTGAATGGCAAGGCAGCTAAGGAAATGTGGCCCATCGACGATCGCTCGGTTGTCTCGCTACGTGCCTAAAGGAATTGGCCGCACTGAGCTACCCGCCCAACTCGGCGAGGTGGCGCAGATCACCCGGCATATTCTCGTGCAGGCGATGGCCGGCTGCCTTGCCTGACAGGGCTTCTGAAATCCGCTGTATCAACGCGCCTCGGTCGGTGGAATGCTGCAGCAAATCACGCAAATCGCAGCCTCCTTCACCGAAAAGGCATAGTCTCAGCTTCCCGCGTGCCGTTACGCGCAGCCGGTTGCAACCATCACAAAAGCCGGCGGCATAAGGCGCGATCAAGCCAATGCGGCCAGCATAGTCGGGATGGCCATATTCCGCTGCCGGCCCGCCGTCTTTCAGCTTGGTTTGCAACTGCCATCCGTTCGCGTCCAGCCAATCCGTGACCACGCTACCCTTGACATAATTCGCGGCGAAATAGTCTGCGTTATCGCCCGTGCGCATCAACTCGATAAAGCGGACAGCAATAGGCCTGTCGCGAACAAACTCCGCCCAAGTGTCGAACCCGGCCTCCGCTGTGCTTTTTAACAGCACCGCATTGAGTTTGACTGCGGCAAAATCGAGACCAAGTGCGGCGTCTATTCCCGCCATGATAACCGGCAACTTGTCGTGGCCCGTGATCTCGTGAAATGTATTCCGGTCCAGGGAATCCACGCTGACATTGAGATGGCTCAATCCCGCATTTCGCCAATGGCCGACGCGACGGTCGAGGTTYCAGCCATTTGTGGTCATGGCGATCTTTTCAATTCCGTTGACCGCTGCAAGATTGGCAATGACATCGACCAGGTCGGTGCGAACGCTGGGCTCGCCACCGGTTATGCGAATCTTCGAAACGCCGACATCGGCAAAGGCCGACACCAGGTTGAATATTTCGGCCGGCGTCAGGAAACTCAGCGGCCCCGTCTTCTTCCAGCCGTCAGGCAGACAATAGGTACAGCGGAAGTTACACACTTCCGTTACGGACAATCGAACGTAGGAAAAGCGGCGGCCGAATCCGTCAGAAAGGCCGCGTGCCTCGAAAGCCATTGGAAGTCCTTCAGCAGTGAATTGGCCAACAGAGACACATCAATTGCCGCAGCGCCGATCAATGGCAAGTTTAACGCCTGTTACGCCCAGTTCTATTGACAGGTCCGCTTCAACGGCTTGACAATCGTCAATTGAACCCTCTCGATTTAATCACGCAATCGGGCAGTAACCAGCTTAGGTCCATAGACAATCATGAACCCTCCAAAGGCTCCCATCCAAAGCAGTGCCGAGACGATCAACCCCATCATATATAGGGGCGGGTCGAGAGCGGCGACGACCCGGACGAAAGCGGCAAGGTTGACAAAGATATAGATCACCAGCGTGCCAAGATCGGCTTTCAATGCCCGGCCTGTGTGGCCGAGGCTCGACCGCGTCATAACAGCCAGGGACATAACACCGATGGCGCCGGCTGTCAGGGCATGGAGGCCGGCTTGCATGGGAATGGCGCCGCCGGGATTGAACGACTGACCTAGCGTGGCCATGCCCAGCAGAACCAGTCCGGCGACAAGCCAGGCGTATCCGGCATGAAGGATCCAGACCAGAGGTTCGCTAAGTGTCGCCATGCCCTTCCACCGACTCAACCGCCAACCGTTCAGCCCACCGGCGACGAGGAGAGCGCAGCCGGAGCCGATAAAGCCCGGAGCAACTGCCCAGCTCAGCAGCGCGGCGCCTGTCGCAATAAGTATAGCCAAATCAAGCCTGTTGAAGACAGGAGGCATAATGGCCATGCCGGCCTTCTTCAGCCAATTGGTGGTAAAGCTCGGAATAATGCGCCCGCCGATCAATGTGATCATCGTCAGCACCACCCCCAGAGCCAGCCTGATCGTCATCTGAGTTTCCCCGAGATGGAATGCGATATTGGCGAGGGCCAGGAGCGTTACCATGATCGCGATGGGCAAATTGCGCCAATTTTTGCCGACAAGAATTTCCCGCCAGATCACCCCGGCAAATATCGCCAGGAAGGCACAATCCAAAAGCCCGGAGAACAGACCGTCCCAGTCCGGCATGAGCATGGCCAGGCGGCCTATCCCCCACAGGCCGAACAACAGGGCGAGTGGAGCTCCGGTTACCGGCAAACGCCCCGTCCAGTTCGGAACTGCGGTCAGCAGAAAGCCGGCGATAATGCCACCCAAATATCCGAACAGCATCTCATGGGCGTGCCATGCCACATTGATGTGCCCGCCACCCTGTCCGACACCGGAATAGATCCAGATCCAAAGCGGCACCATGATGGCCGACCATCCCGCCGCAGCCAGATAGAAGGGCCGAAAACCGGCGCTGAGGACAGACAGCCCCTTAAAGCCTCTCATTTGTTCTGCACTCGTCGCCATGATGAAATTCCTACTGTGAGAATTATTGCTAATGCTTTTCAATCGCAAAAGATACGTGACAGAACGTCACGCTGGCCGGAAGCTCCGACAACCCGGCTCCCCTTGCAAATAGCCCGATACAAGCGGCCCGGGCGGTGACAAGGCCTGCAAGCCGCGATTCAAATCCGCGACGTCGACGGCTCTTCTCACAAAGGATTCGAACAGACGGGCAACGGCGATCATATCCATTGTATGTGGACTTAGACGAAGGGTCGTCACCCCTGCCCCGGTTAATTGATCGATCGGCAGCCCAGGGACCTGGACACCGGCCGACAAGGTCTGAATACCGTTGATAGCCAGAAAATCCTGACCGTCAATCGTGCGCAGAGACCTGCCGTCGGGATCTTTATCGCAGACGAATTGACAGGCATCCTTGTGAAGGTTGTGGGCTCGCGCGTGATAGCAACGGCCCGACAAAGCCAGTGGCAGGCGGCCAAAGGCGTAGATCTCGATCGGAAGGTTCCTAATGGATCTGTGGATTGCGCCGATGGCCTCAAGCGACAATTCGATGTTGGCGCAAAGGCGCGCGCATCCCATTGCTATCAGCTGCTTTGCCGCCAGCTCATTGTAAACGTTAAGAAACGGACCGGCGACAAACGGCCGATTCCCGCGTCTTAGCAGGACCGACATGTCGTTAATTTCGATTTCGTCATCCAAGCCGGCAAGCGCGGCCGACATGGACTGCTCCCGTTCTGTCGCCGGCAGCGCCAGGCCCGACCAGATCACAGTCTTGCCGGCGTCGATCAGGCGCTCTGCCGCCCGCGCAAGGACAGGTCCGAGAAAAGGTATCCTCTTGGAACATACGATCTCGCCCAGATAGACGCGATTGATCGGGCTTTCGTCCGCTATTCGCGCGTAAAAATTCTCCGTGCGTTCCGGCGACCAATTAAAGAGCAGCGGCCCGAGGCTCAAGTCAGCTATCGCCATGATTTCTTGTATGCTCCCGACGTTTCTTTACGCCCTTCGGCAAGGTCCGTAAGCATATTCGCGTAAGGCGTCGTAGGCTTCCCCTCTTCAAGAGCGTCGATCGCCAGCCTGAATGCACGGGCTACCCGTGATACGTAGGCCTTGCCTCGCTGACGCCCCTCGACCTTCACTGCCGTAACCCCGGCCCTCCTCAGGCCGGCGAGCATGTCCATTGCGTTGAGACTGACCGGATCCTCGAAAAGGTAGGACGGCTCCTCATCCAAAACGAAACGGCCCTTGCAAAGCGTTGGATAGCCGGCGGGTTCATTTCGAATGTGGCGATCAATTGCAAAGTCTCCGAGCCTGGACGTAGTGGCGCCTCCGGACTCGACAAAACTGACGGATTCCGGAGGCGAGCAAACGCCGGTCAGGTTCGGCGATCCATGGGTGGCGTACGACGACAGGGCGCATCGCCCCTCCGCCATGACGCAAAGGCCACCGTAAACGAAGGCCTCGATCTCGACGTCGACAGCCCTTGTCAATCTGGTGATTTCCTCCACGCTAAGAACTCGCGGAAGCACGACACGCTTTACGCCATAGGTCTGCGCGTAAAATTCAACCGCCTGGGCCGTGCCGGCGGCGGCCTGCACGGAGAGGTGCAGCCGCAAATCCGGCCAGGTCGCGTGCGCATAGGCGAGGACACCGAGGTCGGCCGCAATGATTGCATCGACTTGTGATCGCGCGGCACAATCCACCGCCCTCTGCCACGCGTCCGTGCCGCCGGCCTTCGCGAAGGTATTGATGGCAAGAAGCAGTTTGGCTCCTTTTTCATGGGTCCACCTTACGGCGCCGGGCAACTCCGCAGCCTCAAGGTTCAGACCTGGAAAGTTTCGTGCATTGGTCTCATCCTGAAGGCCGCAATAGACGCTATCGGCCCCGCCCTCGATAGCGGCGCGCAGCATCGGCACCGAGCCGGCCGGACAAACCAGCTCCAGTTTGGCACCTTTACGCGAAGTCATGGCGCGTCCGGGTGTTCAGGCTCGCGAACACCCGATCAAAGGAGGTTTTCAATTGCGGTGGCAATCCCAGAATATCGCTAACACGCAGATCGGCGGCCTCCAGTGCATTGTGCAGAGCTAAAGCCGCGTCAGTCGCCCCCTCCATTCTGATATCGCCGCCAAAGAAGCTGGAATCCGCATCGATCGTGCCGTCGAAAAGTCCAATCAACGTCATGAACTTTCCGCTGATCCTGACGGAAAAAGGTCCTTGGTCATTCGTGGATACCACTTGCACGCTTCCGTTTGGCGTCAAAGGTACAAGCTTGAAAGCGAAAGGCAGGTCGGTCGGCGAAATCAGAAACGCGCACCGCTGAAAACGCCCAAGCCTGCGAAAAACCTCCGGACGCTGCGTCGCCAGGCGTCTGACAGATGCGGTCAATACAGCGTTGATAGGGGCCGTCACCAATTGCAAAAGCCAAAGCGGCGGTGCCGGCGGTACCAGCTGAGAGGAATCGAGAAATTTTGGGCGCATAGCGATTG
Source organism: Asticcacaulis sp. P2_B1 (assembly GCF_056404915.1). Lineage (NCBI taxonomy): Bacteria > Pseudomonadati > Pseudomonadota > Alphaproteobacteria > Caulobacterales > Caulobacteraceae > Asticcacaulis > Asticcacaulis sp. P2_B1. The sequence goes on along the minus strand of NZ_JBFUDD010000003.1, from coordinate 164,826 downwards.
ACCGAAGACCTTTTCGCGAGAGGACCAGCCATCTTGGCATCGACGCTCGTTCGTTGCGCCCGGCGGAAATGATTTGATGAATGGCCTCGAACTTCGCAGATTTCCTGCGGCGGCAGCAAGCTCCAAGCGCGTGTCGCACCTGGCAAGTTTATCAATCCGTCGACCCAAAAGCCTTAGGCGGCCAATTGACGGCCTTTAATGCCGAATGGGGCCGCGCCCGCTATTGAAGTCGGGTCAAGGAGTACTTCAAGATGAATATGCAAGATGCGTTAGTAAAGGACATCGCCATCGCGGTCCCCGGTGCCACGGCGGTTTTTCGGCGTTACAAAATTGACTTCTGTTGCAAGGGCGGCGTCCCACTCAGCGAAGCCGCCGCAACACGCGGCGTCGAACTCAAGAACGTGGTCGATGATCTGGCGGCCCTCAAAGGCGAAGACGTAGAAGCGCCCAAGGCGACCGAAGCCCTTATTCCCTATATCATCGAACGATATCACGATGTTCATCGCGCCGAATTCCCCGAAGCCATCCGCATGGCCCGCCGTGTCGAGGCGGTTCATCGCGAAAGCCCCAACTGCCCGCACGGCCTCGGCGATCTTCTGGCCATCATGGCTCACGAACTGGACGAGCATCAGGCCATCGAAGAGCAGATGTTGTTCCCCGCCATGCTGACAGGCCAGTATGACCTCACCCATCCCGTCGCTCGCATGATGAGTGATCACGAAGACCTCGGCGTCCAGTTGGAAACCCTGGCGAAGCTGACGACGGATTTCGTTCCGCCGGATGGTGCCTGCACAACCTGGCGCGCGCTCTACGCCGCCTGCCAAAAGCTCGACACTGATCTGCGCGTTCACATGCACCTCGAGAACAATATCCTGTTCCCGCGCTTCGTGAATGCATCACTTGCCACGGCTTAGGACCTGACAATGCCAGGGATCAATCCGGACCTACCTTTCTTTCCGCTCAACATTGCGGTTCTGACGATATCCGACACCCGCGATATGACCACAGACACCTCCGGCGCTCTGCTGGCGGAGCGCCTTGTCGGGGCCGGTCACAAGCTGGTTGAGCGCAAGATCGTCATCGACGATGTCGGCGCCATTCGCGATCAGATCGGTAAGTGGATCGCTGACGAAGACGTCGATGTCGTGTTGACGACCGGTGGAACGGGCTTCGCGCCTCGCGACGTCACTCCTGAGGCTGTACGGCCATTGTTCCGTCGGGAAATGGAAGGCTTCAGCGTGGTGTTCCACAATGCCAGCCTCGCCACGGTGGGCGTTGCGACGCTTCAGTCTCGCGCCATCGCCGGCCAGGCAGGAGACAAGTTCATCTTCTGTCTGCCTGGGTCGACGGGCGCCTGTAAGGACGGCTGGGACCTTGTTCTCGCCCTGGAGCTCGACAGCCGCTTTAGACCCTGTTCCCTCGTAGGACAGATACCCCGTTACCGCGGCATTTGTCCGTAACCTTCCTTTTGCACAGGCGGACTCCTTCGTATCAACCTCACCTGAAGTCGAACGAGTTCCTGACCCGTGCAGATCGAGGCGGCGTTCACCGAACGCCGCCTCGCCGTTTCTTCCTCGCCTGCTGGCTAACACCATGACTTCATCCATGTCCCGCAACGAAAAATATGTTGTCGCCGTCGTTGGCGCAGGCGTCGCTGGCCTGGTTACGGCGCTGAGTCTGCGAATTGCGGGGCATATGGTCACCCTTTTCGATCGCTCGCCCTATCCTCCGGAAAACACCAGCGCGATCGCCGGGGGCATGCTCGCGCCGCTCAGCGAAAGCGATATTCTTCCGTCGTCCTATGTCCTGGCCGGCCTCCGGGGTATAGAACTATGGAAAGACCTTCTTGGAGAGGGACATGCAGCCTGCCTGCATGAATCCGGCAGCCTCGTCCTCGCTGGTCAAAATTCAATTGCCGAATTCGAAGCCTTCGCCGCACCGCTGATCCAGGGACCGAATGCATGGCTGAAACTTGACGCGGAAGCCATTGCACGGCTTGAACCAGATCTGGCGGGTCACCACACCCGAGGCGTCTTCCTGCCACACGAAGCTTACCTCACGCCGGACAAGGCCATGCAGGCAATCTATAGCCGGTTTATCGCCCTGGGTGGACGGTTCCGCCTGGCTGAAACCGATCCTGGAACTCTGATCGAAGAGTTCGATCGCGTGATCGATTGCAGAGGTTATGTGCGCGGCCTGGACGCGGATCTTCATGGTGTCCAGGGCGAGATCGTCACCGTTCATCAGCCAGAAGTCTGTCTCTCAAGACCGGTGCGTGTTGTCGGAGGTCCTTCCCCATTTTACATCGTGCCGCGGCCGGGACAGGAATTTGCTATAGGTGCCACTGCGATTGTCGGCGCCGACGAAAGCGACTGGCGTGTGCGCGTCACCTCGGCGTTGACTTTGTTGTCTTTTGCGATCGAGGTCCTGCCCGGCCTCAATAAGGCGCGTATCGTCGCGATGAATAGCGGGTTTCGGGCCGCCTATCCCAGTCTTTTGCCGGAAATACGAATGCGCAACGCCGGCCGAACGATCCAAATCAATGGGCTCTACAGGCATGGATTTCTACTGTCGCCGGTTATGGCGGCTTGCGTCACCGCAATGCTTCGTGACGAACCTCATGAGTTCATGCCACTATTTACCGGCAAGCTGAATGTGCCGATTATTCATCTCGAACGGGACGAACCGGTCGGCGCCCGGAGTTAGACGTGGCTTTGTACCCCTGCATTCTGATCGTGCATATCTGCGCTATTACGCTAAGTGGGGGCCTATTCTTTTCGCGCGGCGTCGCCAGTCTATTGGGCGCCAAATGGCCGACTTTGCGACCGGTTCGACTATTATCCTATGGCATAGACACAGTTTTGCTGGCGGCAGCCCTGACCCTGGTGTTCATTTTGCCGAAAGATATTTTCAGCAACCAGTGGCTCTCGGTGAAACTGGTTCTGGTCGTCGCCTATATCACGCTTGGCGTCATAGCCATGCGCTCGTCGGCGGCAAAGCCGATCCGATGGTGCAGCTTCATTCTTGCCGAACTCGTGTTTGCTAATATTCTCGGGATTGCCCTAACTCATAATCCATGGGGTTGGCTGAGCTTAGCCTGAGTTCCTTGCCTAGGTCCAGATACAGGGACTTTCTTTCGCCGACATTATAACATCGCGAAAATGATGTGGCGTGTGCGAAATATCTGCAAGCAAATGCAACTACGTACAATTTTTTAGCGCGCACAATTTACGCAAGAATTTAAATATATAATTGATGTTGTTGAGCTTTCAAAACGGATCGTTCATCGGTTTTGCCGAAATTGAGCGATTATCAGCTCGCCTTTTGGATGTCCGCTTGTCGGCAATCGCTTACCTGGGCTGTGCTCGCAATAGACCAAAATCAGCCCAAGCCTTGTTCTGTGGGATAGAAATCGAGCGGCGCCGGTTGGGCCGTTGCAGCGGCGGATACTAGCAATTGCGAAATTTTCCTAGCTTTATCAATGGACTACCGTCACGCACAATGTTCTTCTATGTGGAAGAAGCGCGAGTTCGCGAACGCCAGGCCGAAGCAGTAAATTCAGGTCAACGTAAGCGACATGCACCTTGCGCTCGATGGGAACAGGCTAGCAAACCCCACGGAGGTTGCGAGCATCTCCGGCGCGCTACCACGGTCGCTGACATGCCAACCGAGATGTTCAAAGAACGGTTTGGCCGTCCTGGTCAGGAGCCACAATTCTTCGATCCCTTTTTGGCGAGCGCCGGCGGCCACGATGCTCACGAGTTCAGCGCCATATCCCCTTCCCTTCGGGGCGGGCAAAACACCAAGCGACCGCAGCAAGGCTGCGGAGCCTTCGAGTTCAATGCCTACGAAACCAGAGGGTTCGTCAACTTTACCAAGACGACAGAACATCTGATTGGGCTTGCCAAGATCCAAAATGGGAAGTTTCTCGCCACGCAAAGCGACGATTAGGCTTGGAGCGGCCGGATCAACTTCAAAAGCATGGTTGAAGGCCACCATGTTGGGCAGTCTGCTTGCCCTGTATGGGGTTGTGGTGAGGTACGGAAATCCCTGTTTTGTCGGGGTTAAAATGCCGCATTGTAGCTAGACGCCCGTCTTGAGATACTTGTCTCGCGGGCTCCATTTGGGCCAGGAATAGTCGAAAGACTAGAAAAGGCAAACTCCCATGTCGGAGCATTATGACGTTGTGGTCATTGGCGGAGGACAAGCGGGCCTTGCCACCGGCTACTATCTTCGCCGCACCGGCTTGAGTTTTATCATTCTGGACGCAGAGCCCGTTTCAGGCGGAGCCTGGCGTCACACGTGGGACTCACTGAGGCTGTTTTCTCCAGCAGGATATAGCTCGCTGCCTGGTTGGCTTATGCCTCCTAGCAACAGCACCGGATTTCCGACACGTGATGAAGTGCTGGACTACCTGGCCCAGTATGAGGCGCGGTACAGCCTGCCAATCCAGCGACCAGAGCGCGTGACCGCTGTTCGCGTTGCGGATCAACGGTTTGCAATTGAAACTGATCGCAATCATTACAAGGCCCGCGCGGTCGTCAGCGCCACTGGAACCTGGTCAAATCCGATTGTTCCTGATTATGAGGGCCGCGAGCTATTTGGCGGGTTGAAAGTCCATTCAGGCAATTATCGCAATTCCGATCCGTTCATTGGCAAAAGCGTCCTCGTCGTAGGAGGCGGTAATTCGGGCGCCCAGATCCTGGCGGAAGTCTCAAAAGTGGCAGACACCAGATGGGTCACTATAAACGAGCCATTGTTCCTGCCCGACGATGTCGATGGAAGAGTTCTTTTTGAGCGCGCCTCAGCAAGGATTTTGGGCAAGGACGTCACTGCGCCTGCAGGTGGCCTCGGCGATATCGTGATGGTACCGCCCGTTCGCGAAGCCCGAGAAAGGGGTGTGCTGACAACCGTCCGACCTTTCTCGCGCTTTACTCCTGACGGTGTCGTGTGGGTGGACGGTACAGAAACAAAAGTCGATGCAGTGATATGGTGCACGGGATTTGGCGCGAACCTAAGCCATCTCTCTCCGCTCAGCATCATTGGCGCCGACGGCCATGTGGAATTGATAGATCAGCAGGCGGTCAAGATGCCTGGTCTTTGGCTTATAGGTTATGGAAACTGGGCCGGCGCGGCAGCAGCAACTCTGATCGGCGCCGGCAGGATTGCCAGGCATATGGTGCCTGAAATCGCCAAGGCGCTCGCCGTATCGAACTCGTGACTTGCAAGAGCCGGACATTTTTGCCTTGAAACACATCTATATATCATGTAATCGCGATGTATGGAAAAGAAGCAATCACTCGAAGCCTTTGCCGCCCTAAGCCAGGAAACCCGGCTTGACGTCTTTCGTCTGCTTATCAAGGTTGGACCTGAAGGCATGACGGCCGGGGATATCGGCGAGCACCTCGGCGTTCGCCAGAACACCATGTCGGCTAACCTGTCCGTCCTGAGCCATGCCGGACTCATTCGCAGTGTCCGCGAAGGCCGGAGCATCCGCTATTTTTCGGACATCGACGGCGTCAAGGGCCTGCTCGAATTCCTGATGGAAGACTGTTGCGGCGGCAAACCGGAACTCTGTCAGCCCGTGATCGAGAAAATCGCCTGCCTGTGCTGATTTAAACCGCTGATCAGACCGAAGTGTCTGACGGCAGATGGAGGGTATTATGCGTTCAGAAGTCACAAAACGTGGCCTGCTGGCCTTTGGCGGAAGCCTGCTCGTCGCCGGCGCTGCCTCATCTGTCCGGGCGTTGCCGCCGCCTATAACCGTCACAGGCGCTGGATCGACCTTTGCATATCCAATCCTGTCAAAATGGACCGCCGACTATATGGCGGCCGATTTCCGTGCCAATGGCGGTACGAAGATCGACTATCAGGGTGTCGGGTCCGGTGCCGGCATCGAGCTGATCAAGGCGCGCAAGGTGGATTTCGGGGCCTCGGATATGCCCCTGTCGTCCGCCGAGTTGAAGCCGTATGGTCTTGGTCAGTTCCCGATCGTCATTGGGGGCGTCGTCCCCGTCTTCAATATCCCGGGAATCCCACTCGGCAAGCTGAAGTTCACAGGGCCAATCCTGGCCAATATCTACCTCGGCAAGATCACCAAATGGAATGATCCGGCGCTCGTCGCCATCAATCCCGGCCTCGTATTGCCGGATTCAGCCATCGTTGTCACGCATCGCTCGGACGGGTCGGGCACGACCTTCAACTGGGTCAATTTCCTCTCCAAATATAGCGCGGAGTGGAAGACGAAGGTTGGCGAGGGAACAAGTGTCAACTGGCCCGTTGGCATGGGCGGCAAGGGCAATGACGGCGTAGGTCAACTCGTGCAGCAAACCCCATATTCAATTGGCTATGTCGAATACGCCTACTGTGCGCAAAAGAAGCTCACCTGGGGCCTGGTGCAGAACCGGTCTGGCAATTTCATCGCACCCAGCATCCAGACCTTCCAAGCCGCGGCCGAGGGCGCTAACTGGCAGCCCAAACAGGATTTCTACCTGGTTCTCACCGATGCGCCGGGGAAAACGGCTTATCCGATTACGGCGACCACTTTCATCCTCATGCCAAAAAAGCTCCCTAATTTTGGCCGAAATCGTGCGCTCCTCGATGTGTTCGCCTGGGCATTGGAAGAGGGCCAGCAATCTGCTCTCAGCCTCAACTACGTCCCTCTGCCGGACAAACTGAAGGTTCAGGTCGAGATCTATTGGACGACGGATATTCAGCACTGATGGAACCTGAATCCCGTATTTTCAACGTCCTTTTTGTCTGCACCGGTAACTCGGCACGATCAATTCTGGCGGAAGCTATCCTCAACCAATTGGGTCAGGGGCGTTTCAAGGCGTGGTCGGCCGGTTCAAATCCGCGCGGCGAGGTCAATCCTTACGCTTTGAGCACGCTTGAATCCCTGGGTTTCCCGACCGAGTCGTTCAGATCAAAAAGCTGGGATGAGTTCGCCCGGCCAGATGCGCCGAAGTTCGACTTCATCATTACGGTCTGTGACAACGCAGCGGGCGAAGTCTGCCCGGTCTGGCCCGGGCAACCGGTCACCGCACATTGGGGGCTGCCCGACCCGGCCGCGGCAACCGGCACCGACGCGGAAATCAGACTGGCGTTTGCCGACGCGTTTCGTGTCCTACGCAATCGCATATCCGTATTCATGATGTTGCCCATTCAGAGCCTCGACAGGTTGTCGTTACAGGCAAAGCTTTCCGATATCGGTAAGGACAAGATTTGATGTTTTCCACGTCTCGTAAGCTGTTTGCCGAATTTCTCGGCACGGCGCTGCTATTGGCCATCGTTATCGGTTCCGGCATCATGGGCGAGAGCCTGGCGGGCGGAAACACCGCCATCGCACTCCTTGGCAACACACTTGCCACCGGCGCCGGCCTTGTCGTGCTGATCACCATCTTCGGTCCGATTTCCGGCGCGCACTTCAATCCGGTCGTGACGCTCGCTTTTGCTGCCCGTCGCGACATCGGTGTGTTTCTTGCCCTGGCCTACATCGTCGCCCAGGTCGCCGGTGCGGTGGCCGGCGTCTACGCGGCACACGAGATGTTCGGACAGGCCATTATGCAAGTCTCGACGAAACTCCGCGACGGACCATCACTGGCCTTTTCCGAGGGCGTTGCGACATTTGGCCTGATCGCCACGATCTTCGGCTGCATAAAATTCAAGCCAGATTTCACGCCGGTCGCCGTCGGCCTCTATATCACCTCGGCCTACTGGTTCACGGCATCGACATCGTTCGCCAACCCGGCCGTTACGTTTGCCCGCAGCCTGTCCAATACATTTGCCGGCATTGCGCCCAATTCCGTGCCGTTGTTCATCGCCGCCCAATGCGCTGGCGCCGTCGTGGGCGTCATTGTCTTTACCTGGCTTCTGTCCGAACAAAAAAACGCCAAACCAATCAATCCGAGTGCCGAATTATGACCATTACCATTTACCACAACCCTGACTGCGGCACGTCCCGCAACGTTTTGGCTGTCATCGAAGCGGCAGGCTACACGCCGACCGTTGTCGAGTACCTGAAGGCCGGATGGAAGCTCGACCAGTTGTTGAAGCTGTTTGCTGACGCCGGTCTAACACCCAGGACCGCACTGCGCGAGTCCAAGTCGCCTGCCAGGGAACTGGGACTGTTAGAGCCGGGCGTCAGTGACGAAAATATTCTGTCGGCCATGCTGGAAGAGCCCGTACTAGTCAACCGCCCGATCGTCGTTACGGCGAAGGGGACCAAGCTGTGCCGCCCGTCCGAGGTCGTGCTCGATCTGCTCGACACCTATCCGCCGGGGCCGTTCTATAAGGAAGACGGTCAATTGATGATCGACGCGGAAGGCAAGCGCGTTGTCTGATCCCTTGAGCGATATGCCCCAAATGGACGAGGCCTGCTTTCAGCCCGTCGACCAGGATCAACTGCTGCGCCCCGAGCGCGCCGGCCACGCGCCGCGTATCCTGCTGCTTTACGGCTCCGTGCGCCAACGCTCCTTCAGCCGGTTAGCGACCCAGGAAGCGGCACGTATCCTGGAGGCGTTCGGCGCCGAAACACGTATCTATAATCCGTCGGGGTTGCCGCTGCCGGACGATGCCGAACCAACGCACCCCAAGGTGCAGGAACTGCGCGATCTGGTGCAATGGTCCGAAGGTATGGTCTGGTGTTCGCCCGAACGTCATGGTGCCATGACTGGCATCATGAAGGCTCAGATCGACTGGATACCCCTGTCGATAGGGTCGGTTCGTCCGACGCAAGGCAAGACCCTGGCCGTCATGCAGGTGTCCGGTGGCTCGCAATCTTTCAATGCTGTCAACCAGTTGCGCGTACTCGGCCGCTGGATGCGTCTTATCACTATCCCGAACCAGTCCTCAGTGGCTAAGGCATTTACCGAGTTCGACGACAACGACCGCATGAAGCCGTCGCCTTACTACGACCGCATCGTCGATGTGATGGAAGAACTGGTCAAGTTCACCCTGCTGACCCGCGATTGCGCGGATTACCTTGTGGATCGTTATTCCGAACGCAAGGAGAGCGCCGAAGCTCTCTCCAAGCGCGTCAACCTGCGCTCGATCTGAGGAAAGCGAGGCCAAGCATGTCCCTGAGCGAGAGCCACATTGCCAGTCGAACGCTTAATGGCTCGGACCCGTGCCGCTTCTTCGATCAGGGCGCGCTTGATGAGGCCTTGTCGCGCAATGCCCTTCTGAAGGCTCTTTCTGCGTCACTCCTCAGCAGTCACCCTCATTTGTTTTCGCAGGTGCCCGTCTACGTATCGTCGGAGGACGTGGCTGCCATCCGTCAACTCGTGGCCACGGTTGAGCGGGTCGTGCGCCTTGAGGCCTACCGTGAGGTGGCGCTGGCCGGCGCACCGGAAATCGCGCGCTCTATCCCCAAGGCCAAAGGTGTGTTCTTCGGTTATGATTTCCATATTACCGACCAGGGTCCGAAGCTCATCGAGATCAATACCAATGCGGGCGGAGCCTTCCTGAACTGGGCTCTGGCCGACGCACAAAGAGCATGCTGCGAACAGGTAACGCCGTTCATGGCGGAGCTAAGCGCTCACGAGGAACTGCCGAACCTGTGGGCTGATATGATGACCAAGGAATCCGGGCGCGCCGTAAAGCACTTGGCGATCGTTGATGTCGACCCTGAAACCCAGTACCTCTACCCCGAATTTCTTCTGGCCCAGGCGCTCTTTGCCGATGCTGGGTTCGAAGTCAGTGTGTGCGATCCGGCCGCTCTCGTCTGGGATGGCTCGCAGTTAAGCTATCAAAGCCGGCGAGTAGACCTTGTCTATAATCGCCTGACGGATTTCTATCTTGAGAGCGAACCCCTGTTCGCCCTGCGTTCGGCCTATCTCTCCGGGCAGGTGACGGTAACACCGCATCCACGCGCCCACGCTCTTTATGCCGACAAGCACAATCTGGTGACGCTGACTGACGCGGACAGCCTGTCCGCGCTGGATGTAACGCCTCAGGATCAGGCCATACTGCTGAAGCACATTCCCAAAACCCTGCCTGTGACCAGGGAGAATGCAGCGGCCATGTGGAGCAACCGTGGCGGCCTTTTCTTCAAGCCGGCCTGCGGTTTTGGAAGTCGCGCTGCCTATCGCGGGGACAAGATCACCAGGAAGGTCTGGGATCGCGTCGTCGACGGCGACTATGTCGCTCAGGCGATTGCCTTGCCGGCGACACGCGCTTTGCACCGTCAAGGGTCCATAGCCCGGTTGAAATATGACCTTCGCGCCTACGTCTACGATGGCCAAGTGCAATCTTTGTGTGCCCGTCTGTATGAAGGGCAAACCACTAATTTTCGTACTGAAGCAGGCGGCTTTGCCACTGTTTTCATAGCCCCGGACGCGACGCTCAATTGCGATCGCACGGGTCAATTAATAAGGAGCGACACGTGAACGTACTTTTTCTCTGCACAGGTAACTCCTGCCGCTCCATCCTGGGCGAAGGCACATTCAATCACCTCGCACCTGCCGGATGGCAGGCCATCAGCGCAGGCAGTCAACCGGCTGGCTACGTCCACCCGCGTTCCCTTGCCCTGTTGGCCCGCGAAGGCATCTCGATCGAAGGTTTCCACTCGAAATCCTGGGACGATCTGCCCGTCGTTCCAGATGTCGTGGTCACCGTTTGCGCTAGCGCGGCTGGCGAGGTCTGCCCGGCCTATATCGGCGACGTTTTACGCACCCATTGGGGCGTCGAAGATCCTGCTCACGTGACAGGGACGGACGAGGAGATCGATGCGGCTTTCATGACGGCTTACAGAACTCTGCGCATCCGCATCGAAGCCTTTCTGGCCTTGCCACTTGAAACCCTCAGGCATGACCGAGCGGCCTTTAAAGCTGAGCTCGACCGCATTGGTGCGCTCCAACCCGACACCGATCTCCATAACGCATAGGCTCGAACAGGCCTTCTTAGAACGACATCTTACGACCAAATAAAATGACGCCGGCGCCAACCAGGCAAATGACGAGTCCGCCAACGTCCCACCGGTCCGGCGTCTGATGTTCAACCGCCCAAAGCCAAACAATCGACGACGCGATATAGATCGCGCCATAGGCGGCGTAGGTTCGCCCGGCCACGGAAGAGTCAACAAGGGTGAGCAAATACGCAAAGAGGATTAGGCTCAAGATACCAGGCAGCGTCCAAAGTGGCGATTTGTGCAACTTCAGCCAGGCCAGAATGAAAAGCATCCCGCGATCTCGGCAATGGCCGCAAGACAATAGACGAGAAGGGTTTTAATCATGGGAATATCCGTCGCCTCGTAATTTTAGGCGCTCGTCTTACAACCGCATTTCCCCTCAGCCTGACAAGCCGTTTGTGCACACGCTGACTTATTTCTGCGGCTCCAGGTCAGAAGTAATCTGAACGCCACATATGCGGCCACGAACGCAAGTGCAGCCGGTGCTATGGCACAAAGCATGGTGTCCAGGCTCAGTGGGCCGTGAAATAGCTGAAACCCGAATACCGATACGCCCGCCAAGGTCGGGATCAATAGCGGAACGGTGCAGCAAGCGGCACAAGCCAGTATGATGCCGACGATAGTTTTCTTGATCATGTTTATCTCCATTTCAGTAAGCCGGATGGACTTGTGATGCCGTTTGTGCGACCTAAAGTAACTTTAGATTCAAGCCCTATTTATCGGAGCGGCTATGATAACGATCGGAGAACTGGCCAAGCGTGCCCAGTGCACAGTGCCGACCATTCGCTACTATGAATCCATTGGGCTTTTGCCCATGGCCCAAAGACGCGAGGGCGGGCACCGTGCCTATGGCCGTCCAGACCTGGCGAGATTGACCCTGATCCGTCGCTGCCGGGATTTCGATATGCCGCTCGATAAGATCAAGGACCTCCTGGCACTTGAGGCCAGTGGCAAACCCTGTCAGGAGACCTTTGATTTCTTTGCCGCACAACGTGAAGCCATCAAGGCGCGGATAAAGGCCTTGGAAGACCTGGATTTCACCCTGTCGCTTTACGTCAGTAATTGCCAGTCTGGCTGTATGCAGAACGATACGCCGTGCAATATCTATCAGGATATGTCGGCCAGCTAGCGCAGTTTTGCCCTCATAAACCCCAACCGGAATTGACGATGCTAGATGCAGATGCAGTTGCCAAAGACAAATCCCTGCGTCGGGCCGTAATCATAGTCGCCCTGGCAAATCTGGCCTATTTCGGGGTCGAGTTTGCTGTTGCGCGTCACATTGGATCGGTATCCCTGTTTGCCGACAGCATAGATTTTTTTGAAGATGCCTCGGTCAATATCCTGATAGCGGTCGCCCTGGGCTGGTCGCAAAAGCTGCGGGCACGCGTCGGCATGGCGATGGCGCTCATCCTGCTAGCGCCAGCCTTGGCCTTTGTGTGGACTGTCTGGCAGAAATTTCACAGTTTTGCCGCACCGGAACCCTGGCTACTGTCCGGCACAGGGCTTGGAGCTCTGGTCGTAAACCTGTCCTGCGCGTTCCTTCTGGCCCGGTTTCAACATCATAAGGGCAGTCTGACACGCGCCGCATTTTTGTCCGCACGCAACGACGCGGCTGCCAATGTTGCCATCATGCTGGCCGCAGCTCTGACTATGGTATGGAGGACCGCATGGCCAGATCTGATCGTCGGTATCGGCATCGCGATCATGAATGCCGATGCCGCGCGCGAAATCTGGCAGGCGGCTAAGGCAGAGCGCGAAGACGCGAAGCCTTGATCCTGTCCAAGGATCAGGAGAGTACTATTGGGAGCGGCTTAAAAGGCCGTGCGCGTCCAGGATCTGCGTGCCTTATGCCGGCGTGACGTTTTCCGGCGAAGGGGCGCGGCTCAAGAACCGATCGAACCATCGGGTAGATCATACACCTGAATGTCCTAATGCCCCTATGGACCGCGTCGGCGTAGGTTAGACAATACTCTTCCGAGTATTTAAAGGATATTTGGGACTCGAACACTCACAATACATTTATTTTGGGGGCCAAATTGGGGGCCACGCAAAAACGATGCATGAAATTTGCATTTAAATTCAATCCGATATGGCTTAAATTCGAGTCACCTAAGCGCACCATTTATCATTGAAAAATTATAGATAAAAATTGCCGTTTAGGCATCCGGTCCGCGCGGGCGTTTACTCACATACCCAATAGATACTTTACGAAGATAATCGCCTGCACACCCAGCGCCGCACCGTTGCCATGTTCGCGGACATTGCGCCCACCGTCTAAGGGCGTGGGCACCGACGCCAGGACGATAACCTGTTTCTTGACCCCAAGGCGCAAAACCAGCCCTTTGATGGACCTTTATACTCTTGTGCCCCACGCCGTTGGCAAGGGCGCCAAGCCGTAGCTTAGTGTTTCATCACGAACATGTGCGCCCACCCGCGAAGAGAGATCGGCGAGGAAGGCCGGCGACGCCAGATGTTTTGAGTCATTTTTAACCAATTACATTGTTACGTGAAGATGCCGCAAAGCAACCCCAATGACAATCCTGCGTAGAGGCGCGGGGCTATTCCTGGAAGATCAGTATGAATCTGCGTAACTTGAAAATAGGCAATAAACTCCTGTTGCTGATCGGCCTTATGAGCCTGGTAACGGCCATCGTCGCCGCCGTGGGAATAACGCGCATCTCGGCCATGAATAGCGGCCTGCAGGATGTCGGGCAGGTGGACGACATGTCCCTGCTGGGCGCACGGATGAACCAGAACCTCATCATGATGAACCGGTCGGAATACCGCGTCGCGGCGGACCCTTCGAGCGACACGATCACCAGCGCGAAAGAGGTGGCCACAAAAAACCGGCAGCAATTCGACGAACGTTTCGCCAAGGTTATGACTGCGGCGGCGACGGACAGCGAAAAACAGGAACTGGAGACGATCCGGCAGGCCTATCAAGCGTATGGCGATGGCCTCGACACGACCTATCGGGCCGCCGGAGAGGTTGCCGGACAGGTGGTGCTGAGCGACGCCCAGAAACAGATCAATGACCTGGTAAAAGCCAACCGCGTCCGGGCCGATGCCCTGCAGGCGGCGATCAAGGCCTATGTCGACGATATGGACGCCCGGTCGCAAAAGACCAACGAAAGCGCGACCGCGGCCGGCAAGGCGGCGATCGTCGTCATGCTGATGGTCGCACTGGGCGGTATTGTCATGGGTTTCGTGGCAGGCATGATCTTCTCCAGGAAGCAGCTGGTGCAGCCGATCGCGCAACTGACGACGGCGATGGAGGCGGTGGCGCGCGGCGACGACAATGTCCACGTTCCGGGCGCCGAGCGCGGCGACGAGATCGGCGCCATGTCGCGGGCCTTTGGCGACAATGCCGTGAGGGTGGCAAGGCTTGCCGAACAGCAGCGCGAGCAGGAGGCCCTGGCCATTTCGGAACGAAAGGCGGCGACGCTCAAGCTGGCCGACGATTTCGAAAAATCGGTCGGCGGCATCGTTACATTGGTTTCGGCGGCGGCCACCGAATTGCAAGCCTCGGCAACGCAACTGACCGCGACGGCGGAAGAAACCTCTGCGCAATCCGTCGCCGTATCGGCGGCCGCGAATGAGGCGGGCACAAACGTCACCTCGGTTGCGGGCGCCGCCGAAGAACTGGGCGCGTCGGTTTCCGAAATCGGCCGCCAAGTCGAAACCTCGGCCCACATATCCGCGGCGGCTGTCGCCGAAGCCCGGTCGGCGGCGCAGGTCGTGGCGGAACTGGACACGGTGGCCGCCAGCATCGGCAGCGTGGTCGACATGATCTCCACCCTGGCCAGCCAGACCAATTTGTTGGCGCTCAATGCTACGATTGAATCGGCGCGGGCCGGTGAAGCCGGCAAGGGCTTCGCCGTCGTGGCCTCCGAAGTCAAGCAACTGGCCGGACAGACGGCCAAGGCGACCACGGAGATTTCCGCCAAGATCGTGCAGATCCAGTCCGCGACCGCAAGGGCGGTGTCGGCGATTCAGAATATTACAGGCACGATCCAGCAGATCAACGGGGCCAGTTCAGCCATCGCATCCGCGGTGGAGCAACAAGGCGCTGCAACCCAGGAAATCGTCCACTCGGTCACCCAGGCGTCGATTGGAACGAATGAGGTGACCGCGAACATTACCGGAGTTGCGCAGGCGGCCGAACAGACCGGCGCCGCGGCCTCCGAGGTTCTGAGTTCCTCCAGCGAACTGGCCGAACAGGCGGCGCGTCTTCACCACGAAATGGACAGGTTCC
Organism: Asticcacaulis sp. P2_B1; assembly: GCF_056404915.1. Taxonomy (NCBI): domain Bacteria; kingdom Pseudomonadati; phylum Pseudomonadota; class Alphaproteobacteria; order Caulobacterales; family Caulobacteraceae; genus Asticcacaulis; species Asticcacaulis sp. P2_B1. Next base: position 149,662 of record NZ_JBFUDD010000003.1, on the reverse strand, counting down.
TCGCCACCGTCCGTGCGGCCTGAGTGTGTCGGGCGGCACGCCCCCCCGGGCAGGTGGTTGGGTATTCTGGGTTGGGTATTTTGGCTAAGGCCCACGACCAGGTGGGTGTCTCGACAATCTGCACAGCCAAAATAGAAAGGGGGCCGTCAATCTAGTCTAGAGTGGAATGACTGTGGACGGAATCGCCAGCAGGAAGAAAGTACCCCTCACCCGGCAGGCTGAAGCCTGCCACCCTCTCCCCTTGAAAGGAGAGAAGGGATAGAAGGAGCGTTTCCATTTAATTACATCACGCTCTAGTCGCTCTGCTGCCGTTCGGATTTCTCCGCCAGGGGCACCGCGAACCATCTGAAATCGCATAGTTTTCCGCCGGGCGAAAAAACGGCGTGAAATCTGCGGCGAGACTAAGCTCCGCCCATCAGGCGTTCCAGCCGGGCCGCTGCATCGGAAATGGCGAAGGCAGCCTTGCGTTCCATTTCGTGGGCGCCGGCATTCATGCGCGAATTGATCGAGCTCAGGTCATCCAGCTGCGCGCGCAATTCCTGCATCTCGTCGATCATCAATAGCGCCGCCATCAGGAACAACCGCACCTCGCCAATGGCGCCGACGTCGGACACGACCATCTCGACATGCTCATCAAACATGCGCGCCAGCTCCTGAACGCGGTTTTCCTGGCCATCGGCGCAGCCAACCGTATAGGGCTTGTTATTGACGCGGACCGTGACCTCGCCCATTACGCCGCCTCATCCCGCAAAAGGATTCGGATATTGGCCGCCGCCATGCCGAGCGCCTCGAAAGCCTGATGCGCCGCCTGGCTGAGCTGCTGCTCGCGGGCGCGGACCTCTTCCAATTCGTTGAGCAGGTGCTGATATTCGTCCATGGCGCCTTCGGGCGTGCCATCCGAAGCGCCTTGCGGCGCCGGAACCGTGTCGCCGCTCTGCAAGGCGCGTACCCTTGATTCCAATGCCTCCAAGGCGCGATCGAGGCGATCCACGGCCAGGCTCAGACTTCCCCCCATTTGGGCACCCATCTGGGCCGCATGTTGCGTATTGTCCATCACTGGTCTCCTCCGACTCAGTTTCTGCCATCATGATTCAGATCAAAGACGGCAAAATTCGAGCACGTGTCATAAAATTGTACACTTGCGCGGGACTCTCAGGTAAAGCGACCTGCAAATCACACGATATTAACACTTTAATAGAGATTCACCCATGTCCACAAGTCTTCTCGCAGGCCTGCCCGGCGTAAAACCTTCGGGAGTCCTGATGGCGGATGCGATTCGCGTCCTGTCGATGGAAGCGGTGCACCGCGCCAAGTCCGGCCACCAGGGCATGCCCATGGGCATGGCCGATGTCGCCACCGTGTTGTGGACCAAATACCTCAAATACGACGCGGCCAAGCCCGACTGGGCTGATCGTGACCGCTTCGTCCTGTCGGCCGGACACGGCTCGATGCTGCTCTATTCGCTGCTCCACCTGACCGGTTTCAAGTCGGTCAGCATGGACGACATCAAGGACTTCCGCCAGTGGGGCGCCTCGACCCCCGGTCACCCCGAATACGGTCACACCGCCGGCGTCGAATGCACGACCGGTCCGCTGGGCCAGGGCCTGGCCACCGCGGTCGGCATGGCCATGGCCGAACGTCACCTCAATGCGACCTTCGGCAACGACCTGGTCGACCACCGCACCTGGGTGATCGCTGGCGACGGTTGTTTGATGGAAGGCGTTTCGCACGAAGCCATTTCGCTGGCCGGCCGCTTCAAGCTCAACAAGCTCATTGTCCTGTTCGACGACAACAATGTCACCATCGACGGCTATGCCACCCTGGCCGAAACCGGCGACCAGATGGCCCGCTTCAAGGCCGCCGGCTGGGCGGTCAAGGCCGTCGACGGCCACGACCATGCCAAGATTAACGCTGCGCTGCGTTGGGCGACGCGTCAGGACAAGCCGGTGATGATCGCCTGCAAGACCCACGTGGCTCGCCGCGCCGGCAAGATGGAAGGCGACAAGCACGGCCACGGCTACAACCTGATGGACGACGAAATCAAGGCGGCGCGCGAGCACATGGATTGGCTGCACGAGCCGTTCACCGTGCCGTCCAACCTCAAAAAGGCGTGGGAATCGGCCGGCAAGCGCGGCCGCCGCGCCCGAAAAACCTGGGAAAGCAAGGCCAAGAGCGAGCAGGGCAAGAAGCTGGTCGAGCAGTTGAGCGGGAAGATCCCGGCCGGCGCTTTTGAAGCGCTCGATGCCCATATTGGCGCCGCCATCTCGGCGACACCGTCGGACGCCACGCGTTCGGCTTCGGGTGCGGCGCTTGCCAAGCTGGTCCCGAGCTTCGACGCCCTGGTCGGCGGTTCGGCCGATCTCACGGGCTCGGTCAATACCCTGGTCAAGGGCATGGCGCCGTTCGACACCGACAACTATGGCGGCCGCTACATCCATTACGGCGTCCGCGAGTTCGGCATGGCCGCGGCGATGAACGGCATGGCGCTGCATGGCGGGGTCATTCCCTATGCCGGCACCTTCTTCGTTTTCTCCGACTACAGCCGCCCGGCCATTCGCCTGGGCGCGCTGATGGGCGCCAAGGTCATCCACGTCATGACGCACGACTCGATCGGCGTCGGTGAAGACGGCCCGACCCACCAGCCGGTCGAGCACCTGGCCGCCTTCCGCGCCATGCCGGGCCTGCACGTCTTCCGCCCGGCCGATACGGTCGAAACCGCCGAATGCTGGAAGGCCGCCTTGACCGCCAAGGGTCCGTCCATGCTGGTCCTGACGCGCCAGAAAATCCCGGCTGTCCGCACCCAGGCCGGCGATCTGGCGCTGAAGGGCGCCTATGAGCTGATGCCGTCGGCGGGCCCCGCCAAGGTGACGCTCTTCGCGTCCGGCTCGGAAGTGTCGCTGGCCATGTCGGCGCAACGCACGCTGGAAGCCGAGGGCATCGCCACGCGCGTCGTCTCGACGCCGTCATGGGACCTGTTCGACGCCCAGCCAGCGTCTTACAAGACATCGGTCATCGGCAATGCGCCGGTCAAGATCGCCGTCGAAGCCGCCGTCTCGTTGGGCTGGGAACGCTTTATCGGCACGGACGGCCATTTCGTCGGCATGACCGGGTTCGGTGCCTCGGCCCCGGCCGACCGCCTGTTCAAGGAGTTCGGCATCACGGCCGACGCGATCGTGGCGAAAGCCAAGGCGGCACTCTCTTGACGTCAGCATGTGAACATAAATTCCCGGAGCGTGCGACCGCACGCCGCCGCGTGTGCGGCGAGCCCCGCGGCGCTTGAGCGGAAAAATGTAACAAAAAAGCCGTGACAGCGGCGGGCTGTCACGGCTTTCTCCTGATCAGAACCGGCTCCGGGGAGATACCTGTTCTGTCCAAGACCTCAATTTAACGGCCGGTGTCGGAACTTCCGTCGCCGGCTTTCCAATTTTTATGCTCGCCCGGTTTCGGCATTTCCGTGCTGTCGATAAAGCCGTCGTGATTGGCGTCGAGACGGTCGAAACGCGACTTGGCGTGCGCTGTCATTTCATTGAAGGACAGCTTGCCGTCATGGTCGGTATCGAGATGCGCCATGCGTTCAGGACCGAAATGATGGTGGCGGTGATGGCCCATGCGACCCGACCAGGCGGACTTTATTTCGTCGGGACTGATCTTGCCGTCATGGTCGGCATCGATCGTATCAAAATGCGCAGCCATGCGCTGCGACGCTTCGGACTTGTCGATAAAGCCGTCGCGATTGGTGTCGCGGGCGGCGAAGCGATCGCCCGGTTGCCCGCTTTGACCCGTAGCGGGCGCGTTTTGGGCGAAAGCGGCGGCCCCCAGCAGGGCGGCACCGAGAAGTGCAGCGCCGGCGGCCATAAGGCCTGGGCGGTTCAAGAAACGTGACATATGGGATTCCTGTGATGCGAGATCTGACAATTCCCGTACAAGTGCCATTATCCCTGTAACGTCAGGCCGCTGTTTTTCCGTCGCGGCTTTCCTATGCGCAAAAAAAAGGCCGGAGGTTTCCCCCCGGCCCAAGGCTGGAATACGCAGCTGGCAATCCACGACCAGCTTACCTTGCGCATTCCGGAGGCCATGGCGGTGGCGGCATGTCATGCATACCCGGTCCGTGCATGCCGGGTCCGCCCATGCCGGGGCCACCCATGCCCGGCTTCGGCAGTTCGTCCGCCGACAGCGAACCATCGTGATTGGCGTCAAGGTGATTGAACATGCCCTGCATCGGCGCCGTAAATTCGGCGAAGGAAACCTTGCCGTTCTTGTCGGAATCGAGTTGCGCCATGTCCATCATGTGGTGCATGCGCACGGGACCGTCATGGTCGCCATCCCCGTACATAAAGACGTCGCGGCGTTCGATATGAGCGCCGTCGGGTGGTGGCGGCAAGCCAGCCGTGTCACCGCCATCACGCTTGCGAACGACATAGCGATAATTGGTCGTGACGCCGTTCACGGTGGCTTCGACGTCGCACACCTGGTCGCCCGGTTGGGCGGCGGGGGGAGTAGTTGGCGCCGGTGGCGCGGGAGGCGCGGGCTCGGCGTGTGACTGGACGGCGGCAAATGCCACCACGGCCAGGGCGATGCCTGTCAGGTAGTGAGTTCTCATGGTCTGTCCCTTGTTTTTTTGTCTCTGGCTTAACGTTTTTTTTTAAGCACGCGTGCGACATCCATTGAATGTCGTCGCCCATATAAAGTGGCACAGCGATATTGCGTCCGGATGTCAGGAAAAAGCCGATTACGGCGGCAATAAGATTTCATGTTACAAGGGCGACATCACATTGCCGTACCCGCACGGCATGTTCCATCGGTCATCCTCCCCCATTCCGAGTAGTCCGTCATGAACCAAGCCGCAGCCACCGCCACCGCGCCCTCCCCCCGCATCCTGATCGTCGACGACGATAACGACCTGCGCGGCCTGATCGGCGACTTTCTCGGCCAGAACGGTTTCGAGGTCCATTTGGCGGCCCAGGGGCGCGATATGGACAAGGTGCTGGCGCGCGGCGACATCAGCCTGGTCGTCCTCGACTATATGATGCCGGGTGAAGACGGCCTGTCGATCTGCAAGCGCCTCAAGGAACAGGGCGGACCGCCGGTCATCATGTTGTCCGCCCGCGGCGAGGAAATCGACCGCATCGTCGGGCTTGAACTGGGCGCCGACGACTATATGGCCAAGCCGTTTCATCCGCGTGAGTTGCTGGCGCGCGTCCGCGCCGTCCTGCGCCGGCGCGAAGGCCGCAACGAGGTCGAAACCCGCGCCGCCGTCAGCCAGTTCTTCGGCTGGCAGCTCGACAATATCAAGCGCAACCTGACCCGCCCCGACGGTGTCCAGGTCGCCTTGTCCAATGCCGAGTTCGACCTGCTGCGGGTCTTCCTCGATCGGCCGGGCCGCGCCCTCAGCCGCGACCAGATCCTCGACTATCTGCACGGCCCCAATACCGACAGCTTCGACCGCGCCATCGACGTCCAGATCTCGCGCCTGCGCCGGAAGCTGAGCGACGATCATAACGAGGACATCATCCGCACCATCCGCGGCATCGGCTACATGTTCAAGCCGCTCAAGCCCTAAGCCAAAAGCTAAAACCCCTAAAATATGACGACCAAGCCGGACATAGCCAAGCCACGTCTCGTCTCCTTGCCGATCTTTTGGCAGGTTCTGGGCTTGAGCTTGATTGTCCTGCTGTTGGCCATCGCCATCAATACCACCTTCGTGCTCAACGCGCCCTCGCCGCCGCCCGCCGGCTATCGCATCGAGGAGGCGGCAAAGGCGATGAAGTCCGGGGAAGTCCACCTGGGCAGCGGCCGGACGCTCAAGGCGCACACGACCACCACGGCGCCGGCGTTCGCCACGCTCAAGTCGCAGAACATCCCCCTGTTCGAGCGCCGCATCGCCAACCGTCTGGCGCGCGAACTGGGCGTCCCGGATGACACGGTCTGGGTCAGCCTGGTCCGCCGCGGGCCACCGCGCGATATGGGGCGCAACAGCTATCTTTACGTACAGTCGATGGACGTCCGCCGCCGTGAAGCCATGGGCGACGGTCCGCCGCCCTTGCCGCCGGAAGCGGGTGGGCCGAACGTTTTTTTTCAATCCGGTATTTCTCCCGACCCTGGCGCAGGGGGACCGCAAACGGTGTTTCAGGGTGGCCCTGGTCAGGCTGGTCCTGGTCCGGGCGGTCCGGGTCAGACTGAATCCGGCCAGAAGACTAACGATCAGAAGCCTGTTGGCCCAAATGCGGGAGGCCTGATGTCGACCGGTCAGTATTCAACCGGTCAACATCTGCCGGGCGTACCGCCCGAGTTCGAACGCGACAGTGCCGATGTCATCTATCCGGCGTTTGCCGCGGCCTGGAAGCTGAAGGACGGCCATTACCGGGTCATCGATCCGCCGAAGACCCTGATCGATCCATGGCAGGTTCGTCTGCTGCTCGGCTTCGGCTTGACCGCCGTGCTCATCCTGCCGCTCGCCTGGTTCCTGGCGCGCGGCTTAAGCCGGCCGATCGTCGCCTTTTCCGACGCGGCGTCCCGTCTGAGCTTCGAGGACAATGCGCCGCCGATCCTCAGCGTCGGACCGCGCGAGGTGCGCCAGGCCGCCGACGTGCTCAACGCCATGCAAGAGCGGATCAAGAAGCAGGTCGAGAGTCGTACTGCCTTGATGGGCGCCATCGCGCACGACCTGAAGACGCCGCTGGCCCGCATGCGGCTGCGTATCGAGGACCTGCCCGGGCCGCTGCGTGACAAGCTGAACGGCGATATCGCCCATATGGACGGGCTTATCCGCAGCGCCATGAGCTTTACCAGCGCCCACAAGATGGCCGATACCTTGCGGCCGCTCGACATGACGTCGCTGGTCGAGACCCTGGCCGACGACCTGGCCGCCGTCTGCCCAATGGAACCGCCACTGATCGAGCACAATGTCATGGTCAAGGGCGATTCCGTGGCGCTGAAGCGCATCATCACCAACCTGGTCGAAAACGCCGGCCGTTACGCCACCGGTTGCCGCATCGAATTGGCCGTCCGTGGCAAGACGGTCGAGATCATCATCAGCGACAATGGACCAGGCTTGCCGGCCAGCATGCTGGAGACAGTGTTCGAGCCTTTCTACCGTATGGAGTCGTCGCGCAATCGCGATACCGGCGGCACGGGATTGGGGTTGAGTGTGGCGCGTTCGCTGGCCGAAGCGCAGGGTGGGACCCTCACCCTGGCAAATCGTTATGAGGGCGCCCAGGTCACCGGTCTCGAGGCGAAGCTCACCCTGCCGCGTTTGACGATGAAGTAAGGCGCTTCACAGCGATAATTGTGCGTCCGCTTGACTCCTGGTGCGAAAATAGCAAGGTGGCGAGTCAACAAGGACAAATATTGTGAAAATTTGGGGGGCGCTAAGCGCCGTTTTGGTCATCGTCGCTTCGCCGTCAGCAGCCCAGACCGTTGCTCAGGATGAAGCGACAATTACCAACTTGGTTGGCAATTTCACCCTGATAGCGGCGTGCCAATCCATAGGGTTCCAGGCTAACAAGGATTCTGCTCTCGAAGCGGCGGAAGCACCTCTTCAGCGCTTGCACGCGAAGGGCGTCAAGGATTTCACGATCGATTTGATCGTCAGCAAGGCCGGAGCTGCTCACCAGCATATTGCCATGCTCGATGCCATGTCCGCCTACCAGTCAGGCAGTCCCGATCCTGCTGCAAGCGTCCAGAAAATCATGTCCGGGTACGATGAATTGCAACAACAGTGTGACGCCCTCTCCGATGCCCCCGAAACACGGGCGATCCTGACCCGGACAGGTTATCAGGCTACCCGTGAGCCCAAATCCTATCTCGCCTGGCTGCAATATCAAGCCGATGCCGGGGATGTTGAAAAATTCGGCATGATCTCCGATATTTACACGATTGGCGCATTGCCTGATCCGGACCATCTAAAGAGTTTTGATGCCGCGTCCAAAGGCGCCTCCATGGGTGACCCCGCCTCGGCCGACAATCTCGCTGCTGATTACTTCTTGGCTGTCGGCACTCCGGCAGACCACGTTCAGGCGGTAAAATGGGGGGTGATTGCCAAAGCCTTGGGTATATCCGATTCCTGGAACCATATGGAACCAATGCTGAAGCCTGACGAACGAACGCAAGGCGAGGCCATGGCTCAGGACTGGCTGACGGCACACGGTCACTGACGGCGGCCGAAATCGTCACCTCTGTCACTTGTTTTTTGCCGCTGAAAGAAAACGACATCAGGCTTGACCATGGAATTCGGCTGTGACCGCTACCATATAGAGGATAGCGCGATTTAAGGCTTGACTTCAAAGCCTTAAGGTTAAAAAACCCACGCGAAAACGTCTCTTGGTCGCGCATCTGTCCAAAAAGTGCAGGACTGATTTCCCAACACTTTTTGGATGCGCTTTTGGCTTTACAACATAAGGATTTCTCCATGGCTTTACGTGTCGCCATCAACGGTTTTGGCCGCATCGGCCGCCTGGTTCTGCGTTCGATCGTCGAACATAACCGCACCGACATCGAAGTGGTCGCGATCAACGACCTGGGCCCCGTGGAAACCAATGCCCATCTGCTGCGTTACGACTCGATCCACGGCCGGTTCCCGGCCAAGGTCGAGGTCCAGGGCGACAGCATCGTCATCACCGCCAATGGCCGCACCTATGCGCCGATCAAGGTGACCGCGATCAAGAACCCGGCCGAGCTGCCGCACAAGGACCTGAACGTCGATATCGCGTTCGAGTGCACCGGCATCTTCACCGCCCGCGACAAGGCCGCCGCCCACCTCGAGGCTGGCGCCAAGCGCGTCATCGTCTCGGCTCCGGCCGATGGCGCTGACAAGACGATCGTTTATGGCGTCAACCACGACACCCTGACCGCCGCCGACATGGTCATCTCGAACGCATCGTGCACCACCAACTGCCTGGCACCGGTCGCCAAGGTGCTGAACGACCTGTGCGGCATCGAGTCGGGCTATATGACGACGATCCACTCCTATACCAACGACCAGCCGTCGCTCGACCAGATGCACAAGGACCTGTATCGCGCCCGCGCCGCTGCCCTCAGCATCATTCCGACCTCGACCGGCGCCGCCAAGGCTATCGGCCTGGTCATTCCGGAACTGAAGGGCAAGTTCGACGGTTCTTCGGTGCGCGTGCCGACGCCGAACGTCTCCTGTGTCGACCTGGTCTTCAACGCCTCGCGCGACGTCACCAAGGACGAGATCAGCGCCGCCATTATCGCTGCCGCCGACGGCGCCATGAAGGGCGTCCTCGCCTATACCGACGAGCCGCTGGTGTCGCACGACTTCAACCATGAGCCGGCCTCCTCGACCTTCGCCCTGCCGCAGACCCAGGTCATCGGCGGCCGCCTGGTCCGGATTCTCGCCTGGTACGACAATGAATGGGGCTTCTCGTCGCGTATGGCCGACACCGCCGTCGCTTTCGGCAAGTTCCTGTAAGATAACGAACCCCGCTTTCGTGAGAAGGCGGGGTTTTTGATTCAAGTAAGATACCCCACCGCCACGAGCCAAGAGGCTCGCGGTCCCCCTCCCCAAAACGCCGAAGAGGCGTTCAGGGAGGCAAGATTATGCGCTGAACGGAGATTCCATGCCCTTCAAGACCCTCGACGACGTTTCCGATCTGACCGGCAAGACCGCCCTGGTGCGCGTCGATTTCAATGTGCCCGTCGAGGATGGCCGCATTACCGATGATACGCGTCTGCGGGTCGCCCTGCCGACGATCGCAAAACTGGTGTCAAAGGGCGCGCGCGTCGCCCTGCTCGCCCACTTCGATCGCCCCAAGGGCAAGGTCGTGCCGGCGATGTCGTTGAAATTCGTCGCCCCGGCCCTCGCCGCCCTGCTGGGCAAGCCGGTTGCCTTCGCCGATGACGCGGTCGGCGGCGCCACCAAAGCCGCCATCAAGGCCCTCCCCGCCGGCGGCGTCATCCTGTTGGAAAATGTCCGTTTTCACGCCGGCGAAGAGACCAATGATCCGGAATTCGCCGCCGAACTGGCGCGCCTGGCCGACATCTATGTCAATGACGCCTTCTCGGCTGCCCACCGCGCCCACGCCTCGACCGAAGCCGTTGCCCGGCTGATCCCGGCCTATGCCGGTGAATCGATGCGCCGCGAGCTCGACGCACTCGACGCCGCGCTCGGCAATCCGCAGCGCCCGACCCTCGGCATTGTCGGCGGTTCGAAGGTTTCGACCAAGCTCGACCTGTTGAAGAATCTGGTCGGCAAGCTCGACGCCCTCGCCATCGGTGGCGGCATGGCCAATACCTTCCTGTTCGCGCAAGGCCATGATGTCGGCGGTTCGCTGTGCGAAAAGGATTTGAAGGCGACGGCGCTGGAGATCCTGGCCGAAGCCAAGGACAAGGGCTGTCAGATCCTTTTGCCGGTCGATATCGTCGTCGCCCAGGAATTCAAGGCCCATGCGGCGAACCGCACCCAGGATCTCGACGCGGCCTTGACGGCGGACGACAAGATTTTCGACGCCGGTACGAAGACGGTCGCGGCGCTCAACGCCGTCATGGCCAATTCGAAAACCCTGATCTGGAACGGGCCTTTGGGTGTGTTCGAATTGCCACCCTTCGACGCCGCAACGGTCGAGGTCGCGAAATTTGCTGCTTCACAGGTAAAATCGGGTAAGTTGGTTGCGGTTGCCGGCGGCGGCGATACCGTTGCCGCTCTGAACCATGCCGGCGTCGCCGACGACATGACCTTCGTATCCACGGCAGGCGGCGCCTTCCTGGAATGGATGGAAGGCAAGGCGTTGCCGGGTGTTGCTGCTCTCATGGGGTAAGGAAACATATTTAGACTTTACGTCGCAACGGTTCAAAACAGGTCAAAGACCAAGCCGCAACGACGTCGCTAACGGCCCCGCCACAGGGCCACATCACAGCTATCGGAACCGGTTGTTGCCTCCACAACCGCTTCCACGGAAAAAGGGAAAGAACATGGCTCGTATAAGCTTACGGCAATTGCTGGATCACGCCGCCGAATACAATTACGGCGTTCCGGGTTTCAACATCAACAATATGGAACAGGGTATCGCCATCATGGAGGCGGCGCGCAAGACCGCTTCGCCGGTGATCCTGCAGGCGTCGCGCGGCGCCCGCGCCTATGCCAACGACCTGATGCTGAAGCGCATGATCAACGCGCTTGCCGAGATCTATCCGGAAATTCCGCTGTGCATGCACCAGGACCACGGCAATAGCCTGGGCACCTGCGCTTCGGCCATCCAGCACGGTTTCACCAGCGTGATGATGGACGGCTCGCTGATGGCGGATGCCAAGACCCCGGCCGATTATGAGTACAATGTCGAGGTCACGCGCAAGGTGGTCGATATGGCCCATGCCTGCGGCGTTTCGGTCGAAGGCGAGCTGGGCGTGCTGGGTTCGCTGGAAAGCGGCATGGGCGAGGCCGAAGACGGCCACGGTGCCGAGGGCGTCCTGTCACACGATCAACTATTGACAGATCCCGATCAGGCTGTCGATTTCGTCGCCAAAACCAATGTCGACGCCCTGGCGATCGCTATGGGCACCAGCCACGGCGCCTATAAATTCTCACGTAAACCGGATGGCGAAGTGCTCGCCATGGGGGTTATCGAGGAGATCCATAAACGCCTGCCCAATACGCACCTGGTCATGCACGGATCGTCGTCGGTGCCGCAGGAATTGCAAGATGAGATCAACGCCTATGGTGGCGCTATCCCGCAAACCTGGGGCGTGCCGGTCGAAGAACTGCAGCGCGCTATCAAGATGGGCGTACGTAAAATCAACATTGATACAGACCTGCGCCTGGCTATTACCGGCGGTATCCGCAAGGCCTTTGCCGAGAACCCAGCCGGCTTCGATCCGCGCAGCTATTTCAAGCCGGCCTATGCCGCCATGCAGAAGGTTTGCGAGGATCGCTTCGAGCAATTCGGCACGGCCGGTAACGCTCCGCGCATCACGCCGGTTTCGCTGCAAAACATGACGCAGTTCTACCTGTAGGTAAAAGTGCTAATATGATGTGATCCTCCCCGCTTGCCGGGGAGGGGGACCATGTAGCGAAGCGAAATGGTGGTGGGGTGGACCGACGATGAAACAACCCAAGGCGCACATTAAGCTGGCTCGCAGATTGCGCAAGTCGATGAGTGAAGCCGAGCGGTTGTTGTGGAGCCGATTGAAGATCAGGTCCGGCAACCCTGTCATCAAACGCTCTTTTGGCGAATTTAAACCCTACGTTCTTGATTACTTTTGTTTCGAAGCTCGGTTGGCAATCGAGGTCGATGGCGCTCATCATGGCTTTGGTGATCGGCCCCTCCGCGATGAACGCCGCGACGCGTTTTTCGAAAACCTGGGTATAATGACGTACCGTGTGCCGGCGGCGGAAATCTACCGCGACGCCGACTCGGTCGCCGACGGCATCCGCATGTTGGTGTTGGAACGTAGCAAGATGCCCCACCACCACGCCCGAAGTCGGGCGCGGTCCCCCTCCCCGGCAAGCGGGGAGGAACAAGAATAAGCAGACCATCGCAGAGTTGATAATATTCGCCTGTCACGTTGCATTCCCGCCCCTTGACTCTCCGTCACACGTGTGCGACGTATGTCACATAGCGGCGACAAGGGGTTCCCCATGCTTAAACCGAGCGACTTCGAACTGAAACTGTTGCGTCATATCTGGCGCGACAAACGTCTAAGCGCGCGGGAAATCCATGATGTCAGCCAGGCCGAAACCGGCTGGTCGTTCTCGGCCACGCGCAAGACCCTGGAGCGGATGGTCGAGAAGGACTTGATCGCCATCGAGATGGTCCATGGGCTCAAGACCTTCGTCGCCCGCCAGTCCAAGCTGGAGACCCTGGCGGCACTCGTCTCCGACTTCGCCCGCAATGTGCTGGACAGCACCGAGCCCATGCCGGCGGCGACCTTCGCCCACAGCCGGGTAATTTCCCAGGACGAGGTCGCCGAACTCGAAGCCCTGCTGGAAAAGCTGGCCGATAAGGATGCCCAGTCATGAGCGCTGTGATCGTCCTCGTCGCGCTGCCCCTGCTGTGGAGCCTGCTCGTCCATCTCGCCCGCCTGGCCGCCTTGCAAGGTCGCCCGACTCTCTCCGATGGCGCTGAAAAGCTGATCCTCGCCTTGTTGTTGTTGCCGATTGTCGTCGGCGCTGTTGTGCTGTTGATGGCGCCGTTCATCGTTCCTCTGGTCAAGACACCTCTGCTTGCGGCCACATTTGCTGCAGCCGTCGGGCCCGTTACCGCGCCGACCGGTCATCAAGCAACGCAGGCACCCAACCTGCTGCCTTTTGTCGTCCCCGCGCTTCTTGCCGCGTACGCCTTGATCACCAGCGTCCTGCTGCTGCGCACAGCCGTCGTCTGGGCCAAACTGGCGCGCATCGCCGCTAAAGCAACGCCGCACGACGGCATTTTCCGCACCGCGGCCGCTGTCCCGGCCTTCGCCTGGGGCAATCATCGCGTCATCCTGCCCGCCACCCTGACAACGACGCTTAGTGCCGATGATACGGCCCTGATCGTCGCCCACGAACGCGCCCATCTCCGTCGCGGCGATCCTCTGTGGTTCCTGGCGCTCAGCCTCATCGAGGCCGTGCTGTGGTTCAATCCAATGATCCGGCAGCAAGGCCGCGCCTGCCGGCTGGCGGCCGAACTGGCCTGCGACGCACATGTCCTGACCGCCACCCCACACCGGCGCCATGCCTATGCCCGCGCCCTGATCGCGGCTCTGAAGCACACGGTTGGCACAGCGCCGTCCTGTGTCGCCGCCGCTTCGTCTCCCGACCGCAAAACCTATGCCCTGAGGCTTGATCACATCATGACCCAAACACCGCGTCCACCCAAGGCCGCCGCCTGGATTATCGCCATCGTCGCCCTGGCCGTGCCTGTCACAGGCGCGCAACTGGCCTTCGCCCAGACCCAACCGCCAGCCAGCGCGCCCGCAAACGAGCCCACGCTCGCCCCGGCCGTCCAGCCGATCATCGTCCGCCCGGTCGATGCGCCGATTTCAAGCGCTTTCGGCTTCCGCCCAAATCCTCAGCCCGGCGAACGTAAGAACCATATCGGCATCGACTTCGCTGCTCCGCTCGGCACGCCGGTCAAGGCACATGCCTCAGGTAAGATCAGCTTCGCCGGGCACCGCGACGGCTATGGCGAAACGGTTGAAATCGACAATGGCGGCGACACCACGACGCGTTACGCTCACCTTGGCAGCATCAACGTCAAGACCGGCGATACAGTGTCCGCCGGCCAGGTAATAGCGGATATCGGCCAGCCGTTGTCCGGCGCCCCCCACCTGCACTTCGAGCTGTGGCACAACCACAAAGTTGTCGATCCGACGCCGCTCTTCCCCGCCGGGAAGTTGAGCGGAACCACTGGCAGCAATTGACTTCCTGCCGGCTTTGCGATTTAGCAGGGGCCAGTTTCCCGCGTATCCGAAGGCCCTGCCGTGCTTGTTCAGTTCAAACGCCGTTTTTCCATGGCTCACCGCCTGCGCTTCGATCGCAATTCGAAGTGCGCGGTACCGCACGGCCATAACGAATTCGTCGCGGTCAGTTTGCAGGCCCGCCCCGAGGCCAAGGGCATAGACTGGGGCGCCGCCAACTATGCCGCCAGTTTCAGCGCCCTGAAAAGCCAATGGCACGCCTTTGTCGACGACAGCCTCGACCACGCCTTCCAACTGGGCACGGGCGATCCGATGATCGGTTATTTCCAGCAGCACGAGCCCGACCTGGTGCCGCGCCTGCTGGTCATCGACGGCGACCCGACGACCGAGGCCGTGGCGACCGCGCTCTATATGAAACTCAACGCCATCCTCGAAAAGCACGTGCCGGATTTTGTCTGCACCCGTCTTGAGCTGGAGGAAACGCCGACCAACAGCGTGCTTCTCTCGCTCGATGACGTCCTGGGCTGCCCCGTGCGCCTGGGCGAATGGTGCCACCGCGCCGATCTCAGTATCAACGACCTGTTGCCGGCGGATGCCTGGCCGGAGCTTGCCTGATGCCCCTGTCGCAACGCCGCGTCTTCGTGAAGGGTCTCAAGGTCATGGCGGCCATCGGCATCTATGATCACGAACACGGCCGCACCCAGCCCCTGGTTATCGACGCCATCTTCGATCTCGGCCTGCACGATATCCACGGCCTGAAAGACACGCTCAATTACGAGCTGGTCGGTCAGATCGCCCGCGATTTCATCGATCGCGGCCATATCCGCCTGGTGGAAACCCTGGCCGAAGACATGGCGCGCACCCTGGTCGCCCTGCCGCACGTCGAACGGGTCGAAGTGTCGATCAGCAAGCCGGAAGCCCTCAGCGATGCCGACCAGGCCGGTGTCTGCGTGGTCTTCGTCAAATGAGCTTCGGTTACAAGGACCATCTCGCCCTGATGGCGCATTACAATGGCGTGATGAACGAACGCCTGATCGCCGTGGTGACACCGCTGGACGACGATGCCTTGCGCGAGGACCGCGGCGCCTTTTTCGGTTCGGTGCTGGGAACGATGAACCATCTGATGGTCGCCGACCTGATGTGGCTGAACCGCCTGCGGCCCTGTCCGTTCGGCCAGATCCTCAGTCCGCTCGACGATCTGCCGAAACCGACCGGCTTGCGCGACATGCCATATCCGACGCTGGCGGCCTATGTGCCTGTGCGCCGGCAGCTCGACGCCCTGATGGTCGAGTTCATCGCGCATCTGCGCGAGGACGAACTGGCCGCGCCGTTGACCTATCGCAACAGCGCCGGCGAGCCCTTTACCAAGACACTGGGCCTGGTCCTGAGCCATGTCTTCAACCATCAGACACACCATCGCGGCCAGATCACCACGCTGCTGAGCCAGATGGGGCTGGATATCGGCGTCACCGACCTGGCGCCCCTGGCACCAAACCTGGTAGGATAAGTGCAGCGCAGCAAATAACTCTTTGCAGTGGGGGAGCAGTGCGATAGGTTCATCTATCTCCCGCCGGACCCGCAAAATGCCCAAACCCCCTGCTCCCCAAGGTTCCACGCTGTCGGACCTCGCGACGTTTCTCAAGGACGACCGTGTCGTGCCGGTGCTGAACTATGGCCTGCTGTTCTTTATGGTGATGACCTTCGGCCTGACCGGCGTGCTGGCCCTGATCGTCGCCAATTTCGCCGAGGACAAGGCGCCCGACTGGATCAAAGGCCACTATCATTTCCAAGTCCGCACCTTCTGGATCGCCATCGTGCCGATCCTGGGGACGCTGATCTTTTATCTCTTCGTTCAGAGGAATAATCTCGGCGGGATCCTGCCGACGATCGCCGTCAGCCTGATGGTCGTTTGCCTGGCCTATACGGTCGGCCGCGCGGTGATGGGCTTCAACCACCTGTTCCATAAGCGGCCCTATCCTAATCCGAACGCGCTTCTGGTTTAAAAGCTACTCGCCGGCATCGGCCGGTGCATCCGATTCTGCCGACGACGCCTGGCCTTTCGGCCGCAGGCCGGCCATGTCGAACAGGTTGACGCGTACGCCCTCATTGATGACATCACCCGGGCTCTGATCCTTGGCGCAAACGCCCAGACGCTTCGACGCCACGGTATAGTTGGTGACGCGATTCATCTGCGGCAGGGTCGGGTTGGTCGTCTGGGACCGCAGCTTCATGGTGTAATCGGCGGTATAGTCGCCGCTAATCGAGCCGGAATATTCGGTGACCGCCCCGGTGCCCATATCGCATTCGGCCAGCAAGCCCCAACTGCCGTCATTATTGCGGCTGAAGGTCTTCTTTGAACATTTGTCGCCGGACAGATCGGTGCCGAGAATGCCGAGATGTTGATCGGTCATGGCGTCGATGCAGATTTGCAGGATTTGCGGCGTATCCTCGCTGCCCTCTTCGGTGACCGTGGTCTCCCACAGTCCGGGCGTACGCGGCGGCAGGGGCGTTACCGGCTTGGCGGCCACGACGGGAGCCGGCGTGGGCGCGGGCGCCTTTTCCGGCTTCTTGTGGCAGCCAAAGACGAACGCGGCACAGCCGATTAACGCCAGACAACTGAGCGACCTTTTTCCGGTCTGCAACATGGGGATTCCTTAGGTTAGCCGGGAATCCTATTGGAAAAACCGAGTCACTACCAGTGTTATAATGTACGGGTAAAGATAATTTTACTCGGCGGCGTCCAGGCGCGCGGGTGGCGCCTGCCGGGTATTAACCATGCCGCTTTGGGTCAGTTTTTTTTTGAGATGACCTGAAGGGTCTGCAGGGTACGCGGCAGTTCGTCGGCCAAGCGGCGGCAGATTTCGCGGGCGCCGATGGAATAGACCTCACCGCCATCGGCGATTTCAAGCGCCATCTTGGCGGTGGCGTCGATCAGCAATTCGAACTCGGAGATCTGCTCGCGGGCCAGGGCGCGGGCTTCGTCCTGGAGACGGCGGACACGCTGGGTGCGGCTCTCGCGGACAGGCGACGGCATCGAGTCTTCGAAGGTCGCCTTGTGAGCGACGTGAGTCGGCAGGCTCATCACCTTGTCGCCGTCGATGACCTGACCGAGCGCCACTTCTTTCGAAACCGGCGGCACTACATTCAATCTTGTCCTACGCATCCAATTACACCCCAGGCTTGCAAAACGCTCTGCCATTCGCACTTAGTTCTGTCTCAGTGTCTCCGTTTAGGGTTAATAACCTGTTTAAACGGGGGCGCCAGCGAAGATGTGCGGGATATGCAGATGGATTCGAGGGTCGCCCGTTTCGAGATAAAAATCCAGAGGAAATGTGGCGGCAATACGTCAATTTCACATGGGTGTGTGGATTAGGAAACGCTTAAGGGTTAACGCCTGGCGTTTTGCGCCTGTTTGGGCGAACGCTCGCCATGTCCTGTCGCGCGAGGCGCGCATCATGCCGGCTTACCGTTCCAGCTTGGCCGCCAGAATCACCGAKGTTGTCGTCCGTTCGACGCCTTCCAGAAGTCCGATGCGGTCGATCAGGTCATTCAGCGAAATACTATCGGCCGCTTCAACCAAGGCGATGATATCATAGGCCCCACTGATGGCGTAGATGGCGGAGATTTCCGAGATTTCGGCGAGGCCGCTTTCCGCCTCTTTCGACATGCGCGGCAAGGTCTTGATCATGACATGAGCGCGCAATCGCGTCTTGGACCAGGCTTCCCCCAGACGCACCGTATAGCCGGCGATAATGCCCTCGGCTTCCAGCCGTTCCAGCCGGGCATAGACCTGGGCCCGCGGGATATCGAGGAGGGTCGCCAGTTGCGATACCGGCAGGCGGGCATCTTCACGCAGGGCGGCCATCAGGCGCGTATCGACGGCATCGAGATCGGGCTGCGGCCCCTTGCGTATGCTCACTTCAGCTTTTCTTCCGGATAGATGGCGGTCACAGGCGTCGTCTGCTCCGACGACACCTCGCCACGATACATGCCGATGTCGTTAATGGCAAAGGCCGGTTTGCCATCCTTGTCCATGGCGATCAGACCGCCGTCGCCGCCGATACTGCCGATCGACATGATGGTGTCGTAGGCGGCGGTGGCGATGTCTTCATGGTTCCAGCGCACGCGGTCGCAGACCTGGCGGGCGGCGGAATCGCGGATGAAATATTCGCCGGTGCCGGTCGCCGACACGGCGCAATCGCCGTCGCGGGCATAGGTGCCGGCGCCGATCAGCGGCGAATCACCGATACGCCCCCATTCCTTGCCGGTCAGACCGCCGGTCGAGGTGGCGGCGGCCAGGTGACCGTCGCTGTCGAGCGCCACGGCACCGACCGTTCCGTACATATGCGTCGGGTTAATCATGGCTGTATGGTCTTTTTGCCAATCCTTGAGCATCTGCTCGCGCTCCGGGGTGTGGAAATAGGATGGATCGACCTGCTCCAAGCCTTGCGCTTTCGCGAACGCATTAGCGCCCTCGCCGGCCATCAGGACGTGGCGCGAATGGTCCATGACAGCGCGCGCCGCCTTGATCGGGTTCTTGGTCGTGGTGAGCGCCGCGACGGCGCCGGCCTTGAGCGTACCGCCGTCCATGATGGCGGCGTCGAGGTAGGTATTGCCGTCGGCGGCGATGGCCGCGCCCTTGCCGGCATTGAACAAAGGATTGTCTTCCAGCGGGATCAGGGCCGCTTCGACAGCATCGGTGGCCGAGCCGCCCTTATCGAGCACGGCCTGGCCAGCCGCCAGGGCTTCGGTCAGGCCAGCGCGGTAGGCAGCTTACTTTTCCGGTGTCAGGTCGCCACGGTCGATGACACCGGCGCCGCCGTGGATGGCCAGGGACCAGTGTTTTTGCTGGGTCAGCACGCCGTTGACGACGTCATAGGTGCGGTTGAAGGCCGGCTGGCCGACTTCGAGCGTCTGGATGTTGAAAGTGCTCCCCGTGCCGATGCCGGTGACCTTGACATCGGCCATGTTGAGCGGTTTGCCCGGCGCCAGGTCGTGGACCTCGCCGCCCTGGACCAGCCAGGCGTGGCCGTCGGAGATACTATAAAGATGCGCCCGGCCGTCGCTTTCGACCGTCATGGCCGCGGCTTCGTCGATACCCAAACCGGCCAGAGGCGCGGCATGACGTTGGCCGTCGGCGTCGCGCAAGGCCTCCGCCTTGACGACAAATGCGAACAGCCGGCCCAGGCGCTCGCGGGTGTCGAAATGGCTGTCGGTGACGATGTTGGCCATGATCGGCGTGTGGATGAAATTGCCCTCGATGGTGACAGCCGGGCCCATCGGATCGGCCATGGCCTCGGGCGCCGTGATGCTGCCGCCGTCCATGGCGCCGTAGAGCCACGAACCCTGGACGGCCAGGCCCGCCGAGGTACCGCCGATCGGCTTGCCGGCGGCAACCGCGGCGTCGATGGCGTCGTTGAGCGGGGTACCGCGCCACATGCGGACATAGTTGGCCTGATCGCCGCCGGCGAGGAAAATGCCGTCGGCTTTCTTGACGGCCTCGACCAGTTGCGGGTCGGAAGCCGCCTTGCGGTCGGTGAACAGGAAGGTGCGCACCGACAGCGCGCCTTTGACATTGTTGTAGAATTCGTCTTGTGACTCGGTCGTACCCGAGGCGCGCAGCACCACGATATGGCCGTGGCCGGCGTGGGCGGTGAACCAGCGGAAGGCGTCGTAATTCCAATCGCCGCCACCGCTCAGCAGCAGACCGCCCTTGACCGGGTCGGGGGTCGGCGCTGCCTCGTCGCCGATGACGAAGGTCTTATAGCCGGGACCGGATTTCCACGTCTTGGCGTCCACTCCACCGGCGCAGGCTATCGCAAAGACCATGCTCAGACCCAAGACGAAGTGACGCATGACGGATTTCCTTTTTGTAACTTGTCCAGCGGGCAATAGCCGGCCTAGATGGCAGAGAGCAAATGCAGCAATTTTGCGTCACTTTGAGCGCAAATTACCGCTAAGGCAACAATTTGATTGCCAGGCGTGACATTTTGTTGTCACATTTAATCAAGTTACGACACATTTGGTACATTTTGAAACGAAACGATCAAGCCTTTACCCTAACAGGAGATTGACCATGCCCAGCCGAATCAGCCGTCTTTTCAAACTTTCGCTGCTGGCGGGTTGCAGCCTGTACGGCATAGGCACCGTCGCCCACGCCCAGGACACGACAACCGCCGCCAGTGAAGAGCCGCAGGTCGTGACGATCCTGGGCTCGCGCATTCCCCGCACGCAAAAGGAAGGGCCGGCGCCGGTCACGACCATCACCTCCGACCAGATCCGCGCCGGCGGCTATGCCAGCGTTCCCGACGTGCTCAAAACCGTGACGCAGAACGGCGGCGAAACGCAATCGCAGCAATCCGGCAATGCCGCCGATTTCTCGCCCGGCGCCCAGCAGGTCGACCTGCGCGGTCTCGGTCCCAACCATACCCTGGTGATGGTCAACGGCCGCCGTATCGCCGACTATCCGATGCCGTTCAACGGCTCCAGCAACTTCACCGACATTTCCAACATCCCGCTGGGGATGATCGATCGCATTGAAATCCTGTCCGGCTCCGCCTCAGCCATTTACGGCTCGGACGCCTTGGCCGGCGTCGTCAATTTCAAGCTCAAGGAACATGCCGACGGCACGACCTTCGATTACCGCTACGGCTGGAACGAACAGGGCGGCGGCGCTTCGCACCGCTTCAGCGCCTCGACCGGCTTCGAGGCCGGCAAGTTCCATGGCGTGGTCGGTGGCGAACTCCTGTTCCAGGATCCCATCTACGGTTACCAGCGCGACCGCCAGGATTCGACGCTCGATGCGCCGGACCCTGCCTACCAGACAGCGGTAACCAACTGGCAGCGCCTCGACGGCGATCTCTATTATGCCAATGACGCCACGGAAGCCCAATGCGCCCTGTCGAGCTCGACCAACGGCGGCACCACCCATTACACCACCGACGACTATTACGGCGACGGCGAAGACATCCTTGGCGCCTATTGCGGCAGCGAGAGCGCCGTCGGTTACCGCACCGTGCAATCGCGTCATAACGCCGCCAACCTCCTGGGCTCCTTTACCTACGACGTCAGCGACACCATGCATCTGTTCACCGACGTGCAGTTCGGCGTCAGCAAGATCGAGTTGCTGAAGCGCCCGACCTCGTGGAGCTATGAGGATGAGACCGGCGACGACACCGGCAGCTTCTACAATTCGCGCGACGGCTTTACCGACAACTGGTACCGCATCTTCACACCGGAAGAAATGGGCGGTCTGGGCGCCGCGACACGTCATGTCGATTCAACGACCCTGACCCTGACACCGGGCGTACGCGGCACTTTCGGCAACGACAATAAGTGGAACTACGAAGCCGCGCTGAATGTCAGCGTCTACGATTCGAAGGTGCGCTTCCCGCTGATCAATTTCCGCAAGGCCAATGCCCTGTTCCTGGGCGAGCAGGACGGCTTCGACGACGATTCCGGCCTGCCGGTCTTCGACGCCGATGCAACGCGATTCTATACGCCGCTGACGACCGCGGAATATGCCTCCATCGCCGAGGACAGTATCTACAAGCCGAAAAGCGCGGTCACCAACCTGTCGGCCCAGGTCGACACCACCGACCTGTTCGACATGCCGGCAGGCCCCGTGGGCTTCTCCGCCCTGGTCGAACTGGGCCGTCAGGATTACGACCTCGGCACCGATCCGAAGGCGGTCAATCCCTACTATTTCAGCTGGATCGACTCGCCGGGCAAGGGGCATCGCACCCATTGGGCGACGGGCGTCGAGTTCAGTGTGCCGCTGCTGTCGACCGTCCAGGCCAGCCTGGCCACGCGCTATGACAGCTACAACTATGCCGGCCACGATGTCGGCCAGGGCACCTATAATCTCGGCCTGGAATACCGCCCTATCAAGACCCTGCTGCTGCGCGCCGCCTATGGCACCGGCTTCCGGGCGCCTGACCTCAACTATGTCTATAAGGGCATCGGTTTCGTCGAAGGCAGCGCACCCGACTATTACCAGTGCCTGAGTGACGATCCGGAAGCCGATCCGAGCGATTGCGACGACAGCCGCTTCCAGGTGCAGACCAGTGGCAGCCGCACGCTCAAGCCGGAAACCAGCAAGTCATTGAACGCCGGCTTTGTCTGGTCGCCGAACCGTATGTTCGATATCTCGGCGGACTATTTCAAGATCGATATGTCGGGCGAGGTCGAGGATCTCGAAGTCGATCCGATCCTGCGCGACGAAGCCGAATGCCGCCTCGGCAGCCAGGACATCTCTTCGCCGACCTGTGTCGACGCGATTGCCCGCGTCGTGCGCAACAGCAGCGGCAATGTCCGTACGGTTATCATCAATCCGATCAATGTCGCCAAGGAAAGCACCGACGGCTACGACGTATCGACGCATCTGCATTTCGATACTCCTATCGGCCGCCTCGGCCTGTCGGGCAACTATACCTATGTCAACAAGCACACCTATACGCGCTATGTCGGCGACTCGGCGCTCGATAAGCTGGCCTTCGATTCCGACTACTATATCCCGCGTGAAAAGGCGTCGATCAGCGCCAATCTGGCGACCGGCAAGTGGACCTTCAACATCGACGGCAACTATGTCAGCCGCCTGCCGAACTATGACGAAGACGCGTGGGTCAAATCGTACACGACCTATAACGGTTCGGTGCAATACCAGGTCAATGACAAGGTCGTCGTTTCGCTGGCCATAGACAACCTGTTCGATACCAAGCCGCCCTATGACAATACCTGGGTCAGCTATCCGTATTACAACACAAGCTGGTATGACGGTAACGGCCGTAGCGGTTTCCTGCAGATTACCTACAAGTTCCAGTAAGACGAAGGGCCGGGGGAAACTCCGGCCTTTTTTTGTTGCATACGAGCGCGGGTTTTGCGGTAGCGTGGAAGACCACAATTGAACTCCCCCTCATGGAGGGGGAGCTGGATTTTTTGGCGGAACGACAAAAAGACAGAGGGGGTAAAACGACGATGCCGCGCCCACGATCTTTCGAACTGGCCAAAACCTTGCGGCAAAACATGTCGCTGCCCGAGATGATGATCTGGGGGCGGATCAAGACACGCGAACCGGGACAGCCGGTATTCCGGCGGCAATATCCGATCGGACCCTATGTGCTCGATTTTTATTGCGCCAAGGCAAAGCTGGCGATCGAGATCGATGGCCTGGCGCATACCATCGATGATCAAGGCCTGCGCGATGAGCTACGGGACGCATGGTTAAAGACGCAAGGGCTGGATGTGTTGCGGATTGTGGCGGCGGACGTATTGACCGATCCGGACGCGGCGGCGGACGGGATTGTGTTGTATGCATTGGAACGACTGAGAGTGTTGGGACGGTAGATTTACCCCCTCTTGAAAAGTCGCAGAGCGCCTTTTCAAGCTCCCCCTCCAAGAGGGGGAGTTCTATTATAAATGACGACGAAGCTGTTATTTTGGCTGAGCTTGGCGATGGCGGCGAAGGCATCTGGTTTGAAGCCCGGCAGGGTTTTGACGTGGTCGATGAAAGCTTCGGCATTGTCGGCGTGCGAAGGGATCGTCAGTTCGCCGCCGTTATGGGTGACGTGGTAAAACAGTTCGTCCTGCCACGGTCCCTGGTCGGTCTTGATAACGGCGATGCGCGTTAATGCCGACCAGTCGACTGTCGCCGTCGTCTTGCGTGACAGCTCCTCGATACTGAAACCGGGTCCAAGCAGACGGGTCTCCGATGTCTACGTGACGCCGTCGCTGCCGTCTGGATACTTTTCCTCCAAAAGGAAAAAGGGTCGCGTGGCCTGGAATACAGATTTCCGCGAGACCTCTTCGACGGTCAAGCCCACAGGCGTTACCGAGAGCTTGACTTGCGACGGCAGCGGCTTGCGCGACTTGGGTTTGCGGAACCAACTACGGGCCAGAGGAAAGAACAAGACAACCGCGAAAGTGGCCATGCCGACATAAACCAGCCACATCATTGAAAACCGTCTTTCTGATAAACAATCTTGCCACCGACCATGGTCAGTTGCACCTGCGTGCCGGCGATCTGGTCGGGCGGGATCTGCATGATATTGCGATCGAGCACGATCAGGTCGGCGAACTTGCCGACTTCGAGCGAGCCCGTGACATCATCCTGATGCAGGCTGTAGGCGGCATTGCGTGTGATGGCGCGCACGGCCTGGGCGATCGTCAGGCCGGGGTCGATACCCAGGCGGCCGGGATATTTGACGGCGTCGTCGCCGATCGCGCTGCGTGTCACCGCTATTTGCAGGGCCTTCCATTCGTCAAGCGCGTCGACCGGCCAGTCGCTGCCGAAAACGATGCGCGTGCCGTAGAGCTGTAGCAGGCCGGCGGGTTCGGCCAGGGCAAAGCGCACTGGCCCGAGATAACGCGCTGCCTCGGCATTGAGATCGACCGCCGGCTTTTCCCATTGGAAGGACAGGACGGGCAAGGCGTTAAGGGCAGCAAAACGCGGATAGTCCGACGGGTCGACGATTTCATCATGGGCGACGGCCGGGCGGATATCGTCGCCGGGATGGACTGTCCGCATCGCTTCGATGGCATTCAGCGCCTCGCGCACCGAACCGTCACCGTCGGCATGCATGTGCGGATCGAGGCCGGCGGCCGCCAGCTTGATCAGGGTGGTGTCGAGCTGACTTTGCGTGAAATAGGGCGGCGGACCGAGATTTTTGCCGGGTCGCCAGTCGGGTTTGTCGGCGGTACCGACATTCTCGAAATAGGGTTGCAGCATGACCCCGGTAAAGGACGGCGCCGAATAGACGCCGTCGAGGAACAGTTTGGCCGTATCGACGCGCAAGGTCGGCGCCACGCCGACAGGCCCCTGGTCGAACTGTTTCTGTTGGCTCAACACCTCCGCGATGGCCTTGTCGGGATCGTAGTCGGGGCCGGAATCGATCAGCACGGCAAAATGGCCGCGCGCCGTCAACTGACCGGCCTTTTGCACCTTCGTGTAGGCCGTCATGGTGTCGATATCGGTATAGGCGTCGAGGAAGCTGGTGATGCCCTCCTCGCGCATGGCCTTGAGCGCGATCTGGGTGGCCTGGAGATTGACCTTCGGCGTCGGCGACGGCACGAGGGTGTCGACCAGGCTTTGCGCTGCGTCTTCGAGCAGGCCGGTCGGATTACCGTCCTTGTCGCGAACGATGACACCGTCTTTCGGGTCGGGTGTATCGCGGGTGATTTTGGCCAGGGCGAGACCCCGGGCATTGGTCAGGTTGGAATGGCCGAACGACGAATGGACCATGATCGGCCGCGTCGTCTTGACGCCGTCAAGGGCTTCATGGGTCAGGACGACACCGGCGGGCTGCATGTTCTGCTCGAACCAGTTGATGACGACCAGCCAATCGTTCGGCCCAGCGGTCTTGTCGTCATCGGCGCACTTTTGAATGCGCGCCTGAAATTGCGCGATCGTCAGGGCTTCGTAATTGAGATTACAATTCAGCATGCGCAGTCCGCCCGACTGTGGGTGCATATGGCCGTCGATGAGGCCGGGCATCACCATACGGCCGGCGAGATCGATGGTTTTCGTCTTGTGGCCAGTCATGGCCCTGGCGCCGGAATTATCGCCGACATAGACGATCTTGCCGTCGCTGACGGCGATGGCCCGGGCCGTACTGTCCTTGGCGTCGACCGTGTAGACATAGCCGTTGAGGAAGACCGTATCGGCCGGTTTCGGCCTTGCCGCCGCGGATGTCGCGATCAGTGCGAAAGCAAGGACAATCAGGTATTTACGCATCGAGCTCCCCGCCGAAAGACTGGTTCTTTGCGCGGGACTTTGCTACGCTTTTGTCATGAATGAAAAGAGCGAATTTGCCTTTCCGCATGTCGAGATCGTCGCGGGCGTCACGCCTGAGACCTTCGGGGCGATTTTCGAGCGCCAGACTCCGCTTGTGTTGAAGGGACTGGTATCGCATTGGCCGGCGGTCAAGGCGGGTTTGCAGGGCGCGGCGGTTCTGCGCGACTATCTCAAGCGGCTGGATGCCGGCAGGCCGACGACGGTGTCGGAAGCGCCGGCATCATCGGGCGGGACGTTCTTCTATGGTGACGATCTCAGCGAATATAATTTCAACAAGCGCGACCGAAGCTTAAGCGATGCGCTGGATCAGATCATCGCCAATAGCGCCCGTAACGATGCGCCGGTCGTGGCGATCCAGATGATCCCGACCCAGACCCATCTGCCGGGCTTTACCGCCGACAACCCCTCGCCTCTGTTGCCGCCGCAAGTCGGGCCAAGGCTGTGGGCCGGGGGACGGACGGTCAGCCAGACACACAATGACGGCGACCATAATATCGCCTGCGTCGTCGCCGGCCATCGCCGCTTCGTACTGTTCCCGCCGGAGCAGGTCGGCAACCTCTATATCGGACCGTTCGACCGGGCGCCGCCCCTGTCCCTGGCGCGGATCGACGCGCCCGATTTCGAACGGTTTCCAAGGTTTCGCGAGGCCCTGGCCAGTGCGCTGGTGGCGGAGCTGGCGCCGGGTGATGCTGTCTTCGTGCCGAAACATTGGTGGCACCACGTCACCTCGCTCGACGATTTCAATGTGCTCATCAATTACTGGTGGGGCAAGTCGCCGGCCGGGCTGGAGGATCCGTATATGACCTTCCAGGCGGCGTTACTGGCGATCAAGGACTTGCCGGCGGGCCAGCTCGACTACTGGCGGGCGATGTTCGAAACCTACGTCTTTGGTGACGGCGGGGCGGAACATATTCCGCCGGCTTTGCGCGGCCCCTTGGGGGCGATGGGGCCGCAGATGCGATCGCGCTTCAAGGACGAACTAAAGGCGGCTGTTTTGAAGGGATAGGCGCGATTCGGAGTAGTTGTGTCCGAAATCGAGGAAAATCGGCACTCCGAATGGCATACGGCCGATAGAATAAGGTTTCATAAGACCGAATACACCGACCATAGGCCTTTCGCCTGTCCGCCCTGTTTGGGAGATAGACGCACGGTCCACGGCCGCCAGTACGGTATTTTAATACCATTTTCCAAATGACCGACTTCTATTCGGAGCGCTGGTTTTCCTCGATTTAGGCCATAACTACTCCGAATCTCGCCGGCAGAGGCTATCGACGAGCCTTTAAACCACGCGTTTGCGCAAAAAAAAGGGGCGGCTCGGGACCGCCCCAGTGCGCACACACCAGTGTGTCGGGACGCTATTTCTTGCCTTTTCCTTGCGCAACGAAGCGGATGGCTTCGCCGCCGCCGGGCGCCAATTTCAAGGTCAGGGTATCGGTCGAGGTAACGGTCTGTTTTTCGATCGCAATGTCGAAACGGGCGTCGCCGCGATAGTCGGCGTGGTCGCCGTCGCGATAGATTTCGGCGACATAGGTGCGGCCGGGGTCGAGGAAGCTGAGCGGGGCGGTCAATGTCCGTGCATTCTCATCGGTAATCGAGCCGAGGTACCAGTTATCGGAATTGCGGTCCTTGCGGGCGAAGGTGGCGTAATCGCCGATCTCGCCGTTCAGCACCTGGGTGTCGGCCCAATCGGTCGGGACGTCCTTGATGAATTTGAACGGGCCGGGATATTTGGCGTAGTTTTCCGGCAGGTCGGCGGCCATCTGGATCGGCGAATAGAGCACGACATATTGCGCCAATTCGTGGGCCTGGGTCGCCTGGATCGGCTGGTTATGGCCTTCCAGTGACAGGACACCCGGTGTGAAGTCCATGGGCCCCGACAGCATGCGGGTAAAGACCAGGTTGGTTTCGTGCTCCGGCGGATTGGGCGGGTTGCCCCAGGCGTTATATTCCTGGCCACGGGCGCCTTCGCGCGACACCCAGTTGGGATAGGTGCGGCGCAGGCCGGTGTCCTTAGCCGGCTCGTGGCTGTCGATGGCGACATGGTATTTGGCGGCGGCCTGGAGGCTTTTCAGGTAATGCTCGACGCCCTGCTGGCTATCGGTATTGCCGTAGACAATGGTGCCGTCCGGAGCGGCGAATTGCGCGGCCCCGCCTTCGGCGACATAGCCGGTCTTGATCGAGTCGATGCCGAGACTGGCGTCCAGCTTATAGGCGTCATCCATCTGGGTTTCATAGTGAGCGATATTGCCGCCGGTTTCGTGGTGGCCGATCAGGTGAACGCCCTTCGATGCGGCATAGGCGGCCAGGCCCTTCAGGTCGAAATCAGCGGTCGGTTGGGTGAACGAGAAGTCCTTGCCGTCGCCGTACCAGACGCCGTCCCAGCCGACATTCCAGCCTTCGACGAGGACGCCGCGGAAACCGTTCTTGGCGGCGAAATCGATGTATTTCCTGGTATTTTCGGTCGTCGCGCCGTGGCGCAGGCCTTGCGCCCAGGTCGTCTTGTCGAGATGCATCTCCCACCAGATGCCGACATATTTATAGGGCTTGACCCAGGAGACGTCGCCCAGCTTGTTGGGCTCGTTCAGGTTCAGTTCGATGTTCGACATATAGAGGCCGGGCGCGGAATCGGCGATGATCATGGTACGCCACGGCGTGGTGAACGGCGCCTCACGATCGACGTTGGGGCCAAGTGATGACGGCGCCAATTGCGCGCGCAGGCGCTGGCCGTCGATGCGGCGGATCCACATGGCGGCATAGTCGACCAGGGCGGCCTCGTGGAAGGCGATATAGGTGCCGTTGTCGGTCTTGACGGACAGCGGCGTCATGGCCTGACCGACCTCGGCCAGAGGCGTCTTTTCGTACTGATATTCGAGATTGTAGAGCTCGCCAGCCGGCGCCCACCAGGCGGTAGCCGGGGTCGCGACGTCGAATTCGGTCAGCTCCTCGCTGATCTTGACGCCTTTCAGCTGAGCCTGGTCGGGGAATTCGTAGCGGAAGCCGACACCGTCATCGAAAATGCGGAAGACCACGGTCATCTTGCGATTGGCATAGGCTGATTGCACGACATTGACGCGGACTTCGTTATAGTGGTCACGGATGTAGCGGCGCTCGCCCCACGGCTGCTCCCAGGTATCGTCGTGGGTGTAGGACGTCGTCGACTCGAGGGCGAACTTGCCATCCAGTTTCGGCGCGTTGGTCAGGACGAAGCCGAGGCGCGATGGCGCAATGACCTCGGCGCCGTTCTTCTTGACCTCATAGGCCAGGCGGCCTTCGCCATCGATCGAGACGTCGACATGCAGAACCTTGTCGGGGGAATCGCCACTGGCGACGACATCGGCGAAAGCCGGGGCGGACACCAGGCAGAGGGCTGCGAAGATGAAGCTGGAATATGGACGAAACGCCATGGCGGAGGTGCTCCCTGGGCTCTGATTTTATTTTTTATGCCAAGTTTTTCTAACGCAACCGCTTGAACTGTAAAGCCCTGCGGACGAAATGCATACGTATTCAATGATAATCATCATATAAAGTGGCCGCGGCGCCACGACGCACGCGATGACTCGCGGTCGGCGCTACCGGACAGTCATGGGTGCAGGGGCTGTGCCCCTGCTGCCCCTGCCTATTGGATGTTACGATTAAGGCCGCCGCAGGATTCGCGGATAACCAGTTGGGTCGGCATGCGCGTGACATGGACCGGCTCGTTTTCGATCAGACAGCTCAGGCCGTCGATCAACGCCTTGGCGGCGGCTTCGGTATCCTGACGGACCGTGCTCAGCGACGGCGACAGGGAGTTGCATACCCACAGGTCATCGAAGCCCATGACCGAGACGTCTTCGGGCACGCGCAGGCCGCGTTTGTGCAGCTCCTGCATGGCGCCCATGGCCAGCATGTCGGTGGCGCAGAAGACGGCGTCGAACGATACGCCTTCATCGAGCATATGGTCGACCGCGGCGACGCCTTCCTGGCGATCGAGGAAGACGTCCTCGTGCAGCTTGTCATCGACCGCGAGGCCGGCTTCGCGCAAGGCGCGGCAATAGCCGTCATAGCGTTCCTTGAATTCCGGGTGTTCCGGCGCCGACTTGCCGAGATAGGCAATGCGTTGCCGGCCGAGGCCGATCAGGTGCTTGACGGCGGAATAGGCGCCGCCTTCGTTATCGGAACCGATGCACAGCTTGGCGCAGTCCGGACGATCGACGCCCCACACCACCCACGGGTCACCGACCTCGTTGAGGTATTCGAACTTGTGGGTATAGGCCTCATAGTCCTTGCAGCCGAGGAAGATAATCCCGTCGGCGCGGCGCGAAAAGCCGTAATCCGTGCCCCAGTCGTCGCTGGGCTGTTGCAGCGACATCAGGACGTCATAGCCCTTCTGACCGGCATATTTGAGGATGGAGCCGATCATCGGCAGGAAGAAGGGGTTGATCGGATTGATGCCGTCGAGGTCTTCGGAAATCAGCACGGCCAGGGTGTGAATTTTCTTTGACCGCATCTTGCGGGCGTTGACGTCGACCTTGTAACGCAGGGTTTCGGCGGCTTCCAGGACACGGCGCCGGGCGTCGTCGCTGACCAGGGGCGATTGCGACATGGCGCGGGACACGGTTGTCTGCGAAACACCCGCCATGGCGGCGATATCGAACGAGGTTGGACGCGGTTTACTCATAAAACTCCCTGACGCCTTTTTTTATCGTTGTGAGCCGGAGAGTATCGCGAGATACCGTTTCTGCCAAGGGTCGATAATTGAGACCTTCTCAGGTGCAGAAAATTTCGAGATAGGCGTCGTGGCCGTGGCTGGCCTCGACCTGGGTCTTGATGTGGCCGAGGACGCGTTTGATATGCGCCATCAGGTCGGCATCGGACACCGTATCCGCCAAGGGCTCATAGGCTTGCGGTATCAGGCCGTGGCCGAGGAAGACGGCCTCCCAGCTATCGGACGTAAACGTCTCCTGGTCGTCAAGCGGCACCACGGCCTGAGCGGCGAAGCTATCGAGCTTGCGTTGCAGGGAATCCGGCGGGACCACGGCGCGGGCGCGATCCCAGAAGCCGCCCCGGGCGTGATTGAGCACCAGATGGGCCAGTTGGAAATCGCGCATGCCGGCGAAAGTCTCCTGCATGAGACGGTTATATTCGAGGCTTTCCGGACCGTTCGCGGTGCGCGGAAACAGGGCCAGCAAATGGACAAGCCCTGTCTGCACCGCCTGCAAAGCCAGGCTATCGAGCGGATCGAAGGTACAGGCGGCTTCACCGATGGCGACGCAATTGCCGGCCCAGGCCTGGGCGCTGCGGCCGGGTTCCAACGGACTGACCACAGCGTCACCCAGGATCAGGCCGGACACGACCGCCGCGCCGCGCAGGGCATCGTCGTCGCTCTGGCCGCGACTGTCATAGACATGGGTGACGCGGGTGGCGTCCTGGGCGGCATAGAGGCCGAGCCAGCCCTGGGCATTGGCGCGGATTTGCCCGTAAGGCGGCAGGCTTTTCAGCCGCGGGCCGGCAGCCGACAGCACGCGATCGGCGCCGAACGACGATCGCCACGACTCGAACGGTATCTTGAGCGCCTGGCGCAACAACAGGGCGTCTGAACCGCTGGCGTCGATAAACAGGTCGCCGGCAATGCGTTGCCCCTGCCCTGTTGAGACCGCCGCGATATGACCATCGCCCCCGACATCGGCAGCGACGGCGGTTGCCGAGTGAACCACGATACCGGCGCGCAGGGCCGCACTTTTAAGATACTGCACATAGGCGCGGGCCGGCAGATGATAGCCGTAATCGGTGCGGGCGAAGGCCTGGGTGTCCTTGTCGGGCACGATAAACCGCCCCTGCTTGGCGGCAGCGGCGGTCAGGGAAAAGTCTTCGATGGCGACCGCCAATCCGGCCTGGCGGGCGCGGATATAGTAGGCCATGAACGGTACGTCATTGAGCCCGACGCCGTGACTGCCATAGGCGTGGAAAAAGGGCGCCGCCGAGACAT
Source organism: Asticcacaulis sp. P2_B1 (assembly GCF_056404915.1). NCBI lineage: Bacteria > Pseudomonadati > Pseudomonadota > Alphaproteobacteria > Caulobacterales > Caulobacteraceae > Asticcacaulis > Asticcacaulis sp. P2_B1. The sequence goes on along the minus strand of NZ_JBFUDD010000003.1, from coordinate 117,554 downwards.
TGACGAAGCTTTGGCCCAGCGTAAAGGCGCCGGCCGTAGCGCGCAGCAGGGCGTGTTCGTCGAAACCGAGCAGACGGTGAAAGGCCTCCAGCGCCGGCAGGGTCGGATAGATGTCCTGGTCGCGGACCAGGCTTGGCAGTTCGACGACCTCGACCTTGAGCCCGGTGTGTCCCAGAGCGTGGTGCAGGACATTGGCGCTCAGCCAGGCGGCGGCGTCGCGGCCGACAATGACGACCTTGTCGATCACGTGGCGGCTCCGGCATGATGATGGAGGGCGCTGGCATGGCTCGGCATGGTCTCGACGGCCGTGGCGATGCGGCGCTTCAACTCGGCCATTTTCGTTTCGATCAGGTCGAGCGGCAGATCGTCGGCCATGCGGTCATAATTGTCGGGCCGGATATCCTGGCCGACATAGACGGCTAGCCATGACGGTGGCGCGAACAGGCCATGGCGATAGGTCTGGATATAACCGCGAGCACGAAACAGCGCGATCTTCCGGCTCAGGCTGTCGGGGATCGGCATGTCGCGCATGTTACGCCAAAAGTCCGAATCGTCACGGCTGTTGGCGTGATAATGCAGGATGAGAAAGTCGCGGATGCGGTCGTATTCGGCGTCGACGAAGCGGTTGAACTCATCGCGCTGGCGCCGGACGTCGCCGCCGAAGCGGAGAAATTTCAGCAGGTTCTGGATGGCGATTTGCACGAGATAGATGCTGGTCGATTCCAGCGGTTCGAGGAAGCCCGAGGCCAGGCCCATGGCGACACAGTTCTTTGTCCACGCGGCCGTACGGCGGCCGGCCCGGAATGTAAGCAAACGTGGCTCGGCCAGGGGCTTGCCCTCGAGATGTGCCAAAAGGGTGTCGCGGGCGCGCTCTTCGCCGATGTGCCGGCTGGAAAAAACATAGCCATTGCCGGTGCGGTGCTGTAGAGGGATGCGCCATTGCCAGCCGGCTTCGCGGGCGGTGGCGCAAGTGTAGGGCGCCGGCGGGCCGACATTTTCCGTAGGCAAGGCCCAGGCGCGATCGCAGGGCAGCCATGCCGACCAGTCTTCCCACGGCCCTTTGAGCGTCTTGTCGATCAGCAGGCCGGCAAAACCCGAGCAGTCGATAAACAGGTCGCCTTCGACAACCTCACCCGATACCATGCGCAGGCCGTGGATATTGCCGCTATCGGGATCGAGCAGGACGTCGGTAACGCGGCCTTCGCTGCGGACGACACCGCGCGAAGTGGCGAAACCGCGCATATATTGGGCGTACAGCGCCGCGTCGAAATGATAGGCATAGGCGTAGGTCGCCTTGATCGAACCCGCATCCAGGGTGGGAAAGTCGAACTTGCCGGCGCGCGCCGCGGCGATGGCCATCGAATAGTCCTCGAGCGACCCGACCTCAATCCCGGCCTGCTGGGCTCGCAGCCAGTAATGATGGAAGTCGACGCCCGCCCAGTTCTGACCGAAGGCACCGAAGGGATGGATGTAGCTGTTGCCGGCCTTACCCCAGTCGCGAAACTCGATGCCGAGCTTGAAGGTCGCGTTTGTGGCGCGCATGAAATCGGCTTCGACGATGCCCAGTTTGTCGTTGAAAGTCTTGATGTGCGGCAAGGTCGCCTCACCGACCCCGACCGTGCCGATCTCATCGGATTCGACGAGGCGGACGGTGATACGCCCGGTCGCGACCAGGGACGACAGGGCTACCGCGCACATCCACCCGGCCGTGCCGCCGCCCAGGATAACGATCTGTCGTGGTGATGCCATCATACCCCTCTATCTCATAAAAACAGGGCGCGCTGCGATTTCCCGCAGCGCGCCCATGCTTTGTCTTACCGCACTCTAGTATTTGAAGCGAACACCGAACTGTACGCGGCGGTCGTTCTTGATCCAGCTCGAGTCGCGATAGACAGCCTTGGCGCCGGGGGTCGCCGAGGAGTCGCCGAAGATCTGCTGTTGCAGTTGGGCGGTCGTGCCGAGCAGGTTGCTGCCTTCCAGCGAGATTTCGATCTTGTCGCTGATCTTGTAGCGCAGCGACCCGTCGAGATAGCCGGCGGCCTTTTCGTACACCGGCAGGCCGATGATGACGTCGAGATTGTTGACGAGGAACTTCGAGCGCCAGTTATAGGCCAGACGGGCCGCGAACGGACCTTTTTCGTACAGGCCGACGATGTTGTAGCTGTCCTCCGAAATGCCGGCCAGCTTGTGCGAGTCGATAACGGCGGTGCTGAAATTGTTGCCGCCGCCGCCGGCACCCGTACCACCGTCATAGACCGGGAAATTGGTCAGGTTGGTGTTGTTGATGCCGCTTTGGACCACGTGGGTGTAGTTGGCCTGAACGCCCAGACCCGACAGAATGCCCGGCAGGAAGTCGAAGAACTGCTGATAGGCCACTTCATAGCCGCGCAGGGTTCCGCCGCCGTCATTATTGGCCGGGCCGGCGATGACGACCGGCACGGTGACGCCGTTATTGGTCGTTTCACGCACGGTCTTGCCGAGGCCGATGCCGCCGTTCAGGTGCTTGGTGAACAGGACGAAGGTGAACGAGCCCGTCTCCGCGAAGTAGTTTTCGTAGGACAGGTCGAACTGGTCCGCGCTGTATGGCGCCAGGTTGGCGTTACCCGAATTTCCGGCGAACTGGAAATTGTAACCGACGACATTGGCGGCCGTATGCGCGGCTGTCGGCGAGTTATAGATGATGAACGGCGACGAAGCCGAACCGTCGATCGCCGGCGCACCGATGTTGACGAAGTTCCGCATGATGCCGATATCGGGCCGCGCGATGGCGCGCGAACCGGACACACGGATGAACTGCTTGTCGGTCAGGCCGAAGCGGGCGCTGAAGCTGGGCAGCCAGTTACTATGCTTGCCGCCATAGGCCGTGGTCGACGAGCCGCCGTTGGAGAAGGCGAGCAGGTCCGGCGTCAGGTAGCAGGCGACATTGATAATGGCGCCCGGACGCAGCGGACCGCTGCACGGGCTGGCATTGACCAGGCTGGTGTACCAGTCGGATCGCGGGTAGACGACACCGCCGGTGCTGACATCCTCGGTTTCGACATAGCGAACACCGACATTGCCCTGGACGGTGATGCCGCCGAAGATCGTCTTGTCGGCGCCGCCGAACTTCAGCATGACATAGGCCGCGTTGGTCTTTTCCGTCAGGTCGAGCATTTCGCCCGAATTGTAGCACGAGCCCGACACCAGGCCGGAGCGCGAACACAAGGGGTTCCAGCCCTGGCCAAAGGCGGCATTGTTGAGCGCGGCTATGCTGAGCTCGTCGGCCAGACCTTGCTGGCTGCCTTCGCGGGCCGAGTTCGGGAAGACCAGGCCGGTATTCTGCAGAACGTGACCGTTGAAGAAGTCCGCGCCGAACCTGCCGGTTTCGACCAGGCCCGGCTTGTAGCCGTTGAAGTGGGTATCGTTACCGGCCGGTGTCCCGAAGGCGGCGCCCGGCGTGGCGCAACCATTGCCGGATTTATAATCACCCGGGCCATTGTCGGTATTGAAGAAGGCCGCGTCGCAACCCCAGTTGGCGTAGAGGCTGGACCAGTTGAAGGTCGAGTAGGACACCTTCTGGTCGCGCTCCGAATAACGGACGCCGGCTTTCAGGGAGTCGAGCCAGCCGTCGCTCTTGAAGCGATATTCGAGATCGGCCCGCACCGCCAGTTCGTTGGCCGAACTGTGGTCGAGGTGATCCTGCACGAAGGCATAATACCAGTTGTGCGGATTGGCGAGGCCGCCCTGGGCGTAGTTGTTGTTGACGTCCTTCGAGAAGCCGATGGTCGGGATACCGTCGCTGTCGGTCGAATAGGCGATATCCGACTGGGTCTTCGGGCTCAACAGGATGTCGTAGCTCTTCTGACCGGCCTTGATGTACTGGACGTCGAAATTGGTCTTCAGGTTGTCGGTCACGTCCCATTTCAGGTTGAAGGACACGTCTTGCGTTTGTTCGGCGCGGTCGAAGATACGGCCAGAGGTGAACAGGTTTTCACCCATCTGCTTGGGCCCGCAATCACCGCTCCAGTCGTAGCAGCCATTGACGAACGGGACGCCGGGCGCCACCGAGGCGTGATAGATGTTGGCGTCGGGATTGCTCGGATCGTTGCCGGCGCCCCAGTAGTCGATATGCTGAGCGATATTGCCGTGGGTCAGCATGCCGTCGGAACCGAAGGTCAGGCCGCCGGAACCGGCGACGGCTTCGGAGCTGTTGCCGCTGCTGATCGGGTTGAAGGCCGGCGCCGCCCACAGGTCGTGGAAGACCGGCTCGACCGTGCGTTCCGTCCACACATTGTGATAGTAGCTGTCGTTATATTGCAGGGTGGCGAGCAGGGTGTGCTCGTGGTTCTGCCATTGCGCCGCCAGCGCGCTGCCGTGGCGATGACGGTCGTAGCTGTTCGACGAATAGGTGACGTTCGACGGCAGGTATTGCCAGTCGGTGCCGCCGAACGGCGTCGAGGTACAGGGAATGCTGCCGTCCGAATTGACGATGACATTGCCGCTGCCGTCGGCATAGCCGCCCGAGCAATAGGTGGCAATGCGGCCCATGATGACGCCGTTGGTGGCGGTGACGACATGCGAATTGGCGTAATCGACCATCAGGCCGAATTCACCGGCGTCGGTATCCCAGCGGTCGCTGAACAGGGCGGAATAGTCGTAGGTCGACTTTTTCGAAATATCGCCGTAATTGGCCTGGGCCGAAACGGCCAGTTGACGGCCCTTGCTGTCGAACGGCAGGCGTGTACGCAGATTGACCGAACCGGCGATGCCGCCTTCGATCATGTCGGCCGTCTGGTTCTTGTAGGCATCGATGCCGGCCATCAGTTCCGGGGCAATGTCGCTGAAGTTAAGGCCGCGGGCACCGTCGGCCGAGAACGAATCACGGCCGTTGAATTCGGTGCGGACCTGGGTCAGGCCACGCACCAGCACGCCCGACGGCTCGGCGGAGAAGTGCGACGAGTCGTCCGAAGCGGCAAAGCGCGTGACGGTGATGCCGGGCACGCGCTGCAAGGCTTCGGCAACCGACTTGTCCGGGAAGGAGCCGATATCGGTCGCCGTGATCGAATCGACCTGGGTGTCGGCGTTCTTCTTGATCTGCTGCGCGCTCTTGAGGGCCTTGCGGACCCCGACGACGACCACTTCCTGGGCAGCGTCGGCGCTGGCGCTCGTGTCGGTGGCCGGCGCGTCCTGGGCGTGGACCGCCCCGGCAAGTGCGAAAGCCGTGAGAGCCAGCAGGGACACCCCGCCTCTTAAGCCCCGTCCCGAACCTTGCCGATACTTATACGTCTTCATATGTTCGTCTCCCTTGAGGCCGCATTGGGCGCCCCCGTGTTGGCGTTACCTTGATCCTGCCCCTTGGTCCGGTCGTGACGCCGAATACGGACTGCGGCAGGTATTCCTTTTTCAAGTCTTGTCTTCCAACACGGACGAGCGCTGATTTTTTTTGGCTAAGGTTCCGTCGCCGCGACGCCTTGCGACCCGCGACGACCGAGAAATGGAACCCTGCGAAACCCGTCTCTTGTAAGCTTTACTGTTTCTGACCCTTTGCGCGGGCAGCCACCGGCCTTCGAACCCCTGTTTGCCGATGTAAGAAGCTTTCGCCTCCTGTGTTGCCCGCCTGTTTTTATATTTGTCACCCGGCATGATATGACGTCCGCCATATTCATAAGATGATCATCATAATATAAACAGGTCACGCGCCAAGCCGCAAACCCTATTTTTTCAAGCCTGTAACAATGATGTGGAGCGTTTGCATAAATGCAACAATGCGCACCGCGGGTACCGCAGCGCGAAAAGCTCAGGTCACCAAGATGGGATCAGGAGTCGAGGCCGGCCTGGATGCGGGTAACGCGGTTGCCGGTCGGCTTGACCGGCGCGTCAGTCGTGACAGCTGCTTTATCGTCCGCGCTCTCATTCTGCAGGGCAAAGCCCAGCCGGGCGAAGATATTGGTCTCGACGCCGGCGCAGATCTGCTTGGCCAGGGCCGCCGATTTGACGCCGCGCGCCATGACGACCGCGCCGGACATGTCGGCCAGAAGCGTCAGGGCCTGGCTCATCGCCTCACCCGCCGGATAATGCAGGCGTTCGAATTCGGCGGCGATCAGACCGGCCAGCGCATTGACACCGGCTTCGAAACGCTTGCGCGCCTCGGGTTCCAACCGGCCGACATCGGCGCCGGTGGCGGGAATGGGACAGCCCTGGCCCGGCCGGTTGTAATGGGACGGCGACAGATAATAGGTAATGTAGTTGGTCAGGGCGGCTTCGGCGGTCAAGCCCTTGGTCTTGATGCGGAAACGTTCGCAGGTCCGCTCGAACATGGCGTCGATGGCATGTTCGATCAGGTCGTCCTTCGACTCGAAATGGGCGTAGAAGCCACCGTGGGTCAGACCCTGGCGCTTCATCAAGGTTGCGACGCTGAGGCCATGCGGCCCCTCTTCGCGCAGCATGATGGCGGCCTCGGTCAAAAGCCTTACCCGCGTCCGTTCCTTGTGCTCGCCGTCGTAACGCATCACTGTCGCCGCAAAAAATTTCGCCCTCCCAGTTATCTGCATATGTTTAGCGCTAACACAAGCAGGGCGACCGGGTTTTTTAACAGTACGGAAATGTCGTTACCGAATTGCCATGGACTTTTTCCGCGGCGGCACCATGTTTCACGGCGACGATAGAGGAGACACAATATGGTCACGGCGATTCGCATTCACACCACCGGCGGCCCCGAGGTCATGCAGGTCGAAGAGGTCGAGGTCGGCGCCCCAACCGCCGGCGAGGTTCAGGTCCGCCATACGGCGATCGGCGTCAATTTCATCGACACCTATTTCCGCTCGGGTCTTTATGCACAAAAGCTGCCCTTCACGCCCGGCAATGAGGCCGCCGGCGTCGTCGAAGCCGTGGGTGAAGGTGTCAGCGAGGTCAAGCCCGGCGATCGCGTCGTCTATCTCCACAGCCCTGGCACCTATACGCAAAAGCGAAACGTTCCGGCTGAAAAGCTGGTCCCCATTCCCGACGGTATTTCCGACGAGGTCGCCGCCGCGGTGCTGTTGAAAGGCCTGACGGCGCAATATCTGTTGCGACGGACCTTTAAGGTCGATGCTGGACACACCATCCTGATCCACGCCGCCGCCGGCGGGGTCGGGCTGATCGCCGGTCAATGGGCCAAGCACCTGCATGCGACCGTGATCGGCACGGCCGGTTCGGCCGACAAGGTGGCTTTGGCCCTGAGCCATGGCTATGACCACGTCATCAATTACCGGAGCGAGGACTTCGTGACCGAGACCCTGAAATTTACCGGCGGCAAGAAGCTCGATGTGGTCTATGATTCCGTCGGCAAGGACACCTTCCCCGGCTCGCTCGATGTGCTCAAGCCGCTCGGCCTGTTCGTCACGTTCGGTCAATCGTCCGGACCGATTCCGCCATTCGATATCGGCATTCTCAATGCCAAGGGCTCGTTGTTCATGACGCGGCCATCGATCTTCGCCTACAACAATACGCGCGAGCTGCTGCTCGAATCGGCCGGCGAAATGTTCGGCCTGATCGCGCAAGGCGTGCTCAATATCGCGGTCAACCAGCGCTTCGATCTCAAGGACGCCGCCAAGGCGCACGAAGCCCTGGAAAGCCGGGCGACGACCGGCGCCACCGTGTTGATCCCATGAAGGCCGTCATCCTCGCCGGCGGGGCGGGCAGCCGCATGGGCGGCAACAAACCCTTTCAGCCCTACGGCAAATCGACTTTGATCGAAACCGTGATGGCGCGTCTCAAGCCCCAGGTCGGCGAGGTCGTGATCAATGCCGGCGCTCGTGGGTCCGCTCTCACCCTGCCGTTGTCCTGCCTGGGCGTGCGCTTGATCCACGACGATCTACCGGACCTGGGTCCGCTCAGCGGCGTCCTCAGCGCCTTGCAGTTCGCGCAAGCGGCCGGCGATACCGCCGTCGTCACCGCGCCCTGCGACATGCCGGAACTGCCGGCCGATATGGTGGCGCAACTGACCGCGAGTGACGGCGATATCGTCTGTTTTGCCGGTGTCCGCGACTATCCGTTATGCGCCCTGTGGCGGGTCAGAGTCTTGCCGGCCTTGCAGGCGGCCCTCGAGACCGCCGACGGCGGCTTGCCGGTCATGCGTTTTCTCGACAGCCAGACGGTTGCGCGTGTAACTGTTACCGACGAGACGGCATTTGTGAACTTCAACCAGCCATAATTTCTTGTGCGCCGCAGCATTTTGACCGATAGAGGGCGCGAAACCTTTTTGTGATAAGACTGCTGAATGTCCGCCCCTGCCACCATCGTCAAGGAACTGCCGCCGCAACCGGCGCCGCGTTTCGTCGAATTCGTCGGCCTGATCGCCAGCCTGATCGCGCTGGGCGCATTAGGCGTCGACGCCATGCTGCCGGCCCTGCCGGCCATGGCGGTGTCCTATCACGTGCAGAACGCCAACAGCCTGCAATGGCTGATCGCCGCCTATTTCCTCGGCACCGGTATAGGGCAACTGATCTTTGGATCGTTGTCGGATTGGCTGGGGCGAAAACGCGTCCTGATGGCCGGAATCGGCGTTTACGTCGTCCTGATGCTGATTGCGCCGTTGGCACCCAATCTGGAGGTCCTGATCGTGCTGCGCGCCCTGCAAGGCTGTGCGGCGTCGTCAGCCAGCGTGGTGACGCGCTCGATCATCCGCGATTTGTATTCGGGCGCCACCATGGCCAAGGTCATGTCGATCAGCTTCATGATCTTCCTGTCGGTGCCGATCCTGGCGCCCAGCTTCGGCCAGCTCGTCCTGCTGATCCTGCCATGGCAGGCCATCTTCCTGATCATTGCCGCGGCCGGCATGCTGGTCCTGATCTGGGCGTGGATCCGCCTGCCCGAAACCCTGGCGCCTTCTCTGCGCTTCAGGCCCGACCTGGCGCATTTGAAGCGCGTGGCGTTTTTTGTCGTCACCGAACCGTCGTCCTTGTTCTACAGCCTGGCCGTCACCTTCCTGATCGCCTCGCTGCTGACCTATGTTTCCCTGATGCCGCAGATCTTCGCCGTGGCCTTCGCCAAGCCGGAATTGATGGCGCCGGTCTTCGCGGCGTGCGCAGCGACCATGGGCGGCGGTGCTTTGCTCAATGCGTCCCTGGTCGAACGCCTGGGGTCGCGGCGCATATCGCATATCGCCCTGTGCACCCTGGTTGGGTTGACGGCGGTCCACTTCGCATGGGCGGCATTGGGTTATGAAACCATTGTCAGCTTCGTTATCCTCCAGGCCCTTACCATGGGGTGCTTCAGCCTGACGACGTCGAACTTCGGCGCCATCGCCATGGAAAAGGTCGGCCACGTCGCCGGCACCGCCGCTTCGATCCAGGGCGTCGTCACCTCGGTTGGCGGCTCATTGGTCGGCGGCTATATCGGTCAACATTGGGACGGCCACGTCGCCCTACTGCCGTTCGGCGCCTGTTTGTGCGCGGTCGCGGCCCTGGGCCTGGTGGCGATCGGTGAAAAGGGCAGGCTGTTCAAGCGGCTGGTGTCCTGAATCTGACTCTGGCAAATTTCAGATTCAATAGGACACCAGAAATTTTTGAGTCCAGTATCGTTTTGAATTCGAAGTTCGCTAAGCGCCCGATATCAAAAGGATGCGAACTTCGAATTCACGATACTGGCGGCTGCGCAGCCATAAGGGCGCGGACCTCGGCTTCCGCCGGGGCCGCATTGGCCGACGGTTTGGTGACCGACAGGGCCGATGCCGCCGACGCGAAGCGCATGGCGTCGAGCAGATGGTCGCCGTGGACCAGCCGCACCGTCAAGGCGCCGTTGAAGACATCGCCGGCGCCGGTGGCATCGACGGCCTCGACCTGAAATGCCGGCAGACGATGCAGCTGACCGTCTATCAATGCCGCGCAACCTTGGGCGCCCAGGGTCACCAGAGCCTGTTTCGCCTTGAGTTGCCCTAGGGCTTTGATGAGGGACGCGTCATCCTGACCGGCAATGCCGGTGAGTTTCGCAAGCTCGGTTTCGTTCGGTGTGATGATATCGGCGAGCGGGAAAAGGTCGACGGCCTCCATATCGACGGGCGCGGGATTGAGCACGGTCAGGACGCCGTGAGCGCGGGCGATCTCAAGAGCGCATCGGATGGTGTCGCGCGGCACCTCATGTTGGACGATCACCGCGTCGGCCGAGGCGATCAGGTGCGTTGCCGCTTCAACGGCCGCGACGGTCAACTTCGCATTGGCGCCCGGCGAGACGACGATCATGTTCTCGCCATTGGCCGCCACCAGGATATTGGCGACTCCCGTGGCCGTCCCGCGCAGGCGATCGACATGGGCGATATGCACGCCGTTACTGTGCAAAAAGACGCGAGCTTCTTCGGCGAAACTGTCACCGCCGACGGCACCGACCATGTGGGTTTCAGCGCCGAGACGGGCGCAGGCGACAGCCTGGTTCAGCCCCTTACCGCCGATGGCCGTGGCAAAACCCTCCCCCAAAATGGTCTCATTGGGCCGCGGCAGGGCGGCGACGTCGATGATGAAGTCGACATTGATGCTGCCCACGACGACAATCCGCTTCACGGGCATTCTCCCTGAATCCGATATCAAAACAGAAATTTAGCAGGTTTTTCTGATCACGCTTTCACTTTTTTGCGTGACGGTTTAGGCTAAAGGCATGGCTCCGGAACCGATCAAGAAACCGTCCCGCATCAAACAGCGCAACGAGGCGCGGATCCTGGATGCCGCCCAGCACGTTTTTGCTGCCCACGGTTTCCACGGCGCCACCATCGATGCCGTGGCAGAGCGCGCCGGCATGTCCCAGCCCAACCTGCATAACTATTTCAAGACCAAGGCCGATCTCTATGCCGCCGTGCTGGACCAGACGCTGAGTCTGTGGCTGGAATTGATCGACGATCTCGATGCGGCGGGCGACCCGGCGGCCGAACTGCGCCGCTATATCGCGCAAAAAATGGAAGCTTCGCGTCAGCATCCAGAAGCGTCGCGCGTCTTTGCCAACGAGATCCTGCAAGGCGCGCCGGTGCTGAAAAACCATCTCAAAACACGGACGCGCGACAATGTCCGCCAATTCGCCGCCGTCATCGAGGCCTGGGTCGCGGCGGGGCGGTTGCGTCCGGTCGATCCCTATCACCTGATCTTTCTGATATGGGCCGGTACCCAGCACTATGCCGACTTCTCCGCGCAGATCAAACTGATCATGGACGTACCGAAACTGACCAGGAGCCATTTCACGGCGGCGGAAGAGTCGATTGTTTCGATCATTCTGGACGGCTTGATCGTCAGGGCGTGAACCACGGAACCAGCAGGGTTGCGTGGTTAGACCGGCCTACTCCGCCGGGATGTTTTCGTCTTCGTCGTCGCGGAGACGGGCGCGGGTCAGGGCGCGGGTGACGGAAACCGCCATGATGACCGGCGCCAGCAGGAAGACATAGGCCTTGCGCCAAAAACCCTTGGCGCGCTTGTTGAAATAATAGACCAGGCCCAGGCCCTTGTTCCATTCGACGAACAGGGGCTCGACGCGCGAGGTATGGCCTTCGTGCACGACCTCGGCCTTGGGGTGGAACAGCACCGTGCCACCGGATTCGCGCGCCCGCCAGCACAGGTCGACATCCTCGACATGCAGGAAGAAGTGCGAGTCGAAGCCCTTCAGGAGCGCAAAATCACGCTTCGAGACGGCAAAACAGGCGCCGGAAATCGTCGGCACCGGCGACGGCTTTTCCGGCAGGTCGTGGAATTCGTAGTGGATTTCGAACTTTTGCCACTCCGGCACCAGCTTGCTCAAACGCGTCAGGGCGAGAAGCGTCGTGACCGGCGTAACCTCGCCACGGCGGGCGCCGCGTTGTTCGGTCATGTCGGGATTGAGCAGGCGCGAACCGACGATACAGGGCGAGGGCTGGCCCTTGGCTGACTGGATCAGGCGCTTGATGCAATCGGGCTGCAACAAGGCGTCGGGATTGAGGAAAACCAGCCACGGCTGGTTAGCCAGGTGGGCGCCGAGATTGGCGGCCTTGCCGAAGCCGATATTGCCGTGGCCCTGAACTAGCAGAATGTGATCGTACTCGTCCTTCAGGTCGCGCAGCTTCTTGCCGACCTTTTCGGAGGAGCCGTTGTCGATGATGATGAACTGCTTGACCTGGGGCTCATTGAGCACGCGCTCGATACTGTCGAACAAAACCTTGCCGGTGTGGAAAACCACCATGATCACGCTGACGCCATCGACCGCCTCGTCATAAGGCGAGATATCGAGATGCGGCAGAACGAAATACTGGGCCTCGCTGGTGGCCAGTTTCCGCTCTTTCAGCAGCTCGATGATCGATGGCGGCAGGTGGTTCATGAGTGTACCTGACCTTCAGCTTCGCGCAAATCGGGAGCCGTTGCATCGCGATTCAACCGTTGGGCGGCGTCAGCGATGGACAAAACGGTCTGGCCCTCGCTGCCGAGGAAGCGCAGGGCGACCTCGCCGGTCTCGGCTTCCTTGCGGCCGACAACGGCGATGACCGGGACCTTGGCCAGCGAATGCTCGCGGATCTTGTAGTTGATCTTTTCGTTGCGCAGGTCGGTATCGACGCGCAGACCGACGGCGCGCAGTGCCTTGGCGACCGTCATGGCGTAGTCGTTGGCGTCCGAAGTGATCGGCGCGATGACGACCTGGACCGGGGCCAGCCACAGCGGGAACTTACCGCCGTAGTTTTCGATCATGATGCCGATAAAGCGCTCGAACGAACCGAGGATGGCGCGGTGGAGCATAACCGGACGCTGACGCGAACCGTCTTCGGCGACATATTCGGCGTCCAGGCGCTCGGGCAGGACATAGTCGAGCTGGAGCGTACCGCAGGTCCATTCGCGGCCGATGGCGTCCTTGACGATGAAGTCGAGCTTGGGGGCGTAGAACGCGCCGTCACCTTCGGCAATGACCACTTCGACGCCGGCCTGGCGCGCGGCTTCGGCCAGCATGCCTTCGGCCTTGTCCCAGAATTCATCGGAACCGGCGCGGACCTCGGGTCGCGTCGCCAGATTGATATAGGCGGTTTCCATGCCGAGATCGGCGTGAATCAGGCGCGTCAGACGGACGAATTTTTCCGTCTCCTCGACGATCTGGTCCTCGCGGCAGAAGATGTGGGCATCGTCCTGGGTGAAGGCGCGCACGCGCATCAGGCCGTGCAAGGCGCCGGACGGTTCATAGCGATGGCAGGCGCCGAATTCGGCCATGCGCATCGGCAATTCTTTATAGGAACGCAGACCGACCTTGAAGATCTGGACGTGGCCGGGGCAGTTCATCGGCTTCAGCGACAGGATCTCGCCTTCGACCGTTTCGCAGACGAACATGTTGGGGCGATACTTGTCCCAATGGCCGGATTTCTCCCAGAAGCCCTTGTCCAGAACTTGCGGCGTCTTGACCTCGACATAGCCGGAGCTGTCGAGGCGACGGCGCATATAGGCCTCCAGCGTCCGCCACAACTGCCAACCCTTGGGGTGCCAGAAGACCATGCCGCGGCCCTCTTCCTGCATGTGGAAGAGGTCCATCTGGCGGCCAAGCTTGCGGTGATCGCGCTTCTCGGCTTCCTCGATGCGCGTGATATAGGCCTCGAGATCGGCGTCGGTCGCCCAGGCGGTGCCGTAGATGCGCTGCAGCTGGGCATTATTGTGATCGCCGCGCCAATAGGCGCCGGCCAGCTTGGTCAGCTTGAAGGCCTTGCCGATGAACTTGCTGGTCGGCAGGTGCGRCCCGCGGCACAGGTCCTTCCAGTGGTCGCCGTGCTTGTAGACCGTAATGGTGTCGCCGGCCGGCAGGTCGCGGATGATCTCGGCCTTATAGGTCTCACCGATGGATTCGAAGTGGGCAATCGCGTCTTCGCGGTCCCAGACTTCGCGGACGATCTTTTCGTCGCGGTCGACGATTTCCTTCATCTTGGCTTCGATCTTGACGAAGTCGTCCGTGCTGAACGGCTCTTCGCGGGCGAAGTCGTAATAGAAGCCGTCCTCGATGGCGGGACCGATCGTGACCTGTGTACCGGGGAAAAGTTCCTGAACCGCTTCGGCCAGGATGTGCGCCGTATCGTGGCGGATGACTTCCAGCGCCTCGGGGGCGTCGCGCGTCAAGATTTCCAAAGCTCCCCCCTGCTCAAGCGGTCGATCCAGATCAAGTAACGTTCCGTCCAACTTGATCAGGACGGCCTTCTTGGCGAGCGATTTTGACAGGCTCTCGGCAATGGCTCTGCCGGTTGTCCCCCTGTCGAAGCTGCGGACGGCGCCATCGGGGAACGTCAAGTCTATCATCATCTTAGTCACTTCTCAGCTGGCGACCTGTAGCCCTTACGGCGGGCTTCATCGCGCAATATTTAAAATAAAGATTCCATGTGGTCTTGGACGACCAGGGGAATTTTACGCAGGACCGTGCCACGGCAGACACGGGGTTTATGGTTACTTGTCACCTTCAGGCATGCCGCCTTTCAGCGGCACAGGATCGAAACCGGAACCACCACCAGGACGGCAGCGGCAGATTCGCTTGATACCCAACCACGACCCCATAACAGGACCGTGACGGATAAGGGCTTCCGCGGTATATTCCGAACAGGTCGGCCTGAAGCGGCAGGCCTGTCCGATATAGGGTGACAACGTCAGCTTGTACGCCCGCAAGGCGGCGCGCACGGAACGCTCATAGAGACCGGACATAGTCACCCTTGCGGTAAAAAGCTGAGCAGCATCAACCACGTACGCGGAAAGTCCCCAAACCCGCGTACATTCGAGCCTATTTTGGCCGCATTTGCAAGTGCCGGGGGACATTATTCATGGTGCAGTGCCGCAATTGCCTCACTAGTCGCCTCGATGGCTAATAAAGTCGAGGCGTGGCGCGCCGGGTAATCCTTGACGCTGGCCAGGATTTTCAGGTCGTCGAAACGTTCGGGAAAGTTGTAATCGCCGCCCTTCAGCATGGCGCGCATGGCATCGCGAGCGGCAAAGAGCTCGGTGCGCGTGGCGCCGACGACATGCTGGCTGACAATGGCCGCCGCCGCCTGGCCCAGGGCGCAGGCCTGGACCTGCTGGGCAAAATCGCTGACCGTGTCGTCCGTCATGTTGAGTTCGATATGGATGGTCGAGCCGCACAGCTTGGCGACCTTGTCGGCGCTCGCCTGGGGCGCCGTCAGATGACCGACGTGTTCGAGCTGGGTGGTGCGGCGCAAGATTTCGCGGGAATAGAGTTCGTCGATCATAGGAGCCGTCCCAAAGGAGCCGTTCGGGCAATCGCCCGACTGTGAATATTCCAAGCCGCATCTAATGCGGCTTGGCAAGGGCGCCACACCTGTAAAAAGAATGGCCGCCGCCGCCGATGCGGCGAGCCATCGGCGGGGGCGCCCAGCCGTCTGAGCTAAAAAATGGCCCTAACCGAACAGTGCTTCAAGCTTGGCGCGCGTTTCTTTTATCACTGGTGTTTCCAGCTTTTCGCGATCTGTCTGGGCATAGAGCTCGAAACACTGCCCCATATAATCGGTAAACGTCATGTCGCGTGTCTCGCCGCGCTTGACCAGCCATTGGCCCTTTTTGAAGGTCATCGAGCCTTCGACGCCGGCGCGCTTGGCGAGAGCCGGATAGACCGGCCAGCAGAAGCTTTCGCCAAGATTGTCGGGCACGCCCACGGGCAAGGCGGTGTCGGCCGGGATAAGACCGATCCGCGTGTAAAGCTGGTGCAGCAGGGTCGTCAGGACGACGATATGCGGATGGTTGGACATGTACATAAAGGCCCCGATCGTCTCCAGCCAATGATCGATCACACCATCGGCCGCATAGCCGTGACGCTTGAGATTGATCTCGGCCGCCGCCTTGGCCGCGGCGAAGGCATCGAAATAGCCAAGCTCGGAGCAGATCATGGCGTTGTAGAGAGTCTGGGTTTTCTTGACGTCGTAGCCCATGAGGAAAGCCGCGACGGCGATCTTCGAGTGGAAGTCCGTGTGCGGAGCAACAACAAGCCCGCCATTGTGGACCAGATAGGTCAGGTCGGGGTGGAAGCCCGGGAAGACGAAGGTCGGCAGAAAATGAGCATTGGGATGGTTGGCCTTCAGGCTGTCCATCAAGAGCGGCTTGGCGTTAGGGTCGGCGATCTGCGAGATGACCAGGTCAAAACCCTTCAGCTTTTCGAGCAATTCGTCAGCGGTATCGGCCGGATGAACGCCGAAATGCCAGGCCGAAACCTCGGCATCGGGCAGGAAACGCCGGCTGGCCTCGGACAGGCCGACGACCTGACAGCCGCCGATAATCGCAATCGTCTTCACCATAGTCAGGACCGGATCTCTATCTGCTCTTCGTCGCAGATCACCGCTTCCAGCCGTTCGATATCGGCCAGTTGCGCGGCAACCAAGGCTTCGCTTACCGCAGCCGGGGCGGCATGGCCAGCCCCCTCACCCGTCTCGCGCAAATAATGCGCTGCAAAACGGCTCATGACGTAGTCGACGCCTTCGGGCCGGACCTCGCGCAAGTCATCGGCCCAAAAGGCGCCGCGGGTGTGCGGTCCGGTGATCATCTCATAGGACGGGAAGTAGTCGACAAAGTCGTGGGCGTCGGCGGCCATCTGGGCGACAACGCGCAGGGCCGACTTGGAATAGACGGTGGAGGTCAGGACGTGGCGGTCTTCATAGGTCGCGACCAGAGCCACCGGCGACACGGTCAGCATGACGCGCACCGAGGGGTTGACCTTGCGCAGGGCCTTCAGAAAGCGCGTTAGGTCGGCGTCCATCTCAGGCACGGTGAAATTGTGGAACCCGTAGGCATCGACATCGAGCCCGTCCGCCACCACGCCCGGCACCAGCGGAAAAACCGCGCCGTCCGTTTTCGCTTCCCAACCCTCAGTCAGGCCCAGCGTAAAGACCAGGACATCGCAATCTTCGAAGACGCTGCGCACGGCCGCGAAGTGCGCCTCACGGTCGGCCAGCAGGTCGGATGGCATGGCGTAGCCGCCGGCCTGGATGCGCGGTCGGAAGGGATCGACGAAGCGGCCATCCTCGCGTTGCCAGACGACGTCCTCCGGGTCGAACAGACCGTAGGCGCGCTGGAACAGTTGCCATAACTGGCGCACCGTATAGACATTGCCGTAACGCGCCGAATAGGTGCCGTAATTTTCGTCTTCGCAAAAACCGAAGGCCGGCTTGTCCTCTGGGACGAAATAGCCGAAGCCGAGGCGTCCGAGGGTGCGCGAAATATGCTGGGCAAAGCAGCTGCCGGCGGTGGCGATCTTGTCGGTTCGACCGATGGTAAAGCGCGGACGGACGATGGGATCGACCTCGGTCGCGGCACGTCCCCCGACGCTGCGTTTCCAGAACGACTGGTCCGGCTTGCCGGCATAGGGGTTATGCATCTATTTCGCCCCTATTTGGCACCGATGCGCCAGGTCTTGGGCGGTTGCCATGGTGGCGCCTTCTTGGGCGGTGCCTTCGGGCGGGCATTGTGGATTTCAACGACCGGCCGTGGCGGATGAGCTTCGGGATGGGCGGCGACCTCGGCCTCGATCTTGTCTTTCAAGGCCGAGCCGAAGGCCTCGAAACCGGTGCGCAGGAAGGCGCGATAGCGCTTGCCCTCGCGCTCCGACAGGAAACCGTCGAACACGGCGCCGATCGAAAAGGCACAACCCGATGCCGACAGGGCGTCGAATTCGAAAAAACGGATCAGCTTGCCGGCATAGAAGGGTTTCGGCACGACGATGTGGATGTGCGACAAGGGCGTCCAGTCGGAAATGACGCCGTCGATTTCCCAGGTGCCGAGGCCTTCATAATATTCTTCGAGGTGGACGCTGGCGCCGAAATGCATCTCACCGCTGGCCGCCTTGTGGATCGGGCTCCATGCCGGCCAGGCATTGATGTCGCTGAGCAGTGCCCAGACGTCATCGACCGGCGCCGAAATACCTACTCTGTGCTCGATCTTCACAACCATCACACACCGTCCTGTACTGGTGACTTGACCTTCCACAATGCGCCGGAAGGGCCATCCATGACCTCGATATTGAGGTCCGTCAATGCCTTACGGATACGATCGGCTTCCGGCCAGTCCTTGGCGGCACGTGCCGCGTCGCGCGCGAGGCAGAGAGCGTCGATCTTAGCACGAAAATCGTCGTCGACCCCGATTTTGAACCAGGCCTCGGCGTCGCCCTGCAATAGGCCGAAAATCCCGCCGGCCGCCAACAGCTCCGACTTGGCCATGCTGCGTGCGGCGTCGGTCGTCGCGGTCTCCAGCGCCTTGGCCAGGGCCGACAATTCGGCGAGGGCCTGCGGCGTATTGAGATCGTCGCACAGGGCGTCCATGACGGTTTGCGGGACGACGACATCGCGGACGACGACATCGTGCGCCTTGCGCAGGGCGCCATAGAGGCCATCAAGGCGAGCTCGCGCTTGCGACACCAGTTCCGGGTTCCAATCGAGCGGGCCGCGATAATGGCCGGACAACAGGGCAAGACGAAGAACTTCGCCGGGTATCTCCTTGATCAGGTCGTGGACCAGTTTCACATTGCCCAGGGATTTCGACATCTTCTCACCGGAAAAGTCGAGAAAGCCGTTGTGCATCCAGTAACGGGCATATTCGGCGTCATGCCCATGATCATGAGCGCAGATCCCTTGCGCGATCTCGTTTTCATGGTGCGGAAAGATCAGGTCCAGCCCGCCGCCATGGATATCGATCGGCAGGCCGAGATTGGCCTCAATCATGGCCGAGCATTCGATATGCCAGCCCGGCCGGCCGCCACCCCACGGGCTGTCCCACACGGGCTCGCCGGCTTTGGAGGGCTTCCACAACACGAAATCCTGCGGATTTTTCTTGTAAGGCGCGACCTCGACGCGGGCGCCCATGATCATATCATCCAGCGTGCGGTTGGACAGGGCGCCATAGTCTTTGTAGGATTCGACGTCGAAAAGGACGTGGCCTTCGGCGGCATAGGCATGGCCGTTGGCGATGATAGCGGCGATCTGCTGAATGATCGCATCCATGTTATGTGTCACGCGCGGCGTCAGGGTCGGGGTCAGCGCGCCCAAGGCATGCATATCGGCGGCATAGATGTCGGCATAGCGGTTGGTGATGACCGAAATATCGACGCCTTCTTCCATGGCCCTGGCATTGATCTTGTCGTCAACATCGGTGATATTACGGGCATAGACGACCGCCGTTTCGCCGTAGAGATGGCGCAACAGTCGGAACAGCACATCGAAGACCACGACCGGTCGCGCATTACCGATA
The DNA here is from genome assembly GCF_056404915.1 of Asticcacaulis sp. P2_B1. NCBI lineage: Bacteria > Pseudomonadati > Pseudomonadota > Alphaproteobacteria > Caulobacterales > Caulobacteraceae > Asticcacaulis > Asticcacaulis sp. P2_B1. The sequence continues at coordinate 98,394 of NZ_JBFUDD010000003.1, read as the reverse complement.
TGGGCGTAATTATATACCGTCGGGCCGCAGACATAGAGGGTCACTCGCCCCGGATTACGCGGTTGGAACTCGACTTTTTGGCGCTTCAGCGTGTCGTGAATATGCAGTTTCATCATAGTTTTTAGGCAATTTCGGTTGCATTCAATTTCCCTTCCCCCATATAGCTTCGATCAGGCCTTGTCACCACGTTAATCGCCAATCCACCGGGGTCGCGGTAACGTATATTAGGAGAAGGGTCGAATGAGATTGTTTGATTTTCGGGAACCTTTTCCGTAAATCGGCGTCAAACACGACAGCCCGCCCGGTTTGGCGGGCCTGACAATGAGAGATGTCACGCGTCATTCCGCAACCGTCGTTGCGGCGCTACTCGGCTCTCAGGAGATAGTATATTCATTATGGACAGCCTGGACAGTATGGCGAACAAGGATTTGACGGCCGCGAACGAAACCAGCCTCATCGCCACCTCGAAGCCCAAAAGCATCGTCACCTTCACCAACCGCCCCAGCCGCGAACAGGCCATGGATGCCGTGCGCACGCTGCTGGCCTGGGCTGGCGACGATCCGACCCGCGAAGGCCTGATCGATACGCCCAAGCGCGTCGTCGACGCCTATGACGAGTGGTTCCAGGGCTATGCCGCCGATCCGAAAAAGGAATTGTCGCGCACCTTCGAGGACGTCCAGGGCTATGACGACATGGTCATGCTGCGTGAGATCGACGTCGAATCGCACTGCGAACACCATATGGCGCCGTTCCTCGGCAAGGCCTGGGTCGCCTATATGCCGACCGACAAGGTCGTCGGCATATCGAAAATCGCCCGCGTCGTCGAAATCTTCGCCAAGCGTCTCCAAACCCAGGAGACGATGACGAAACAGATCACAGACGCCCTGGAAGAATCGCTGGCGCCGCTCGGCGTCGCTGTCCTGATCGATGCCGAGCATCAGTGCATGACGACCAGAGGCGTCCACCACAAGCACGTTTCGACCATCACCACGCGCTTCACCGGTGTCTTTAAGAGCGATCAGTCCCTGCAGGACCGCTTCCTGCGTCTGACGCAGAAATAAGAATCGCTGACCTGAACAAGCGATCCTGCGAAAACGTAACAAGCAGGACTGCTTCCTGCGCCTGACTCAAAAGTAGTTTTCCCGCCTCACGCGAATTCGGGCCGGTCGGGCTTTGCAAATATCTTAATCTCTGTCGGCTAAGACGCCTTTTCCGGCGGTTAAGCACTTTACATTTGCCGCTGACTTGGCCTAAATCGCGGTGACGGGTCTTGTAAAGGCGTGATGTGTTGCGCCTGCCGGGACCGGATGGCATAATGTTTGCGCTTGCGGGTACTGACACCCCAGCGGCTGATAGGGAGTTTGATTATGGGCGCAAAGCTCGGTGGCGGCGGCGGCGGTAAGTACACCGTCCAACAAAATTCGGACATCAACGTCACGCCTTTCGTTGACGTCATGCTCGTCCTCCTGATCATCTTCATGGTCTCCATCCCGGCCGCGACCGTGTCGATCAAGCTCGACCTGCCGCCGGCGAACGCACCGTCCACCCCGCTGGTCAAAAAGCCTGTCTTTATTTCTATCATGGGCCCGGACCAAATCTATATTGGTGACCTTAAGACCGACCACACCCGCCTGATCGCCGACCTGGAAGGCGCGCTGCAGTCGCCCAACCCGTTCAATGAACGCATCCTGGTCCGCGGCGACAAGGACATCAAGTATGACGACTTCGTCGCCGTCATCAATCAGTTGCAACAAAACGGCTTCCTGAAGATCGGCCTGATCAACGAAGACATCGAATAGTCTTTCGATCACCAGAATTCGAAAAACCCGGCAGGTATCCCTGCCGGGTTTTTTATTGCTGTATTGTCCAGAGCTTGCATTCCGCGCCATCCTCGCCCACTACAGCGCGCATGACCGACACGCCCGACGACATCGACGACGACGACATCCCCGAAACGGAAGACGATTCGCAAATCCTGACCGCCACCCTGGGCGACGACGAGGATGACGACCGGCTCGACCGCGTCCTGGCCGGGCATTTTACCGACCTGTCGCGCGCCCGCCTTCAGGCCCTGATCGGCGAAGGCAAGCTGTCCCTCGACGGCCGCGTCATCAGCGACGGCAAGCATAAGGCGCGCGCCGGGACCTATGTCCTGACCATTCCGGCGCCGACCAGCGCCGTCCCGGTGCCGCAGGACATTCCCCTCGACATCCTGTTCGAAGACGCCCACCTGATCGTCGTCAACAAGCCCGTCGGCATGGCGGCCCACCCGGCGCCCGGTACGCGCGACGGCACCCTAGTCAACGCCCTGCTCTATCATTGCGGCGATTCGCTGTCCGGCATCGGCGGGGTGCTGCGACCGGGCATCGTCCACCGTCTCGATAAGGATACGTCGGGCATATTGGTCGCCGCCAAGAACGATATCGCCCACCGGGCCTTGAGCGAACTGTTTTCGCGCCATGATATCGACCGCGAATACCGTGCCGTCGTACGTGGATCGCCCAAGCACGTCTCCGGTACGGTGACGACGCGCATCGGGCGCTCGCACCACGATCGCAAGAAGATGGCCGTACTGCGCGCCGGTGGCCGCGAAGCCATTACCCACTACCGCTTAGAAGAGGTCTTCGGCGACACCAAGCCTTTGGCGGCGCTGCTGACCTGCCGGCTGGAAACCGGCCGCACGCACCAGATCCGCGTCCATATGGCCCATCTCGGCTGTCCGTGCCTGGGCGACCCGGTCTATGGTTCCGGCGCGCCGCACCGCGATGTCCAGGCTATTCTTGACGACCTGGATTTCCATCGCCAGGCCCTGCACGCCGGGCTTCTGGGCTTTGTCCATCCGATCACCGGCGAGAAGCTGAAATTCCGCGCCCCCCTGCCCGACGATATGCAAGCCCTGGTCGACGCCCTGGCCGATATGTATTGATTGCCTTTTTTTGCTGTGGTGGCATACTGCCGCTATCCGGAGAGAACATCCGGTAGCGCAAGGAGCAGACCATGGGTGCGAAAATTGGCGGCGGTGGCAGCAGCAAATACACCGTACAACAGAATTCCGATATCAACGTCACGCCGTTCGTCGACGTCATGCTGGTCCTGCTGATTATTTTCATGGTGTCGATCCCGGCCGCGACGGTATCGATCAAGCTCGACATGCCGCCAGCCGAGGRCGGTGATCCTAACGCCAAAAAACCCGTCTTCGTTTCCATCATGGGACCGGATCAGATATATATCGGCGAGCGCAAGACGAGCTCTGCCACCCTGATCCCCGACTTGGAAGCCGCCTTGCAATCGCCCAACCCGTTTAATGAACGCATCCTGGTTCGTGGCGACAAGAACATCCAATACAACGACTTCGTTGCCGTCATCAACCAGCTGCAACAAAACGGCTTCCTCAAGATCGGCCTGATCAACGAAGATATCGAATAGCTTTTGTGATCTGTTTGCCCGAAGCAAGAAGAGGCACCCACAGATAAGCCAGATAAGCCAGATAAGCGCAGATTTCTTGGCCGCTAACTGACTGAACCGCCCCTTCTTGCCTGTAAGCTGCGAAACTCAAACATCCGACGTCTGTGCATCATATTGCACTGCACTCACCCCATTGTGATCCCGTGTGATCGCCGTCCGTGGTACCTTTTTGCAACAAATTCGCATTTGACTCCGGACAGGGTCTTTTTTTCCGGAAATCGCTACCTAAATACTCACACAGGTGTCGGGCTGGCATCCCGCCGTTTGTGTGTATCCCCCTCGCAGACAGGCGCTGGTCCCATGTCCGACACGACTTCCTATTCTGACAGATCGTCAGACTCCCGACCAGAAAGCGATGCACCCATGAGCAGTTCCGTTGCGCTTACGACGTCCAACTTTTCGCTGAACAGCAGCGGCGGCACCATGCCGGCCCTGACGCCGGACGGCGGGCTCAATCGCTATCTCTCGGAAATCCGCAAGTTCCCCATGCTGGCCAAGGACGAAGAGTTCATGCTGGCCAAACGCTGGCAGGAACATCAGGATCCGAAATCGGCCCACCGCCTCGTGACCTCGCACCTGCGCCTTGTGGCCAAGATCGCCATGGGTTATCGCGGTTACGGCCTGCCGATCGGTGAAGTCATCTCCGAAGGCAATGTCGGCCTGATGCAGGCCGTCAAGAAGTTCGACCCGGAACGCGGTTTCCGCCTGGCCACCTACGCCATGTGGTGGATCAAGGCGTCGATCCAGGAATATGTCCTGCGCTCATGGTCGCTCGTAAAGATGGGCACGACGGCAGCGCAAAAGAAGCTGTTCTTCAACCTGCGCAAGGTGAAGTCGGAAATCTCGGCGCTTGAAGAGGGCGACCTGCACCAGGAGCACGTCGAACAGATCGCCACCAAGTTGGGCGTGTCCGAACAGGATGTCGTCAACATGAACCGCCGCATGTCGTCGGGCGATTCGTCGCTCAACGCACCGCTGCGCGCTTCCGAAGGCGAGGCCGAATGGCAAGACTGGCTGGTCGACGATACGCAACAGAGCCAGGAAACGGTTCTGGCCGACAATCAGGAATACGGCCAGCGCATGGACCTGTTGCAGGCCGCCATGGGCGAACTGAACGACCGCGAACGTGAAATCCTCACCGAACGCCGTTTGAAGGATTCGCCAACGACCCTGGAAGACCTGGCCGAACGCTTCGGCGTATCACGCGAACGCGTCCGTCAGATCGAGGTTCGGGCTTTTGAGAAACTGCAAAAGGCCATGGTCGCCGCCTCGCACGCCGCCACGCCAGCCGAAGCTTAAGCCTCATTATTTTCCTAAAAAAAACGGCCCTTTAAGGCGTCTGCGTCTTAGCGGGCCGTTTGTATGTATGGTGAGCGGTCGCTTAAGCCGCTTCGCCCTTCGGCGGGCTGACGTCGAAAGCATCGTCGATGACATGTCCCAGGCGCGCGGTCTCAGCCTCTGCGTCGGCCAGTCCTTGCACGTAAAGATCGCGCGCCCAGCCGTTCTGCATTGGCTTCGTCACGCCCAGGCTCGCCGTCATGACGCCCAGTTGCATCTCGATCGTCGCCTTGGTCAGACTCTTGCTGCGCATACCGGCGACAATGGTCATGACGGCCTGGATAAAGGCCGGGTCCTTGACCAGCTTGGCGGCCGGCACGATCACCGCCATCTGCTGCATGACCGTCCCCATCATGGCCGGCAGGTCGTGATCGAAGGCATCCAGCGACGCCTTCAGCAGGCGCACCGCTTCTTCCAGGGCCACCAGTTCAGGGGCATGAACCGCTTCACCGCCGCGCTTCTTCTGGCCCTTGAAGTCGGCCGTGTTGAAGCGGCGACGATCCGGCCCGACATAGGAGGCGACGGAAATCCAGTCGCGCGGCTTGAACAGGACGTTTTGCAGGCGCGTGACCAGATCCTGCCAGGCAAAGGGCTTTTTCAGCACTTCGTGGATGCCGCAATTGCGCGCCTCGGTCAGTTGCGATGGCGTGATATCGCCCTTGACCATGATGACGGGGATCTTCTTGGCGGCGCTGTCGCTGCGGCGCAGATTGCGCGTAAATTCGATACCGTCGATCAGCGGCGTCTTGTACTCGGTCAGGATGATCTGCGGATTAAGGTCAGCGACGATCGACATGGCGCGGCGGTCGTCGCTTTCGATGACGATATTGTCGGCGCCCAGAATGCGCATCATATCCGCCAACATGCGGCCATAGGCCTGATTCTCTTCAAGAATCAGCACCCGATTCATGTGAATCTTGAGGCGGGCCTGCAGACGGGGATCGAGAGCGAACATGGTACTGACTTCCAAACAGAGCTTTATCATGAACGAAGGCGCTGAAAATCTCGTTAGAAAACAGGGTTAAGCAAAGCTGAACCCTTTATTGCGCTGGGATTGCCAGCGCTATGTCTACGCCTTCCGTTATTTTGCAAAGGTTTGCACGCGGCGACTCGAACGCGTGGCATTTCCGCCCGCCTCTGCCGGATTATTTTTTGACGTAATATTGTATCAAAACTGACATGGAAATCCCGTAGCCACGGTAACGATCGCCATCCGCGCCTTCACATCCGTTCAGGGAAATCTCATGTTTAACCGTTATATGGCCGGGGCCGCCGTCGCAGCGCTCCTGGCCGCCGCCGCGCCCGCCGCCTATGCCCAGCAAACCACCGCCGCTGTACGCGGCATCGTCACCGACGCTTCGGGCGCGGCCGTCGCCAATGCCGACATCGTCATCATCCATACGCCGACCGGCACCCGCGCCGTCAGCAAAAGCGATGGCACCGGCCACTATGGAGTCTCCGGCCTGCGCGTCGGTGGCCCCTACGAGATAGACATCTCGGCCAGCGGCTATCAGGACAGCAAGACGACCGACATCTATCTGACGCTCGGCGACCAGCAAAAACTCGATATCGCGCTCGACAGCGCAACCACGACCGTTACCGTCGTCGGCAAGCGCGCCATCCTGTCCAATCCCGGCTCGCGTACCCGCATGGGCCGCGACGAGATCGAAGGCCTCGTCACCTATAAGCGCGACATCCGCGAAGCCGCACGCCGCGATCCCCTGACCCAGCTAGATCCCAATACCCGCGGCACCGGCCCGTCCGGCGGTCTTTACATCGCCGGCTCCGCCCCGCGCGCCAACCGCATCACCATCGACGGCGTGCGCTCGCACGACGACTTCGGCCTGAACACCGGCGGCCTGTCGACCAATCTCGGTCCCGTCTCGCTGGAAGCCGTCGAGCAGATGACCGTCCAGGCCGTGCCGGCCGATGTCGAAGAAGGCGATTTCACCGGCGGTTCGTTGAACCTGGTCCTGCGTTCGGGCACCAACAGCTTCCACGGCTCCGCCTTCGACTATATCCGCAACAAGAGCTGGAACGGCAGCCAGCTGTTCCACCCCGACACCGGCGTGTCCAACAAGCTGAAGCTCTATGTCCCGGACAAGAATTACGGCTTCTTTTTCTCGGGCCCGATCCTGAAGGACCGCCTGTTCTTCGCCGCCTCCTATGAGAAATACACCTCGGCCTCGGTCGTTGCCGCGGGTCCCGCCGGCGCCGGCTTCGGCACCACCTTGTTGAACGCCGGCGTGCCGGTCACCCAGGCCGATATCGACGCCATCCTGACGCCGTGGGCGACCTATGCCGGTTCGCAAAAGCTCGATCCCGGTTCGATCCCGCTGACCACGCCCTTCAAGGACGAAAAGTATTCCTTGAAGTTCGATTGGAACATCATGGACGGCCAACGCGCCTCGTTCACCTATCGCCACGCCTTCTCGAACGTGTGGAAAGGCGCGCCAGCGTCGTCGTCGGCGCTCAACCTCAATACCAACTGGTACACCCAGCCGGAAAACGAGGACAATTACGCCTTCCAGCTCAATTCGCGCTGGAACGACCACTTCTCGACCGAAGCCCGTATCGCCATCCGCAACTATCAACGCGGTCAGGAGCCACCAGAAGGTCAGGGTTTCTCGCAGATCAGCGTCTGTACGGACGGCCTGAGCGGAGGCGCCATTTCGAGCTGCACCGCCGGCAAGCTGACCCTCAACTTCGGCCCCGACCAGTTCCGCCAGGCCAATGTGTTGAAGACCACCGACAATGCCGGTGAATTCGTCGGCACCTATCGCCTGGGCGGCCACAGCGTCAAGGGCGGTTACCAGACCAAGCAGATCCACATCTATAACAAGTTCGTCCAGGCGGCGAACGGCGTCTACTATTTCGACTCGCAAAATTCCTTCGCCAACGGCACGGTCGATCAGCTGTTCTACAACAACAACCCGTCAGGCGAGGCCAATGTCGCGGCGGCGAATTTCGACTATCAGAACCATACCCTGTTCGTGCAGGACACCTTCGATGCGATGGAGAACCTGACCGTCAATTACGGCCTACGTTACGATTTCTGGACCCAGGACGATAAGCCGGCCTACAACGCCAATTTCGCGGCGCGCAACGGCTTCGACAATCAGACGACCTATGACGGCCTGAATGTCCTGCAACCGCGGATCGGCGCCAAGTGGCACAACGACACCTTCGACGCCTCGGGCAGTTTCGGTCTCTATACCGGCGGCCTGCCGGACGTCTTCCTGTCCAACCGCTTCGGCAATACCGGCGTCCTGACCGCGACCTTCACCCTGCAACGCCAGGCCGACGGTTCGTTCAAGGAAACCAATTCCGGCACGCCGTTCGCCGCCAACGACCCGACCGTTTCAGCCCTGATGAATATCGACAAGACCGACGCCAGCTTCGCCAGCGGCGTGCCGTCCTCGGCCACCGCCCTGCTGGCGCTGAACCCCGGCCTGGTGCGCGTGTCCAACACCAACGAACTGGCGCCCGACTTCAAGATGCCGTCCGACTGGAAGCTGAACCTGTCCGGTCACTGGCACGCCGGGTGGGGTACGGTGTTCGGCATCGACGCCGTCTTCGTCAAGAGCAATACCGGCCTCGCCTTCCGCGATGTCCGCGCTCGCAAACTGCTGGTCAACGGTGTCCAGCAATATACGCCGGACGGCCGCCTGCGTTATGACGGCCTTGTCGTCGGTTCGACGGCTCCGGCCGGCTCGTCCTTCGACGCCAATAACCAGTCGGTGTTCAACAACCGTGTCGCCCTGGGTTACGACGTCGCCAAGAACGCCGACGGCAGCAATGCCTATGACATCGCCAATCCGGGTTCGGGCTACGATATCGAAGCCTATAATCCCGACATCCAGTCGACCAGCTCGACCGTCGCCCTGTCGGCGTTGCAAAGCTTCGATGGCGCCTGGATCAGCCATGCCGACCACATCGACCTGATGGCGTCCTTCACCCGCCAGGACACCAACCAGTATGGCGGTATCCCGGAATTCGCCACGACCGATTGCTGCGGCGGTTCGAACTATGGCGACCAGTTCGCCCTGGAAGATCCCAACACGCCGACCAAGGGCAAGTCGTCCTACGAAATTCGCGATAGCTTCAAGCTGAACGCCAATTACGAGGCCGAGTTCTTCAAGGGTGCGCCGACCCGCTTCACCCTGTTCGGCGATCTGCACAGCGGCCGGCCGTTGAGCTTCTATGTCGCCGATGCCGCCCCAACCGCTCGCGGCCAGGTCTTCGGTGTCGTATCGGCCAACGAATTGGCCTTCATCCCGCAGACCACGACCGCCGACGCCGGTAACCCGCTGAAGTTCATGACCGGCAATGTCCCGGTCTACTTCGCCACGGCCGCCGACCTGACGAACCTGCAAAAGATCGTCACCAAGTTCGACCTGCCGACAGGGATTACAAGCAAGGGCATCCGCCGCAATCCGGACGTCAAGCGCTGGGATCTGCACGTCGCTCAGGACCTGCCCATGCCCTGGTTCACCGGTCACAAAGTGACCGCCACTATGGACATCTTCAACCTGGGCAACCTGTTGAACAAGAAATGGGGCAATGTCGCCGAATATGGCAGCGACGGCCGCCAGGGTACGCCGATCTACAAGGTCGCCTGTACCGACGCTTCGGGTGTCAAGGTCGCCGCCAACAGCCCGGTCTGCGCTGGTTATCAGATCTCGAGTGTCTCGACGACCTATACGACGCCGACGGTCAATCAGTCGGCGACCCTGTACTCGGTTATGTTCGGCCTGAAGTACAGCTTCTAACCGAAACTCGCCTCTCAAACGAAAAGGAGCGCCCGCAACGGCGCTCCTTTTTTGTTCTACACAACGCCTATGCGGCTGATATCGCAGGAAAGTCTGTGATCCACAGATAAGCCAGATAAGCACAGGTTTCGGGATAAAGCCTTAGCGCCGCAGGCCTTCAAAAGGCGCGCAGCGCTATCTGTGCTTATCTGGCTTATCTGTGGATTTAAACCTTCGCTGCGCTTCGCGCGGTAGAAGCTTAATCCTGGAACGGGTCACGCATCAGGATGGTATCCTCGCGTTCCGGACTCGTCGACAACAGGGCGACCGGAGCGCCGATCAGTTCCTCGATGCGGCGGACGTATTTGACGGCATTGCCCGGCAGGTCCTTCCACGAGCGGGCGCCCTGGGTACTTTCCTGCCAGCCGTCTATGTCCTCATAGATGGGCTCGATCGCCTGCTGGGCCTGGAAGCTGGCCGGCAGATAGTCGAGGACCTGATCGCCGACCTTGTAACCGACGCAAACCTTGATGACGTCGATGCCATCGAGAATGTCGAGCTTGGTCAGGGCGATGCCGTCGATACCGTTGATGGCGATCGACTGGCGCGCCAGGACGGCATCGAGCCAACCGACGCGGCGGGCGCGGCCGGTGACCGTGCCGAATTCATGGCCACGCTCGGCGATACCCTTGCCGACATCGTCGAACAGCTCGGTCGGGAACGGACCGGAACCGACGCGGGTCGTATAGGCCTTGAGGATACCCAGGACATAGCCGACACTCTTCGGCCCCATGCCGGAACCGGCGGCGGCCTGACCGGCGACTGTGTTGGACGAGGTGACATACGGATAGGTGCCGTGATCGATATCCAGCAAGGCGCCTTGGGCGCCTTCGAACAGGATGCGCTTGCCGGCGTGCTTCGCCTTGTCGAGCACATACCACACCGGCTGGGCGTGGCTGAGCAGACGCGGCGCGATGTCTTTCAGGGATTGCACCAGGGCGGCGACGTCGACTTCAGGCAGACCCAAACCGCTGCGCAAAGCATTGTGGTGGGTCAGCAGGCGATCGATCTTGGCTTCGAGTTGGTCGAGGTCGGCCAGGTCGGCGACGCGGATGGCGCGGCGGCCGACCTTGTCTTCATAGGCCGGGCCGATGCCGCGGCCGGTCGTGCCGATCTTGTTGACGCCGGCGGCGGCTTCGCGCGCGGTATCCAGCTCGCGGTGGATCGGCAGGATCAGGCAGGCATTGTCGGCGATGACCAGCAGTTCGGGCGTAATGCTCAGCCCTTGCGCCTCCACACGGGCGATTTCGTCGAACAGGGCCCACGGGTCGATAACCACGCCGTTGCCGACGACACTGAGCTTGCCCTGGACGACGCCGGACGGCAGAAGCGACAGCTTATAGACCTTGCCGTCGACCACCAGGGTGTGGCCGGCATTGTGACCGCCCTGGAAGCGCACGACGACATCGGCGCGGTTGGACAGCCAGTCGACAAGCTTGCCCTTGCCTTCGTCGCCCCACTGAGCGCCGATTACGGTTACGTTTGCCAAGGTGATTGCTCCGGTCAAAGATGAATGGCGCAACCATGTGCGCTCTAACCGGTGGCACCCTATAGAGCAGGAATCGCCAAATGTAACCCCTTAATTGAGCTCAAGCGCCGGCCTCGGCGGCCCCCATGGCTCACGCGAACATGCGCGGCGGGCGGTCGCCCTTGCCTCAGGCCTTTCAGGCCCTCGGAATTTGAGCTCAAGCGCCGGCCTCGGCGGGCCCATGGCTTGCGCGCAAACATGCGCGGCGGGCGGTCGCCCTTGCCTCAGGCCCGCCAGGCCTTCGGAATTTTTAATTCAGGCGCTAACCAGTCCTTCGGCCGCAAGAGCTTGCAACGCTTCGGCATAGGCCCATTCCAGCCACGGCGTCAGGGCTTCGATATCGTCGGCCTCGACCGTGCAGCCGCACCAGATGCGCAGACCCGGGGGCGCCGCGCGATAGCCGGTGACATCGTAGGCCACGCCCTCGACCTCCAGCAGCGAGCCGATCTTTGACGCCAGTTTGGCCTGGACCTCTTTCGATTGACCAAGGACAGCCGGATCGACGAACTTCAGGCAGACCGAGGTGGTCGAGCGCTGGGCCTCGACCTCGGCGACGAAATCGATCCACGGCGTCGCCTCGACCCATTCGCGCAGGACATCGAAATTATTGTTGCAGCGGTTGATCAGGCCTTCCAGCCCGCCTTCGAAGGTCGCCCACTTCAAGGCATCGAGATAGTCCTCGATGACCAGGAAGGAGAAGGTGTTGATGGCGTCACCACCGAGGATGGCCGGGTCGGCCTCGCCTTTTTTCTTGAGGCGCAGTACTTTCGGGATGGCGCGGCCCGAATCGAAGCTGTTCAGCCGTTCGCCAGCGCGCGGCGACAGAACCAGCACGCCGATGCCGGCCTCGCCGCCCAGGGCCTTCTGGAACGAGAAGGTTGCGACATCGAGGTCCGCCCACGGCAGTTCCATGCAGAACGCCGCCGATGTGGCGTCGCACAGCACCAGACCCTTGTGACCTTTGAGGAAATCGCCGTCGGAGACCCGCACGCCGGACGTCGTGCCGTTCCACGGAAAGACCAGGTCGGCCTCAGGATCGATACGCGTAAGATCCGGTAAGCGGCCATAGGGCGCGCTCAGCACCTCGGCATCCAGCTTCAAATGTTCGACCGCATCGTCAGCCCATAACTGACCGAAGCTCTCGAACGCCAAAAGCTGGACCTTGCGCGGCCCCAACAGGTTCCACATGGCGGCTTCGAAAGCACCGGTATCGGACCCTGGCGTCATGAAGACACTGTAGTCTTCCGGGATTTGCAGGATCGACCGCGTCAATTCCAGGGCCTGCTGGATGCGCGCCACGGTCACTTTCGAGCGGTTCGAGCGGCCGACCGGGGCATTGGCCAATGCCTTGACGCTCCAGCCCGGCCGCTTCGATGTCGGACCGGACGAAAACCACGGACGCTCGGGCGCTCTCGGCGGTTTGGCGGGTTGGTTGGACATGGCGGCCCCCTGAGGATGCGACAACTCCAATGGACAAAGTCCATTGGCAAGCACGACAGTGCGCCCGAGCCTTTGCGAGGAGCCTCGCGGCGTCTGAGCGCTAAAAAGTGCCATATGCTCTCACACTGCCTTTTCGGCAAGGGATATTCATGTCCCTGAATACAAAATGAACCCAGGACTCAGGATTGGCTCAGGCGCCGCATGTTTAAGTGTCTTCAAGGCTGATGACCAGCACGCATCCAACCAAGGAGACATGACTATGAAAACCGTTTCGAAAACCCTGATCGCCCTGGCGGCTGCGGCTGCCACCCTGACCGCAGTTGCCGCCCCTATGGCCGCCATCGCCAACCCCGTCGCCGTCATCAAGATCGATACCCGCGGCCACAACGATTGGAACCGCGGTGGCGACTGGGATCGCCGCGGCGGTTATGATCGCAACCATCGCGACGATCGCGCCGTCGGCCAGCTCACCGACCGGATCCAGAACCTGCAAAGCCGCATCTATATGGGCCGCCGCAGCGGTCAGCTGAGCATGCGCGAAGCCAGCCGCCTGAACGGCCAACTGGATCGCATCAGCTGGCAGACCCGCAATGCCGAACGTTCCGGCCGCGGCCTCAACGGTTACGAATATAGCTCGCTGAGCGCTCGCCTCGACGATCTGTCGGCCCAGGTCTACGGCAATCGCCACGACCGCAATCGCTGGTAAAGGGGCAAGCCCCCTTAACCCGAAACTGACGCTCTCACGCGCCGGTTCACGATAACAAAAGACGGCGCTCCCGGTGGGCGCCGTTTTTCCTTGTCAGGTGCAGCCAGCCATCTTTCAAAAGTCTCCAAATATTTTTCAGAGTTTTTTTCGGCTCAATATTCCCGTTTCACAGCCGTAACAATCCGGCGCCTTGCCGCGCAAGCCATTGCCGGACATCGCGGCAAGACCTTGTCGCTCCGCTAAACGAAACATGAACCGTACCGTTCAGATTGGGTGCATCGCGATATGCGAATATGAACCCGTCGCTGAAGAGCGGCGCAATGCAAGACTTAAGGAACACGCAGATGAAACTCACCAAGACCCTGATCACCATGGCTGCCATGGCTGCCAGCCTGACCGCCCTCACCATTCCCGCCGTTTCGGACGCCCGTCCGCTGCAACGCCAACCCATCGAAAGGGGATACCATGACAATCGTTCTGATATGCGCAGCTCTGCTGAGCTTAACGGCCGCATCAATTCGGTCGAAACCCGCATCAGCCTGGGCCGCCGTTCGGGCCAACTGAGCCTTCGCGAAGCCGGCCGCCTGAATGCCAGGCTCAACAGCATCACCGCGTTAAAGCGCAGCTATGAACGTTCGGGCCGCGGCCTGAACGGCTCGGAAGTGGCGACCCTCAACAGCCGTCTCGACACCCTGTCGGGCCAAATTCGTGTGCAAGGCCACGACGGCAATCGCCGCTAAAGGGTCAGGGTGAAGCGGTTGCCCCGTAAAGCCGCTCATCTCTGATCCTTATGGGCAGGGAACTCGCACCTCACCAGCGAGTTCCCTGCTTCATAAGGATTTAAAAAAACTACAACAACCAATTATGCCGCAAAGGCCCGTGTCCGTGGCCCAGTCCGGGCGCCATCACGATCGCTCCCAGCACATAATCACGCGCCATGCCGACCGTTTCGCTCAAGGGCCGGTCCGGCCGCCACAAGGTCGCGCAGGCGCTGGCCAGGGTACATCCCGTTCCATGCGTGTGCACCGTCTCGATCCGCTCCGCCGCAAACCGAAACACCATGTCCGGCGTGAACAACAGGTCGACAACCTCCGGCCCGGCCAAATGCCCGCCCTTGATCAAGACATTCTGCGCGCCAGCCTTTAACAAGGCTTCCCCCGCCCGGCGGACATCGTCCTCGTTCTCGATCGCAAAACCGACCAGAGCCGCCGCTTCCGGCGTATTGGGGGTCAACAGCCCGGCCCGCGGCAGCATCAGTTCTTTCAAAGCACCGACCGCCTTTTCCGCCAACAGGGGATGCCCGCCCTTGGCGACCATAACCGGATCAACGACCTTGAAGGCATCCGAGCTATCCAGCACGCCGGCGACAGCCTCCATCATGGCGGCATCGCCCAACATACCGGTCTTGATGGTATCGGCGCCGATATCGTCGAGACAGGCCATGGCCTGGGCCGTCATAAAGGCCGGCGGCACCGCCATGACATCCGTTACGCCCAGCGTATTTTGCACCGTCAGGGCCGTTATCGCCGTCATGGCATAACCGCCCAGACAGGTCACTGTCTTGATATCGGCCTGGATACCCGCCCCGCCGCTGGGGTCCGAACCGGCAATGATAAGCACGCGCTGCATCGAATTTCGTTGTCCGCAAAAACCAAATCAGGGCAAGGTGCACCCATGATCGCCGATACCACACCGACCTATCAAAGCGCCATCCCGCGTGGCACCTATCGCCACTATAAGGACCGGCTGTACCATGTCTTCGGCACGGTGACCCATTCGGAAACCGAGGAAGTCATGGTTCTCTACAGTCCGCTGTATGAACAGGCCGAGCCGCGTTTGTGGGTGCGGCCGCTGACCATGTTTACCGAGGCGGTCGATACGCCGCAAGGCAGCATGCCGCGGTTTGCCTATGTCGGTGAAGATGTCGAGGACGCCCTGTGAGCCGGTGGAATGAACTGGTCCCCGAGGCCTTTGCAGATCGCGACCATCCGATCCTGAAAGCCATGCGCGGCACCCTGATCCTGGTCCGGCTTAACCAGATCGGGCCCGAGGACGAATTGCAAAGCACCGAGATCCTGGCAGGCAGGTTGATCCGCGCCAATCGCTCGGACGGTTTCGTGCTGTCGCTGGTGGGCAAGAAATCAGGTCAGGAACTGTTCCTGCCGCTGGTGCCGGCGGCTTTCGTGCTGCAACCGCCCGGTCGCTATCAGCTGAGCTGCGGCACGATCATCCACAATCCGATGTTCCTCGGCGCCTTCGATATCTACCGGCCCATAAGTTAATCCCCGGCTCTCTACTCATCGTAATTGACGCCGTCCCAGTCTTCGCGCTGTAACAGGTATTGTCCCGGCCACACGCCCTTGCGCGTCCGCCGACAGCGCGGACAGGTTTCCGAATGCTTCTCACCGGGAAAATAGAAAAAACTGCCCTCGTGCTCGCCCTTGGTGTCGATATGCTTGCCGCAGCGCGGGCATAACAGGAAGAACTGCGATACCGCGATGATAAAGAAGGCGAACGAGAACAGGAGCGGCGCAACACCGCTGAGCGCGCCGACGAGACATGCTGTCAGCAACACAAAGTAAACCAGCGCCCGCCAGTGATAGCCCGTCATCCGTCGCCCAAAGCCCTCGACACGCGCAGCGCCTGTTTCATCGCCTGTACGTCGTGCACGCGCACCATCTTGGCACCATTCGCCAAAGCATGCAAATGCACGGCGATGGTAGCCCCCAACCTGTCTTCCGGCCCCGAGGGCTCGACACCGTCGCGTTCTTCCAGGGCGGCGATGAATCGCTTGCGCGACGCCGCCACCAATAACGGATAGCCGTGGCCGCTGAGGCGCGCCGTGGCGCGGATCAGGGCGAGGTTATGCTCCAGGGTCTTGCCGAAACCGATACCGGGATCGAGCCAGATATTCTCACGCGAGACACCGGCACGCTCGGCGACCTGGGCGCGTTCCAGCAAATAGGATTCGACCTCCGCCACCACGTCTTCGTAATAGGGGTTGGATTGCATGGTGCGCGGCTCACCCTGCATATGCATCAGAATGATATCCCGGCCGCTGCGGGCGGCGATTTCCAAAGACTCGGAACTGTGAGACAGGGCGCTGACATCGTTCCAGATTTCGGCGCCGGCCTTGAAGGCCTCTTCGGCCACTTCGGGCTTCAGCGTGTCGATACTGATGGGCGTATAGGTCGTCTTGGTCAGGGCCGAGATCAGCGGAACGACGCGATTGATTTCTTCTTCCAAGGTGACCGGATGCGCGCCGGGCCGCGTCGACTCGCCGCCGATATCGAGCACGTCGGCGCCGTCGTCGATCAATTGCCGGGCATGCGCCAGGGCATTTTCAAAGCCGATAAAGCGGCCGCCGTCGGAAAAGCTGTCGGGCGTGACATTGACCACGCCCATAATCAACGGTCCGCGCGCAGCATAGAGTTCGAGCAAATTCACCTAACGCGGCCCTCAGTCCCTTAGGGAAGCTTAGCGTGATTCATGAAAGATTGAAGTGTCTTAACTTGCCTTGCCCAGACGCTTGATTTCCCAGTGCAAATCTATGCCCTGCTGGGTCAGCACGTCGGCGCGGACAGCCTCGCCCAGACCTTCCAGGTCGGCCGCTGTGGCGTCGCCGGTATTGATCATGAAGTTGGAATGCAGTTCGCTGAACTTGGCGCCGCCGAACAACTTGCCACGCCAGCCGGCCTCGTCGACACATTGCCAGGCCGACTTGCCCGACGGGTTCTTGAAGGTCGAACCGCCGGTCTTTTCACGGATCGGCTGGGTGGTTTCGCGCCGCTCCGTGATGGCCTCCATGCGTTCGGTGACCGCCGCCGCGTCATCGGGTGTGCCCTGGAAAACGGCCTGCATCCAAACGATACTGGGGTCGATTTCGGTGTGGCGATAGGTGAAGCCGAAATCGGCATTGTCAAAGACGCGCATTTCGCCGGTACGATCAAAACCCCATGCCGTCACCAGAACGTCCTTGGTTTCACGACCGTAACAACCGGCGTTCATCGTCAGGGCGCCGCCGATGGTGCCGGGAATTCCGGCATAGAATTCAAGGCCAGCTAAACCGGCCTTGGCCGCCGCCCTGGCAACCATGCTGTCCAACGCGCCTGGTCCAGCTATAATCTGGTTGCTTTCCGTATCGACGTGAATTTCCGCGAAGGTTTTGCCGGCTAAACGTATAACGACACCGTCGACGCCTCCGTCACGAATGATCACGTTGGAGCCGACACCAAGATAGGTCACAGGTACGGCGGGGTCCAAGGCTGCGAGAAAACCGGAGAGGTCAGCTTCATCAGCGGGAATAAAAAGAACCTCGGCCGGTCCACCAACGCGGAACCAGGTGAACGGCGCCAAGGCCTCCCCCATGACTAATTTGCCGCGTACGTTCGGCAGCTTACCTAACCAGCTCATGCTTGCTTGCCAGCTTTTTGGGCTTCCAATTGGCCCGGCAGGGCATAGGCCCATGCCGTGATATCGCCGGCGCCGAGACAGACGACGATGTCGCCCGACTTGGCCTCGCCGGCGACGATGCCGGCCAGGGCTTCGGGGCCGTCGAGTGCGATGGCGTTGCGGTGGCCGAACCGATGCAGGCCCTCGACCAAAGCGGCCTTGCTGACACCCTCGATCGGTTGTTCGCCGGCGGAATAGACGTCGGCGACGATGACCGTATCGGCGTCGTGGAAACACGACGAGAACTCGTTCATCAGGTCGCGCAGGCGGGTATAGCGGTGAGGTTGGACCACCGCGATAACACGTCCGTTGGTAACCTGGCGCGCGGCCTTCAGCACCGCAGCGATCTCGACCGGATGGTGGCCATAATCGTCAATGATACGGATGCCGTCGACAATTCCGGTTGTCGTGAAACGTCGTTTGACGCCGCCGAACGCACCCAGACCCTTGCGGACATCGGCTTCGGACACGCCCAGCTCGCGCGCCACGGCGATGGCCGCGGTGGCGTTGGAGACATTGTGATTGCCGGTCATCGGCAGTTTGATCTTTTCCCAGGTGAAGGGCTCGACACCCGACGGCGAGAAGATGACGTCGAAACAGGCACCGTCCGGACCGAAGTCGATATTGGCGCAACGCACCTCGGCCTGGGGGGATACGCCGTAGGGGATCAGACGGCGGTTCTCGACCTTGGCCGACAAGGCCTGGACCTCGGGATGGTCGATACAGACGGCGGCAAAGCCGTAGAAGGGGATGTTCTCGACGAAATCGACGAAGCCCTTTTTGACCGCTTCGAAATCGCCCCAGTGGTCGAGATGTTCGGCGTCGATATTGGTGACAATCGCCAGGGTCGATTTCAGGCGCAGGAACGAGCCGTCGGACTCATCGGCCTCGACGACGATCCACTGGCCATCGCCGACCTTGGCATTGGTGCCATAGGCGTTGATGATGCCGCCATTGACCACGGTCGGGTCCATGCCGCCGGCATCGAGCAGGCAGGCGACCATCGAGGTCGTGGTCGTCTTGCCATGGGTGCCGCCGACCGCGATGGAAAATTGCAGGCGCATCAGTTCGGCCAGCATTTCGGCGCGGCGCACCAGTGGGATACGGCGGCGGCGGGCTTCGACCATTTCCGGATTGTCGGATTTGACCGCCGTCGAATAAACCAGGGCGCAGACGCCCTCGGTGACGTGGGAGGCCTCATGGCCGATGAAGATTTTGGCGCCCTGTTTTTCCAGGCGTTCCGTATTGGCCGAGGCCTTCGCGTCGGAGCCCTGCACGCTGTAGCCGATCTTCAGCATGATCTCGGCGATGCCGCTCATGCCGATGCCGCCGATGCCGACGAAATGGACAGGACCGAGGTCGAAAGGGGTCGGGCGCAGCTTGGAAGGTTTAGCCATGGAGGAGGTCACACGCGATACGAATTTGAGGAAGGCATTGGCTTTAGACCAAGTCGCGGGACCTGTCACTTATCCTTTTTGCGGCTTTCTTCCGGCACGAAATTGTGAGAGGATTACGGTCTCGTACGCAGGACTTTCCATGGGCAAGATCACCATCTCCGTTGACGAAGCGACCGCCAATCTGCTGCATCAGCAGGCGGAGACGATGTCGGCAGCTATATCTCCGAACTGGTTCGCCGGGATTTGGAGCGCAAGGCCGCCGAAGCAGAGTTGGGGCGAATGTTGGACGAAGCGGATGCCAGCGGTTTTAGCGAAAAAACGGTCGAGGATATTTGGGCCGACGCCGAAAAAAGGCATCAAGCTAAGCACGCCTGACTATCGCCTTAGCCAAGATTTTGAACGCATCCTGCATCAAAGCCAGGACCCGCTGCGCCATCTCTAATCCGCTTGCGCCTTCGGTTCCCCCGTCGCCGTGCCGTCGCGGTCCTTGAGATAACGCGTGACCAGGGTGTGGGCGACGACGGTCATCGGCAGGGCGAACAGCACACCGACCGGCCCGAGCAGGCTGGCGAACCCGATCACGGCGAACAGGGTCAGCACCACCGGTACAGAGGCGATCCGGCGCTGGACGAAGGGCGTCAGGAAGTTGGCCTCGGTCTGCGACACAGAGAAATAGACGACGAAGGTCCAGATCATCGGTTCGACGCCACCGACGCCGGCCAGAAGCAAACCCGTGCAGGCGGAGACGGTCGGACCGACAAACGGTACGAACTGCGTCAAGCCGGCCAGCAGGCCGAGCGCCAGGGCCGAACGCAGGCCGACGATCGACAAGCCGATACCGACGAGAATGCCGACCACAATCATCGAAATGAACTGCGCGATAAACCACAAACGCAGGGCCTGACCGGCCGCGTTCATGGCGTCGCGCAATTGTTCATGGTGCCGCGTCGGGAACAGCACGACGACGCCGTCGCGATAACGGCCGGGATTCATGGCCAGGATAATCCCGGCGATCATGGCGATAAAGGCGTCGGCTGCGCTCGACAGGATATTGCCGGCAATGGCCGGCAGGCTGGACATGGCGCCGCTGGCCTGTTGGCCCAGGGCCGCGACCTGAGCCTGGATGACGCGTCCGACCTCGCTGCTCTGCAAGCGGAGTTGCAGATTGGCCCAGGCGGCCGGCAGTTCGCTGATCAATATCTGGGTCTGCTCGGTTAATTCGCGGCCAAACAGGTAAAAGGTGGTGGCGATCACAGCCAGCAGAACGACCAGCACGATGGCGACGGCGAACTGTGGCTTGATCGGCGTGTAGCGAATTAAGGGTTCGGCCAGGCCGCGCAGGACGGTGGCGATCAGCACGGCGCCAAACACGACCAGCCACAGATTGAACAGCTTCAACACCAGGAAGGCCAGGGCGACGATCAGCACGATCGCGAGCACGCGCTGGATAAAGCCGATATCGACCGCAGCCTCATTCTTTTTGACAGTCATGGCCTATCCCTTCACGGTCTTGACGGTGCGTTCGACCAAATCGGCCAGCAGCTTGGCGGCGTCGGGCCGCGCCACCGACTTGGCGGCCTTGGCGCGCATAGGCAGAAGCTCGGCGCCTTCGATCAGGCTGCGGATTTCGTCGCACAGGCGTTGCGCGGTGAATTCCTGTTCCTTGATAACGATCGCGGCCTTGGCGTCTTTCAGAACCTCGGCGTTCCAGGTCTGGTGATCGTCGGCGGCGATCTTGAGCGGGATCAGGATCGACGGCTTGCCGGCAACGGCCAATTCGCACACGGTCGAGGCCCCTGCCCGGCCGATGACAATATGGGCCCGCTCCAGCCGTTCGGCCATATTGTTGAAGAAGGGCGCGACCTCGGCATCGATTTCGGCCAGGTCGTAGACCGTCTTGGCATTGGCCGCCTGCTCTTCGCGCGCCTGCTGCTCGACATGGAGATTGATGCGCAGGATGATCGGCAGCATGGCCAGGGCCTGAGGCACGGTCTCCGACAGGATCTTGGCGCCCTGGGAGCCGCCGGTGACCAGGATGCGGATCGTCTTGTCGATCTCGGGATAGGGCACGTCATAAAGCGCGCGGATATCGGGCCGGACAGGATTGCCGACGACCTGGACCTTGCCCTCCAGTTCGGGCGGCGCCATGCGCAGGACCGGAAAAGCGCAGGCGACGGCGTCGACCTTCTTGACCAGTTGCCGGTTCGAACGCCCCAGCACCGAGTTCTGTTCGTGGATCAGGGTGACGTCCTTGCGCCCCAGCGCCGCCATCAAAGCCGGATAGGACGGGTAGCCGCCGAAGCCGATGACGGCCCAAGGTTTCAGCCGGGCGAAGGCTTTGCGCGCCTGCAGGATGCCAAGGCCGATCTTGATAGCCGCCCGTGCCATGCCGATGGGATCGCCGGCCTTGAAGGTCGCGGCTTCCAGCGACAACCGTTCGATGGCCGGAAAGTTGTCGGCATAGGCGGCGCCGCGCGTATCGGACGCCAGCACCACGCGCCAGCCGCGGGCGATCAGCTCGCGCGCCAGGGCTTCAGCCGGGAACATGTGCCCGCCGGTCCCGCCGGCGGCGACGACAGCCAGGGGCGTTTCAGCGAAGGAAGAAGCCTTGCGGCGCGGTTTGGGTGCTTTGTCGGTGGCCAAGTGTCGTCCCCGGGAGTGGTTCGCCAGTTAGGCGTTAACGACGCGACCATAGCGAGTCACGTATAAAAAGCTAAGGCCTTTTCTCTACCATTTTGTGGGATCGTCGGGCGTGACTTCTTCCTGGCGCTTGCGCGTAAGAGCAAGGATAAAGCCCAGGCACAGTCCCATGGCCAGCATGGACGATCCGCCATAGGAGATGAACGGCAGGGTCATGCCCTTGGGCGGGATGAGGCCGAGATTGACGCTGACATTGATCAGGACCTGCATGCCCAGCATGATGTAGAGGCCCGAGGTCGCGATCTGGCGGAACGGGTCCTGCATAGCCATGGCCTTCAACAGGCCGCGCACAACGATAAAGCCGAATATGCCGATCAGGATCAGGGTCAGCCACAAACCGTATTCCTCGGCCACCACCGAATAGATGAAGTCGGTATGCAGGTCGGGAATGTGCTTTTTCATCACCCCTTCGTTCAGACCCTTGCCCCACAGCCCGCCATTGGCGATGGCGGCCTTGGCGGCATTGACCTGGTAGCCGCTGTCGGCGTCGGGCTGGATGAAGCCGAGGATGCGGTTGCGGAAGTGCGGCTGGATGAAGAACAGGCCGACCAGGCCGGTGCCGGCGGCGCCCAACATGCCGATGATCCAGCGGAACGGGACGCCCGAGATAAAGAAGCAGGCGCCGAACGCTACCGTAATCAAGATGGATTGACCGACATCGGGCTGGATCAGCAGCAACATGATGGCGAAAGCGTAGAGGATAAAGGCGACGGTGACGCCGGGCACGCCCT
This sequence comes from Asticcacaulis sp. P2_B1, assembly GCF_056404915.1. NCBI lineage: Bacteria > Pseudomonadati > Pseudomonadota > Alphaproteobacteria > Caulobacterales > Caulobacteraceae > Asticcacaulis > Asticcacaulis sp. P2_B1. The sequence continues at coordinate 75,826 of NZ_JBFUDD010000003.1, read as the reverse complement.
TGCCCTTCTGGCCTTCCGAGAACATCCAGGCGATCAGCACGATCAGGGCGGGCTTGAGGAATTCCGACGGCTGCAGGGCGACCGGCCCCAGTTCGAGCCAGCGCCGGCCGCCCTTGGCGGCGTGACCGATCAAAGGCAGCAGGGCCATGATGGAGATGGCGCCGCCATAGACGAGGACGCTGACGCGCTTGATGCCCTTCAGCGACAACATCGAGATCATGACCATGCCGACAGCCGTCATCAGGGCGAAGACGAAGTGGCGCTTGGTGTAATAGATGGGATCGTAGGCGTCGGTATGGGGCGCGGCGATTGGCGATGACGAGAACGAGAAGAAGAAGCCGAGCGCCAGCAGGATCAGGGCCAGGGTCAGGGTCACGCGATCGAGCGTCCACCACCACATGGCGGTCGGCGACCGGTCGGTACGCGTGAACGGATGAGCATAGGCCTGGGTCATGGACGCAACCGGATTGTACAAATGAAACTTCAGGATTCAGCAAGTCACGGTTAATTTTCGATTAACCACACCGGCGAATCCTTAACCCCGGCCATCACAAAGGCTTGTCTTTCCAGCGATTGACCGTAGGTTGGGCTTAATACCAATGGTCATAAAAATGACCATTGGTATTAAGCTGGCTTTATGCTCAAACGCCGCAGGGCTCCTCGCATAGGCTCGGGCGGGCGCTTGCCCGCTGCCAACGGCAATGAGCGAAGCCAATTCGCCGTTGGTATAATAACAAGTTGTTTCGGGAGGACGGCATGAGGTTGACGACACTGGTAGTGGCCTGCCTGGCCATCAGTACACCGGCATGGGCGCAGACACCCGATGTGACGGGTAATGTCGATCCGTTTATCGGATCGACCGGCGGCGGCAATGTCGTGCCTGGCGCCTCGGTCCCCTTCGGTTTCGTCAATTTCAGTCCCGACACGGCGCACGGTGACACCAACGGCTATGACGACTGGTCGCCGGTTGTCGGGTTCGGGGTCACCCATGTCTCGGGCACGGGCGGCAATTCGAAATACGGCAATTTTCGCGTTACGCCGACGACGGGCGAGGTCAATCCGCGCAATTTCGCTTTTCACCGTGTTGCTGAAAACGCCACGCCCGGCGCCTATTATACGACCCTTGAGACGCCGGGCGGGGAGATCCGCACGGAACTGACCGCCACACGACGGGTCGGCGTGTCGCGGCTGACCTTTCCCAAAGGCGTGCCGGGCAATGTGATTATCGACGTCACCTCGGCCGTGCAGTTGGGCGGCAACGGCCCGAAAGCCACGGCCGGCCATGTCGAGGTTCACGCCGACGGCGCGCTCTCCGGCTGGGCCAGTTTGACCGGTGGCTGGAACCCGGCGCCGTATAAACTCTATTTCTATGCCGTCTTCGATCGCACGCCCCAGGCGTCCGGTTCCTGGACCGCCCAGCAGGGTCAATCCAGCGTGACCCCCGGTGTCGGCGTGAAAGACGGCGGCGATCAACGCGCCATGATTTCCAACCGGCTGGGCGCCTATGAGACCTTCGATACCGCCGCGGACAATACGGTCGAGATGAAGATCGCCGTTTCCTTCATCAGCGAAGACCAGGCGCGCGCCAATCTCGATGAGGCGCCGGGCTGGGATTTCGACGCCCTGCGCGATCACGCCCAAAGCGAATGGAACGACGCCCTGTCGCAGCTATCGGTGACCGGCGGTACGGCCGACCAGCGCAGGATCTTCTACACCGCGCTTTACCGCACCCACACCATGCCACATGACCTGAGCGGCGAGAATGTGTGGTGGCAGAGCATCGAGCCGCATTACGAGGATTTCTACACCCTGTGGGACACCTTCCGCACGGTCAATCCGCTGATGACCCTGATCCAGCCGGATCGTGAACGCGGCATGTTACGGTCACTGCTCGACACCTACCAACACACCGGCTGGCTGCCCGACGCTCGCGTCGCCGGCGCCAACGGCTCCACCCAGGGTGGGTCGAACGGCGACGTCGTGGTGGCGGACGCCGTCGTCAAGCATCTCGGCGGATTCGACGAGAACCTGGCCTATGAGGCGATCAAGAAGGACGGCGATGTCGACTCGCCCGATCCGATGGCGGAGGGCCGCAGCCTGAAGGACTATCTCGCCTTGGGTTACATGCCGCTCAACGAGACCCGGTCGGGGTCGCGGACCATGGAATATGCCTATGACGACTTCGCCATTTCGGAAGTCGCCGCAGCCCTTGGTCACAAGGACGACGCGGCGCGCTTCGCCAAGCGCTCGCTGGGCTGGCGGCTACTGTGGGACGCCAAGCTGGCCTGCATCCATCCGCGCTATGCCGACGGTGCCTGGCTGGAAAATTACGACTGCGCCTATAGTTATCCCGACAGCACCATGCCGTGGTGGGACGGTCCCTATTACGAAGGCAATGGCCTGCAATATTCGACCTTCGTGCCGCACGACACGGCCGCCCTGATCGAGCGCACGGGTGGCACGGCCGGGTTCACGGCCTGGCTCGACAACATCTTCGACAACGGTCATTACGATCAGGGCAATGAGCCCGACCTGCTGGCGTCTTACCTCTATATCCACGCCGGCCGGCCCGACCGCACCGCCGAGCGCGTGCGCGCTATCATGGCCAAGAACTATCGCACGACCCATACCGGCCTGCCCGGCAATGACGACGCCGGCACCATGTCGGCCTGGTATGTATGGAACGCCATCGGGCTGTACCCCAGCGCTGGCCAGCCCTTCTACTATATCGGCTCGCCGGTGTTCGACAGCGCGACGATCAAGCTGGAGGGCGGCAAGACCTTTACTGTTGTGGCGCACGGGACGTCCGAGGCCAATCTCTATGTCCAGGCGGCGCGGCTAAACGGCAAGGCCATTGATCGCGCCTGGCTGAGCCACGATGAGATCATGGCCGGCGGGACCTTGGAACTGGATATGGGCGCCAAGCCGTCGGCGTGGGCGCAGGCGTTCGTCGCGCCTCAGTGAAGCGTCGGCGCCGGGGTCAGGCGCTTGACCAGGGCCGCGATGCTGCCGCCCTGGACGAGGACCGAGAACAGCACGATGACATAGGTGGCGGCCAGGATGATGGTGCGGGCGTCGCTGCTGGGGAGCGACAGGGCCAACGCAATGGCGATGCCGCCACGCAGGCCGCCCCACACCAGGACCGGTACCGCCAGCTTGCCCAGGGACAGGAAGGGCCGCAGGGCCGTCATCGGAATCACCACCGAAATGGCGCGGACGATCAGCACCATCGGCACCGCGCACAGGCCGATCAGGATCAGGCGCATATCCTTCGAGATGGCGATGACTTCCAGCCCGATCAGCAGGAACAGCACGGCATTGAGGATTTCGTCGATCAGCGCCCAGAACTTCAGGACATAGTCGCGGGTGACATCGCTCATCACCTTGTCGACGCCGATATTGCCGATGATCAGGCCGGCGACCGCCATGGCGACCGGTCCGCTGACGCCCAGGGCCTGGCCCAAACTATAGCCGCCCATGACGACGGCCAGGGTGATGATGACCTCGACATTGTAATCGTCGATACGGCTCATGGCCCATAATGCTCCGGCACCGATCAGGGCGCCCAGCACGATGCCACCGCCGGTTTCGCGGACGAATTCCACGGCGGCGTGGGTTGCCGACATCTCACCGGAGCCCATGGCGGCGGCCAGGACGATAGTGAAGATGACGACACCGACGCCGTCATTGAACAGGCTTTCGCCGGCGACGGTGGCTTCGAGAGCCGGCGGCACCGCGGCGCGTTTCAGCACGGCGATGACGGCGACCGGATCGGTCGGCGAGACCAGGGCGCCGAAGACGAAACACCAGATCAGGGGCACCGGCAGGCCCAGCATCTGGCTCAGCCAGAAGAAGCCGAAGCCGACCAGGACGGTCGAAGCGATGGTCCCGACCGTGCTCAGGACCAGGACCGGCCAGAAGCCCTGGCGCAGGTCGTGCCAGCGGATGTGCATGGCGCCGGCGAACAGCAGGAAGGACAGCATGCCGTTCATCAGGGTGGTGTGGAAATCGATATGGTCGAGGAAGTCGGCCACGCCCTGGGCGAGGTTGCCGCCGGGCATGAGATGATCGGCCAGGATGACCAGCAGCGAAGCGATCGCGCCCATGGCGGTCAGTCCGACGGAGGCCGGCAGCTTGAAGGTGCGGTGGTTGATATAGCCCAGGACGGCGGCCAGCACGATCAGGACAGCAGCGGCATCGAAGGCGGACAAATGGGTCATGAGTCGGTTTTAGCAGGCGGCTATTCCTGGGGCTATCGAAACCGGATCAGTGCGGCCGATTTTCGAGTGCTGGCAAGGTGTGGCCGCGATTCGGAGTGGATGTGGCCTCTGTTCACCGAAACCGACGCTCCGAATGAACGTCCATCATGAAATCAATATTGATTTTCAGGCAGGCCTGAGCCATTCGACAACGGCGGCAGAGCAAGGTCCAGGTTCACGGATTTGGTAGTATAATACTATGAAAAATCGGACCTCACCCATCCGGAGTGTCGACCATCCTCAGTCGCTGAAGTGGCGGGCGGCGGCGGGCCGCGACTTGGGCTTGGGCTTGGCGGTGCCCTTGAACAGGCTGAACCACACCGGCAGGCAGCCTATGCCCATCAGGAGATACATCAGCCACCAGCTGCCGATGGCCGCAACGACTTGCGGGTCGAGATGGACGCCGTACAGCGTGGCGCCGGCCGGCGGCATGGCCATGCCCGGCATGTCGGCCATGTCCGCTGTTCCGTGCGGCGCCATGGCGTTCAGTTGATAATTCACCCAGGCCAGCGACAAAAACACCGGCGCACACAGGAAGCGGATGACATTGCCGATGAATTTCATAATCGTCGTCCCTGTTGACCTTTGTGAACAGGATGCCAGAGGCAGTCGTCCGCGTCCAGACCAACTCGCCCGTCAGGAGAAGCTTGGGTGTAGGCGAGCATGCGGCAAAGTAGAAACCCCACCACCACGCCCTGCGGGCGCGGTCCCCCTCCCCGGCAAGCGGGGAGGCTCAGATATTCTTGATCCACCCGCTTGCCGGGGAGGGGGACCGCACGACGAAAGCGCAGCTTTCTAGATGCGGTGGTGGGGTGTCTTGCTGCCTTATGCTGTGCAGCGCTACGCCCTAACGCCGACCTTGATTTCTTYGACGGCCTCGCGGAAGGCATCGCCGCGGGCTTCGAAATCGGCGAATTGATCGAACGAAGCGCAGGCCGGCGAAAACAGCACGATCTCTTCCCGGCCGGATTTTTCAGCCTCGGCATAGGCCTGGGCGACGGCGGTGAAGAGATGGCGAGACTGGGTGCAGGGCGCCGCCTTGCCGATCGTCTTTTCGAACAGCTCGGCCGCCTCGCCGATCAGATAGGCGTGCTTGATTCGCGGGAACAAATCGCTGAGTTCCTCGATGCCGCCGGCCTTGGCGCGGCCGCCGGCGATCCAGAAAAATTGCTCGAAGCTCGACATGGCCTGGCGCGCCGCGTCGGCATTGGTCGCCTTGGAATCGTTGATAAAGCGGACGCGGCCGATACGGCCGATTTCCTGCATGCGATGCTCCAAACCCGGGAAGGAGCGCATGCCGGCGACGATGGCGTCGACATCGAGGCCCAGAGCCTTGCAGGCCGAATAGGCCGCGGCAGCGTTTTGCCAGTTGTGGCGGCCCGTCAGGGTGCGCACCTCTTTCAGGTCGATGATCTGACGCGTACGCACGCTGGTGCCGTCATAGAGCACGCCATTCAAGGCATAGACGCCGTGGCCAAGCGTGCGGCGCGCCGAAATCGACACCAGCTTGACCGGCGAATTGACGCGCATGTCGCCGATCAGGGCCGGGGTATAGTCATCGTCGGCGCCGATGACCGCGGTTTGTTTCGAGCTCTGGGCCATGAAGATGCGCTTCTTGGCCTTGATATATCCTTCCATGCCGCCGTGGCGATCGAGGTGGTCGGGCGTGATATTGGTCAACACGCTGACGTCGGGCGAAAAGCTCATGGTCAGGTCGAGCTGATAGGACGAGGTTTCGATGACATAGATCGAGCCGGCATGCATGTCGGGCAGGTCTAGGATACCGATGCCGATATTGCCGCCGACATGGACGTCCTTGCCGGCCGATTTCAGGATATGGCCGATCAGGGCGGTGGTCGTCGACTTGCCGTTGGTCCCGGTGATGGCGACGGTCTTGGGGCGCTTATTGGCCGGCAGGCAGGCGAGTGTACGGGCGAACAGCTCGATATCGCCCATGATCGGGACGCCGGCCGCCTTGGCCATGCCGACGGTCCAATGCGGCACCGGGTGGGTCAGGGGCACGCCGGGCGCCAGGATCAGCGCCGCGAACTCCGACCAGTCGGCATTGTGCAGGTCTTCGACCGTGAAGCCTTCCTTGGTCGCCGCCAGCACGGACGGCAGCTTGTCGTCCCATAGGATCGGCTCGGCGCCGCCGGCCTTCAATGCCCGCGCCGTCGACAGCCCCGATCGTCCCAGACCGAATATGGCGACCCGCTTGCCTTCGAAACCCTTGACCGTAATCATGATACTATCTCAAACTATCGCAGTTTCAGCGTGGCGAGACCGACCATGGCCAGCATGGCGGCGACGATCCAGAAGCGGATGACGACGGTCGATTCCGCCCAGCCCAGCTTCTCGAAATGGTGGTGGATGGGCGCCATCAGGAAGACGCGCTTCTTGGTCAGTTTGAAATAGCCGACCTGGATCATGACCGACAAGGCTTCGACGACGAACAGGCCGCCGATGATGGCGAGGACGATTTCGTGTTTCAGCGCGATAGCGACGGCGCCGAGACCGCCGCCCAGGGCCAGCGAACCGGTATCGCCCATGAAGATCTTGGCCGGCGGGGCATTGTACCACAAGAAGCCCATGCCGCCGCCGATAATGGCGGCCAGGATGACGGCGACTTCACCGGCGCCGGGGACGAAGTGGATGATCAGGTAGGAGGCGAACTTGGCGTTACCGACCAGGTAGGCGATCAGGGTAAAGGCGCCGGCGGCGATCATGACCGGCACGATGGCCAGACCGTCCAGGCCGTCGGTCAGGTTGACCGAGTTCGACGCCCCGACGATCACCACCGCGCCGAAGACGACGTAGAAATAACCGAGATCGAAGATGATGTTCTTGAACACCGGCACGACCAGGGAGGTCCCCAGATGCGGCGCATCGGCCGGCTCGGGCGAGTAATACATCAGCACCAGGACGGCGACGACGGCGATGGCGATCTGGGCGATCAGCTTCTGGATCGAGGTCAGACCGGCCGAGGTCTGCTTGGTCACCTTGGCGTAATCGTCGATGAAGCCGAGGACGCCGAAGGCCATGGTGACGCCGAAAACGACCCAGGCGGCGGCGGAATGCGGATCGGCCCACAATATGGTGGCGACGGCGATCCCGGCCAGGATCATCAGCCCGCCCATGGTCGGCGTGCCCTTCTTGGTCAGCAGGTGGGTCGACGGGCCGTCCTCACGGATCGGCTGGCCCTTGCCTTGTTTCGAGCGCATCCAGTTGATGAAGCGCGAGCCCATGGCGACGGCGACGATCATCGCCGTAATCATGGCGAGGAAGATACGCACGGTCTGATAACGCATCAGATTGATCAGCGGCCAGTGCTGGTGCAGGCTGTTGACGTGCTCGTACAGCAAATAAAACATAGAAAGTATGGTACCTTATTCCGCCAGCAGGGCTTTGGCGATCAATCCGGCTTTCGAACCGTTGGAGCCCTTTATCATGACCACGTCCCCCCCTTGCAAGTCCTGTTTCAAGGTATCGACCAGTTCGGCCGCCGTCGGCGCATAGCCGCCATGCATAGGAGACGGTAAGGCGTTCCACAGGTTCCGCATCAGGGGCCCTGCCAGATAGACGCGATCCACGTCCAGGCCTGCGATCACGGGCGCGAGCGAAGCGTGCAAGGCGGCTTCGTCGGGCCCGAGTTCGAGCATGTCGGTCAGGACGACAATTTTGCGTGATCCTTCGGGCTTGTCGCGGCCGCCCAGGGAGTTCAGGGTGGCGGTCATCGACATCGGATTGGCGTTATAGCTTTCGTCGATCACGGTCAGCTCGCCGTCCTTGAAGGGTTTTGTGACGACCTTGCCGCGGCCGTCGAGGGCGGCAAAGCCTTCCAGCGCGTCGATCGAGGTCTCGAGATCGACATCGAGAGCTTCCAGCATCAACAGAACCGCCATGGCGTTGAGCGCTTGATGGTGCCCGGTATGGGCCAATTGGAAATCCAGTTCGTTGCCGTGGAACCGCGCCTGGATTTCGGCATGGTCGCCGACGATGCGGTGCGACACCAGACGGGCATCGACACCGCCGCCTTCGCCGAAAGCGGCGACCAGGGCGCCGGCCTCGCGGGCGCGCTGGCTTAAGAAATCGAACCACGGATTGTCGGCATTGAGAATGGCCAGGCCGCCGGGCAACAGGCCGTCGAAGATCTCGGCCTTGGCGCGGGCGACGCCGGCCTCGCCGTCGGGGAAGTTTTCGGTATGGACGCCGCCGACCGTGGTGATCACTACGGCATGGGGCGCGACGAATTCCGCCAGGGGTGTGATCTCGTCGGCGTGGTTCATGCCGATCTCGAAAACGGCGCGTTCGGTATCGGCCGGCATGCGCGCCAGGGTCAGGGGCACACCGATATGGTTGTTGAAGCTCTTGATGGCCGAATGGGCGCGGCCGGCGCGGGTCAGGCCCTGCATGACCATCTGGGTGACGCTGGTTTTACCGACCGAGCCGGTGACGGCGCCGCGTTTGGCGCCGACGGCGCGTTTCCGCGCGAAGACAGCCATGTCTTCCAGGGCCTTTTGCACATCGGGGACCAGAAGGCAGGTACCGCCGGGGATGGGCCGGCGGGTGACGGCGATCGCGGCGCCGGACTGGAAGGCCTGGGGCACGAAATCGTGGCCGTCGCGTTCGCCTTTCAGCGCCAGGAAGATATCGCCGGGCAGGATGGCGCGGCTGTCGAAATTGACTCCCGACGCGGCGCCGCTCAGGGCGCCTGTGAGAGTTCCGCCGGTGGCGCTGGCCAGGTCTTCAAAGGTCCACAAAGGCGTCGTCATCACGCGGCAAATCCTGTTACTAAGCGATTTGCCATTGAACCTGACTCATCGTTTTAGGCAAGACGGGTGGTGCGTTCGGTCACCATTTATTGAGGATGGAATAGCGGCGGTATTCTGCCCTACATGCGAGCAGAAATTGCGATTTAAGGTTTTGAAGCAGGTTCGAAGGGATGTGTCCACCTAAATATACAGACAAACGTCGTCGCAGTCTCTGCGACAACACTTACGCGGTAAGCATATTTCTAATTTGCTGCAACAATATCGCCCCAGACCTAGCGTCTCCATTTTATACGCCTTTTCTGCGTCGCCAGACATTTTCTTTATCTCCACAAATACGCCCTCGTTATCGATCATATCTTTGCAATATTCTATGCCGTTATTAATCTCGATAAAACCAGATTCTAAGTCCAAGCGGTCATCAGAGGTAAAGCGATCAGGCGCAAGCAAGACCACAAATGCAATGGTTTCCTTCAGTTCTTTAATAGTTTTTGAATCCACCCTCATTGCATACTCCTTAAAATACTGTTTTTGATCCACCAATTTGAGATGGCCTTGCAATTCTCACTCTTTCCCCACCTGAGAACGTTCTGAAGTCTTGCACTTGCGGCGTAAAAATCGACTGCCATTGAACCTGACTCATGGCGTTAGGCAAGCCGACGTTGACCACTTAATCCATACCGGAGCCACGCCTGGCCGCGCGCTGTGGGTTTATTGACGCATAACCCGCTCCGGTGAGTCGAAAACGATTGGCTTTCGAGCACCCGCCGCGACGTGTACATGGGTACACGAGCAAGGGCGCGCAGGAAGACGGCCGTTTGCAGACCTCCGGAGTAGGGTTAGGCTCAATAAACCGGGCAGGACATCCAAGTGTAGGCCCGCGCCCATGAGATCCCCATCGATCTGACCATAACGAAACCGTGGGATTCCGCCGGGCCGTTCTGCAGGACCGAGCAGTTGTTCATATAGATGTTCGACGGGATAAAGTCGTCGACGCGGTTGCTGGTCAGGCTGCCGTCGTCGTTGAGCGAGACATTGGCGACGTCGTAGCTGGTATAGCTGCCTTCGTAGAGGTGATCGTCGGTGCGGGCGCGTTCATTGAGCACCACCACCGTCGCCGAGCTTTGGTGGCTCTTGCGCAGATATTCGCGGGCGGCGTTGAAACAACCGGCATCATGGTCGTCGTGGTGATCGCCGCCGGCATTGCCGTCATGACGATCGCCGCCACCCTTATGGTCGTCACCGCGGCCGAAGTCGTGGCGATCGCGCCAGTCGCGGTGTTCCGAACAATCGACAATGAAATAGTCGTCGCCATAGGCTTCGTAGGTGTCGGCCGGCACCGGAGCCGCCGGGGCGCCGCAGCGGTTGAGCGCCTTTTCGGTGACGTACAAGCCGTCGCTATATTGTTCGATATACCAGCCGACGTCTTCGACGGCATAACAGCCGTCCTGACCGGTCAGGGTCGCCTTGTCGAACCAGCGGCTGTCGGCCTTGAAGCCCTTATTGCCCTTGCGCTTCATCACCCATTGATCGATTTCGGAGGTGGCGAGAATATCGCCGTCTTGCACGGCGTGGCGAGCGGCGATCAGGTCGAGTTCGCTGGTGCCGGGGTTTTGCTGCATGAACATGACGGCGGGTTGGGCGCAATAGGTGGTTTTCAGGCTGTACTGCGGATCGCAGGTGGCGCCGGGCACGGCGAGATAACGGCGCTGGCCTTCCAGCAGGGCCATTTCCGAGCGATGCCAGCCGCCCGAGTTGGAAACCAGATCCGGGCCTTCGGGTTGATAAGGGCCATTCGGTGTGTGCGGCCCGCCGTCACAGACGACCAGCTGGCTTTCCTGGGCGACATAGGGGCCGTTGGCACCGATGATATAGCCGACGTCTTCGCCGTTGAGCGCATAGCAGTTGCGCGGCACCATGACATTGGAGGTGGCGAACGGCAGGGCGGTGGCGTGCAGGCCGTCCGTGCCCTGCGTGACATCGTAAAGGGTATAGTCGCGGCCATAGACGCCCGCGACGCGGCCACCTTTGCTGGTGTCGTGGCTGAGGCCCAGGACGCGGGCATGGCCGGTAAAGGCCGTCGCCACCTTGTCGAAACACGGACCGCCGGGGATCGGTTGCGCCTTGGCCGGACAGCCGGCGCGCGGGGTGGCGGTCAGTACCTGGCCGCCGGTGACTTCGCGCACCACGCCGAACTCGGCCGGACGGACCAGTTGCGGCTGAGTCGACTGGGCGTAAGCACCAAACGGCAGCATGGCAAGAAGGCTTGCGCCCGCCAGCAGATGAAAAGACCTGAACATGAAAAACCCCTGAATATCCGTCGAGACCATGACTTACCCGGCGACGGTTTTCAAGTTGCCTATTCAGGCATGCCCCTACCCCGCCGGATAAGCTTAGCTTGCGCCGCCGGCCATGAACGGCGACTGAACGGCGATGACACGCGCCGGTAAGGCAACTCAGCCCGGCGCCAGGGCCGTCAGATCGACACCGAACGGGCCATTGACATAGTTGCAATCGGCATTGCCGTTGCCGTGATGGAACGTGCCGGAAAAGCGCACGGGCTGGTCGTATTGCAGGTTCATCAGGGTGGCGTAGAGCGGATCCTTGGCCTGCATGGCCTCGTCGAGATGGATCTTGCCGCCGATGACGATGTCAAAGGCCGCCGTCTGGTCCACCGACGAAACGCGCACCTCGCCCACGCGGCCGGTCCAGTCGCTGAAGGCGCCCAGCTTGCCGAAGGCGGCGCAGAAGGCCTGGACGTCGTCCTGGCTACGCGGCAGGGCGAGGAAGGCGGCTTCATCGGCGGGCATGGTATCGGCGGCGGCCGTTGGGGCGGGCCCCGGCGCGGTGGTTGACGAGGCGGGTTGCGGCACGTCCGGTGCGCGCTGGCAGCCGGCGAGCGCGACGGCGAGGATTGCGAGGGTGATGAGGGTCCGCATGTCACGCTTCCTTGTTTGAGATGTCACCGTAGTGGCATAGGCACCGAGGAAGCAAGAAGGTTTATCCGCAGATTAACGCAGATTTTAAGCGGTGATTTTTCAGAGCATTAATGGCGAAGGCGGGAACTTAGGCCTGGTCCCCCATGGGCAAGTATAAAGCCGTGAAAAATCACCGCTTAAAATCTGCGTTAATCTGCGGATGAGCTATTCTTGGCTCTAAGCGTTCAATGCGGCGCGGACGACACTGACATCGTCAAACGGCAGGATCTTGTCGCCGATGATCTGGCCTTGTTCGTGGCCCTTGCCGGCGACCACCAGGACGTCGCCCGATTTGAGACCGGAGACAGCTTCGAAGATGGCCTTCTTACGGTCGCCGATTTCGACGGTCTTTGAGTCCATGCCGGCCAGGACCTCCTTGCGGATGGTGGCGGCGTCTTCGGTGCGCGGATTGTCGTCGGTGACGATGGCGCGGTCGGCCAGGCGATCGGCTATGCCGCCCATCAGCGGCCGCTTGCCCTTGTCGCGGTCGCCGCCGCAGCCGAACACGCAAACCAGCTTGCCCTGGGTGTGCGGACGCAGGGCTTTGAGCACGGTTTCCAGCCCGTCGGGGGTATGGGCATAGTCAACATAGACCTCGGCGCCGTTGCGCTTGGCACCGACGCGCTCCAGCCGGCCGCGGGCGCCTTTCAACTGCGACAGGGCATGGATGACCTTGCCGGCGTCTTCGCCCGCCGCGATGCATAGGCCCGCCGCGACCAGGGCATTCGACGCCTGGAAGAGACCGGCGAGCGGCAGCTTGGTCTCGTAGCTCTTGCCCTGATAGTCGAGATAGAGGATCTGGCCGTCGACGGTGAGGTCGCGGCCGGTCATGCACAGATGACGCGAACGCTCGCCGACGCTCATGACGTTGAGGCCCGACAGGATCGACATGGCGGCAAAGGCGTTATAGCTGTCGGAATCGGCGTTGAGCACGGCGGTCTTGCCGCGCGGCAGCAGCTGTTCAAACAGGCGCAGCTTGGCGGCGCGGTAGGCGTCCATGGTGGCGTGATAGTCGAGGTGGTCCTGGGTCAAGTTGGTGAAACCTGCCGCGCTCAGGGAGACGCCGTCGAGGCGGCGTTGGTCGATGCCGTGCGACGACGCTTCGAGCGCCAGGTGGGTGACGCCGTCCTCGGCCAGGTCGGCCAGGTGACGAGCCAGGTCGGCGGCGTCGGGCGTGGTCAGGCCGGGACCGGTGACGGCGGTTTCCGTGCCGTCAATCCCTTGCTTGACGACGCCGAGCGTCCCCATGCTGGCCGAACGATGGCCGAGCGTGGCGAAGATTTGGCGGCAGAAGGTGGCGACGCTGGTCTTGCCGTTGGTGCCGGTAATGGCGACGCAGGTCTTGGGCTGGGCGCCGTAAAAGGCCTTGGCGGCCAGGGCATAGGCGCGGCGGACGTCGTTGACCTTGACCAAAAGTGACGAGTCATTGTCGACGGTCGTGCCATCCGGCGCCAATATGGCCGCGGCGCCCTTGGCGAGGGCCTGGGGGATGTAGTCGCGCCCGTCATTACCGGTGCCCGGCGTCAGGCCCGGCAGGGCGCAGAACAGCGTGCCCTCCCCGACCTTGCGGCTATCCGCCGTGATCCCGGTGACGACCGGATCGTGATCGAGATCACGACAGAGAATATCCGACAGCCGGATATCGGGCTTACGCTTTACTGACATCAGTGATCATCCCCAGTCTGATCTTCGGCAACGATGGGCGACTTGTCCCATTGTGCCGTCGTGAACTTGTCGTCCTTGCGCATCACGCCGAGGAAGGGCGCGATACGGTCGATGACGCGACCCGCCACCGGCGCCGCCACTGCCCCACCCAAACGCGATCCCTGACTCATCGGCGAACCATGCGGCGAGTCGAACATAATTTGTACAAGATATCGGTCACCGTCCACAGGCCCGTCGGTCGGGAAGACCGCGGCGAAGGACGAAATCAGGGCCGTGGCGTCGTAACCGCCGCGGGCCGAAGGCTTTTGCGCCGAACCGGTCTTGCCGCCGACGCGCAGGCCGGGGGCGTTGGCGCGGCCGCCGGTGCCCTTCAGCACATTGGTGCGCATCAGGTCGAGCATGGTGCGCGAGGTCGCCGCCGAGAAGACGCGGTTTTGGGCGAGCGGCGCGCCGGGCGCATATTTCTTGATCGTCAGCGGCCGCAGGTAACCGCCGTTCAGCACGGCGCCGACGGCCTCGGCATAGGACAGCGGTGTAATCGCCATGCCCTGACCGAAGGCGCTGTTGGCCAATGAGCCTTCCGACCAGGTCTTGGGCAGCAGCGGCGAGGCCGGCTCGGTCAATTCGATATCGGCCGAGCGGAACAGGCCCAGCGCCTCGTAATATTTCGTCATCGAATCGATGCCGGCATTGAGCGCGACGTGCGAGGTGCCGATATTGGACGACTGGATAAAGACGTCTTCCAGGCTGAGAACCGGGTGCTTGGAGTGCATGTCGTGGATCAGGCGGTTGCCGACGCGCAGGGGCTGGCTGACGTCATAGGTCGAGTTCAGAGAGGCCGTGCCGTTATCGAGGCCGGCAGCGATCGAAATGACCTTGAAGATCGAGCCGACTTCGTAGCGATCGACGGCGGCGTGGTTGCGTTTGGCGGTTTCGCTATAGGCGCCCGGGCGGTTGAGGTCGAAGTCCGGCCACGACGCCATGCCCAGCACTTCACCGGTGCGGACATTGGTGACGATACCGATGGCGCCGACCGACTGGGTGTCGATGGCCATGGCGCGGATCTCGTTTTCGAGCGCGCCCTGGACGCGCAGATCCATGGCCAGTTGCACCGGTTGATCGTGGATGGCGCCGGCGACGATCTGATCCTGCAGGGCCAGTTCGGCGCCCGACATGCCTTCGCCGAAACGCTTGGTCATGCCGATATAGGAGGCGCCGGTAACGCCCAGCGGATAATCGCGGACGCGCAGGGCTTCGAAGGTGATCCCCGGAAGGCCGTAGTTGAGGATACGATCGCGGGTGGCCGCGGTAAGACTGCCGGTTAGCAATTGCCGCGCGCCCGACTTGAAGGCTTTGTCGATCTGCTCGCGCGGCAGGTCGGGGAAGATCTGGGTCAGGGCGGCGCGGACGAAGGGCCGGTCGCCGGCCACCATGTCGGACGGGTCGACGAAGAGATTGTAGTCGTTGACGTCGGTGGCCAGCAATTGGCCGTTGCGGTCCACGATGACGGCGCGGGCATTGGGCTCACCGGTCAGGGCGGCGATCTGGCCGGGCGAACCCGACAGGGAGGCGCGAGCGGCAAAGATGGCCAGGATGACATAGGCGAAGCTGAGGCCCACCAGGACGGCGAACAGGCGCATCCGCGTGCTCGACGCCTTGACGCCCGAGGCATTGGCGCGCTCGAAGGCATGTTCGACCTTCCACACGCGGTCGGCTACCCATTGAAAGCCGGATTGGGTCGACTGAAACAGGGATTCAACACTCATCAGTGGCCCCCTGGCTGGGTGGGTTTGGCCGGTTGCGCGGGTTTGGCCGTTGGGGCTGGCTTGGTGGGCGCGGCCTGGGTCGCATCGGTAGAGATCAGGGCGTCCTCAGGCGTTTCCGCAACCGGGGCAGGCGCCGCCGGGGACGGTTGACCGGCGACTGGGCGCGAGGTCGTGTGCGAAATTTCGGCTAGGTTGTCGAGGCCGGCTTCATGGGTCGGCGATACCGGCTTCATGCCGAGATATTGGGTCGCCAGGGCTTCGAGACGTTCCGGGCGCTCCAGCTTGGCAACCTCGACCTGCAGGMCGCCGACCGCCGTCTTTTCATCGGCGATCTGCTGATCCAGCTGGTTCATGCGGCGGATGTCCTCGCCCTCACGTGCCTTCGACAGGCAGACCCAGAAGATCATGGCCAGCGCCAGGGTCAGGCCGATCAGCTCGATCAGGCGGATGCCGCGGACGCGCTTGTCGAACAGGGCCGAAATGACGTTCATGAGTGCACCTGTGAGGGAGTCTGCGTGCGCTTGGCCGCGCGCAATTTGGCCGAGCGCGAGCGCGGATTGACGGCGATTTCGGCGTCCGAGGCGAGAATGGCCTTGCGCGTGATCAGGTCGTAGACGGGCTGGCGCAGGTCAACCTTTTGCGGGGCATAACGCGAGCCGGACGGCATGCGGCCGGCTTTTTCGTTGAAGAAGTTCTTGACGATGCGGTCTTCGAGCGAATGGAAGGTCACCACCGCCAGGACGCCGTCGGGCTTGAGCAGGGTTTCGGCCATGTCGAGCGCGCGTTCCAGCTCGCCCAGTTCATCATTAACAGCGATGCGCAGGGCTTGAAAGGTACGGGTGGCGGGATGGACAGGCGCCCCGCGGCGGCCACCGAGCGCGCGTTCGACCACTTCAGCGAGGTCGAGGGTACGCTCGAACGGGCGCTCCAAACGGCGCTTGACGATGGCGGCGGCGATACCGCGCGACTTGTGTTCCTCGCCGTAAAGCCAGATGATATGGGCGATCTCGTCCTTGTCGTCATCATTGACGATATCGGCGGCGCTGCGGCCATCGACGCTCATACGCATGTCGAGGGGCCCGTCGCGCATGAAGGAAAAGCCGCGTTCGGCCTCGTCGAGCTGCATTGACGACACGCCGATATCGAGGACGATGGCGTCGCAGGAGGCGTGGCCCAGTTCGGCCAGGCCCTCGGCCATCTCGGAGAAGCAGCGGTTGACCCATTGGAAGCGGTCGGGGAATTCGCCGCGCAAGGCTTCGACATAGGGCATGACGCGGGCGTCGCGATCGAAGGCGATGACGCGGGCGCCGCCCAGCAGGAAGGCGCGCGAATAGCCGCCGGCGCCAAAGGTACCGTCGACGATCAGCTTGTCCTGGAGATTGCCCAGCACGCCCAGAACTTCGGGCAGCATGACGGAGATATGGGCCTGGGTCTCGGTCATTGGAATTTGGCCTCGCGTTTGGCGAAGGCTTCGGCGACCAGTTTGTCCTGTTCCGCGGCATAGGCGGCATAGGCAGCGGGCTCCCAGATCTGGAAGCTGTCGCCCATGCCGGCGATCACGACATCGCCGCTTAGCTTGAAGGCCTCGCACAATTTTTCCGGCAAGGTGATGCGGCCGGCGGTGTCGAAGCTCAGCCGATGCATGGAGGCATAGAAATGCTTCTGCATGGCGGTGCGGGTCGGGGACATCTTCGGATATTCTTCAATCACGTCGCGGCACGTCGCAAAAAAGGCGGCCCCGCCGCACTCGAGGCACGCGGCGTTGATCGCAGCAAAACAATACAAGCCTTCGAAAGCATCCACCCCGTCGTGGGGTTTCAATGCGGTCGCGCGGAAATCCGACGGCACAAGGAGGCGCCGCTTGGTATCCAGTTGCTTCTCGTGGGTCGAGAGAAACACGCGCCCCATCAGGCCGTTTTAGCCCGCTCCCTGGCCCACTGCGTAAGACCGGCCCTCCCGGCAAATCGCGTGTGGGATGGATTACGGTTAACATGGGATTAAATGGGATGCAATGACTCTAGATGACACTCGGCATGATTCTAGGCCAAGATTCTGGGTATAAATTCCACAGCTGTGGATAAGTAATGGAACAAAATAGGAACGCATTATACTCAACTCTACTCACACGATACTTAACTGCCTGAATACGGTTAATTTTCTCTAAATCGTGTAACGGCGGTATTGCCCACAGGCGCATGATCGCTGAAATCACCCATCCATGCCTTCACGCTCTATGCGCGAAAGACGTCTGCAGATTGATTTTTAAGGGCTTATTGGGTCCGAACGCCACTGTGCACGGCATTTGAGACAGAGATGGGCCAGATGACCTGTAAGCCGGGTTCTGTACGACTTACGCCCGAAAGCGCAAACCGTGGCGATCATTCCTCTTGGCCGCCCGTCGCCGGACGGCTCACGCAACCTACCCGAACGGTCTGGGGCGGTAATGCCCTGCCCTTGTCGCCAAGAGCGCGCCGTTCCTATTTGGTCTTGCTCCTGACGGGGCTTGCCATGCCGTCTCCGTTACCGCAGACGCGGTGCGCTCTTACCGCACCGTTTCACCCTTGCCCTGGACGTCTTGCGACGATCAAGGCGGTTTGTTTTCTGTGGCGCTATCCCTAGGGTCACCCCTGGCGGGCGTTACCCGCCGTCATATTACCGTGGAGCCCGGACTTTCCTCAGGCATCCCGAAGGATGTCCCGCGACCGCCCGGTCATCTGGCCCGACGCGGTCATGCTCTTAAAGCATTAAAAGATCAAGTCTTCTCAGTACGAATGGCACCGATGGCGACGCACAGCCAGCCGAGAACAGTCATGCCGCCGCCGATCGCCGCCAGAGCCGCCAGGGCCGACGATTGCGAAGCTGTATGAAAAGCCATCTCGCCACCGAAGATGGCGGGACCGACCAGCAACAGGGCCAGGGCCGCTCGCTTATAGACACCGCCAAAGCGGGTTTGCGACGCCACGGCGATGACGGCCGGGGCATGGAACAGCAGAAACTGGCCACCGGTCGCCAGCAAGCCGGTGGCCGGGGCATGCGCGCCCATGGCCAGCATGATGGTGCCAGCAAAGCCCATGATGCCGGCGAAAAAGTACGGCAGGATGGTGTCTTTGGTCGTTTCGGCCATATCAGCCCTCCATCAAGGTAATATGGCGCAGCAGCGCCATCAAGGTAACACGTGTTGTGGCATCGGCGCGGCCTTCCATCGCTGTGCCGATATATTGCGGCACCCAGTGGCGCTGGAAGGCCGTGACGATGATGCGTGTTTCGTCGTCATATGGCTCGCCGGCCAGGATATTGTAGCCGAGTTTGCCCAAGGCCGATTGCAGCGAGAAAACACCCAGACCGGTGTCGCCCTCGCCCAGTGGCGGCCCCATGGT
The DNA here is from genome assembly GCF_056404915.1 of Asticcacaulis sp. P2_B1. NCBI lineage: Bacteria > Pseudomonadati > Pseudomonadota > Alphaproteobacteria > Caulobacterales > Caulobacteraceae > Asticcacaulis > Asticcacaulis sp. P2_B1. Next base: position 57,012 of record NZ_JBFUDD010000003.1, on the reverse strand, counting down.
GCCTTCCGGCGGCATGGCGGGCTCGACCCACAGTCCGTGCCCGTGTTCGGCCAGGACCTGCCAGGGAAAGCGCTCGCCGGGATCTTCCTTGCGGTCGGGGGCGATGTCGGAATGACCCAGTATGCGATCGTCGGGAATATCCCAACGTTCGCGCATCTGATCGAGCAGGCCGATAACGGCGTCGATCTGGGCCGGTGGAAAGTTGCGATAGCCGAATTCGTGGCCGGGATTGACGATCTCAATACCGATCGCGATATCGTTGAGGCCGGTCTCGCCCTTCCAGTAGCTGACGCCGGCGTGCCAGGCGCGGCGTTCTTCGGGGACCAGGCGCCAAACCTGGCCGTCCTCGGCCACCATGTAGTGCGCCGACACCTTGGCTTCAGGATCGCACATGCGTTCAAGGGCCGCCTCGGCCGTCTCCATGCCGGTATAGTGCAGAACCACCATATTGGGCGGCGACCTACGTTCATTGAAATTGGGAGAGGGTCGTTCGATCATGGACTCGTCTTAAAGACAATTGCCGACTGGGCCAAACAAAAACTGGGCCAAATAAAAACGCCGCCATCGATGCGATAGCGGCGTTTTCAAATCTCAATTGCGCGAGGCTTAATAGACGATCCAGGTCGAGCCCGACTTGCGCGCTTCATAAACGCCGGTGCCCCCAGAAGCTTTCGGGTCGTCACCGCGGACCTGAACCTTGGCAGGTTTGCGCGTAAAGGCGGCGGCCAGGGCCATCAGGCCGAGCGCGATCACGCCGACCACGACGGCCGAAGCGGCGAAAATGAACAGAAGGGCGAGGCCGGCGAGTACAGCCAAGCCGACGGCCGTCATGACGACGCCGTAAATGACACGGGAAATTAGGTTCTTGCGCTTCACTTGACCCCACGGGCGATAGTTGCGGCTAAAAGATGCAAAAGACGTGTCTTGCTCGGACATGGACTTCAAAACCTCATACAACGGAACAATACGCGTTCCGTAGACTTTTAGATTGGCACGAATTGGCGTTCCGTCAACCTCTGCCTATAGTAACTACCACACTTTTTAATATTTTTTTAATCAAGCATGGCAATTTGTCATCACATTTGGCTTATCATATCGAGCTCTTGATCACATAAGCGCCCGTTCGCGGCTGATCTGGTCGTAGGCCTGATTGATCATGGCCGTTTTTTGCGTATAGAGGGCTTCAAAATCTTCCGGCAACCCGCGGGCGCGGATGCGGTCCGGGTGGAAATCGTTGAGGCGCGAACGGCGGGCGACACGAATTTCGTCATCGCTGGCGTCCGGGGTCAGGCCCAGAATATAATAAGGATCGTCCTCGGCCGGCGGAACATAGCCGGCGCGGACCTTGCGATAGGTCGCGGTCTTGATGCCGAACAGGTCGGCCACGGTCTCAAGATAGTCCTCCTCGGCATCGCTGAGGTGGCCGTCGGAAACAGCAATGTGGAACAGGCCTTCCAGCACGTCTTCGAGGATCTGCGGGCAATTGGCATAGCGCTTGGCCAGGCGGCGGGCATAGGATTCGAAACCCAGCGAGGTTTGACGCGCCAGGTCGTAGAGACGCAGGACATCGCGGCGTGCGCCATCGTCGGGCTGGAAAACATGCAGGAAGGCGGTTTGCTCGACCTCATGCGCCAGGCCGTCGGCCATGGCCAGTTTGGCGCCCAGGGCCGTCACGGCGGTGGCGAAAGCGGGGTCTGCCCCTGGCGGCCCCTTGGGGCATTCCGTGCATTCGGCAGCGTCGAATGTACGGACGGCGCGTTTCGCCAGATTTTTCCAAAACGACATGGAAACTCCTCAAACTATGGGAAATACCTTAGCGTATTTCTCGGACATTGTGTCCTTAAGTTTTTGTCACCCTCACTAAAAAACTAACTCTTGGGCGATTTTATGCCTGAATTGCTGTATAAACAGAGTTAGTGATTATCGGTCATGTGCGCTTTTGTCGCGCTGCCGGCCACATGGTCGATATAATTATCCGGAGTTTGTCCTTGCGCTTTTTGACGTCTGCCCTGCTCGGCTTGAGTGTCTCCGCCCTCGCCCTGTCTTCTAGTTTTAACGCCGAAGCCGCCAAAACCCGTCACCAGGCCGCTGCGAAACCTGCTGCCGCTGCGCCGGCAGCCACGCCTGTTGCCGCCGCCAATCCCGCCATTACCGGCCGCAATGCCGATGGCACGCTGCACGCGCCCGATCTGTCCGACGCACCAACGGACGATTTCCTGCGCGTCGCCTGGTGCCACGGCGTCCTGTCCGGCGACATGGAACTGGCGGAAATCATTTCTTCGGTCTTTCCGGAAGACAAGGATTTGCGCTTGATCGGGACGTCTTACCTGCGCGCCTATGAGGCGGCCCTGACCTTGTCCGGCAAGGGCATGAGCGATGCCGAACACCAAAAGGCCGAAGACGCCCGTGAATTCGGCTATAATGAATGGGCCGCCGCCCGCGACGACGTCAGCCTGACGGAAGCCGCCGGCGCCTATGCCAACTGGCAATTGCCGGGCGACTGCGAACATGCGGCCGTGCGTTTGTCGGGCCACCCCAATCTGTTCGCCGAGATGGCCACGGACGATGAGGTTGTCGCCATCACGGCGGCGCTGACCTCCGGCGGACCCCACGACTATAACGAGATGCCCAAGCCCGTGCTGACGGCTCAGACCATGCCCGACGATCCCAATGCGCCGGTCGCCACCAACCGGCTGGCGACGCGTAACCGCAAGGACGCCGCCCTGCCGCAGTTGACGACACCGGTTGCGACAGCATCTTCGGACAGCAGTGCGTCGTCAACCGACGACAATCACGGCAAGAAGGGCGTCGATCGCAAATGGTCGGAAGGTCTGGCCTATCGTTTGGGCTGGAGCAATACCAAGGGGCATTAAGGCTTGAGACTGTCTACCCAGGCAATGATTTCGCTGTGGTCAATGAACAGGCCTTCGTCGGCCTCCTGTAAGGCTTCAAGCGTCATTTGATGGCGCCTTTCCGACGAAGTCATGACTTGCTTCTTGGTCGCTTTGTCGACCTGCATGTCTTCACGATCCATTTGAGTTTTCCTCACGGCACATAGTTCAAGATCGGCGACAGCCAGCGCTCGGCTTCGTCCACCGCCCAGCCCTTGCGGCGGGCATAGTCTTCGACCTGGTCCTTTTCGATCTTGCCGACGCCGAAATAATGCGCCTTCGGGTGGGCAAAATAGAGGCCCGAAACCGAGGCCGGCGGGGTCATGGCGAGGCTTTCCGTCAGTTCCATGCCGGTGCGTTGACGGGCATCGAGCAGGTCGAACAGGGTCCATTTTTCGGTGTGGTCGGGCTGGGCCGGATAACCGGGAGCCGGGCGGATGCCCTTATATTGCTCGGCGATGAGCCCGTTGATGTCGAGATCTTCGTCAGCGGCATAGCCCCACAGTTCGCGCCGCACCTTCTTGTGCAGGGCTTCGGCGAAGGCTTCGGCCAGGCGGTCGGCCAGGGCGGTAGCCAGGATGGCGTTATAGTCGTCGCCTGCCGCCTTGAACTTGCGGGCGATTTCCATCTCGCCGTGGCCGGCGGTGACGGCGAAGGCGCCGACCCAGTCGGGCGTTCCCTTCGGCGCGACAAAGTCGCTGAGCGCGGTATTGTTCTGGTCGGCGCGCGGCTTCTTCATCTGCTGGCGCAGGGTGTGGAAGGTGGCGATCGGTTCGCCGCGCGTTTCATCGCCGTAGATTTCGATATCGTCGTCTTCATTGGCATTGGCCGGCCAGAAGCCGACCACGCCCGAGGCGGTGAACCATTGCTCTTCGAGGATTTTGGCCAGCATCTCCTGGGCGTCGGCAAAAAGATTGGTTGCCGCCTCCCCTACGATCTCGTCATCGAGGATGGCCGGGTATTTTCCGGCCAGTTCCCAGGTGGCGAAGAACGGCGTCCAGTCGATATGTTCGGCGAGGTCGGCGAGGTCATAAGGACTGAAGGTGCGCAAACCCAGGAAGCTGGGCGCTACCGGCGGCTCGGCAACGAAATCAATGGTGAATTTATTGGCGCGTGCCTCGGCCAGGGTCGAGCGCGGCGCCGAATTGCCCTTGCCATAGGCTTCGCGCACCTTGACGTAATCGGCCTTGGTCTGGGCGACAAAACCGTCACGATCGCTGTCGCTCAGCAGTTGCGAGACGACGCCGACGGCACGTGAGGCATCGAGCACATAGACGACCTGGTTATTGGCATAGCCGGGCTCGATCTTCACCGCCGTATGGGTTTTCGACGTCGTCGCCCCACCGATCAACAGCGGGATGTCGAAGCCGGTGCGCTGCATTTCGCGGGCGACGAAGACCATCTCGTCCAGCGACGGCGTGATCAGACCGGACAGGCCGATCATGTCGACCTTATGCTCTTTCGCCGCGGCCAGGATGCGATCGCACGCCACCATGACACCGAGGTCGATGACTTCATAATTGTTACATTGCAGGACGACGCCAACGATGTTCTTACCGATGTCGTGGACGTCGCCCTTGACGGTGGCCATCAGGATCTTGCCGGCCGCCTGATAGGTGCCGCCGCCGGCGACATGCAGGGCCTTTTCGGCCTCCATGAAGGGCATGAGATAGGCGACGCTTTGCTTCATGACACGCGCCGACTTGACGACCTGGGGTAGGAACATTTTCCCGGCGCCGAACAGGTCGCCAACGACATTCATGCCGGCCATCAGCGGGCCTTCGATAACGTGCAGCGGACGCTCGGCCTGTTGTCTCGCCTCTTCGGTATCGGCGTCGATAAATTCGGTAATGCCGTGAACCAGGGCGTGTTTCAGGCGTTCGGCGACCGTGCCGTCACGCCAGGCGAGATTGGCAACCTGGACCTGGCCCTTTTCGCCCTTGTACCTGGGGGCGATGTCGACGAGATATTCCGTATTGCTGATATTATGACGCTGTTTGCGGTTGAGGATGACGTCCTCCACCGCCTGGCGCAGTTCGGCATCGATATCGTCATAGACCGGCAAGTCGCCGGCATTGACGATGCCCATGTCCATGCCGGCCTGGATGGCATAGTAGAGGAAGACGCTGTGAATGGCCCGGCGGACCGGTTCGTTACCGCGGAACGAGAACGACACATTCGACACGCCGCCCGAGACGCGGGCGTAGGGCAAGGTTTGCTTGATGATGCGCGTCGCTTCGATGAAGTCGACGGCGTAATTGTTGTGTTCGTCAATGCCGGTGGCGACGGCGAAGATGTTCGGGTCGAAGATAATGTCTTCGGCCGGAAAACCGACCTCGTCAACCAGGATGCGATAGGCCCGCGTGCAGATCTCAACCTTGCGGGCGCAGGTATCGGCCTGGCCTTGCTCGTCGAACGCCATGACCACCACCGCGGCGCCATATTTCAGGCATTCGCGGGCGGCGTGGCGGAATTTCTCTTCGCCTTCCTTCATCGAGATCGAGTTGACGATGGCCTTGCCCTGAACGCACTTCAGGCCGGCCTCGATGACTTCCCATTTCGACGAGTCGATCATGACCGGGACGCGGGCGATGTCGGGTTCCGCCGCCATCAGATTGAGGAAGGTCGTCATGGCCTTCTGGCTATCGAGCAGGCCCTCGTCCATATTGACGTCGATAATGGCGGCGCCGGCCTCGACCTGCTGACGGGCGACGGTCAGCGCGGCGGTGTAGTCGCCCTCGACGATCAGCTTTTTGAATTTGGCCGAGCCCGTGACATTGGTGCGTTCGCCGATATTGATAAAGGTAGGTGTCAAGTCAAAGCCTCTTCAGTCGCCCGAACCAGGGCCAGCCATGCATTATAGGCGCCGCCGTCCAGATAAAGTTCACGTATTTCGGAATCGCCCGTGGTGATGCGTTTCAGCGCCGCAAGCGCCAGTTCGGCCAGGTCTTCGGGCGGTTTGCCCATGGCTTCGAGGATCATCAGATAATCCTGAGCCGAGACGTCGCTCCTGCCGGTAGCGACGGTCAGCAGGGCCGCGGCGGCATAGGCGCGCGCGCCTTCCGCCAGCTCGATGTATTCGTCCGCCGCCAGGACCTCGTTAAAGACATAGCGCACGCTCTCCCATGAGGGCACGTCTTCCAGTTCCATCATCAGATCGCTGGCGTCGTCATTGTCGAACGGTCCGGCTCCCCAGGCGCCCATGGTCAAGCTCCCTGCCCTGTCATAACTGCCAGTAATTGTTGTCGCGCTTGTAGGTACGCACCAGAGCCTCGATCGGGGCATAGGCGGCGTTGCAATCGTCACTGTCGTACGGAATGGCTTCGAGCTCGCGAATAAAGGTGACGAAGTCGGGATGGAAACGCAGGACACGGCGGCCGTAGCGCTCGAAGCCGTCCTTGGCGGTGATCTCGACCGGCTTGCCTTTACTGTCGAAATAGAACTTGGCCTTGCCGCTCAGCAAATATTCGTGGGCATGCATCATCCACTGGCTGAAGATGCGCACCGGCAGGATGCCGGCCTGGAGGAATTCCCATTCCTGCAGCTGCAACACCCAGAATGTGTTGAAGAAATACTTGATCTCATAATCCGACAGAGTCTTGTCCTTGCGATGAAAACGCAGGTCGATGTCGTGGCTGAGGCGCGTCAGCTCGGCGTATTTTTCGGAGAATTCAAGGTAGGCGTCGAGGGATTTTTCCTTGGTCGAAATCGCGAAGGCCGAGCGCACCTGACGGTAGGCGAGCAGGATCGCCAGCAGCGCCGCCGAGGTATAGATGATCGTAAAAACCAGCGTCATCAGGAAGATGATGTGGTCGGACATCAGCCCCTGCCGGCTTTCCGGATGGCCAGGTCGATCTGGCCGCGAAGAAAGTCGACGAAACCGATGCCCTGGGCCTTCAAGGACTTCGGGTAGAGCGAGGCCTTGGTCAGGCCGGGCAAGGTATTGGTCTCGAGATAAACCGGCCCCTTGGTGTCCGAAATAATGAAGTCCGAGCGCGAATAGCCGCGGCACGACATGGCGCGATGGGCCTTGATGGCTAGGCGTTGCAGCTCCGCATTGGTTTCAGGGGCGAAGCGCGCCGGGCAGATTTCCTGGGTCGTCGATTTGAGATATTTACCGGCATAGTCGAAAGCGCCGTCGCCCGGCACGATCTCGACCGGCGGCAGGGCGATCAGGGAACCATCGGCCTGTTCGAGCACGCCGCAGGTGGCTTCGGGGCCGGAAATGAAGGGCTCGATAAGATAGGCCATGGAAGCCGACTCACGGCGGACCGCGGCGATGTCCTGGGAGGAATTGACATAGATCAGGCCGTAGGACGAGCCCTCCTGGGCCGGTTTGGCGATCAGGCGGCCGAAATGCGACAGAGCTTCGTCGGCTTCATCCAGTGTCACGGTCGAGGGCGAATAAACACCGGCAAGGCCGGCGAACAGCTTGGCGGCGGTCTTGTCGAACGCCAGGTGCGAAGCCGCCGAACCCGAACCGGTGAAGGGCACGTCGCGCGCTTCGGCCAGGACCTGGAATTGACCGTTTTCAGCCGTGCCGCCATGCAGTCCTAACACCAGGACACGATCCTCGACGGCCGCGCGGTCAAGCGCCTCCGCGAGCGTGCCAATGCGAGCACCGTCGGCCTTGAAGGCGACTTCGAATGGCTTGGCATGGGCTTGCAAGGCATCCGGCGTCGTTTCGGACACGCTGCCGTCTATGTCCCAGAACCACAGATCGGCCTCGGGCAAGGCATCGGTCAGGGCCTGCGCCGTGGCTACCGCCACCAGGCGTTCACGGCTGGTGCCGCCAAAAAGAATCGTCGTTTTCATAGCCGTCTCGTATTACGCAAATTGTCGCGCCGTCTTAGGGCAAGCTGCCTTCCGATGCTACTGATTTAGATGGTGCAGCAGGTCGGGCTTCTTGACGGCGATGACCTCGATCTCGACCAGGAAGCCCGGCGCAACCAAGGCGGCAACTTGCACCGTGGCGCGGACGGGACGGTTGGGCTGATCCGCTGTGCCGAAATGCCGCTTATAGGCGGCCATCATGCCGGCGAAATCCATCTTGCCGCCCATGGCCGGATCGCCGACGAGGTAGACGTGCATGCTGACCACGTCCTTGAAATCGAGCCCCTGGGCTTGCAGCGAGGCCTGGATTTTCTTCAGGACCGATTCGGTCTGCTCCTCGGTCGTGCCATAGGACGCGATACTGCCCTTTTCGGCTTCGGGGTGCGTAACGTCGGGCACCAGGCCGCTGAGATAGACGGTGCTGTAACCTGGCGGCACGACCACCGTGCCGGCGATGGGGGCGTCGGGCGTCGGATAGGCGCGTGTGACGTCCTGACCGTGGGCATTGCCGCTGATCAGAAACAGGGCGGTGGCAACGGAGATAACGGTTTTCATGGTCGAACTCCTCAGGCTTTGACGGATTGCTGGCGGGCGGCAATCATATTGACGACACGATGTGACGACAGGAAGGCGCCCTGCTGCCACGAACTGACGTGACTGAGATGGTCGCCGGCAAAATAGATGGGGCCATCGGGCTGGTTGAGCAAATCATAAGCCGACTTGTCCTCGTCGGCGAGGAAGCTGGCCAGACCGAGGGAATAGGGCATTTGCTTCCAGTTGATGGCGACCGGCGACTTCATCTGGCCGGACTGGCCCGGATGCAGGCGGTCGATCGTACCGCGGGCATAGGCGATCTGGTCGTTCAGGCTGCGCGCTCCCATGCGGCCGTCGAAGGCGTAGCCGGCGACCAATATACCTTCCGGCGCATGGAAGCGATCGGACGGATACCAGGTGGCGAAGGTGTCCCGATCGGTGAAGGACAGGCCGCCATAGATATGGTCGTTGGTTTCCCAAAAGCGCGGCGATTGGAAAGCGATCTTGTAACCGTCGATATAGCTGCCGGCATTCTTGGCGATCGCCGCCTTGACCGGCTTCGCAAAGTCGGCGTCGATAGCGGCGAGCGCAGACATCGGTATGGTGCAGATGCAATAATCGCCGCTGATGACCTCGGCCTGGCGCGTCACCTTGTCGTAATAGAAGACGTCGACGCCGGTCTTGTTGCGGCGGATGCGGCGGACTTCGCAGCCTTTGCGGATGACATTGCCCAGGCGCGCCTCGAAGGCCGCCGGAATGCGGTCCATGCCGCCGACCGGCTGCTGCATGGTCGCCTGGAACGACACATCGTCCGTGAAATCGGCCACCGCCTGGACGAAACCGTCACCGACCACCGATAACGGCAAGGGGGCGCGATGCTTCGGCGCCTGGTCGGCTGCGCCCGGGAAGATCTCGAAGCCGGCGCTTTCACTGCCGTCATAGGTCAGGGCCTCACTGAGTCCACCCCACGGCCGCAAGACGCTCAGCATCTTGTCGCGGTCGTCGGCGGTGTAAAGGTCGTCGAGTGCGCCCTTTTTCGTGCACTTGGCCAGCAGTTCCGCCATATGGCCGCGATAGTCGTAGATGGCTTGACGCATCTCGATAGCCGCGCCGCCATTGAGCCGGTCCGCCTGAATGCGCGCCGTGCCGGACCAGTTGACCTCGGTTTCCATGGTGACGCCGAATTCGCGGCAATAACCAAGCGTCGCCTGATGGTGCGACGGAATGCGCGCCGGCCCGGCGTTGAAGAACTGGCCCTCGTCGAAGGCGCAGACCTGTTGGCTGCCGTCAGTAAAGTCGATCGTCGTGCCTTTGCGGACGGTGAAGTTGCGGCCGCCGACGCGGTCGCGCGCCTCGATAATGGTGCATTCATAACCGGCCTTGCCCATTTCATAGGCGGCCGACAATCCGGCCGGACCGGCGCCGAGTATGACGACGCTGACGCCCTTACCGCTGCCGGGCGCCAAATCAGGCATGCCCGCCCAGGCCTCGTCGCCCATCAAACCCATGGCCTGCATGGCGCCATAGGCGCCGGCGGTGCCCATCAGGGCCGCGAAACGCGTGATAATCTGCCGTCTTGTTGTCATAGTCCAGCTCCCATCGTTTTGCCTGAAACTACGATTGTTATCGTAGCGGCAACCAAGTGTCATAAAGAATGACACTTGGTTGCCGCTTTTTTTTGCTCAAGCGCCGCATGGCTCCTCGCATAGGCTCGGGCGGGCAGTCGCCCTTGCCATGCCACGATGTCTCATCGCAGCATGGAAACGATGCGATGACTAGACGGCAAAACCGCCAACTTGTGACAGCAGCTTATGCCAGTTCAAACGGCTCCAATCCCGACAGACGTAAGGCCTTCGGACGCTCGGGTATCTGGCGCGGCGTGATGCCGCGGACCTCGTCGGCAACGTGTTTGATATGGTCGGGCGTCGTACCGCAGCAACCGCCTAGGATGTTGACAATGCCGTCCTTGGCCCATTCGTGCAGTTCGTGAGCGGTTTCATGCGGTTGTTCGTCATACTGCCCCATGGCATTGGGCAGGCCGGCATTGGGATAGGCGGCGACCAGGCAGTCGGCGACACGCGCCATCTCGGCGATATGCGGCCGCATCAGGTCGGCGCCCAGGGCACAATTGAAACCGACGGCGAATGGCTTGGCGTGCTTGACCGAATTCCAGAAGGCTTCAGCGGTCTGGCCGCTGAGCGTCCGGCCGGAGCGGTCGGTAATCGTGCCGGAAATCCAGATCGGCAGTTCGTGCTGACCCTCATCTTGGAGGTCGAGAATGGCCTTGATCGCCGCCTTGCAGTTCAGCGTGTCGGTGATGGTTTCAATCAGGTAGAGGTCGACGCCGCCTTCGTAGAGGGCCTGAACCTGTTGGCGATAGGCCTGATACACTTGGTCGAAAGTAACCAGGCGGGCGCCGGGATCGTTGACGTCCGACGACATGCTCAACATCTTGTTGAGCGGCCCGATCGAGCCGGCGATGAAGCGCGGCTTGTCCGGATGCTCGGCGGTCCAGCGGTCAGCGACGGCGCGGGCGATCTTGGCGCCGGCCAGGTTGATGTCGCGGCAATCCTGGGCATTCAGATGATAGTCATCTTGAGCGATGGTCGTCGCCGAAAAGGTATTGGTTTCTGAGATGTCGGCGCCGGCAGCGAAATAGTCGTCGTGCAGGTCGGCGATAACGTCCGGGCGCGTGATGCACAGGATATCGTTATTGCCCTTGAGCTGGCCCTTGTGATCGACAAAGCGCTCGCCGCGGAAATCCTCTTCCGACAACTCGCGACGCTGGATCATCACGCCCCATGACCCGTCGAGGATCAAGATACGTTCCTTGGCGGCCTTTTTCAGGGCGTCGATACGTTCGGCTCGGGTCATGGACGGCTCTCCTTCAATCCCAAAATACGGCAGATGGCGTAGACCAAATCGGCGCGGTTGAGCGTGTAGAAGTGGAAGTTTTCGACGCCTTCCCTTTCGAGTTCAAGGCACAGCTCAACGGCTACCGCCGAGGCCAGCAGCTTGCGCGTCTCGGCATCGTCGTCAAGGCCGTCGAACAGCTCTTCCAGCCAGGCGGGAACCGCGGCACCGCAGCTGCCGGCCATACGGCGCAGGCCCTTGAAATTGGTCACAGGCATGATGCCGGGCGTCAGCTCGATCTCGATGCCGGCATCGAAGACCGCATCGCGATAACGCAGATAGGTTTCCGGCTCGAAGAAGAACTGGCTGATGCCGCGGGTGGCGCCGGCATCGACCTTTTGACGCAGGACATCGAGGTCGAAGTCGAGTCCGGACGATTGCGGGTGGCATTCAGGGTAGACGCCGACGCTGACTTCGAAATCATTGATCCGCTTGATCGCGGCGGTCAATTCCGTGGCATTGGCATAGCCGTCGGCGCGCGGCGTATAGTCGCCGAAACCAGTGGGCGGATCGCCACGCAAGGCGACGATGTGACGAACGCCGGCGTCCCAATAGCCGCGTATAACCTCATCGACCTCGTCGCGCGAGGCTTCGACGCAGGTCAGGTGGGCGGCCGGCTTCAACGCCGTCTCGTCGAGAATGCGTTTGACGGTGCGATGGGTGCGCTCACGCGTCGAACCGCCGGCACCATAGGTCACCGAGACGAAGGCGGGATCGAGCGGGGCCAGACGGCGGATCGACGACCACAGGGTCTGTTCCATCTCCTCGGTCTTGGGCGGGAAGAATTCGAACGATACTTTGAGGTGGCTGGTATCGGACGCGAGGGCGCGGGCGATCGGGGCTAAGGAAGGATTGAGGGCGGGGCTCATGGAAACTTACTTTGCGGGTTTGGCGGCAAGCCAGATCTTGACGGTTAGTCCTTGAGGACTTTGCGGGGGAAGGTCGCGGGTGGCGCCCGGCATGAGGCCGGCGCTGGTGAACCAGCTTCGCATATCGTCGTCCAACATGCCGAGGCGGCGGTGCTGATACTGCTCGCGCATGATTTCGAGCTCGTGGTGGGCGAAATCGGCGATCAGCAGGCGGCCGTCAGGTTTGAGCAAACGGGCGGCTTCGGCGACGGCGCGGGCCGGATCGCTGAGGAAGTGCAGGACCTGATGGACGATGACCAGATCGGCCGAAGCATCGGGCAGTCGCGTGTCGTAGATATCGCCATGGCGGAAATCGACGCCTTGCAAGGCGGCTTCGAAAGCCTTCGAACGGGCGATATTGAGCATGTGTTGCGACAGGTCGAGCCCAATCGCCTGACGCGCGCGCGGGGCCAGCAGGGTCAGCATGCGGCCGGAACCGGTGCCGAGATCGACCAGGGTGTCGAAATCCTGGTCGCCCAGAGCGGCAACGATCGCCTGTTCGACATCGGCTTCGGAGACATAGTGGCTGCGGATCTCGTCCCATTTGGGGGCGATGGTTTCGAAATAGCCCTCGGCCGATTTGCGCCGGGTCTGGCGCACGGCCTCAAGCTGGCCGAGATCTTCGGCAAAGGCGTCGTCCATCAGGCTCAGGATCGTGTCGACCAGAGGCCGTACGCCCTGACCGCCCGCCAGGCGATAAAATACCCAGGCGCCGTCAGGAAAGCGCTCGATCAGGCCGGCTTCGGACATCAGTTTGAGATGGCGGGAAATACGCGGCTGGCTTTGGTTCAGGATGGAGACCAGCTCCATCACCGACAGTTCTTCGCGCGCCAGCAAACGCAGCAGGCGCAGACGCGTCGGTTCACCGGCGGCTTTCAGCGCTTCGAGCAGGGAATTGAAATCGGTCTTTGCCATATAATCATATAAAGATATCTTTATATGATTTGCAAGTGGAAACTGAAGCCGTGAGCGACACGGTCAATATCATGACATGACGACGATGAACAAATTAAATGGCCGCAAGATCGCCGTCCTATGAACGAAAATCGTCCTCAAGTTGATGATAGTGGCGGCGAAACTCGCGAATTTAGGTGGGCCACTTGATTTACATCAATCGATTGCAGCGGTAGAAATGCTACTTAGGGGCGTGCCGAGATGTTGTCCGGTGGGCTAGACCCCCTCACCGGCCGGATCGCATCAGGGTGTCGTTCCGATCGCGCGTACATGGATCGGAACCTGGGCGGCAGGGTCACACCTGTCGCCCTTTTTTTAACTTTTCTGGCCTTGCATCACCTGGCCGGAACCTTCGCTTGGCGGCCACATTTCCCGCTCAGCCTTGCCACCCAGATGATCGAGCGGCGGCATATGGTTGTCGATATAGGGCGACGGCTTGGCCATGCGTCGCATCGCCGTCATCATGGTGAGCTTGACCTCGCTGCCGTGGATTTCGACGCCGTAATCGGCCAGGCTGGCGAAGGAGCGCGACAGGTTTTCCGGCGTCATGCCCAGCAGGGACGCCAGTATCCGCTTTTCGTGGGGCAGGTGCAGGGTCGTGGCGCCGCCCTGATGCACCTGGAGAGTTAGCAGATAGTTGGCCAGGCGCTCTGAGGCACTGCGCAACTTCATATTCTTGACCTGACGCACCAGGGCGCGATTCCAGCCGGCCAGTTCCTCGGCAACCGCCACGGCAAAGGCGCCGTCCTCGCTCATGGCGCGACGGAAGCTTTCGGCCGATAGCATGAGAATTTCCGACCGTTCGATGGTCCGCGCCGACATCAGGGCTGGAGCATTCAAGACAACCGACGAGAGGATAAACAGGGACAAGGGTTTGACCACGGAGACGGTCGTCTCCTTGTCGTTCCATGTACCTTGAATCTCAACCGTACCCTCAACCAGAATATAGAGGAAATCGACGGAGTCGCCTTCGTAGAGCAGGGTGGTGCCGGCAGGAAATTTTTGCATGAAGGCGGCCGAGGTCAGGTCGCTGAAACGCGCCTCAGTCATGCTCTTGAATATTCGCAGGTCGCGAATTCGGGCGACGTCGCTGTCTCTCATATCGGGTTCCGGTTAGTACGCTCTGGTATTTACCTTATTCCCCAGGGCGATTGAACAATCGCCAGGGATGCATATTGGACTTTATATCGGTTGAGTCGCGACCTTGAGACAGCATATTCCCTTCTTGATAATTATCAAACCCTTGAAAGACTTATAGCAACGGTCACGCGGGTGACTTCCGCTATTATAATCCCATAGTATGACCTCTGAATTTCCGCTGGGTATTTGTCGCCATGCATGGCTTGCGCCTTGAAAAGGATTGTCCTCCATCCCAGCCATGCCTCAGGGCGCCGCGATCGGCAACCGATTCAGGTCGCCTATGAGGTCGCACCTGAACGACGACGATTTTCATCAAGACACGGAAGGTTCGCCAGCCAGCCCCCTGGACTGGATTGCCGGCCAATGCCGCTTCCGGCGGCAGATGAGCGTTCAGATGGAGCAGCTCGCCGCTGCGCTCGACTATGACGAGACGGCCAGTTTTCAGGTTATCGATTGGCTGAAGGTCGGCCTCCCGGCGCAGTTTCGCGATTCAGCCGACGATCTGTTCCCGATATTGCGTTCACGAGCGCGCCGGGACGACGATTTCGCCGGCGTTATGGCGACCCTGGAAGGCGACCACGGGATCAGCATAGCGCATATCCGGCGCATCGTCCCGCGGCTGGAAGCCTTGCGCCTGATCAACCATCCGGCGCTTATGGATCCAGTAGTGGCCACCGGGCTCGCAGAACTGGCTTTTCGCGAACGCCAGCATGTCGCCCTGTTGACCAAGGTCATCCTGCCGATCGCCAGGTTGCGTCTGATCGACTCGGACATGGTCCTTCTGCAAACCAACATGCTGGCGCGCCGTAAGTTGGCGTAAAAAAAACCAGCGAGCCGTGAGGCTCGCCGGTTTCGCATGGGTTAGGACGTGCCTAGTTGGACGAAGCGCCAGCCTTGCCCTTGGCCGAGCCCGAAGCCTGGGCGGTGACCGGGACGGACGGCACGCTGGTAGCCGCCCGGTCGGCCTCGATCATGGCGCGGCCGCGTTGCGCCGTACTTTTGGCGGTGCCGGCGGCACTGGCAGCCGTATCGCGGACACCGGTGACGCCCAGATTGCCCGAGGCATGCCCGGAGCCCTGGCCCGAACCGGAAAGGCCCGATTGGTCGAGCGAAGCGGCGCCGTCACCGGCCAGACCGCCATTCAGGCCGCCATTGGCGCCGATGTTACGTGCGGTCCTGGCGGTATCGCCGAGGTCGGCACGGGTGCCCTGGGCGAAGCTGCCGGCGCGAGCAGCGTCGCCGCGGGCGCTTTGGCTCACCGAAGACACCGCCCGGCCGGCACCCGAAGCATCCAGGGAGGCGTCGCCCGACGCGTCGCCCATGGCATTGCCGGCGACGTCATGACCCAGTAACGAACCACCGGCCTGCCCCGAACCCGAGGCAGCGCCAGACGCCGTAATAGGAGCCATTCCGGAAGACTGGGCCTGACGGGCCTCGTCGCGGGCCCGGCGAGCTTCGGCGCGGGCTTCAGCGCGAGCCTCGGCCGTGGCGCTATCGACCGTCGAGAAAGCGTCGGGGGTTTCACCGAAGGCACCCTGGGCATTGCCCATGGCCGAACCGGTCAGGCCGCCGCCCATACCACCGGCGCCGCCGGTCAAGCCGCCCGTCAAACCACCGGCGGCACCACCGCCCAGGAGTTGCGCATTGGCGGAAACGGCCAGCAGGGAAGCGACGGCCGCAGTGGTCAAAAAGAGTTGGATTTTCATCTTCAAGTCTCCATGTGTTGGGCCGTCTCAGCGGCTACACAGGGAACAACGAAGGAGGCGTCGCGTTTTCTCCGCGACGGGCAAAATTTTTTAATTTTTCTTTCCGGACGCCGGCAGGACAGGCCGGATATCGTTGCCGACAAGGCCTTCGCCATAGGTCGTGTCGGTGCCCTTGGCGCCCAGGTCGATTGCCTGGGACGATAGCCAAGCCACGGCGGCACGGGCAGCTTGCGGATCCGGCGCGCTGAGGCGGCGGGCCAGCAGACCGGCGACAATCGGAGCGGCGAAGGAGGTGCCGCGGACGGCGACATATTTGCCGCCCGGCGCCGCGGCGGCGATATCCGAGCCTGGCGCTGCGAGGTCGACCTGAGGTCCGCGTCCGGCTTCGAGCAAGACCTTGTTCCGGCGATCGACGGCGGTCACGCCGACTACGCCATCGAAAGAGGCCGGATAGAGCGGCTTGGCGGCCGGGCCGTCATTGCCGACGGCGGCGACAATCAGATAACCGCGCCCGACCAGGGTGGCGACGGCGGTGCGCAGGGGGCCATTGGGAGGGCCGACCAGGCTGATATTGATGACGCCGACCTTTTGGCCGGCCATCCAGTCGAGCGCCTTCAATAGCGCCGAGGTCGATCCGCCGGTCGCCATATTGCCATAGATATCGGCGACGATCAGCTCGGCGCCCGGGGCCGCGCCGGCAAAACCGTCGCTGCGGCCGACCAAAAGTGACGCCGTCGCCGTGCCGTGTTCACTGGCCGCGGCCTTGCCGGCGAAGCCTTGCTGGACGATATGGGCGCCGCGAAAAGCCGGGTGCGCGATATCGACGCCGCCGTCGATCAGGCCGACGCGTCCGCCACCGGCGCCGTGAACAGACGACTCCCCCGCGCCGCTTCCGCCCGACTGCGAGCCAAGATAGATGTCGTTGAAATCATAGACGCCGTCGGGATCGAGTTTGCGTAACAGGCGCAGGGCCTTCTTCGTCGCCATCCCATGCGGCGCGATCAGGACGACCTGTTGCAGGCCCAAACTGTCGAGCGCCGTCGTCTCGCCGATCGTAAAACCGGCGGCCGTGATGGCGGTCATGGCGGCGGGCGCCGGCGACAGGGCGACCAGTTGATGGCGCACGATCAGATCGCCGTCGGGGCTGCGTTCCAGCACGTCGCCGTGGCGGCGGATCAGATCGTCGATGCGGCTGAGCCTTTGCCCGGCCGCCTGGGTCACCGTATCTTCGACCCTGTCGGCCACGTCGGTCAGGCCGCGGACCACCGGCAGGTTGCCGACCGAAGGCACGCCGGTCGGCAGGCCTCCGGACAGGCCACCGGGCAGGCCCTGAAGCTGGGCAAAAGCCGGCGCCGGCAGCAGAAACAGCAGGAAAACAAGGGCGAGACGCATGTCATAACTCCGGACCATGTTAGTCTAACGTCTGAGCGGGCGATATTGCTGCAAAAAATTTTGGCGCCAAAAAAATTTCGGGGTTATGAAGAAAACATCCGCGCCCGAACGTTGGATACGACAAGGAGATCGGGAATCGCCGTCCATTCGACCCAGTCCGATATCGTTGCGCTGTTGCCGCGCCTGCGCCGCTTTTCGCGGTCGCTGACCGGCAATGCCAGCGATGCCGACGATCTGGTGCAGATCGGCGTCGAACGCGCCCTGCGCCATCTCGATCAGTATCAGCCGGACACCCGGCTCGATAGCTGGATGTTCAAGGTGCTGAAAAACGCCTGGATCGACGAAGTTCGCTCCCGGCAGCGCCGCGACAAGATATTCGCCCCGGCCGAGGCCGGAGATTTCATCGGCGACAACAGCGCGGAGGCGTTGGAAGCGCGCCGCAAACTGGCCGAAGTGGAGAGCGCCATGCTGGAACTGCCCGAAGACCAAAGACTGGCGATCGCTCTGATCTGCGTCGAAGGCCTGTCCTATGCCGAAGCGTCCGAGGTGCTCGACGTGCCGGTCGGCACGTTGTCGAGCCGGTTGACACGCGGGCGCGAAACCTTAATGGCGCGATTGGGAGGCAGTTCATGATCAGCGCGGAGACGATCGTCGCCTATGTCGACGGTGAACTGGACGCCGCCGGCCGCGCCGAGGTCGAAGCCGCCGCGGCGAGCGATGCCGAAATCGCGGCGCAGATCGCGGCGCACCGCACGCTGCGGGCGGACCTGATGGCGGCATTTGCCCCGATCGCGCAGGAGCCCGTGCCGGAACGCCTGATAAAGGCGGCCCAAGGGACACAAACGCCGGCAGCGGCAGAGGTGATAGCCTTCCGGCCGCGGATCAGCCGGCCGTTGCTGCTGCAAATCGGCGCCATGGCGGCCAGTCTGATCGTCGGGATCGGCGCGACCCTGATGGTCACCCAGGCGCCGAAGGGCGATTTTGCCAGCCGATCGGGCGGACTGGTGGCGCGCGGCGAACTGGCGAAGGCACTGTCGACACAGCTGGCCTCCGAAGATGCTGGCGGCAACGCTCCGCGCATCGGTGTCACCTTCCGCGACCAAAGCCATGCCATCTGCCGCACCTTCACCACCGCCACGAACGACGGCCTGGCGTGCCGCGACGGCAATGACTGGCGCGTCGATATCGCCAGCCGCGTGACGGCGACAAGCGATTACCGTCAAGCCGGATCGTCCCTGGTCATGCAGGCGGTCGATGCGCGCCTCGACGGCAATGTCTTCGATGCTGCCGCCGAACGCAGCGCCCGCGATGGCGGATGGCGTAGCCGATAACGCGATTGCACTTGACCGGTTTGCAGGAGCGGTTCATGCGTGCGGTATATATTGCAGGGAGACAAGGTGTCGTGGTCAAGGCCCCGGGCATAGAGACGCTGACCGAGCGGCAGAAGGAAATTCTGCGGCTGATTTCGCAGCATCTTCAGGCCAAGGAAGTGGCGCGCGCCTTGAACATCAGCGAGCGTACCGTCAAGACCCATACGGATGCCGCGCGCAAGCGCCTGGGGGTGACGAGCAGCCGCGATGCCGCCCGGCTGCTGGCCGCCCACGAATCGGCAAACCCCGCTTCTCCCCCAGTCCCTTCTCCCCCAGTCCCTTCGCCCCTCCTCCCTAAAGGACGATGGCCGTCACGACCGATAGGCGAACCCGCCGACGGCATGTCAATATCGGCCCATGAACAAACCCCTCATCCCGCCCCGGCTTCCGACCGACCCGCACGTGATGGTGCGCTGGAGCGATCTGGAGATGGCGTGGCGGATGCTGGCGACGCCGGACAAGCAGGCGCGGGTGACCGAGACGGTCGACGCGGTGCGGGCACTCAGCTTGTCGGCGACCTCGGAGAAGGCAGTGTTCACAATGATCGCGGCAACCGCCTGGTTGACCGACGATGGGCCGGCTTCGAAAGAAGACTGGCAGCCTTAAACGCCATCCAGTGGTTGGGGCTGATCGCGATCGTGGGGGTACTCGCCGCCGTCCTGGTGGGCGGGCTTATCGCGGCCAGCTTGGGGACTATGGAGGCGATTGAGGATATGCATCGCCAGATCGGCTGAGGGGGCCGGCCTGGCGATGCTCCAATATATGTCCGATCACATGCAACTGGTCCATTTCATATGGGTGTGGAGCGGCAATATATTGGCCGTGCTGGTCTCCGGTTGGGCGTTGTGGCGCGGAGGTGCCCCTGAACGCTGGGGCGCCGTTCTTCTTCTGACKGGATGGTTCCTGTCGGCGGTGTTGCAAAGCCACGATGGTCACGGTCCTGGCATCATCGTCATTTTGATCGACATCATCTGTCTGATCGCCTTTACAATCCTGTCCTTGTGGTCGCGGCGAATATGGACGATTTTCCTGGCGGCCTTTCAGCTGGATGCCGTGATGTCGCACTTCGCCGTCGGCCTCTCAGGGCATATCGGCGGCTGGGCCTATGTCACAGCGCTTGGCATATGGGGCGGTTTCGGTCTCGTCTTCGCCCTGGCCGCCGGCATGATCTGGCCTTTATCGGAAAACAGCAGCCTGCGTCAGCATAACACATAGCCAAATACGCCTCGAAGGCCCATTATAGAGGGGAAAGAAGGACAGAGATCATGGCGAGACAAGGTGTAAAACTGGGGACGACATTGTGGCGCGGCATGCAGCGCAAATGTCCGTGCTGCGGCGAAGCCTCGGCCTTTCGTGGTTATCTCAAGGTCGTCGACACCTGCCCGGTGTGCGAAACGCCGCTCAGCCTGTATCCGACCGATGACGGTCCGGCCTATATTACCATCATCCTGATTGGCCACCTAATCGTCGCCCCGGCGCTGATGTTCGTCTTTCTTTGGGACTATCCTGTGCAATCTGTTGCGATAGCGGCCGTGGTCGGCATCGGTTTGCTGACCCTCCTGGCCCTGCCCTATGTCAAGGGCGCCTTCCTCGGCCTGATGTGGTACCTCGGCCTGCGCCAGGCGAGGTAAGTGCTTGACAGCCTTCCCCAACGGCGCGAAGTCTGAGTTCGTTTTCATGCCACTGAGGAGCTTCGATCATGGCCCACAAGTTCGAGATTCGTAAAAACAAGGCCGGCGAATTCGTCGCCTATTTCACCTATAACGGCGAAAGCATCTTCTGGACGGAAGGCTATACATCCAAGGCCTCCGCCAAGAACGCCATCGAGTCGATCAAGAAAAACGGGCCAGCCGCCGAAACCGACGACAAGACCGACTGATCCCGACATGCAAAAGGCCTCCGAGGCATTTCCCGGAGGCCTTTTTTAGTTTTAAGCTGCGATCTCCAGGTCAATTTGACCTGGCAAGGGCGACGCCCAGTCCGGCATTGGAGCGAAAAAGCTTATGCCATGTTGAGCGCATCCTGAATCAGCGCGATCGAACCTTGCGCTTCTTCGGTGCAATCCATCGACAGACGGTCGATTTCTTCCTGGGCAAAGCTGCGCATCAACAAGGCCGCCTGGGGCGACAAGGCCATCAGGGTGCGTGTTGACGCGCGGGCCAGCGCCAGGGCAGCATCAGCGTCCACCAGGTTGGCTGTGTCGCGCGCGACCGCCAAGGCATAGAGACGTGAGGCCACATTCGGGGAGGAATTAGCCATTATCTTCTTTTTTGATATTAAGGATGAATGTAAACGTGACTTGAGCGCCGGAGGCTCAGCAACACACACAGATAGTCCGGAGCGGAACGCAACTGATACTCTTAGTTGCTTGCCATTATACATTTAATTGCGGCGAAGAACAGGCGATACGCCTTTACCACTTTTGTGACAGTCTGACGGATGTAATTGTATTACATAGAGAAATCATGCCGCATGGAAACGGTTACACAATATTATTGCAAACAGCACATATTGGCCGGATAATATCTCTGATAGCGCTGTCATTTGCACATATTTCCGAAATTTATGGAAATAATTTCGTCATAAATATCCGTCGTTCGCCCAATTATGGCAACATTGTGGCGAATGCGCGCCACTGCGTGCGTCAAATTGCTGATGAACTTATCAGGTTTTGAGAAATCCGCCGAGAATCGAACTCAACCCGCCGGTGATAGCCGGGTCGTTCAGCAGGTCGCCTATATTGGACGGCAGTTGGCCATTGGGCGTCAGATGGTTGACCAGATCGGGCAGCATCCCGGCGACCTGGTGGCTGTCGATCCCCAACGACTGCGCCAGGTTGGTCACCATGTCGGAGCCGAGGACGGCGTGCAGCTGATCGCTGGACACCGGCAAATTGGCGCCGGTACCGACCCACGACGATACAACCTGTTCCAGGCCGCCACTTTGGAGTTGGCCCAGTATCTGTTGCAGGCCGCCATTGCCCAGCACCTGCGTCAACTGCGTCATGCCGCCCGCGCCGGCAACCGAGCCCATCATGTCGTCGAGAAGTCCCATCATCGCCTCCTGAGATTGCAAACGGACTAACACCAAGCCGCGCATGTGATAACTCATAGCGGCTTGGCAAGGGCGACTGCCCGTCGCCGCTGATGCGGCGAGCCATGCGGCGTTTGAGCTAAAAAAGCGTTTATACCAATCGGTCATTGCAATGACCGATTGGTATAAACGCCTGAAAAGGGAAAACTGCCAATAAAAAAGCCCATTCCGCGGCACGGAATGAGCTTTTTATTTTATGGTACGAACAGGTATTAACCGACCTTTTGCGCCAAGCGTTCCTGGCCTTCGCGGATCAGCTGCGCCGCGGCTTCGGGTTCGACCCAGCCGATGACATTGGTCGACTTGTTCTTTTCCAAATCCTTGTAGTGCGCGAAGAAGTGCGTGATCTGTTCGATCAGGATGGTCGGCATCTGACGATAGCTGGCGATATTGGCATAGAAGGGGTGCAGCTTGTCGACCGGCACGGCCAGGATCTTTTCATCGCGGCCGGCTTCGTCTTCCATGATCAAGGCGCCGATCGGGCGCGACCGGATAACGACACCCGGATAGACCGGCGTCGGACCGACAACCAGGACGTCGCACGGATCGCCATCGTCGGCCAGGGTATGGGGAATAAAGCCGTAATTGCCGGGATAGTACATGGAGGTATAGAGGAACCGGTCGACGAACAAAGCGCCGGAATCCTTGTCCATCTCGTACTTCACGGGCATGCCGCCCTGGCTGATTTCGATGACGGCGTGGATATCCCACGGGGCATTGGGGCCGACGGAAATTTTATCGATATTCATTGTTTTCTCGAGCGTTGGGGGGAGCCAAACTTGCCCGCTGTCATAGAAGCTAGATTCCTTTCGCACAAGCGAAGAAACCAAAGAGAGGCGATCTTTGTGACGATTTGCCTTACCAAAGTGCTTAAAAGCACGGTAGATTCACCGTCAGGACCGAGGACCGACACCCCATGAATCACATAACCGCTCTTATCAATGCCGCGCGCGACAATCCCTGGGATGTCCTGGCCCTGCTCGTTTTCGGCTTTTGCTGGCTGGGTTATGAGCCCTTTCTGCAGGCGATTTCGAAAAAATCCGGCTATATCGTCAAGGATCTCAGCGTCGTCCGCCGCGCCTGGATGAAGGAAATGACCATCCGCGGCATGAAACTGTTCGATTCGAACCTGATGGCCCACGCCGTCAATTCGGCGACCAACTTCTCTTCCGCCAACCTGCTGCTGATCGCGGCGGTCGCCGGCGTGCTGTTCGGCGGACACTTGCCGCTGAAGTCGTTGTCGGCCCTCGGCTTCGACGTGTCGTCGACCGTGCTGTTCCAACTGAAGCTGGCCCTCGTCACCGTCTGTTTGACACGTGGCCTGCTCAACTTCATCTGGTCCTTGCGCCAGATGAACTATTGCGCCGCCGCCATGGGGTCCCTGCCGGAATTCATGGACTCCGACACAGCCGCCAAGTTCGCCAATGCCATGACCAACATCTTGGAACCCGCCATGTCGAACTTTTCACAGGGCGTGCGCGGCTACTATTTTTCGATCGCCGCGGCCGCCTGGCTGTTCGGACCGCTCTCCCTGATCATCGGCAGTATCGGCGCCGTGCTGCTCCTGGGCTGGCGCCAGTCGCGATCGCAATCGGCGCGCGGCATTCGCCAACTGCGCGAGTTGCTGGAAGAGCATCCCTACCCCACCCCGACCCGGCCGATTTATGACGCACCTGCTCAAAATTCGGATTTAAATGCTGCGTCGCAACATGACAAAAACGTGCTTTGACGTGAGAACTTCACATACAGACGGTTATTTAGCCCCGAATTGTAACACGACGTGATCAGATTTTATATGATTTTTACTTGATTTATTTTGCACCGCAAACTATCTTTGAGTTGTTCGACGTTGTTACGTCGATGCCCTTCCTGGGCGTTTCCTCCCTGTAAACTTGGCCGCGCCGTTGAGCGCGGCCTTTTTTTTCGCTTGAAATCGGCCGTAAGGCCTTACCTTTCAAGGACTTTTTGGAAACGCTTTCAACCCTCTTGCAAGGCGACAGTCAGGGTACGGAAGACCTCTTTCAGGCGGCCCAGACCGCCATGCGGCTCCAGAGTCACTTCGTTCATATAGATGGCGCGGCTGATTTCGACCTGCAAGGCCTCGGTCCCGCCTGACGGCTTGCCATATTGTTCGATGATATAACCGCCGGCGAAGGGTTTATTGAGCCCGACGCGCAAGCCGGCGTCTTCCAGCAACTTCGTCACCCGCCGCGTCAAGGCGTCGCTACAGCTTTCGCCATGCAGATTGCCGAGCACGATGTCCGGCTTCGGTCCCGCGACATTGGCCAGGGCCGCCGACGGCATGGAATGCCAATCGATCAGGATCGCCCGGCCGTTCGCCGCCTGGGCCGCACGCAACAAGGCCTGCAGCGTTTCGTGATAAGGCCGGTGAATCAGGTCGAGCCGGCGATTGACCTCGGCCATGTCGAGCGGTTGGCGATAGATGTCCTGGTCGGCGCTCAGCCGCCGGGCGATGACCCCGAACCCGGCCTTGACACGCGCACTCAATGACAGGGCCGCCTTGGGCAGCTCGCCGCGGATCAACCGGGCGTCCAGCTCCAGCGGATTGCGATTGACGTCGCAAAAGGCCCGGGCATAGCGGCAGGCGATGGCATGGACGCCTGTGTCCGCCGTGACCTCGATCATCTCATCGACAAAGGCGTCCTCGCTGGCGCGCAAGGCCATGCCCGTCTGCCGCGCCTCATGGATAAAGCTGTCGGGATAGTAACGGCCACTGTGCGGCAGGCTGTAAACGACGTGGCTTGGCCCGCGCGGCCGGACAATCCCCAACCCCAGTTCGGGGCTGTGGAGAAGGTTCCAGGGGATGGGTGCGGTCATATTCATATTAAAGCTTTAGTAGGACATTCCTGCCACGTCTTCACCCCTAATTTACACAACGCAGGCAAAGATAGTGAATCTGTCTTTACACTGCTGTGTAACGGGTACAGCCTTGGAGATCATAGTGAACGAGCCTGCGAAAGAGCGTATGAAAAAGATCCTGCTTGCCGAAGACGAAGACTCCGTCCGCAGCTTCCTGTCCCGGGCCTTGCAACGCGCCGGCTATGAGGTGGTCAGTTGCGCCGACGGCGACACCGCCATCCTGGCGCTCGACCAGGGCCCCTACGACCTGCTGTTGACCGACATTGTCATGCCCGGCGCCGACGGCATCGAGGTCGCCAAGCGCGCCGCCTTGCTGCAACCCGAGCTCAAGATCATGTTCATCACCGGCTTCGCCGCTGTGGCGCTGAACGCTCAAAAAGCCTCGCCCAATGCCAAGGTCCTGGAAAAGCCTGTTCACCTGCGCGAAATCGTCACCGAGGTCGAACGCCTGATCGCGGCGTAACGATCCAAATCAAAACACAAAAAAGGGCGCCCGGTGCAAACCGGACGCCCTTTTTTGTGTCTATACCTTTAAAGCGCCCGACTGGGTGCCGGCGACGTTTCGCCGCCCCCACGGAGGCCTTTGGCCGTGAGCGATAAAAACACCAAGGTGGACAAGGCGTGATGCCTCGCCTCACTTCTTGTCCACCTTGGTGTCCAGCTTCTCTTCAATCCGAACCAGCGACGCCTTCATATCGGCCAGGTCGTCGCGGCGGACATATTCCTGCGCCGACACACGCTCCAACTCATGCAGGTCGTCCTCGGTCTTCTCGACCTCATGATAAAGCGTCACCAGAAACCAGCTTCCGATGGCGAGAATAATGCCGAACAAGGCGTTGGCGACCTGCGACAGACTAAGGTTCATAGTCGCTCTCCTTCTCTAAACCACCGTCAGGGCGGTCACCCCGGCAGCGATGATATCCCGGCGCACCTCACGCGGCAGGACGATGCAGCCGTGCGAAGCCGTCCGGTTCATGGCGCGCGTATCGCCATGAATGCGGAACAGGCTCCGGCCGTGGGCATCGTGCCCGACTGGACTGAGCGCCAGGGCCAGCGGCCCGACCGATGACCGCAGCAATGGCTTCAGATCGATCGCCCACGTCCCGCGCGGAATCGGCCCGACGCCGACGACCGCTTCCATGGCCGGATTGTTGACGCCCGCGCCATGGCCGCTATAGCCCCGCGCCATCTCGTGGCCGTCGGGCGCCAGGAAGCGTCCGCTGGCCTGCTCATAAACATAGCCGCTCATGGCTGTTTCTCTCCGGTGACGTCGGGTTGCGGGAACAGCCGCGCACCGAAAACACCGATTGCGGTCAATATCCCCGACGCCGCCAGCACGGCCGGCGGCACGGCAATCCCGTTCTGCTGTAACGCGGCCAGGAAGGCTGTAAACGCCCCGCCGATCAGCCCGGCCTGTACGCTCCAAAGCCTCAAATTCGTTGTCAGATTGTGTCGAAATTTCATGATAAAACTCCTTATGGACAAAGGGAAACCGCTCCGCCCAGACGGTAAATCCGGTCGGTTGCAAATGACGGATAGTTGTGGAACAGCGCCCCTGCGGCTTGACATTTTTCGCCCGGCCCGCGACTGATGTGGCATGAAGAACAAGAAGAAAAAGTCGTCGAAAAAGCCTGCCGCGCCTGTGCGCAACGGCTGGACGGCCTATCCCTTGCCGGACAAATCGATGGAGAGGCTTTTCCCCAACGCGACGGCCGTGCTGGCGGCCTCGCCTGAGGGGCTTTCCATCACCAGCGCCGATCTCGTGGTGATTAAAAACAAGCTGGATGGCAGCATATTGGTGCGTGAACTGCGCGAACCGCCGGACAGCACCCTGGCCTTTTGGAGCCGCCCCAACCCGCCCTACGAAGCCCGCCCGACCATGAACCCGCGCAAGGTCTGGGAGGTCATCGGCGTGGTCAGGGATGTGGTAGTTAAGGCGTAGTGGCCTGACTGGCGCCCTCCGGATAAAGCAGGCTTTCCAGCTTGCGCCGCAACGTAGCCGGATTTTGCGTCGGCATGCCGTCATCGTGCCAGGCGCCATCCGCATACCATTCGAAGCGCGCGAACTCCGCGACCTCCGTGGCGCTGACATTCAGCGTCCCAGTGCGCTCCGTATGCGTCCGGAAAGAAAGTACGAGGCGATCTTTTGGCGTAGGCGCACAAAAAGGCGCCATCAGATCGGAAATCAGAACCGCGCGCAGTCCCCGGCTTTTCGCAATCACTAATGCCTGGGTAAGAACACGCCGCCACACCCGCGCCTCGGGTCCATCGACAACAGGCGCTGGATTGAGCAGTGCCATGGGGCCGACAACCTCGATATCCGCGCCCGAGTCTGTTCCCGGTTCCGCGAGGAGCCGTACGGCAAAGGCCGTGGAATCGGCCATGGCTTCGGCATGGTCTTTCATCAAAGCTTCGACGGCCATGATTTGCGGTATATGAATGCGCTCGACGTGACCCAGGGCCGACATTTTATGGATGATGCCCAATCCAGTCGAAAACTGCCCAAGCTCGAATTGTATAGCTATCAGCTGTCGCCAATAGGCTTCAAGACACGGCAGATCATCAATGGCCAAACTAGCGGCCGCCAGACTGGCCCCTGCAGCGCGCTGAAATTCTCCGCAATCACGAGCCGCCGAGGCGGCTTCGGCACCGTGCCACGATAAGAGAAAGTCGGGGTCGTCCATTCAGTCAGCTATCTCCACAAATCGCCGGCACATTGCGGTATTCTGCAGCAAAGTAAACCGGCTATGATGCAGGCTATGTGCGGCTGAGCAACCTCAGTGCCCATTGCAGCGCGTCATGCACGGCTTTGACCTCGGCTATGCAATCGAAGGGACTTGGCCCCCATGCGCCGGTTTCCCGTTCGCCGAAACTTTTGCACACAATCGCGCCAAAATGCACGCCGCGCGCCGACGCGGCGTTGAGATAATAGGGGTAGACGTGGTCGGTTGGCACGAGTTCCAGCAAGACAGCCCCCGGGCGCGCAAATATTATATCCGTCAGCCCTGCGCCGCCTCCGCCAATGACGATATCCGCTTCGGCAAAGACCTGCCGAGGGTTTCCACTGGATGTGCCGGGATCGAAGACTTCAAAGCCATGGGTGGACAAGAAGGTGATCAGTTCCTCTTCATTGCTTACACGGCGTCGCGTCGTGCGCGGGATATACAGTCTGCGGCCTGATTCCGCTCGCGTGCTCAGACGGCTGGCGAGAAAGTTCGCCGCCCAAACGGGCATCGTCCGCCGCGCACCGGGAAAGGTCGGTGCTACGACCTCTGGGCAGTGATAGCATGTTGGGTGGTCGCTCCAGACACACTGAGTTTCGCTAACGCCCAGTTCAGCGAGCACGCTCATGAAACTGGTGTTCTTGTATGGGGCAAGAACCCAGGTCATGTCTGCCAATCTGAACCCTGCGCGCTCGATCAGATCGATCCTGGGCACGACGTCCATCAGAAAATGGCCGTAATTATTGCTCGCCCAGTCGCTCGCCAGAACACAGACCCGGCCTTCAAGTTCGACCACATCTGCTTTTATAGTTTTGCGCTTCCACTCATCAACGTGCTGCATGCCATACCAGGAATGGTCCGCCAGCGTCCGGCCCGCAGAATCGATGAGCCAGCCATGCGGTGTCACAACCCGCAAATTCGAAGCCTGCAATACACCGGCCGCGGGAATGACGTTCTCAAATGGAAAGATGATTTCATCATCGCCGAAAATTGTAACCATCGACGGGATAAAATCATGCGCGGCTTCGACGCCATGCCAGTGTGCACCGGTTTCTTCGGCGAACTGACGACTTGATACAGCACTGAACGGAATATCTAGGTTCATTAATGAAGCATTAGCTGACGGCAGTCCTGAGCGATAGCTAAAACGGCCACACGCTTGGTAACACCCGATCGCTTCCTGACACCCAAAGTGTTTACGCAGAGGCTCTATCAATACACTGCCTGCATAATCTAGCACTGCGCTTTCTGCGACCCGTTTTCCAAAGCAGGTTTACAGACACAAATCGCATCGCTAGATGAACTTATGGAACAAATTCAACTTCGAAATGACACGTACGTTTTTAGGGATTTGGAAGTCTATCGCGTCGCCAAACGCCGCCTCGCAAACAGACAAGGGAAACTTCGAATCCTATCTTTTGGCTGTTCGGTAGGCGACGAAATAGTGACATTAAGGATGTTATTCCCAAAAGCCGAAATCGTTGGATGCGACATAAACCCTGCGATCCTAGAGACAGCAAAGAAATCTGTTGGCCATCTCGCAACGATAATAGTGTCCGATGAAGCCGCCCTTCACGCGCTTGGCCCTTTTGATTTTATATCATGTATGTCAGTCCTGTGTCTCAACCCAAAGCCAAAGGGGCCTGCACCGAACGACTTTACAACTCTTTTTCCGGTCCAAAAATTCGATGATATGCTCGGCCTTCTTGATAGCCTACTGGTGCCGAACGGTCTTTTAGCACTGACAAATACGTCCTACCGATTCCATGAATCTCCAGTATATGAGGGTTACGATCCTGTACGATCAGACATCATATGGCGCAACGGGACGGTAGACGTAATGGCGCGTGACGGCTCTCCGCAGCTAATACAAGGTCGCGGGTATAGAATTGGAAAAGGTTTTTCTGTCAGAGATGACGAAGAATTAGCGGATTCCATTTTTGAAAAACGAGTGGGCAATGTTCGCCAAATTCACTGGGTTGTGATGGCCCCGGTTCCTGATAATATTATACCCGCTTACTCTTATGAACGGGGCAGTAACGACGTTTGGAGCCCGGTGCCTGCCGATTCTTTAACGTATATTTTCCGATACGAATTCGGCCATGATAGTGCGACTGGTAGCGGAGGCGTCATAGTGACGAGACGCTGGAAGTCATTGGCTCATGGAGCGGAGCACATTCGGCCTCCTGTGTGGTCTGTTCAGCTAATGGATGCCCTTAAATAAACGGTGTTGGCATTGATAGTCATCGCTGCCTCAATCTTAAGCCAAAGCGATGTTAGCTCAATGCGGAATATCAGTTTAGTGACGCAATATGTTGCCAAGAATGAAGCGGTGAAAAAAATGAAAAATTCAATTACAAAATTAAACTTACTTGTTCAGCGAGTTCAGATTTTAAGGCTCCACTGTCCGGAGTCGACAGTAGAACTTGGCGCGCTTATCCAGGAGCGGCGCCGGCCCGGCTCAACCGGTCCGCGGCGCCGAATTGGATACAGCCGGCCGGCGCCCCTTCGAAGCGGCCGATGACCTCGATATTGGCGCAATTGCCGAACTTCAAAAAGGCGCTGACGCCTTCGAAATCGCCATTGATAACCAGGTCGTTCTGCCGGTACGGGCTTTCCAGCCCCGTGGCATCCAGCCCGATCGAGGCGCGGATAACCCGGCTATAGATGCGCCCGCGCGTGTTCCAACCATTATTGCGCCCGCCGGCCGGCACAGCCTGGACGCCGTTCGTGCCATTGATGGTGATCTCATAGGCGCCGCCGCCGCGAATATCGAAATAGGAATTGCTGTCGGCGATCTTGTCCTGGGTGCCGTCGCCATAGAGCCACAGGTGATCGATCATCACCGGCTCCAGGTCGAAATTCTTCAGGCCCGAGATCTTGACCGTCGGCGGCACCGACGTCGCCCCGCCCGACAGACGATAGGTGCGATGATCGATGGCGTCATAATAGGTCGCGGCCTCCGAACAACTGATGCGGACGAACGGCCGCCCGCCTCCGGACGCCAGATCGCCGATCAGCACCATGGCCGTCGACGGCGTATGGATAGTCCAGAAACGGATGGCATTGCCGTCGCCATCCGTGCCGCGGTCATAGGTCGCGACCGTGCCCGACCGGCGGATGATCGACGTGACATCGATATCCAGCAACCCGGTCAGGTCCCATGACGCGCCACCCTGGCCGAACAGGTAGATTTCGCCACGCCCGCCATAGACCCCGACCTCGAGAAACCACGCCAGATCGCCGGCCCGGTTCAAAGCCACCGTACTGTCGCTGTCACCCGTCGGATCGCCGCCGAACCAGGCGAGATGGACGCGGTCGACGATTCGGCGTTTACGGATGGCCTGGCTGACCGGCACGCCGGACACCGGCACGAACACCGCCTGGGCCGGATCGGCGGCGACGGCCGCGGTAAAGTCGCCCTGCACGATGTCGAAAATACCCTCATAACCGTCACCGACGGCCTGGCGCCCGCGCACCATCATGGTGGCGCCGTCAGACAGCTTCGTCATGTCGCTGAGCAGGTCGACGCATTGCGCCGTGCGCGGCGACAACCCGTTGGGCAAGACATTGACGGCCAATGGCGCCGGCAAGGTCACCCGCCCGGCGACGACGGTCGTCGAAACCGTAACGGCCAGGGCAATGACGGTAACAGATGCGCTAAGCGACATTGAGCGTGATCTCGTCGGTGGCTTGCGTGTCGCCGGATGGATAGGCGACGACGACGGTGAAGGTGGAGCTGGCCGGCACGGCGCGCCACGCCGCCTGCCACGCCTCGTCCGAAGGCAAACCGGGAATATCGAGGCTGAGCATCAGGGCGCGGTTGGCGGCGTCGGTGATGGTGACGCTTAAATAAGGCGCCACCGCCGCATTGGCGTCGACGACATAGGCCTGACAGCCGGTCAGGCCGTCCTCGCCGGTGGCGTCCTGCGGCCATTCAATATCGGCGTGCAGGGTCGTCCCGCGATTGAGAGGTATGATCGATGTCATGAGTTTCGTCCCGGACAGAGGTAAAGTCCGGGGGACGTCGTGTATAGGACGTCCCCCGGTATCGGCTTTCTTTTAGTTGGCGCCGATGGCGGTCAGGTAGGTATTCAGGCGGCTATGCAGCGAGGCCGCCAGCGTATCGCTGAGGCCCGCGCCGGAATAGGCAGCGGCAAACCTGTCAGGGCTGTAGGTCGAGCCATGACGCAGAATGCAGCCATTGCCCGAGGCCGTGGCGGTCGACGCCGTCGTCAGATTGGCCGTACGCGTACCGTTATAGAAGGCGCGCTTGACGGCCGAGCCCGTGCGGATCGAAGCGCGGTGCCCCGTCCGGCCGGTGCTGCCCGACCGTGCGGTGTCGCTGGTAGCGTCGCAGACCCGGAACAGCTCGTTGCCGCTGCTGTTGCCCTGGACGGTAAACAAAGCCGCTCCGCTTTGCGTGCCCATCTGGTAGATGGCGCCGGCGGCTCCGTTTTGCTGGTTGCACCAAAGACCCACGGTCGCCGAGTTCAGCGACAGGCTGTTGCCCGTGGCGGTGAAGGTTTCCTGCAGGTCGAGATAGGCCGCCGTACCGTCGCCGGTATAACCGCGATCCACCGTAAAGGCCGGAGAGCCGGCGGCCGCCAGGACCTTCGCCGGATTGCGGGCATTGATCAAACCGGCCTGGCTGTCGTGGGCGGCCAGCAGGCAGAACCAGTCGAGGCTCGACCAGATACCGTCCGTAATCAATCCGGCAATCAGCGTGTTGATCAGGGCGCGGCGCGTCGAATCCGGCTTCACCCACATGGCGTCGATATAGGCCGCGGTCTCCGGTGCTTCGCCCGGCACGGTGAACATCAAATCACCGCTCAGGAACCAGCTATTGGCGGACTTCTTTTCCAGCACGGCGCGCCCGGCCGGAACCGTCATGTTGAGGCTCTTGTTCGAGCTCACGGTAACGCCGGAAGCACCGGCAAAAGTCACGACCCCGGCGCCCTGCTGATAGACGGCGATCTTGGCACCGACCGGCATGGCGACACTGGACTCCGTTGGAATCGTGATCGTGCATGGCGTCGAAGCCTGGCTGTAGATGGTGGTGTTGGCGTCGCTCAGCAGCAGGGTGTAATTGCCGGTCGGTTGATTGCACCACGCCGTCGTGACGGTCGACAACTTCCCGGTACCCACGACAGCGATCGACGGCCAATCGATGCGATGTCCCTGGGTGGGGTAACTTGCCGGCAGGAAAGTCGTCGTGTCGCTGATGGCCAGGGAGTTGTCGATCAAATAGTTCGACGCACCGATATCGTTGCCGGAAACATGGCTGATATTGGCGCCGACCGCGTTAGCCGGCAGTCTGATACCGCGCGAGGAACCGGTCCCCGTCAGCGTATCGATATGGATATGGGCGATCTCAACATTGTTGGTGTAGTCGTCGAGATAGATGCCGTAATCGATGCACTGGATCAGGGCCAAATCGTTCAGTTTCAAGCCTGACGGGTCCGACGTGGCCGGCGTCGTAACCGCCTGAACGGTCCGGATCGCCTGGTTGCAAAGACGGAAAACCGTGCCGCTGACCGAGATATTCATATGCGCCGGGCCGTCCGTACCGGAGGTCGTGCGGTTATGTTTGATCCCGTAAGTATAACCGTCGATGTGGCCACCGATGACCGAGGTATCGACACCCCAGCCTTCGAACAAAATGCCCGCGGCGCCGCCCGTATTCGTCGTCGCATTGCTGATACAGGGGTTCACGACCGTAAGACCGCGCGAACGGAGATAGAGGCCCGTGTCCGGGCAACCCTCCGCCACGAAATTCTCGATCGTCCCGCCGTAACAGCCGGCGTGGAAGGTCAGACCGGTCTCCAGCGGATTGATGGCGCCACCGGTGATCTTTGGACGCAAGCTGGGGAAATACGGGGTGGTGCCGCTGGCATAGGTGACGTCAAGCCCCTGACAACCGTAATAGTCCCAATAGTCCCAGGAGCTATACCAGCAACCGATATCCTTGAACGAATTGAATTCGGAATGGTTGATCGCGCCCTTCGTCCAGCCGGGGGTGCGGAAAGCCGATACCGTGAAGTCGCCGCGATAGCAGCCCATCGCACGGAGCCCGAATCCCGGCAAACCGCCCAGTTCGAAACGGACGCCATCGACCACCGGCATGTAACACAGATTAAGCCGGACAGCGGTGCTCGCCACCGTGCGGCTGGGCCCGGTCAACAGGATCTTGCCACCGGTGATCTTGACCCCGGACATGAAATTGATCTTCTTGACCGTGGAGACGCGCGAACCACCGGAATCGGCGGAGATATTGTAGGTGGGGAAAATCAAGCCTTCGGCCAGGTTCATGGTCGTCGTCGTCGGCGCCGCCGTAAGCTGACAGGGCTCGGCGAAATAACAGGGCGAACTGCCACTGGTCGTCACGCCCAGGCGCCATTCCGCCGCGGCCAGGCTGCCCAGGGCGTCGCGCTGCCCCATCAGAAGACACCAATCCTCAGCCACCAGGCCGTGGGCCGACGAGGTTGTCAGGGACTGATCGCCGCGTGTGGCACTGACGGACAGATTGGCCTCGGACCCGAAAGTGCCGGAAAAATCGATCGCGATATCGCCGGCGGTCAGGTTGCTGAAATCGAGCACGGCGCCGTCTTCCATGTCGATATGGATATTGGCGTAACCGGTCAGCGTACTATCGACACGATAGATGGCCGGGCCGCGAATAAGCAACCGCCCGCCGCCATCGGCGTGCAGATCGTCGAGCGCATCCTGGAGCGCGGCCTGATCGTCCGTGCCGCCGCCCTCGCCGTCGCCGTCCCCTACGGCCCCATACCAGTAGGCATCCCTGAAGGGATTGGTAATTTGTTCTTCGGTGCCGGCGTAGCCGTAACCGGCCAGGAAGTCGGGCAAACAATTGTCGGTCATGATGGGTCCTTTGCAGAGACAGGTTGGTAAGGGAGAGTGAGGGGCGAACGGAGGCGTGACCTCGGTTCGGTCCTGGGGCCGGGGCAAGCCCCGGTCATCTTTGCGCGGAATGAGCACGCAAAGGCTGTCGGGCGATGACGTTGTCCGTCACGCCGCTAAGGCTAAGAAGTTGGCACGCGGTCTCAGGTCTTGATGATCCACGCGTAGGCGGTGTTTTTGGGCCGGGATTCGCCGCCGGCGCCGGTGAGCGTGGCCGCAATATTGGTGGCCGACCCGTTGCGGTCGCTAAACAGCGCCAGACCGTTCGAGCCACCGCCACCGCCATAGGCCGGAACAGTGGCGCCGATCGGCCCGTTCGCATCGGCCTGGAACGTACCCGCGCCACGCCCCGACGACGTACCGCGGACAAAGTCCTCGATCTTCGGCAAGGTAAAGGTCGTCGATCCATTGCCGGTCCAGAACTTGCCCGGATTGCTGGCCTTGTCGGTAGCGTCGCTGGCCATGATCGCCGACGCCTGGGCGAAGGCCCAAAGATCCGCATAGGTCGTCCGCGACACCTCGGCCCCATCGCAGATCAGAAACCCGGCCGGCGCCGTATCGTGGGCAAACGGCCACATCGACCCCGTCGGAATGACGGCAGCAATCGCTGTATCGATACTGGCGAACAGCGCGCGAATAAGCGCCTTATCCGGCTTCAACACGCCCGACGACGCATCGCCCGGGATGTTGTAATCGGCAAACCGTGAAGCGGCATCGCTGGTGATGGACATAGTCTTCCTCTCAAGGCGGTGATTGACATCGCAAAATAAGTCATTGATTTTCTTATGCCTCCCTGCATGAAATGCGGGGCGGAGCGTCGTGAACGTATATCGTTCACAGCGACGGGACCGCACGACGAAAGCGTAGCTTTCTAGATGCGGGGGTGGGGTGTCTTGCCAGCTGTATGGCCAGCTACTGCCCGTTATTCACTCTCTCGCTGTTCCCTACGGCCTTGCCGGCACTGGCACCGGCGCGCCCTCTTCGGTCGAAGGATCCCACGCATCAATTTCGATATCCGCCTGGATCACGTCGAAAACAAACTGCCCGGTCATCGGGTCGAACTCCGCGTTCGTGACCTCGCACACCACATCCGCCATGGAAGGCCGGCGCGGGTTCCGCACCCGAATGAAACGCTCACCCAAGCCGTTCAAACCATACGGCCCGGTCCTGATCTGTCCGCGCCGGACGGGGTTAAGCCGGGCCATCTTGCGCTTGGCCAGTCGCCGTGCCTGGGTAAAGCTCGGCACCCACGCCAGGTCCAGATTGTCGGCCTTGCCACCGTCGCCAGCGATCCACGGGTCGCAATTCTGCTCGGTATAGTCGTTGGCCGGGCTGGTGAAGGTGATCGACAATTCGTTGACGGCGCTGGCCGGGTCCTGGCCGCGCGACCACGAAAAGCCCTCGATATAATCCGCCGTGATAACAAAGGTCGGTTCAACATACCCGCCCGCCTTGATGATCAGCCGCCCTCGCCCATCCGTCGTGTAAAAACCGTCCATGGCATCCAAAATCTTCTGCCGGATGTCGCTGCGTTGCGTGTCCGAGTAATACCAGCCGGCAACGCGGTAACGGTCCTCGGTCCCGCCGGCATCAAGGGCGACCTGCCCATCGCAATAATCCGCCTCGGCCGTCAGGTCGGACAGAACCGGCGCGATGCAACGGTCCCAGGACCGGCCCCAGCGGAACCATTCCAGATGCACCAGATTGACAACAGGGTTTGACGACGGCTGCCATGTGCTTTCGTCATCTCGATCCTGCGTGACATCGCGCCAATCATAGAACACACCCTTGCAGACAAAACTTTCCGTCGGGCGTCCGCTCGGGAAAGCCTGCCGGAAAAACGCCGTGTCGGTCGGCGCCTGATGGAACGCCATGGCCGAAGCCGTCCCGTCGCCGCGGAAGCTGGCCGTGTAATCGTGGACATCGTAACTGGCGGACGGGCCGAAGAACTCGACCATATGCTGATAGGCGGTCTCGGTTCCCTGCCCCCGGCGCAGATTGATGCGTATCTTCTGGTCATCATAGCGCCCGTCATTGGCGGCGCCGGCCGTGTTGATAACGCCCGTCACCCATCCGTCATTTGTGAAAAGGGCGGTGTTGAACGGATCGCCGTCGAGCGTCACCCGGTCGTCATTGACATAGCAGGGGTCGGCATCGAATTCGACACGCCCGTCGTTGAGCAGGTAGACAGCGCCGTGGTAGCGATCCGTCGCCTTCCAATAGCTGAGGGCGCCGGCAACGCGCGAGAATCCGCCGACCAGAATCGTGCAGGGCGGAACCGCCTGCTTGAGGGGCACCTGGCCGTTATCGGCCTTGGGCGCCTTGGGTTGCGTCAGGCTGTTCAGCGCCGCCTGCGCGGCATAGTCCAGCGCGATCTCGATGAACGCCTTGAGATCGTCCACCCAGGTTGTGGTGTCATTACCCGCCATGATTCAGCCCGGCCATTTGATGGTCACGCCCGCACTCAGTGCGGCCATGAGAGAACACATATCGTCGCCGGGATGGCGGACGCGGTGCCCGGCATCCGACCAGTATCGCGGCGCGGCGCGGCTGCGGTCCAGGAACTCGGACGCCACCGACAGCGAGACGGTTTCAACCCCGTCGTCATAGGCCGATGTCACCGGCCCGACCGTGCCACTCCATATCCAACCCGCCGGCCCGACCTGTTGCCAATCGTCGTCAAAAAACACGATCGCTATATTGATTTCGGCCCCGACAATATCGCTGCCGTCATCATCGACATAGCTCTGCGGGATGGCGTCGACGCCCGACATGGTGATGGTCAGCTGCTCGGCTATGCCGCCGACCAGTTGCCGAATGGCTGGCAAACCGGTGAGTATGCCGATACCCGCATAGACTTGCGACGGGTCAAGATCGTCATCCGGGTCCGTCTCCACATCCCCGACACCCGTCCACAGCCGCAACGGCTCTCCCGTATTGATGCGCAGCAAAAAGGCATAGCGCGGCGCCTCGCGGCGCGACATGATCGCGGCGGCTTCAGCCAACATGACAAAAAACTCCTGTCGATTTTCTTTCCCTTCTCCCCTTTCAAGGGGAGAAGGTGGGCCAACGGCCCGGATGAGGGGTTCTTTCCTAGGTCTTGAAATTCAAAGTACCGTCGCCAACCGCTAAATCCCCGTAAACTGCACCTTGCCCCCACTGGGCGGCCGCACCGCAAACCGATAAGCAATATAATAGCCGCCGGCATCGGTAATATGGTCCAACCCACCCGACTTGTCCGGCTGGCCGCTCTTGTCATAAGCCTGCTTTTCCAGCGCCTCGGCAAACATCGGACAGGCCGCGTCATTGACCCGCAACCGCCGCTCCCCGCCTCGCTCCAGCATGATATTCATCGCCAAAACCCGGTCCTTGACGAACGGATTGCGCCCATTGGCGAACACCCCGAACTTCGCGGGCCGCAACAAGCTCAGATCGCTCTGCGACGCATCGGCACTGTGCCGTCCGCTCCCCGAAGCGTCCGGATAGACATAGATCGGATGACCGGCAAAGCGCTCGGCGATGATCCTGATCATGGACGGCGTATCGAAAACCCCGTGCAATTCCGCCACCGCATGCGGCTGCCCGTGGCGCAGCACAAACACCACAGCCGCCATCTTGGCGACGTTGAAATCCATGCCGATATGCAGCGGCTCGCGCTCCACAATCACCGTATCGCAGCGGTTCAACTCACGCCGGTAGCCATGATAAACCGTCCCTGCCGTCAGATTGACGAACTCGCCGTCGAGATAGGCCATCAACAGGTTGGGCGTATAGCTGTTACCCAGATCCGTCATATAGTCGGGCGGCAAATTCTCCGCATTATCCGCTGTCCGCGCCCGGAACAGCACATAGCCCGGCGCCGGCTTCTGCTGCCACCGTTCATAGACGAAACCGAACCCTTCCGGCGTGGTCGCCACCGCTACCGAATTGCGCACGCGTCTGCCATCCGCCGCAAAGCAGTTCTGCCGGTTGCGCGCGATGATCCTGTTCCACGCCCACCGCGCCTTTTCGCGTTCCAGCGTATCGAGCTCATCGACAATACTATGCGCCACCTCATAGCCGACGATGCGCGCCGGGTTCTCCATGCTGCGCAATATCAGCCGCCCCTTGTCCTCGAAGGTGATGATCGACGACGTCTTGTTAAGCGTGTGCCCCCAATCTTGCTCCGCGCACATGGCCGGAATGCGCTCCAGGGCGATATCCTTGACCAGGCCGTAGGTCGGCAGGTAATAGGCGATATCGCACTGGGGATGGTCCATCTTCAGCCGCATCGCCCGCGCGATACCGGCGGTTGTTTTGCCCGAACCGAAGCCGCCGACAAAGGCCGGATAGGGTTCGGGACACTCGATGAAATCGAGCTGGGTCCGGCTCAGGGCCATGACCTCAAAACGCCTCCTGAAATTTCGGCGCCATGGCGGACATGATCGGCGCCGTCATAGCCTCGACAAAATCCTCGGCATTGATCAACCGCATGGTGCAGCCCGGCGTCGTGAAATCGAGCTCCGTCCCAGCCGGCGCCGCGGCCCGCAAGGGCGGCCGGATGGTGAGCGTGTCGCCGTCGATCCCGACCACGCGATAGAGCCGCTTGCCGGTGTCGTAGCCATAGGGCGGATTGTGCGCGATCGAAAACACCTCGCCCCCTTTCAACGGCCCGCAGAGCGTCCGCGTAACCGTCACCTGCGTCGCCCGTAAGCCTGCGTCCGCCGCCAGCGTAATCTCTATCCCCGACGACACATAGTCGCTGCCGTCGGAAAAGCTCGATCCGTCCTCGTGGCCAACATCCTCCGGCGCCGCCCCCAATGGATAGGGCGTGCTGCCGAATGGCCAATAGGGCACGACAAAGATCGCCGCCCCGCCGTCGGCCAGGTCCTCCACCACCCCTGCGGCCAGCAATTTGTCCAGTGTCCACAAATCGGCCGCCATGGAACACAGCCACTTGCCGCCGCCATCGGTAACGGCGAACCGTTGCAGGCCGCCGGCCGACACACCACCCGTATTGGCGACGGAACTGCGCCGCCACTGCAGGCTTTTCGGGGCAAAGGCGGAAACGGGCCAAGTCTGCATTACCGGTATGCTCATCATCACGTGCCCATCCTTTGTAACGCAGGCATCCGCCTGTTGAGATTACGATCATAGCTATTGAGATTGCGGTCGGCATGGCCCTTGGCGTCATTGCCGACCTTGGCCATATGCCCGGCCAATACCTTGGCCAGCACCGCCGCCGCGGCATTAAGATCGATCTCGGGCGACGGCTTGGCCTGCTGCACCATTTCGCGGCTTTGCATGGCGGTGAACACCCGCGACCCGCGCGGCAACTGCACCACCTCCGGCCCACCACCATCGTTTATGATGGCTGGGCCACCCCGATGAAAATTGGTACCGTTGGCAAGCTGCGTCGTCGAGGCCATGGCACTGTCCATGGTAGTCGCCCCCTGTGACGACGACTCGCCGCCACCCAACCAATTCCCCACGCTATTGGCGAAATCGTTGAACAGACTGCCGCTGCCATCGCTCCCGGTGGGCAGGTTGGTGCCGAACAGCTTGTTTTCCAGCGGATTCAACACCTTCAATTCCAAGGCCTTGGCGATGATGGCTTGCAGCGCCGAAATGCCGGCCTTTTTCCAATCGTCCCAGGCCGTATCCCCGGCCTTGATCAGGTCCGTTACGCTGTGGAAGGCATCCTGCTCCGTCTTGCGGATTTCGTCATGGTAGGCCGTCTGTCGCTGAGCCTGGGCCGTGATCCGCTGATATGCCCGTTCATTGCTCAATAACTGTTGACCCTCTGCGGAGTCTGCGGCGACGCCGGCCGCCAGCATGTCCTGCTTCAGACGAAGAATGTCGAGCTCATCCTCACGCTGCCGGGTCGTTGCGCTGGATAAGACGAGAGACGCCTGCGCCAATGCAATTTCATTGGTTTGGCTGTTCAGCGATTGCGACACAAACCGGTCACGGCGTTCCGCTTCATCGGCCAGGCGTTTTGCAATCTCACTGGCGGCATCGTCATGAGCCTTTGATGCGTCCGCTGTGTTTTCCAGCTTCTGCAGCGCCGCGTCCTGGGCGAGGATTTCTTCCCTGAGCGCCTTTGTCGGCGCCGCGGCGGCAGCTTGCTGCGCGTTCCACCGCTCGAGCTCTCGGCTGCTCATGCCGAAGGTGGCAATCTGCTGCGATTGCGCGTCGATAACGCGTCGCGCCGCTTCCGTGGCACTATTGGCGGCCTGCGATCCTCCGCCTCCGCCACCTCCTCCGTGCAATGCCGCCTGCCATGCTTCAAATTGCGGTTGCTCCGGTGTCTTCACGACGATGGCTGGCGTCTTGCCCATGCCGCCGTGATTCCACCCGCCGGAGTTCGGACCATGGTCAATTTTCTCCTGATCGGCGGCATAATCGACCGCAGCCTTCCCAGACAAGCCCAGACCCCGCGCCTGGTTTAGGTACTTTTGGTCATCGTTGAATTTAGCAATAGACTTGCCAGTAATGTCGCCGGCGACAACGCTAACTGCAGCTGCCGGATTAACGCTAGCAACGCCAATTTTGAACATGACGCCGCCCACTGTGCCACCCCCCGGAACCTTTTGGCTCAATATGGTAAGCATATCTGCCAATTTTTCCGTGCAATACGCAATTGTCGGAGCTAATTCCGCAAACGATTTCTTGAGGGCTAAGTCTATCCGGCTGGACGAAATCTCGGTTTGACGGTTGAATTCGGCAAGACTATGCACAGTTTCATCGTCCATAATCGAACTCAGATTTTGAGCGCCTCCGGCCATATCGTCCAGTCCGGACGCGCCCCTCTTCAACATCGGAAGCAATTCCTCGATACCCAATTTTTTAGTGATCCGGAGTTGCTCCGCTCGCGAACCAAGCTGGCTAACCCTGTCCGCCAAAATCGGCAAAAGTTCGGACGTACTGTTGAACCCTTCTATCTGTTCAGGCGTAAATCCCAGGGCCTTGAACGCCTCAGACGCTTCAGGACTTCCGGCATTTGCCTTGAAATCGTCGAGCGTGTCGCTCAGCGTACCCAAGGCAGTTTCCATAGCGTCAACCTTCACACCACTTGCCGTGGCGGCGAACGAGATCTTTTGTATGTACTCGGCCGTTACGCCGATGCGATCTGCCTTGCTTTGTAGATCGTCAGCCCACTTCATCGCATTCGATGCCTGCTCGAATGCAAACGAGACAGCCTGGACTGCCGCCGCCGCCGCCATACCTTCAGGACCAAGGTCGGATAGAGTATCGGTAAAGGCCTCGACTACCGACTTTCCGGACACAACCCCCTTCGTGACATCGAGCAATCCGGATTTGAAATCCTTAACACCTTCGGATGCCTTTTTGGATGCCTTGTCCGCCTTCTCCTGGGCATTCGCGGCCCCCTCAATCGCTTTTGCCGCCTCTTTGGACGCGGAGGACAGTTCACCAACCTCCTTGTGCGCTACGGCTGCGTTATCGCCTAAAGTTTTCAGAGCGGACGCTGCGCGCGCCACCCGTGTTTCGGTTTCGCCCCCGACCTTGGCCAGTTTTTCCAACGCCTGGCGCGCGTCCTTGACCTGGGTCGTATCAATAACGATCCCTAGCCTGGCTAGATCTGTCATGGGTTCCCCCGTCATGCATGCAAAGTGGGCAGCCACGCAAACGCGCGCTGTGAAGCCAGCCGAGTTCCCGGCGGCATTAAGATCAATTAAAAATTGAAACGACTACTTTTTACCGTCAGCCTGACAAATGTTGTATGTGGCGTCATCGCTCGGTGTAACTATATGTGCGCCTGGAATACGCATATACATGAATTTTATATAGCCATCGTAGGCGCCGTAGAAATTTTTCCCGTTCATTTCTCCGCAAACCATGTCCGCTTTCATATCGGAATCATTTATGTCAAGATCGACAAGATTGCGGAACTTTACGGACTCGGGATCGCGCATCAAATTCGCCGCCGCCTTCTTGGCCTCGCTGAAGTGCTGCTGGCG
This sequence comes from Asticcacaulis sp. P2_B1, assembly GCF_056404915.1. Lineage (NCBI taxonomy): Bacteria > Pseudomonadati > Pseudomonadota > Alphaproteobacteria > Caulobacterales > Caulobacteraceae > Asticcacaulis > Asticcacaulis sp. P2_B1. Next base: position 14,793 of record NZ_JBFUDD010000003.1, on the reverse strand, counting down.
GACATATCCACCACCCAAAAAGAAAAAGGCCGCCCACACGACAAGAGCTATGGCCACCATCCCTGCCGCCACCGCGATACCGATCTTCCACTTCATCCCGCGCTCCCTGTTTTCGCCAACAAACCGCAATTCCAGGTAGCCGTCAACCTGTCGGCGGCCGCGGCGCGGTGTGCCATCTCCCTTCTCAATTGCCGACTACAGCAACTATTTTTTGCCGTAGGTAAAACAGCTGGCGTATGTAGCGTCTTCAGCGGGTGTCACAATATGTGCGCCTTGACCGCGCATATAAATGAATTTCACAAAACCGTCGTAAGCGCCGTAGAAGTTTTTACCGTTCATTTCACCGCAAACGATATCCGTCTTCAAAAGAGAGTCATTTTCGTAAAGATCGACAAGATTCCGGAACTTGACGGAATCGGGATCGCGCATCAAATCTGCCGCCGCCTTTCTGGCCTCGCTGAAATGCTGCTGGCGCGCAAAGCCGCCACTTAGAAGGAAGAAAGCCGCCCACGTGACAAGCGCAACGCCCACTATCCCCGCCGCCGCCGCGATACCGATCTTCCACTTCATCCCGCTCTCCCTGTTCTCACCAACAAACCGCAATTCCAGGTAGCCGTCAACGCTCTTTAGCTTTCGCCAACGAACCGAGATAGGCCGCATCCAACGCCCGAATGGCCCCAACCTCCCACGGCAGCAACCGCGCTCCGGTCATCTGCGCCCAGGCCGCCATATCGCCCCAGCTCAAACTTGCCGGACCAAAACCGTTGCTCCCCCGCGCCCGATGCAGATCGAGAAAATCGTCCCACACATGCGAAGCCAATGCCGGCAATTCCGGCGCCTCAGCCAGCTCAGCCGGCATAACCCCTGTCTGCCGCCACAGCGACATCAGCTGGTCATATTCCGTGACGCCATTGTCGTCGCTTTGACGCAGCCGGAACTGCGTCGTCGCATAGTCGATCAGTTGCCCGGTCAGGGCTTCATAAAATTTTCGAGATCACCGATAGCGATATCGACCTGGTTCATCACCCACGGCAGCCGCGTATAGAGCTTGCGCGCATTGCCCGACGTAAAGCTCAGCTTTTCACCGTCCAGCTCGATATTCTCGAACCCGAAGGTCAGCGCCACGATCAGATCGAGCGCCTCGGCCTCGCGTTCCTCGACCGTGACGGCATCGGGCGCCTTGCCGCGCCGTTGCGCCGCCTGGGTAGCGCGAATGCGCGCGTTCTGCGCCTCACGAACATGCGAACGAAAGATCGTCGAGTCCTTGCCATAGACGCTGATAAACACACCCAAAGGCGCGTTGGTGGCGGGATGGCGCAGCTCGACCCGCGCCCCCTTGTCGGATGCCGCAATAGTATCGAGCGCGGAAAGATCGAGGGATGTCTTGGACATAAAAAACTCCTTAAGCATGAAATTAGGCTGGATCACCACCGTGAATTGCCTTTCCTTGTGCCTCCCCGCTTTGGCTGCCGCCGAGGCCCGGGCAGCGACTATCCGAGTCGTCAAGATGTAATTGCAAGATTTGGCACGTATATCGCGCGCTTTTGCATTTAGCTTGACGAGAAGTTTGTGAGCTAAAGCAATCCTGATCTGCATCTTGGCTTTGCCTTTTTGTTCGAGCCCTAATTTGAAGGCGACGAAGTCGGGTTCGAACTTGGCGAGGTGGCCAGCGATGAGGAACAGGATATTCCTGACACTGGCTCTTCCACCACGAATGGTGTGCTTGCCTTTCCGTTTTCCGCTATCGTCAGCCAGAGGCGCGACGCCGACGAGCTTGCTGATGGCGCCATTGGACAATGTTCCGATTTCGCGGAGATCGGCCATGAGAGCCGCCACAGTGCGGTCGGCCAAGCCTTTGTAGGCTGTGAACTCACGAGCCAGGGCCTGCCACAAGGGATCATCATCGATCATTGAGGCGATTTCAGCCGAAAGCTTGTCGCTTTGAGTTTTCAACACCTTGATGAGTTCCTTGATCCCTTCCTGGGCAAAGTCCTCGTAGGCGGTATGCAGCCTCTGCTTCTGTTTTGTGATGTCGTCCACAACCTGCCGCAGGCGTGCCTAAAGTGCTGTCAGCCGTTTCTGGGCAGGGCTTGGCGGCGGCATTGGCACAACCTCCTTGGAACTGGCGAAGTTGGCAACGATCATGGCGTCTATTCGATCGGTCTTCTCGAGGTAACCCATGCTCTGACCGTAATGATAGACGGATCGCGGATTAACCAGCGCGCACGGCATATTTGACTGCCACAAAAGACTGTAGCTTAACCGCTCTACGCTGTCGCTGCTTTCCATAACCACCATTACGGCGCCATGCTTGCGGGCCAAAAGACGAAGCTCTTCAATCCCTACAGCATTATTCTCAAAGCTTACCGATACACCGCCCGTCGAACTGGTTGCAACATAAGCATCCAGACGGGCCTTGCATGCATCGACACCACAATAAATTTGCTTCATCATTGACCTGCCTTGTCTGTGCGATCGATTTTCCACCGTCTATTCGGTCGTCTGACAAACTGCGGCGGATGTCCCTGGCTCCCGGTGATCGCGTGATCAGAGGGGGAACGGGCGTCTCCGCCGATGCCCTGGAGGGTGGCCCGTCCGGCGGCATTCGTCGCTTCAATCGAACTTCTCAGACAAAGTCCAGATACAAGGGGGACCGCACGACGAAAGCGCAGCTTTCTAGATGCGGTGGCGGGGTGCCTTGCTTGATTTCAGCCGCTTTCCCGCTCCCCAATCGCCCACGAAAAAGCCCCACCGGTCAAAACCGCGGGGCTGTTTTCTTTCGCAACACTGGATGCTGAAAAAACACTACCAACCTTACCCTGCCATGTCAACAACAAAATTACGAAATTAGGTAAAATATCGCAAATTCGTAAAAATACCTCAAAGGCGTGGGATCCACAGACAAGACGGCATAAGACCCGACATCAGACCCAGCAGGGAACGATGACGTCGCCGCCTCCTCGCCGTCTATTTTTGCTTAAGCAGCCTCAGCGCATTCGCCGTAACAAGAACAGTCGCACCTGTGTCCGCCAGGATGGCCGGCCACAACCCCGTAATGCCCAAAATCGTGGTGACCAGAAACACCAGTTTCAGTCCAAGCGATAGGGTTATATTTTGCCAGATATTTGCCATGGTGGCTTTGGCCAGGTGAATCATGGATGCAATATCGCCGACTCGCCCGTGAAGAATAGCCGCGTCGGCGGTTTCCAGAGCCACATCGGTGCCGCCGCCCATGGCAATGCCGATGTCAGCCGCCGCGAGCGCCGGCGCGTCATTGATGCCGTCACCGACCTTCACCACCTTTTGACCGGCCTTTTGCAGGTCGCGAATGATTTGCAACTTGTGTTCCGGCAGGAGTTCAGAGCGCACATCGATGCCCAGGTCCCTGCCGACGGCTTCCGCCGTCCGGCGATTATCACCGGTGAGCATCACGACCGATACCCCCAAGTCACGCAAGGCTTGCAGGCCGCTTTTCACGTCGGCCCGAGGCTCGTCCCGCATGGCGATAATGCCCACCACGGCCGCGTTGGCCAGGAGGACGGACACGCTCTTGCCTTCGCCATGTAAAGTTTCGATCTGTTTGAGCACAGCGGGGTCGAATGTCGTTTTTTCTCGTGCGGCCTGCAGGGAGGCAAGGAAAACGGATTGGCCGGCCGATTGTCCCAGAACACCCTTGCCGCCGACGGCAACAATATTGTCCGCAGCAACGACCTCCAGGCCATCCGCTTCCGCTCTTTTCATAATGGCTGTCGCGAGAGGATGGGTCGAGCCCACTTCCAGCGAGGCCGCCATGGCCAGGACGTCGCGTTCGGTGCCCTGGACCGCGACGATATCTGTGATGACCGGCTTGCCCTCGGTCAGGGTCCCCGTCTTATCGATGGCAGCCGTCGTGATTTTCGCCAGGCCTTCCAGCGTAGCGCCGCCCTTGATCAATAGCCCACGCCGTGCCCCCGTTGACAGTGAGGCCGCAATGGCCGCCGGTGTCGAGATAACAAGAGCGCAAGGGCAGCCGATCAACAGAATGGCGAGGCCCTTGTAAATCCAGGCGACCCAGCCAGCGCCGAACAGCAAGGGCGGAACAGTGGCGACGAGCAAGGCGGTGAGAAACACCGCCGGTGTATAAAAGGTGGAAAAGCGATCGATGAAGCGCTCCATCGGCGCTTTCGATTCCTGCGCTTCTTCAACCAGGCGAACGACCCGGGCGATCGTATTGTCGGCGGCCTGAGCGGTAACGCGTACCACCAGGGTCGCCTCCCCGTTCACCGTACCCGCGAAGACAGTGGCTTGCGGCTTTTTGAAGACCGGCAGGCTTTCTCCCGTGACGGAGGCTTCATTGATACTGCCTTCCCCTGACTCGATAATACCGTCGGCGGAAATACGATCTCCTGGCGGGACCATGATGACGTCGCCGATGCGCAATGAGTCTGCCTGTACCTCTTTGAAACTGTCGCCGTCGCGCAACATGGCCGTGCTCGGCAACAGTGAGGTCAGGCTCTTGATGCTCTGGCGCGCCTTTCCGGCGGCGGCGCCTTCCAGCATTTCACCAATCAAAAACAAGAAGATGACAGACGCGGCTTCTTCCGTGGCGCCGATAAAGATGGCGCCGACGGCCGCCACCGTCATCAGGCTCTCGATGGTAAAGACGACGCTGTTGATGGCCGCCATAAAGGCACGCTTGGCAATGGGCAGCAGCCCGACAAGAACGGCTACGATGAACGCCCAATGTCCATATTGCGGAAACAGATGGCTGAAGACCCACGCGGCGCCGGTCGCGATACCCACGGCAATCGTCAGCTTCCCCTTGTTCGATGACCACCATGGACCGTCGTGAGCCTCGTGGACATGGCCATGCGCGTCAGCAGCCGCCTCTTTGTGTCCATGTCCGGCATGCGCGTCGGGTTTGGCTTTTTCCGCCTCATGGTCACCATGGTCATGCGCCCCGTGATCGTGACCTTTATGATCGTGCCCTTCGTGGTCGTGACCTTCGTGATCATGCCCCTCGTGATCGTGCGCATCATGATCGTGCCCCTCATGATCATGACCCTCGTGGTCGTGCCCCTCGTGGTCGTTACAGGCGTGGTCTTCCGGCTCGATGTCGTGGGTGCGCAGACTCCTGCCATTCGCAAGCGCCACCGTGGCACCATAGCCCAGGCTTTTCAGTTTTTGCGGTATGGCGTCACTCACCGCGGCGCCCGTTTCGTGGACGACGGTCATGGCATTGGAGGCCACCGAGACATTGACGTCCTTGATGCCTGGCATGCGACGTACGACGGTATCGATTTTTCGGGCGCAGGCGCCGCAATCCATGCCTTGGATGTTAAAGCGCGTCTGGGCTACCATTATAATCTCACCTGATTCTTCTCATGACCGTTACGCTGCGAACCTATCACAAAGAAATGTGATTTCAGTTTTTTCTGTTCATGGTGTCTTGAAAGGGGATAGGTTAAACCCATGTCGGGTAGTGCTTTGGGGATAATGCGGGGAAGCAGTGGCAATGTCGGATAATACAACAACCGTGACCGAATCTGGCACGTTGACGGATTTGCAACCGGCGCCGACGGGCAATTTGCCTGCCGTGGTCAAGGTCTCCTTGCCGGCTGAAAAGCGCAGCGCCGCCGAGGAACTGGCGCGCAAGACCCCCCTCGTGAAAACGGCGGATCATTCCGTCGTCACCTTCGGTCAAGACGCCATCGCCAGCTTCGGTGCCAAACTCGACGATATCCTGGCTGAAATCACCAAGGCCGATTCGCCCGTCCTGTTCGAACTGTTCCGCACCATCAAGGATGGCGTGAACGGAGCCGACCTGGGAGAGCTTGAAAAGACCATTCGCACGAAGTTGCAGGCTGGCTTCTTCGAAAGACTGCTGATGGCCATCGGCTTGAGCGATCCTGCCAAGCGCTTGAAACAAGTGACGGATGAAGTTCGCGGCATGTTGCAAAGCAAGGCCAAATCCCTGTCCGACCTGATCAAGCCCATGGAAAAGCAGATCGACAGCGAGACAACGAAGCTGATCGGCGAAGTTTCACGCATGAGTACCCTGGCCGACAGCTATAGCGACAACATCGAATCTCTCGGTGTCTATGTCGAGGCCGGGCGGCACATGGTCGCGATGGCGGAGACCGAATTGGCCAGGCAGTCGGAGCTTGCCGCCTCCGGCGATCCTCTCAAAGTGCAGCAGGCGCGCGATTTCGCCCAAAAGCTCGACCTGTTCCGCAATCGCGTTCTGGTCCTCGAAAGCGCCTATGCCAAGGCGCCGACGGACCTCGACTCCATCGGCCTGGTTCGCGGCGCCGCCCTTGCGACCCTGGCGGATACGGTGACATCGGCCCACGCCGAATTCAACGACGTGAAGTCGATCCTCATCCGCCTCCATGCGCTTTTCCAGACGCAATCCGTGCAACAAATGAATCTCATGCGGCGTGAACTGCGGGCCTCCCTGCAGGGCTATGGACTGGACGTCCTGGAAAACGTTTCGGTCGACGCGGCCAAGGCCTCTGGCGAAGCGCGCCTGGCCGATGCCGATCTTGTTCTCGGCGCCGCCCAGCGCCTGCGCGTGATTGCCGACAAGGTCCTGGCCGAAGGCGAGCGCAACAAACAGCGTTATGCCGCGGCGCGGCTCAAGCTGGAGCAGGCCCGGCAATTGACGGTCGACCGGCCGATTGCCTCCTAATCCTTATCAATACACACCACGATAGTGGATGGAGTTTACAGCATGGCGACGTTCAAGCTCAGCAAGGGCCAATCCTTCCAACTCGAAAAGGAAATCCAGTTGGTCCATTCCGGACTCGTCTGGGATCCGCCTGAAGGATGCGACGCGGCCTTTGATCTCGACGTTCATTGTTTTGCCCTGGTGCATCCGCGCGGCGACGCCAACCGGGCGCGACTGTACAATGATGGATCGCATGCCCTGTGCTACGCCTTCGTGCGCGGCCCCGGCAATCGGGAGGGATCCCTGCTAAAAAATGCCGACGGATCGTTTCAAACCGAAGACGGCTCGATGTGGCATGAACGTGACGATCGCACGGGACGCGGCGGCATGGGCCACAATGAACCGGAAGAAGAGGAAGAAGAAGAACCGGGTCATGGCGGCGGACACCACGACGAAGGTTTTCGCGAAGAATTCAAAATCGAACTGGCGAAGCTGCCCGGCGATGTTTCCGAGCTGGCGGTCTGGGCTTCCATCCATGACGCCGAACGCAAGAACCAGCACTTCGGCAAGGTGAAAAACGCCTATATCGAGGTCTGCGATGCCATGGACTCCGAACTGTGCCGCTATCAGCTGACGTCCGAATTTGCCGGCAAAACCATTATCCAGGTCGCGTCCTTCATCAAACAAAGCGACGGCTCGTGGAAATTCCATGCCGTGGGCGCGGCGTCGAACGTCGGCCTCGGTGACGTCATCAACGCCTATTTGCAATAATCAGACGCATTGTGCGGGACCTGAGCATTTTGGAAAAGAAGCCCGCCATCTTGTTTGGGACGCCTAAAGCCCCCTCAGCCCGAAGCGACCGGCCGAAAATATTGGCGGCCGGCAAGCCCCGCAACCGGATTCCCTGCACGCTCAAGGACTTGCAAGCGCTGGACGAAGGCGCCCCGCGCCCTGTGCTGGCGGAAGCCTTGCAGGCGGTGAATGGGGTCAATCTCGACGACCATTATTTTGACGATGTGGTCCGTTTTGGCGCGGCCTTGCAGTCAGAGCATGGCAAACTCACTGAAGCCGAGCTTGATCTGGTAAGCAGCGATGCTTTGACCTCCGTCAAGGCCACCTATCTCGAACTGGTTGAACGTCTCGAAAAACTCGACCCGCAAAGCGTATTTGCCGTTAAGCCGGGGCGTTTGAAGACGATACAACAGTTTTTCCAGGGGGGCATGACCGAGCGTGATTTTGAATTGGAATATTCTAAAATCAAGGCCTTGTCACAATCTCTGGAAGCGTCGATGCCTGTCATCGATGGCTTTGTCGAAACACTTAATCGCCTGTCCAGGCGTTACGCCGCCTTGTCGCAAGCGATCATGGCCCACGTTTTGGCTTGTCGCTTTATTGTCAATTACATCGATACGTCGATCCGTGACGACCGGGACCTGACAACACATTATCAATCGCAGCGCGACGCCCTGGTAAACCGTGAAGCCAGTTTGTCCGCGACCGGCGCGACGCTCGATGTGGGGCGGCAGACCCTGAAAGTTCTGACACACAGCATGGACGAGCTTGGACTTTCCGGCACGAATTTCACGCGCGAGGAATTGCCAGCCTGGTACGCCGCCTTTTCCGCGGCCCTCCTGGCCAGGCGGCTCAATTCGCAAGATTCCGGGATATTTGAAGCGGTCCTCGACGCGCATCGCCACCTTTTGTCAACACTCAAACAGCCCAGCAAAAAGCAGAAAGAAAACCCATGACCACGTTCACATTGCAAAAACCGGAAGAAGAAATTCGCCGCGTCGGTTTTGTCTTGCAGAAGCAGGGCATTCACGAGCGCATCCCGGCGCAGGTGGGAATCAATATCGACGTATCCGGTTCCATGGAAAACCTGTTCAAGTCCGGCGCCGTGCAGTCGGCTATCGAGCGTATCCTGCCCGTCGCGCTGTATTTCGACGATGACGGCCGCGTCGATACCTGGGTGTTTTCCGACAGCGATCGCATGGCCTCCATCACACCGGTAACCGCCAAAAACTATCCGGACTACGTGAAACGCGAAATTACCAAAAACCGCGATCTGGCCGGCATCATCGGAGGCCGCACCGATTACGCGCCTGTGCTCAAGTCCAACCTCATGGCCTACGGCCTGATCGAGGAAAAAGCGCCAGGCGGCTTGCTGGGTATGATATTTGGCCTGAAGCGCGAGACCTATGGCGAAGAAACGCGCTCCGGAACGCCGGCGATCAACTACTTCCTGACCGATGGCGAAAACGGCGACCATGAAGCGGCATGGGAAATTTTGAGCGAAGCCGAACATGCGGAATCGCAAATCTACTACATCATGGTTGGCATCGGCGATGAAGATTTCCGCTTCTTGCGCCAGGCGGCCCAGACGTTTCCCAATGTCGGCTTCGTCAATGTGCGAGACCTGGGTGAATTTGTCGGCAGCGACGACGCCTATGCGAAACTGCTGCCCCCGGAGCTGTGCACATGGCTGAAACACGAACATGATGATGAAGACGACGATCATCATTAGGTCGCGTGATTAATCCCATCCAGGGCAACACACCGCACTGGCAGATGGATGGTGGTCTCGCAGGCAGGTCTTGCCGATGGCCACTATCCATCTGATCCGATGGCACCGTGGCGACCGCCTGGACGATGCGCTCCGCTAACGAAGGGCGCCGCTCGAGCGGGCCGGACCTGAAAAGCCACCTGTCCCAACACCCAATCGCCCATGAAAAAGCCCCACCGGTTCAAAACCGCGGGGCTGTTGTCGTTCGCAACACTGGATGCTGAGGAAACACTACCAAGCTTGCCCTGCCATGTCAACAAGAAAATTACGAAACTAAATAAAAATTATTACTGACGTAATTTCTTGCTCGCATAGGCCCGACGCCATGCTCATCCCACCCGACGCAACACATTCGCCCATCGTCGCTTGTCCATGCTATATTGGCTTTCAACGCACGGTCCCAAGGGGGGAATATGGTTCGGCAAGGTTTGATTTTTGGAATAGCGGGCGCCACGTTCGTTGCCACGCTCGGATCGAGCATGCCGGCCGATGCCTTGCTGCCGCCTCCCCCGCCGCCGCCATCCTACACCTCGGCGCAAATAGCCGACATGAAGACCCACGCCTTGGCCGGCAAAGCCGATGTGCAGATGACCCTCGGCCGTGTGTATGAGGAAGGCCTGGGCGTGCCCAAGGATTATTCCGCCGCCCAAACCTGGTACAAGATGGCCGCCGGCAACGGCTTGCAGAACGGCCAGGCGTCATATGATCAAATCACCTTTTTCATCACCGCACACGCGGCGCGCTATAAGGCAGCGATGACGGGGGATGCCAGGGCCGAATATCTTTTCGCAGTCCATGAACCGCACGGAGCAACCGGCATTGAGAACGACTATCCGGCGAGCTATTGGATGAAACTGTCAGCGGCCCAGGGCTATCGCGAGGCTGAGAGCACGCTTGGCGACCTCTATTTCCGCGCCTATGTCGATCGTGAATGGAATCCCCAAGCCGATGCGGGGCTCGACAGCACTTCGGCGACCACCGATCTCGCGGGTGCCATCATTTGGCTGGAAAAAGCCGCCGTTCAGAGTGACACCGTGGCGCAAGCTGTTCTAGCCGATATCTACGCCATCGACGGCCCGACCCAGGACGCTGCCAAGACACAATATTGGCTGGAACAGGTAGCGGCGTCAGAGATCACCTATTTTACCCTGTCGGCCGTGGAAAAACTGTGCAGCCTCGAATTTACCGGCAGCCTTCATGGTCATGCGGCGAACGAATTCGCCCAAAGCACGCGCATGGATCTTACCCTTGCGCCTGACTACGCCAAGGCGTTTGCCTGCTATACCCGCATCAACACCACCTTCGGTGTGAACAGCGCCGACTACCAACTGGGTTATATGTATCTTCACGGCCTGGGCACAGCGCCCGACGACACCAAAGCGCTCGCCCTGCTGACCAACGCCTCCCAGGGTCGCTACGACGTCATCCCGGCCCAATACGAACTCGCCATGATCTATGCCGAAGGCAGGATCGTGCCGCGTGACCTTGTCAAGGCCGACATCCTCTTGACCCAAGCCATCAAGGCCTGGGCGCCGGAGGCGCTTCCCAACCCTGCTCCGTTCGAACCTGTCCCGCCGCCATGGCCGTCCGATCCTGAAACCCAATATTATGAACGACAAGCCGACGATGCCCATCGCCAAACCGCCGAGGGCTGGCTCACCGATCTGCACCAAGTGGAACAGGACATGACGGCCAACGAAAAGGCCAAAGCCAAGGCCATATTAGCCGAATAACCCAATCGCCCATGAAAAAGCCCCACCGGTTCAAAACCGCGGGGCTGTTGTCGTTCGCAACACTGGATGCTGAGGAAACACTACCAAGCTTGCCCTGCCATGTCAACGGTAAAATTACGAGTTATACAAATATTTTGTAATTTCGTATTTTAGCGCCGCCCGACTTGAGGTCTTCGCATCCTTTTCTGTTATGCTATGACTTGCACAATCACGAAGCCTGGACCCGGCGCTGAACCGCCCAACTCCACTCGACCAAGACGGGGATAATGAAACATGCGCGCAATCATTGGACTGGCCTTGTCTCTGGCCATTTTCGCAAGCGCCGCCGCAGCCGACCCGGTCGTCACCACAGCCGCCGGCCAGGTCCGCGGCGTAAACCAGCCCGGCGCCACGCCCATCGCCATCTTCCGCGGTATTCCCTTTGCCGCCCCGCCCGTCGCTGACCTGCGCTGGCAAGAGCCGCAGCCTGTCGCACCCTGGCAGGGCATCCGCGACGCGACGGCCTTCGGCCCGCGCTGCATGCAACAGCCGCTCTATTCCGATATGCAGTTCCGCTCACCCGCGCCCAGCGAAGACTGCCTCTATCTCAACGTCTGGACACCGGCCAAACTCGACCGCGCGCCCAAGACTAAATTGCCGGTCCTGGTCTATATCTATGGCGGCGGCTTCAAGGCCGGCGACAGTTCCGAGAAACGCTACGATGGCGCCGCCCTGGCCAAACGTGGCATCGTCGTCGTCACCTTGAACTACCGCCTCGGCGTCTTCGGCTTCCTCTCACACCCCGAGCTCACGGCGTCTTCCCCGCATCACGCGTCGGGCAATTACGGTCTCCTGGACCAGGTGGCGGCCCTCGCCTGGGTCAAACAAAACATTGCAGCCTTCGGCGGCGACCCCGATCATATCACCATCGGCGGCGAGTCGGCCGGCTCTATCTCCGTCAGCGCCCTTATGGCCTCGCCCTTGTCGCGTGACAATATTGCCGGCGCCATCGGCGAAAGCGGCGCCCTGATGCAAAAATTGACCCCGCCCCTGCTGAGCGACGACGAAAAGAAAGGCGCGGCCTTTGCCCAAAGCCTGGGCGCCTCGACTCTCGCTGATTTACGCGCCCTGCCGGCGGACAAGCTTCTCGCCGCCCAAGGCAGCGCGCAGGACATGCGCTTCGGCGCGGTGATCGACGGCTACTTCCTGACCGAACCGCCCGCCGTAACCTTCGCCTCCGGCCATGCCGCCCACGTCCCCCTCCTGGTAGGCTCCAACTCTCAGGAACAGCCGGGTTCCGCCGTCTTCGGCGACGCACCGACCGTTGCAAATTATCGTGCCGGCCTGGCACGCACCCTCGGCGACAAAGCGGACACGTTCTTCGCCCTCTATCCCGCCACCACCGATGCCGATGTATTGCCCGCGGCGACCGCCCTGGCCAGCGACAACTTCCTCGCCCTGCCGACGTGGAAGTGGTTCGATTTGCAGCGCCAAACCGGCGCGCCGACCTTCTATTACCATTACACCCATGTCCGCCCGCGCTTCGTGACGGACACTTCGGGCAATCCCCTGCCCTGGGGCGCCGTCCACAGCGCCGAGATCGAATACGCCCTGGGCAATCTCGACACCAACCCGCTCTATGCCTGGACCGCCGACGATTACAAGGTCTCGGCGACCATGACCGCCTATTGGGCCAATTTCATCAAGACCGGCAATCCCAATAGCGGCAACCTGCCCAAATGGCCCCAGGCAACGCTCGATGCCGACCAGATCCGCTATCAGATCATCGACGTCAAATCCTACAGCGCGCCCTTCCCCGAACAACGCCGCTACAAGGCCGTCGAACCACTCCTCTATATGCATTGATCGTTGGGTGAAGAAACAGGTTCAAACCTGTTGGACACGAACCCCGTCATGGGGTCGCAGCACAAACTGACATCCCATCACGGCCGGATGCGAAACATGAATCAGGAACTCCCCTCTCGGAGGCTAAGCGATGCACACATCTTGGCCAGTAGGTAAGCATAAGATTACACCGAATCAATAACTTATACCGCCCCGAGGCGGGGCGGGGGATTTCAGGACAATCCCCGAGCGCCGCTGGCAACTCCCCCGGCGCGCAGCGCCATCTGTGCTTATCTGGCTTATCTGTGGATGAACCCCTTTGCCCATCGCGCCGCAAGCGTGAACGTCGGGCTATAATCCCCAGCGCCACCACAGCCATCCGGCTATTGCGCTTAAGCCGTGCATCCCTGTCAACCGTGGCACATTACCCCTGCCACTTACCCCGCCCCCTGATCTCCCAATTCCGCGTCGATCCTTTGCAACGCCGCCCGCAACTCCGTCTCCGCCTCTGAGCCGATAACCGCCCGCAGGCGCGCGTCATAGGCCACAACCGCCGTCAACATCGTCTGAAACATGGCCCGCCCCGCCTCGGTCAGCGCGACCGTCTGCAGTCGCCGGTTTTCGGCGGCGCGCTTGCGCACGACCAGCCCCTCCGCCTCCAGCGCGTCGAGATGGTACACCAGGGTCGCCCCGCGTAGCCCCACCGCATCGGCCAGCGCGGCTTGCGTTTCCGCCGACCGCGCCACCAACGTCCTCAGGATCTGCCACCGGCTGGCGCCACCGCCCAAACTGCGGTCGAACGCGCGCTCCGCCGTCCGCGCCGCGCGCGACAACAGCAGGCCGATGGGAATTTCGCTATCCGACCACATGTCCTTCATGACCCCTCAAAATCCCCGATTCGACCCTCTTGACAAGTTACGATTAGAATTCTAATCGTTCAATATCTAATCGCCAACCACCCCGAGGAACCAAAGAAGGAGACACCCATGCATCTCAACCACATCAACATACCCGTGCCCGATGTCGCCGCGTGCAGCGACTTCCTTAAGACCTTCTTCGACATGAAACCGCTGGGGTACAAGGAATCCCACGTCATGTCCCTGCTCACCGACGGCCACGGCATGGTGCTGAATATCGAAAACTTCGACCGCCAGTCCGAGGTGACCTACCCCTCGACCTTCCACATCGGCTTCATGCGCGACAGCCGCGAAGCCGTCGACGAAGTCCATCGCCGCCTGACCGAAGCCGGCTACGCGGCCGAACCGCCCCGCGTCTTCCACGGCGCCTGGACCTTTTACGTCAAGTCGCCGGCAGGCTTCACCGTCGAAGTCCAGCACCTCGAAAGCCAGCCGCCCAGCCGAAATACCGGCATCGCATCTTAGCAAATCAGGTCGTCGAGGGTCTTGTACATAAAGGGTTTGCTCTTGCGCTTGGGCGGCTTGCTGACAATTTCGCTCGCTTTCTTCGGCGACAGCCACGCAATCATCCGGCACTGCACATCGATCACCAGTTTGGCGGCCTCGTTCAGCGCCTTGGTCTTGGCCGCCAACTGCGGATCGCTCGCATCGACCAGGACCTTGACGTCCTTTTGGTAGTCTTCGGCGATCACCTGACACGCCGCCCATCGCGCCTCGGCCTGGGCTTCCCGCGCAGCATGATATTTGTCGTGGAAGTCGGGATAGAGTTGGACCCACAGATAGATGGTGCTTTCGCTCGGCAGCGTCATGTCGGCGGCCACCATGCGCTTCAATCCGATTGTGCTGACCGCAATCAGCTGGCAAACCCGCTCGGCCAGTTTTTCCGAATAGGTGCTGCGCGGGCGCCGCTCTGTCTTGGTCTCTGTGGTCATGGAAGGCCCTCCTCAGGCATAAAAAAGCCCCACCGGTCAAAGACCGTGGGGTTGATTTCGTTCGCAACACTGGATGCTGAGAAAAACCTACCAAGCTTGCCCTGCCATGTCAACGGGAAAATTACGAACTATAATAATTAATTTCACATATCGTAATCATGCGGCAACATAATAC